>NZ_JAHBYG010000048.1 GCF_019636075.1 Ferrovibrio sp.
CGGTAACCGCCCGCTATCGTAACAACGATTATCTCAGCCAGGCCAATGCGGCAGGCGCCGCCTTCACCCAGGCGCGCAACTGGGCCCTGACGGAAGGCGTGTTCTTCAGCGAAGAGGAGGTGCGCAGCTATGCCCCGGTGGCGGTGCTGGGGCAAACGGTTGTGAAAGCCTTGTTCAACAGCGACACCGATCCGCTGGGCGAGTTCATCCTGCTCAACAACATTCCCTTCCAGGTGATCGGCGTGCTGGAACCGAAAGGCGCTTCCGGCTTCGGTAACGACCAGGATGACGTGATCGTGGTGCCGCTATCCACCGGCATGCTGCGATTGTTCGGCCAGCGCTATGTGCGCAGCATCACCGTACAGGTGGATGATGTGAGCCGCATCGACGAAACCCAGGAAACCATCCGCCAGACCTTGATCCAGCGCCACCGCGCCGAGGATTTCCAGATCCGCAACATGGCGGCGATCCTGGAAACCGCCATGGCCACCCAGGATACCCTCACCTTGCTGCTGGGTTCGATTGCCATCATCTCGCTGCTGGTGGGCGGTATCGGCGTGATGAACATCATGCTGGTAAGCGTGACCGAACGCACCCGCGAGATCGGCGTGCGCATGGCCACAGGCGCGCGCAAGCTGGATATCCTGCTGCAATTCAATACCGAGGCCTTGGTGATCTGCATCCTGGGCGGCGCGCTCGGCGTGCTGATCGGCCTGGGCGCCACGGCCGCCTTCGCCGCCTTCGGCAAACCGGTGGCCTATAACCCCGAGCCTGTGCTGCTGGCGTTTGGCTGCGCCTTCGGCACCGGATTGCTGTTCGGCTATCTGCCCGCGCGCAAGGCCGCCAGCCTCGATCCCGTCGTTGCCCTCGCGTCCGAATGAGTCCGGTCATGTACACATCCGCCCAGTATCGTCCGCTTCTTGCCCTGCCCTTGCTGTTCGGCCTGGCCGCCTGCGATGTAAGCGAGCGTTTCACGCTGCCCAGCCTGAGCCTGCCGGCTGCCTGGGAAATCCGCTCAGCCGAGGCCGGCAGGGCCGCAACCAACAATGCCGGCAATGCGGTAACCAGTGCGGATACGGTCAGCGAGGCCTGGCCCGATCCCGATTGGTGGCGCGGGTTCGGCAGCCAGGAACTGGCCATGCTGATGCTGCAGGCGGAAGCCGGCAATCACGACCTGGCCGCCGCCGTGGCACGGATCGAACAGGCCGAAGCCTCGCTGCGCGTAGCCGGCGCTGCCTTGCTGCCCACATTGAGCGCCAGCGGCAACGCCGCGCGCAACTGGTCGCCGCCCGCAAGCAGCACCAGCGGCTCCGTCTCTACCCGCGTTCCCGAACGCAGCACGCGCAACAGTTTCAGCACTGGCCTCACCGCCGGCTATCAGGTGGATCTGTTCGGCGGCAACCGCGCCGGCAGCGAAGCCGCCGCCGCGCGGCTTTCGGCCAGCCGCTACGACCGCGAAACGGTGCGCCTCACCCTGCATGCCAACCTGGCCGCATCCTTCTTCCAGTTGCTGTCGTTGCGCGACCGCATCCGGTTGGCGGAAGACACCCTGCGCAACGCCGAGGATGTGCTCACCGTGTTGCAGCGCCAGCAGCAGCTTGGCGTGGCTTCCGATCTGGAAGTGGCGCAACAGCGCAACAGCGTGGCCAGCCAGCGCGCCACTCTGCCCGCCCTGCGCCAGAGCGAATACGAAACCCTCACCGCCATCGCCTTGCTGCTGGGCCGGCCGCCGCAGGGTTTCCGTGTGCAGACCCAAAGCCTGAACGATCTGGCGCTGCCGCCGGTGCGCGCCGGCCTGCCCTCGGGCCTGCTGGAACGCCGCCCCGATCTGCGCCAGGCCGAAGCCTCGCTTTATGCCGCCAACCGCGACCTTGCCGTTGCCAAGGCGGCACGCCTGCCCACATTGAGCCTCACCGCCAGCGGCAGCCTGCAGAGCAATGAATTGCGCAATCTGCTGGATCCGCAAAGCGCGCTGTATTCGCTGGCCAGCTCGATCCTGGCGCCGATCTTCCAGGGCGGACGCCTGGAAGCCCAGGAGGATTTGAGCCGCGCCCGCCTGCGCGAATTGGCAGAGACTTATGCCAAAACCGCCGTTACCGCGTTTGGCGATGTGGAAGACGCGCTGAATGCCAACAACAATGCCACCCAGCGCGCGAGCTTCGCCACCGAGGCCTACGACCAGGCGCAGGATGCCTATCGCATCGTGGATGCCCGTTTCCGCGCCGGCACCGTGCCCTTCATCAATCTGTTGGATTCACAACGCGCGGTGTTCCAGGCCAACGACACGCTGGTGCAGGCCCAGCTTGCGCGCTACACGGCGCTGGTCGATCTCTACAAGGCATTGGGCGGCGGCTGGCAGCAGACGCCTGAGTAAAATCAGCCCATCATGTTGCGGGTGCCGCTGGGCAGGCTGACGGTGAGGCCATCCAGCGCTTCCGTCATCAGCAATTGACAGCCCAGCCGCGATGTCTTGGTGAGGCCGAAGGCAAGATCCAGCATGTCTTCCTCGTCGGCCTTGGCCGCCGGCAGTTTGCCATACCAGGCCGGGTCGATCACCACATGGCAGGTGGAACAAGCCAGCGAACCCTCGCAGGCGCCTTCGATATCCACGCCATGCTTATGAGCGATTTCCAACACGCTCAGCCCCGCCGGCGCATCCACGGTCTTGCGGCTACCATCGGCGAGGATGAAGGTCATGCTGGGCATACTGGGGCGCTCCTGGTCTGGGATGTCTCATATAGTGCGCGGATGCTTGCGCCGCCAGAGTTTGAGCCAGGCTGCCGCCGCGCGTTCGGCATCCTCGGGCTTGCTGTCGCGGCCGAACGAGATGCGGATCGCCTGGCGCGCGGCAGCCTCATCCAGGCCCATCGCCACCAGCACATGGCTGGGTTTCATCTTGCCCGACGAACAGGCCGAGCCGGCCGAAACCGCGATACCTTCCAGATCGAATGCCATCACCTGCAACTCGGCTTCAACACCGGGCATGCCGATGCAGGATGTATTGGGCAGGCGGGGCGCGCTTTTGCCATAAATCGGCGTATCGGGCGCTTCGGCCAGGATCAGGCTTTCCAGCCGGTCGCGGATTTCGGCAACCGCGCCATAAGCGGTAAGATCAAGCCCGGCCGCGTAAGCGGCAAGATCAAACCGGGCCGCGTTGGCGGCGGCGCCGAAAGCCACGATGCCAGGCAGGTTTTCCGTGCCGGCGCGGCGGCCAAGTTCCTGCCCGCCGCCCTTCTGCCGCCCGGTCAACGGCATGTCGCCGCGCAGGATCAGCGCCCCTACACCCGTGGGCCCTCCCAACTTGTGGGCCGAGAGGCTGAGCATCTCCACCCCCAGGCGGGCGAAATCCAGCGGAATCTTGCCCGCGGCCTGCACGGCATCCACCAGCACCATGCCGCCCACCGCGCGCACCAGCGCCACGGCTTCGGCAAGGGGCTGGATCACCCCGGTTTCGTTATTGGCCGCCATCAGCGCCAGCAAAGCCGGGCGCGGCGCCTGTTCCAGCAGTATCGCCAGGGCAGCCAGGTCGATCCGGCCATCAGGCAGCGCCGGGCATGTGAAGACCGGACGGCCAGACTCGGCGAGCGCAGCCGCAGGGGCCAGCACCGAGTCGTGCTCCAGGGCCGATACAATAACGCTTGCAGAGGGCACCTGTAGCAACGCAAGGTTGTTTGCCTCGGTGCCGCCGGATGTGAACACCACCTCTGCCGGTTCTGCCCCAACCAGGGCCGCCACCTGGCCCCTGGCGGCCTGCATGCGAGCGCGGGCCGCACGCCCGAAACCGTGTACCGACGAAGGGTTAGCCGGTGTCCCAAGGCTTTCCAGCAGGGCCGCCTGGGCCTCCGGACGGATCGCCGTGGTGGCATTGTGATCGAGATACAAAGCGGCGCGAGCCATGACGAGTTATCCCCTAGCGGGCGTTTTTGCTTGAATTTCGCCGGGCGAAATATGGTAAAACCTGTCTGCGTTCAATCGCTTATTTCCGAGTGGCGCCTCATTTTGAGATATCTATGGCAGTGAATACAGATGATAGCCCATGCCTGATGTGATTTTCCCCGGCCCGGACGGTCGCCTGGAGGGTAAATACCTGCATGGCTCCGAAGTGAATGCGCCCATCGCCTTGATCCTGCATCCGCACCCGCAATATGGCGGGACGATGAACAACAAGGTGGTTTACAACCTGTTCCATGTGTTCGCCAAGCGCGGTTTTTCCGTCCTGCGGTTCAATTTCCGCGGGGTGGGCCGCAGCCAGGGCGTTTACGATCACGGCGTTGGCGAATTGTCGGATGCCGCATCGGCGCTGGATTGGTTGCAGGGCGTGAATGCCAATGCATCGGCGGTGTGGATCGCCGGCTTCTCGTTCGGCGCCTGGATCTCCATGCAATTGCTGATGCGGCGGCCGGAAATCGATGGCTTCATCTCGGTGGCGCCGCCGGCCAACATGTATGATTTCGGCTTTCTGGCGCCCTGCCCGTCTTCCGGCCTGATCATCCAGGGCACCGACGACAAGATCGTGCCGGAGAATGACACCGCCAAGCTGGCCCAGCGCCTGTCGCTGCAAAAGGGCATCAAGATCGACTACAAGAAGGTGCCCGGCGCCGATCACTTCTTTGAAGGCAAGCTGGATGAACTCACCAGCAATGTCGACAAATACGTGAAGGCCTCGATGGCTGCCGCCAAGGGCGCGCCGGCAAGCTGATCCAAACTTTCGGTTATGGCTGATGCTGTGCGGCCGGCGGCTCTGTCCGCGTGTGGTTCTGCTGCCCTGGACTTTGCGGGGCCGGGCTTTGCGGTGCCGGAGTTTGTGCCTGCGGAGCCTGGGTCGGCGCCTGGAAGATGCGGCGCAGAAAACCCGGCGCGATGGCCGAAAGCGGGTTCACCGTGAAATCGATAGCCTCGCGCGGCCCTGAGGCTGCGAAATTCACACCGATGATGCCCTCGCCCACGAACAAATCGCCCAGCAGCGGAATCCGCCCCAGAATGGTATTCAGCACAAAGGCCGGCACGGCGGTGCCGGTCACGTTCACATGATTGCGCGGCCGATCCACCGTGCCTTCCAGGGTGATGCCAAGCTGCGGCCCCTGGATGCGGCTGGGCTGGATGGTAAGCACGCCATGCACCTGGCGGAACGGAACGCTGGCGGTTTCGAACTGGATGCCTTCGCCCGATAGCAGGTTGGCCAGGCCGGTGAACGAACCGATGCCCAGCAGGCGGGCCAGGAAGGGCGCACGCACCGCCTTGAAATTGCGGGCGGTGAGCGTGCCGGTGAGCGGCCGGCCGGGTTGATCATCGGCATAGCTGCCATCTACTTCCATGGTGCCGCCATGGGTATTCTCGATGCCCAGGAACTGGAAGGCCGCTCCGGCATTGTCGGTGCGCAGCCGCAGCACGCGGCCCTGGGCTTTCCCGCCATCCTTGGGCGCGATCTGTACCGCCATGCTGCCGCCGCCCGGCTGCCCATCGGCGGGCAGGAAGGCCCCTGAAAGATCCAGCCGCTCCACGAAAAGTGGGCCGTTATTCAGATCGAGCGCAAAATTGCTGAGCAGCGTCTTGTCATCCAGCTTGGCGCGATCGAAGCGCAGGCGCAGATCGAGGCGCGGTTTGGGCGTTTCCGCCTTGCCAGGTTCGGCATCGGACTGGGCATCCTCCAGAAACCGTGCCAGATCGAAGCTACTGCCTTCGGCGGCCACGGCCATATCGCCATTGGCCGCACGCTTCACATGGCCGCTCAGCATGCCCTGCTTCACGGCCAGCGAGGCCAGCGTGATTTCCCAACTGTTGTCGTTGCCCAGGCTGGCACGGCCCTGGGCATCGAAATCCGGCGCACGCAGATGCAGCTTTTCGAAATCGATCGGCTGGCCGGCCCGCAGCCGCACGGTAAAATCCGCCGCGCCCGGCTTGTCGGCCGGTTTGGCATAATACAATTCATCCAGCTTCAGCGTGGCCGGTGCCAGATCCAGCTTGGCATGGATCACGGTGTCGCCGTTCCGCAAGGCTTCGATCTCGGCATCGGCCTGCAGCGGCCCGCCGATATAGGGCGCCAGTTCAAAACCCAGCGCACGGCGCCCGGCATCGTCGGGCCGCCCGCTGACGCGATAGCGCGCCGTCACCGGCAATTTGGCATCGAATTCCTGGCGCCAGAACAGGCTGGTGGGCACGGTGTTCAGCGTCGCCTCGCCTTCGGCTTCCAGGCCCTTGCCATCCACTTTCAGCTTGAGCCGGCCATCGGTGAGGTTGAAGCGATCGTACAAACCCGGCAGCGCCACATTGCTGAGATCGCCGATGGACGTGAATTTCACATCATCGAGCTTCAGATTGTTTTCCAGCGGGAAACGGAAGCTGGTGGTGACCCGCCCCTCGCCGGCCACGCTGGCTGGCACGATGCCCAACTGCGAGGGATAGCCCAGCGGCTTGCGGTCGATCAATTCCAGCATATCGGTATTGCGGCCATCGGCGGTGATGGTGATATCGGCGAATTGATCACGATCCTGCAGGCCGGTGATCAACAGCTTGCCGCCGCTGGCATTCAACGGGCCCACCTTCGCGCTATCCATGGTCAGCGAAAAAGTATCGGCATCCAGCCGCGCCTTGCCGCGCCCATTGGTCAGCTTGGTAAGCGGCGGAAAATAATCGGTGGAAAGACCGGCGAAATCGAAATTCAGCACCAGCGCCTCGCGCGGCAGGCGGCGCTTGCCTTCCAGCATGTCGGGGCTGATCTCGGCGGCGAAATCCGCTTCGGTCACATAGCCGTCGCGCACCCGTGCCGTCACCCATTCGCGGGCATTCTTGGCCATGTCGCGCGGCCAATAGCGCCGCAATGCATCGGTGGGCAGGTCCAGGAACTTGCCCTTCACCTCGATACCGAAACGGCCCGGCGCCGGCTGGCGCAGCCAGCCTTTCATCGACAGCGACAGCTTGTCGCCGAAATGCGCTTCCAGCGCTTCCACGCGCAACGCCTCGATGGTGCCGTCGGCGGTGGTTTCCAGCCGGCCGCTGGCCTTGGCTTCCTGCAGGCTCAGCACCTCGATGAACAGATCGCGCTGATCTATGTGGCCCGCACCCGCCGCCAGATCGAAACGCAGATCGCCCAGCGAACCGCGTTCATCCAGGGTGAAATCCAGCCGGCCGGAGAGCGGCATATGCAATGCACTCAACGGCGCCAGGATCGGCGCCAGGTCGGCGAAGTCTGCCGGCTCCACGCCCTCGAACCGCGCCTGCCCCATGGTGGTGCGCCGCAGCGCGCTGTATTCGGCATTCACATCCAGCGCCATGCGCTTGCCGCGCCAATCCAGATCGCCCGAGAATACGGCGCTCACCGCATTGTCGCCGCGCTCGAGATTCAGCACCGCGCGCGGCGCCAGCCAACGCTGGCCAAGCTTGCGGTCGATGATCACAAGGCGATCGATCTCAAGACTCACCGCATCCAACTGGCCCAGCGGATCGGACAGATCGGTGGGCCCCGACAATTGATTGAACAAGGCGGCAAACAGCAAGGCAGAGGCATCGCCCGTTGCCGGCGCGGCGGCTGCGTCCGCCTGGTTATGGCCCTGGTTATGGGCTTCGCTTTCGGCCTGGCCATCGGCCTGAGGCTCGGCACCGCCCACCAGGAAGCGGCCATCCACTTCGCGCACCAGCCGCGCCTGCACTCCGGCCACGCGGATATAACGCGGCGCCAGCACACCGCGCAGCAGCGAAGCGCCGCTCAGCGCGATGTCCAGTTCCGGCACGCGGATGTTGAGGTCGGCATTATCGCGCCGCACGCGGGCATTCAACACGCGCAGGCGCAAGGCGCGGTCGGTGTCGCTCCAGGCCAGCACCACATCCTCGGCTTCCATATTCATGCCGAGATCGGACAGCACCAGGCTTTCGGCTACATAGGGCGCCAGAAAACTCAGCGAGATCGGCTCGTTGGCCAGGCGCCACAGCAACAGGGCTGCCAGAACCACCAAGGTGATCAGCAGGCTAGCCATCAGCCTGAGAAAACGCCTACTCCAAAGCAGCACCGTGGTTCTTCCTCAAATCTGCAAAGCCGGCCCCGATGCCGCCCGAAAGCCGGCGGATCGGAATGCCAAGCGAAAAGCGTTCAAAGCACCGGCTTGACCCATCCGCCATTCTAGCCGACTTTGCCGGACCAGACGAGGGGCGCCGGATCGCAAGCGGCCCCGCCGGGAGGGGTTAAGTGCCTGTAAAACGTTCAACAAAATCCGCCGTTTCCCAAGCTGCCAAAACCGCCAGACGCCCGAAAGCTGCCGCCGCGCCCGGGCTGTGGGACAAAGCGCCGCCCGCTCACAATCCCGCGATGCTGGCTCGCGGCCACGAGGATTGGCAGGACAGTCTGGCCGAATTGCGGCAGACCGATGCCAAGCTGGCCAAATCACTCACGGCCGAAGCAGCGAAATCCGGCGCTCAAAAACTGCTGCCCGCCCTGTTTGGCAACAGCCCCTACCTCACCCAGCTTGCCTGCGCCGAGCCCGCCGCGATGCTGCGGCTGTTGCAGCAGGGGCCGGATGCCGCCATAGCCGAGGCCGAGGCCGCGTTAAACGCCGCCGCCAAGGCAGCCGAACAACCCGAAGACCTGATGCAGCCGCTGCGGCAGGCCAAGCGCCGCTTCGCGCTGATCATCGCCTGTGCCGATATCGCCGAACTCTGGCCGCTGGAGCGCGTGACCGGCGCCTTAAGCGCCTTCGCCAGCCGCGCTACCGATATTGCCATGGCCGCATTGCTGCGCGAAGCCACCGGGCGCGGCGAAATCGTGTTACCTCATCCGGACGAGCCCTGCAAAGGCTCGGGCTTCGTGGCGCTGGGCATGGGCAAACTGGGCGCCCATGAACTGAATTATTCCAGCGATATCGATCTGATCATGCTGTTCGATCAGGAGGTGGTGCATTACACCGGCCGCAAATCCGCGCTGGAATGTTTCGTGCGCCTCACCCAGGGCCTGGTGAAGCTGCTGAGCGAACGTACAGCCGATGGCTATGTGTTCCGCACCGATCTGCGGCTGCGGCCCGATCCGGGTTCCACGCCGGTTGTGTTGTCGATGGCGGCAGCCGAAACCTATTACGAAAGCTTCGGCCAGAATTGGGAACGCGCGGCGATGATCAAGGCCCGCCCGATCGCCGGCGATATCGAGGCCGGCACTGGGTTCCTGGCCCGCCTCACGCCCTATGTGTGGCGCAAGAACCTGGATTTCGCCGCCATCGAGGATATCCATTCGATCAAGCGGCAGATCCATGCCCATCGCGGCCATGCCGAGATCGCGGTGGAAGGCCATAACCTGAAGCTTGGCCGGGGCGGCATCCGCGAAGTGGAATTCTTCGCCCAGACCCAGCAATTGATCGCCGGTGGGCGCGATAGCCGCCTGCGCGCCCCGGCCACCATTGCCGCGCTGAACGCGCTGGTGGCCACCGGGCGGCTGGAACAGGCGGTGTGCGATGCGTTGACCGAGGATTACATCTATCTGCGCAAGGTGGAGCATCGCCTGCAGATGGTGAACGACGAACAGACCCATACCCTGCCCGATAATGCCGCCGGCATCGCCGCCATCGCCGCCTTCCTGGGCGAGCCGAGCGCCGATGCCTTCCGCAAGAAATTGCTGGCCACCCTCACCCGGGTGAAAACCGATTACGACCAGTTGTTTGCCGAAGCGCCCAATCTGGGCAGCAGCCAGGGCAGCCTGGTCTTCACCGGCGCCGACGACGATCCGGATACGCTGGCCACGCTCACGCGGCTGGGTTTTACCGCGCCGCCCGAGATTGCGGCGATGATCCGGGGCTGGCATTTCGGCCGCTATCGCGCCATGCGCTCGGAGCGCGCGCGCGAAAAGCTTACCGCCATCATGCCCAATCTGCTGGAAGCCTTTTCGCGCACCGGCAGCCCGGATACCGCGATCCAGTTCTTCGACCGCTTCCTGGCCCGCCTGCCGGCCGGCGTGCAGCTTTTCTCGCTGCTGCAAAGCAATCCGCTGGTGCTGGATATCATGGCCGAATTGCTGGCAGCCGCGCCGCATCTGGCGGATACGCTGGCTGACAATCCCGCACTGTTCGACAGCCTGCTGGAATATGCCAGCACCCCGCCCGATTACGCACCCGAGCGACTGCAGGCCAGCCTGGCGCGCCAGCTTGGTTCGGCACGGGATTTCCAGGATGTGCTGGACTGGACCCGGCGCTGGACGAATGAATTACGCCTGCAGATCGGCATCGGGCTGTTGCGCGGCAATCTCGATGGCGAAACCGCCGGCCAGCATCTCAGCCATGTGGCCGATACCGTGCTGGTGGAATTGTTCCGCCATGTGCATGCCGAATTCGCCCAGGCCCATGGCCATGTGCCGGGCGAGAAGATTGCGTTGCTGGGCATGGGGCGGCTCGGCAGCCGGCAATTGACGCTGGATTCCGATCTCGACCTGATCCTGCTTTATGAACATGGCGCCAAGGCCGAACAATCCGATGGCACGCGGCCGCTTTCGCCCAATCTATATTTCACCCGGCTGTGCCAGCGCTTCATCAACGCCATCACGGCGATGACCGGCGAAGGCCGGTTGTTCGAAGTGGATATGCGCCTGCGGCCCTCGGGCAATGCCGGGCCGATCGCCAGCACGCTGGATGGCTTTGCCGCTTATCAGCGCGAAGAAGCCTGGGCCTGGGAGCATATGGCCCTCACCCGCGCCCGCGTGGTGTTCGGCCCCACCGCTTTCGCCAAGAAGATCGAGGCGCTGCGCCTGAGCATTCTTTCCGCGCCGCGCGATGCCGCCAAGCTGCTGCATGACGTGGCCGACATGCGTCAACGCCTGCTTTCCGCCAAGCCGGGCAACAGCCCCTGGGCATTGAAGCAATGGCGCGGCGGTTTGGTGGACCTGGAATTCATTGCGCAATATCTGCAACTGCGCCATGGCAACAAACATCCGGCGGTGCTGGACCCCAATCCGCTGGCAGCCCTGGCCTTGCTGGCGAAAGCCAAATGCCTGCCGCAGGCACAGGCCGGCAAGCTGATCCATGCCGGCCGCATGATGGGCAGTCTGCTGGCCGCCGCACGCTTGGCCGGCGAGGCCGCCGAAAAGCCCGAGCAATGGCCGCCTGCCCTGGCGCGCCGCCTGCCCGGTCTGTTCGGCGCCGAGGATCTGGCTGCATTGACGGCGCAATTACAGGCGGCGCAGCAGGATGTGCTTGCGGCTTTCATCGCCTTGATCGAAACTCCCGCCGCGGCGAAGTAGCAGCGCAAGGAAGCCATCATGACCAAGAAACCCGTTTCCAAGGAATCCGCCTCGAAAGATGCCGGCCTGCAGCCCGGCGACAAGGCCCCGGCGTTTTCGTTGCCCGGCGATGGCGGCGAGAAGATTTCGCTCAGCGCGCTGAAGGGCAAGAATGTCGTGCTCTACTTCTATCCGAAAGACGACACGTCCGGCTGCACCAAGGAAGCCATCGACTTCTCGGCTGCCAAGGCGAAGTTCGAAAAACTCAACACCGTGGTGATCGGTTGCTCGCGCGACAGCGTGGCCTCGCACGACAAATTCAAGCTCAAACACAAGCTCCGAATCGCGCTTGCGGCCGATGAGGAAGGCGCGGTTTGCGCCGCTTACGGGGTCTGGGTGGAAAAAAGTTTGTATGGCCGCAAGTATATGGGCATCGAACGGACGACATTTTTTATCGACGAGAAGGGTGTAATCAAACAGGTCTGGCGCAAGGTAAAGGTGCCGGGGCACGCGGATGCCGTGCTGACCGCAATTCGCGACGCCTGAAATCAAACGCTTGCGACCGTTATCCACACCTTGTGGATAACTCTGCTGGCTGTAAAAGCGCAGTGTCAGAAAGCGTTTAAATTCAATTAGCAACAGAAACCGCCTTGCATTAACCAAGACATTTGCGCCCTAATCTCCCTGGTCAAAAAACATGGTTTGAATGGGGGACCGGTGGGTCGACGCACGGCACGGCAGTGGCGGGAGTTGCGCGAGACGTTGTTTCCGGAGCGGCAGATCATTTTCCGCAGCCGGGGCGACGTGCGCTATGTATCGCTTGGCACCGGCACGCAGATCGTGCTGGCCTGCACCGTGCTGTTTGCCGCTGGCTGGATCGGCTATGCCTCGGTGAACGCGCTTTACCGCGACCGCTTGCTGGAAGCCCGCGATCTGCGCATCGCCGAACTCAGCGCCGCCTATGACGAACTGAAGCGCCACAACAGCGCCACCGAACAGCGGCTGCTGGTGGAAACCCGCGATCTCGAATTGCGCTACGAGCAATTGCTGGCACAGAACCAGGCTGCCCTGCGCGCCACGGAAGCCGCCAACACAGCCAATGCAAAAGCCAATGGCAAGGCCCAGGCCCAGGCCCAGGCCCAGGCTCAGGCTGCCGCCAACACAGCACAACAACTCTCGCCGCAAGCCCTGGCCAATACCGCCCTGGCCAATGCCGCACCGCCGCCCCTGCCCATCAGCAAACCCAGCCTGGACAAGCTGATCGGCAAGAGCGACGAAGGCAACGCGCCGGGCAGCATCGAAGACCTGGAAGCCATGCTGCGCGCCAGCCGCGAGAAGCCTGGCGCCACCGGCACGCCGAAAGCCGGCGAGATCGAGGCCCGCATCCTGGCGCTACGTCCCAAGCCGCGCGAACTGGCCGACGAAATCCAGCCGCGTGGCGGCAATGGCGTCGCCGCACTGGAAAAGGCTTTGCGCGGCATCGGCGTCGATGTGGAAATGCTGCTCAACCGCCATGCCGATGCGCGCGCCGAAGTGGGCGTGGGCGGCCCGCTGCGCAGCCTGGGCGAGGATGGCAGCCGCGTCGCGGCGCTGGGTAATTCACCGGCCCTGGCCACCACAACGGCTTCTCTTGCCACGCCTGCGGGCGTGACGCCGGAAAACAACGCCCGCTCCTCGCGCTGGACGGACCTGCTGTCGCTGGCGCACCGCCTGCCGCTGACATTGCCGATGCAGCCGGGCGATTCAGAATTGTCCAGCGGTTTCGGCCGTCGGCTCGATCCCTTCACCAAGCAATGGGCTTTCCATGCCGGGCTGGACATGATCGGTCCGCGTCAGGCGCCGATTTACAGTTCGGCGCCTGGTGTGGTGGTGTTTGCCGGGCGTAAAGGCCCCTATGGCCGTGCTGTCGAGATCGATCATGGCCTCGGCATCAAGACCCGCTATGCACATCTCAGCGCGATCAATGTACAATTGGGTGAAACCGTTACGCTGAACAAGCGGATCGGCGCAATGGGCTCCACCGGCCGCTCCACCGGCCAGCATTTGCATTACGAAATTCTTCTCGACGACGAACCCGTCGATCCGGCTAAATTCATCGAGGCAGGCTACCATGTTTTCAAACAGCAAGAAGACACCTCCGCCGTCCGCCAATAAGGCGCCGCCCTCGCTGCTCAGCGCGGGGCTGACGGTGAATGGCGACCTGCACAGCGAAGGCGAAGTGCAGATCGATTGCCAGGTGAATGGCGACGTGACCGCCATGCGCCTTGCCATCGGCGAGAATGCCAGGGTGGTGGGCGAAGTG
Organism: Ferrovibrio sp.; assembly: GCF_019636075.1. Classification (GTDB taxonomy): domain Bacteria; phylum Pseudomonadota; class Alphaproteobacteria; order Ferrovibrionales; family Ferrovibrionaceae; genus Ferrovibrio. Next base: position 13,488 of record NZ_JAHBYG010000048.1, read on the forward strand.
GTGGCCGATCATGTGCTGATCCGCGGCGAAGTGACCGGCCGCATCCGCGCCAAGTCGGTGGAACTGGACAAGACCGCCCGGGTGCGCGGCGATATCTGGCATGAATTGCTGTCGATTGCCGCCGGCGCCAAGATCGAAGGCCTGTGCAAATTCGCCGAGAACCCGCGCGAGGCCGCGGCCAAGTTCAGCGTGGTCACCGCCATCACCAATAACGGCGCCGCCACCAATGGCTCCAGCGCGAATGGCAGTAGCGAGGCGAAGGCCGACAAGGCCGAAAGCAAACTGGCCAAGAGCGACCACAAGGCGGAAGCCCTGCGCGCCACGTCATAAGCCTTAGGGTGGGTTAGCCTTAGGCGAACCACCCGGTTTTCACGAAATTCAACGCTGCCGCGATGCAGCGCGGATCATCGGCCATGAAACTATGGCCGGCATCAAGGCGCAGATAATCCGCTATCGCGCCATTCACATCCTGCGGCAGCGCCGAGGTCAGTTCCACCGTGCCATCATGTTCGGCACTGTTACCCATCAGGGCATTGAACCAACTGGCCGGTGTAAGCGGATGAAAGCGGCGGGTGCCGCCGATGGCGCCGATCTGCATGGCCGGCCAGCCAAGGGTTTGCAGCCAGGGCGCATCGGGCGCCAATTCATAAACCGGCTTCCCCATCACCACAGGCAGCAACGGCGCAAGCGGCGTCTCGCGCAAACGCGCCACGATGCCTGAGCCGCGATGCGGGCTGGCAATCGTCACCAACCGGCCGAGCGGAAATCCCACCGGATCGATCAGACCGGCGCGCAGCAGCAGGCCACCCAGGGAATGGCCGATGAAATGCGTAACGGCCGGCTGTTTCGCCAGCGTATCGCAAAGCCCGCGAAACCGCGCCAGCAAGCCGGCGATGCTGTCGTCGCGGCTGGGATAGCCCCAGTTCAATGTGTGATAGCCGGCGGCTTTGCAGGCGGTTTCCAGCCGTGCCAGCGAAGCCGGGTTGCGCGCCAGGCCATGCAGCAGAATGATCCGCTGCCGGCCCGGCCCTGTCGCAGCCGGCGCCGCTGTATCCCGCGCGGTTATTTTACGCCCACGCGGGCGGCAAGCTGCGCCGCCATGAAGGGATCGAGATCGCCATCCAGCACGCCCTGGGTGTCGCTGGTTTCCAGCTCGGTGCGCAGATCCTTCACCATCTGGTAGGGGTGCAGCACATAAGAGCGGATCTGATGGCCCCAGCCGATATCGGTTTTGGCATCCATCACCGCCTGCTTCTCGGCCTCGCGCTTTTGCAATTCGCGCTCGTAAAGCCGCGCCTTCAGCATCTTCATCGCTTCGTCGCGGTTACGATGCTGGCTTTTGTTGGTCTGGCAGGCCACCACGATGTTGGTGGGAATATGGGTGATACGCACGGCGGAATCGGTCTTGTTCACGTGCTGGCCGCCAGCGCCCGAAGCACGATAGGTATCGATACGCAGATCCTTTTCCTGCACATCGATCTCGATCGTATCGTCCACCACCGGATAAACCCCCACCGAGGCGAAGCTGGTATGGCGGCGCGCATTGGAATCGTAAGGCGAGATGCGCACCAGGCGGTGCACGCCGCTTTCGTTTTTCAGCCAGCCATAGGCATTGGCGCCGGAAACCTTGATGGTGGCAGACTTGATGCCGGCCTCCTCGCCTTCGCTCTCTTCCTGGAATTCCACCTTGTAGCCATGCTGTTCGGCCCAGCGCACATACATGCGCAGCAGCATCGAGGCCCAATCCTGGCTTTCGGTGCCGCCGGCGCCGGCATGCACTTCCAGGAAGGTGTCGTTGCCATCGGCTTCGCCCGAAAGCAGGCTTTCCAGCCGCGCCTTCTCCACTTCGCCACGCAGGGCGGCGATAGCGGCCTCGGCCTCGGCCACAATATCGGCGTCGCCTTCGGCCTCGCCGAGTTCGATCAGGTCGCTGTTATCCTGCAGGCTTTGCTCCAGCCGGCGCTGCACGCCGACCGCGCGATCCAGGCGGTTGCGGTCGCGCATCACCTCCTGGGCTTTCTGGGGATCGTTCCAGAGGGCGGAATCCTCCGCCCTGGCATTCAGTTCTTCGAGCCGTTTGACCGCATTATCCCAGTCAAAGAGACCTCCTCAGCAGTTCCAACGACTGCTTGATCTCATCGGCCATGGCCTTGATTTCGGCGCGCATGGATAATCTTCCCATCAACTGCAAAAATTCGGCGCGACCATATGGGCCGTCCCCGGAATTGTCAAATCACGGCCCTGCGGGTTATCCGCCGCGCGCCTTCTGGATCAGCATGCGCAGAGTGTCGGGCGACGTGGCGCCGGGCACCAGGTTGTCGCCGATCACAAAGGCCGGCGTGCCCTCGATACCCAGGGTTTCGGCCAGCTTCAGATTCTCCTGGATGATACCGCTGGTACGCGGCGAGGCCATCTCGGCTTTCAGCTTGTCGGTATCCAGGCCAGCCTCCTTGGCCATGCGCAGGATCTGGGCTTCGTCCAGCTTGCCGCGAAACGCCATCATGGCGTTGTGGTAGGCCATGTATTTGCCGCCGGGCTGCTGTATCGCCGCAATCGCCGCGCGCGCCGCCAGCACGCTTTCCGGTCCCAGCACCGGCAATTCCTTCAGCACCACACGCAGCTTGCCATCCTGCTTCAGCAGATCCAGCACCGCCGGCTGCATCTGCTTGCAATAGCCGCAGCGGTAATCGAAGAACTCCACCAGGGTTACGTCGCCCTTGGGATTGCCGGCCACGAAGGAAAAGCCGTCATCCATCAGCGCCTTGGCATTCTGCCGGATCGCCGCCGAGGCCGCCTGCAAGCGCTCCTGCTGCTGCTGTTCTTCCAGCGCATGCATCGCCTCAATCAGGATTTTCGGATTCTTCACCAGGATGTCGCGCACCAGGCTTTCAAGCTGCTTGCGCTGCTCGGGCGAGAAAGCATCCTTTTCCTGCGCCATAACCGGCGCGGCGAACAAGAAGGCGAAGGCGGCCCAGAGACCGATCAGCGTGCGGGGAAACCCCATGGTATGTCCTTTACGGTAAAAAGCGCCCGACTATGGCCAGCGCCCCGCTCCGGGGCAATGCACATCGGCGTTATAAAAATGGCCCGGCGCAGCATGAATACCCCAAAGACTCAGCGGTTGCGCAACTCGCGGCGGCGGTCGGTGGCGGCATCGATCACATCCTGCGCGCGCAACCAGCCCGGTGTGCCTTCCTTCAGCAACCGCTTGGCGCGCTCGGCCTGGCCCTGGGCATCGCGCAATTCGCCGCTGGCCAGGAAACGCTCGGCGCTGGCCAGCGAAGCCATGCCGATATCGCCGCTGCGGCCATAGGCAACCGCCAGCTGCTGCCAGGCGCCGATATTCTCCGGCTCGCGGCGGGTCACGTCCTGCAGGGTGCGGGTGGCCTCGGGCAATTGCGCGGGGTCGTCCTGGGCGATCTGGGCGCGGGCGAAGCCATAGGCCAGCAGCGCCTCGGTGGGCGACAATTCATAGGCCCGGCGATGGGCCTCGGTTGCCTCCGGCACCTTGCCCATATCGAGCAGGATGTCGCCCTTCAATTCATGGAAATACTGATCGTTGGGATATTCCGCCAGCAGGCTGTTCACTTCGTCCAGCGCCTTGGCGAAATCCAGCGCGCGGAAATAGGCAAAGGCGCGGGCATAGCGGGCATAAAGGCTGGTATCGCTGGTGGGGTATTTACGCAAAGTGGCCGGCAGGCCATCCAGATAGCCCATCAGCTTGGACTGCATGCGCTTGAAGCGTTCGATATTCTCCGGAGAATCCGGCCGGTCGCCGAAGCGCGATTGCGCCACCCGGGCATTCAACGCCGAAACGCGCTCAGCGGAAAGCGGATGGGTGCGCACATAGGGGTCTTGCCGCTCCACCGCCAGGGCTTCCTGGTTGGCCAGGATATTCATGAACTCGGCCAGCCCCCGGGCGCTCTGCTGGGTCTGCTCCAGAAAGGTGGCGCCGGCCTGGTCGGCGGCGGCCTCCTGGGCACGGGTGAAGGAAAGCAGGTTGCGGGTCGCCACCTGCTGGCCTGCCAGCACGCCCGCCATCGCCGCCTCGCCGCTGCCGGTGGCCACGGCGGCGGCCGCGCCCAGCAACATGCTGGCAATCATGATCGCCGAGGCCTGGCCCAGCGAATCCTCCAGCCGGGCCAGATGACCACCGGCAATATGGCCGATTTCATGGGCCAGCACGCCGATCACCTGGGCCGGCCTCTCGGCCCGCTGCAACAACCCGGTATGCACGAAAATCCGCTGTCCGCCGGCCACGAAGGCATTCAGGCTGCGTTCGTTAACCAGATAGACCTGCACCGATTCGGACCCTATTCCGGCCGCGCCCAGCAGTGGCGAGGCATAGGCGCGAATGGTAGCTTCGATCTCGGCATCGCGGACCAGAGACACCCCGCGCCGCTGCTGTGCCCAAGCTTGGCCGGACCGCTGCTCGAACGCGGTAAAAGGCTGCGGCAGCAGGCTCAGCCCGAAGGCAAGCGCCACCGCGGCCGAAACCGCGCGGCGCGGCTTGAGGCAATTCGGCGGCGTCAGGCGACGGCGCAAGGAGGACCAGTTAAAGGCCATGGTGAAACGATTTCCATCTGCGTCCGGCGATCTGCGCCAATCCGCGGTAAGTCCGTCTGTTATAGGTAGGTTCTGCCTGGCCGGTCGTCAACGTTTGGCGGTTTTCCCTCATTGGCTTAACGGCCTCAGAGGCCGGCAAAACCAGTGCCGATCCCTGGCGCAAATCACCGCCCTGCTGCTTGGCGCGGGCCTGCTGGCCGCCTGTTCCAGCAACAAACAACCGGATCGTGTGATCCAGAATCTGCCGACCAAATTTGTCGGCACTGTGGCGGCCGACGAGCCGCGCGCCGCCCTGGTGGCCCGCGATGTGCTGGATGCCGGCGGGTATGCCGCCGATGCCGCCGTGGCCGGCGTGTTTGCCATGGCCGTCACCTACCCCGCCGCCGTGTCGCTGGGGGCCGGCGGCGTCTGCCTGGCCGCCGATGCCGAACATTTGAAGATTGATGCCATCTCTTTCCCGCTGCGCCTGCCGCCGGGCGGCGGCGCCGTGCCGATCCCGGCCCTGGTGCGCGGCATGGCCCTGCTGCATGGCGCCTATGGCCGCCTGCGCTGGGAGCAGGTGGTGATCCCCGCCGAACAACTGGCGCGCTTTGGCGACCCCACCAGCCGCGCCCTGGTGCAGGCCGTGCAGGAAACCCAGCCGCCGGTAACGCAATCGCCAGAACTGGGCCTTCTGCTGGGTCGCCTGGGCGGCGGCGTGCGCGGCGAAGGCGAGGCCATTGCCAATCCCACGCTAGCCAATGTGTTCAGCCGCCTGCGCTCGGCCGGTCCGCATGATTTCTATCAGGGCCTCACAGCGCAGATTCTGCTGGCCGATATCGCCCAGGCCGGTGGTGCCATCACCGCCGAGGATCTGCGCGGCTATACCGCACAGACCAGCAAGCCGATCGAGTTGGAATTCCGCAACCGCATCAAGCTGTATTTCACGCCCGAGGCACGCGGCGGCGCGATTGCAGCGTGGCTGATGGAGCAAGGCTTCAGCGGCGGCAGCGGCACGTTCGGTATCGGCGGCGGCAATGCCAGGCCGGCCGCGCTGGCAGCCGCCATCGGCCAGGCCTATATGGGCCTGGAAGCCGGCGCGCCGATGTTCGAGCATGGCTCGGCCTCGATCTCGGTGATGGATCGTTATGGCCGCACCGCGGCTTGTGCCGTCGGCCTTTCAAGGCCATTCGGCGCGCGGCGCGTAGGCCAGTTGACCAATGTGCTGTTCGCGGCAACACCGGGGCAGAATGGCGACGAGATGCCCTATCTCTCCGCCATGGCCGCCATACATCCGACCGGCCGCCAGGCCTTTGCCACGGCTGCCGCATCGGGCGGCGCGCCGGCCCCTGCCGCCCTGGCGCAGGCGCTGCTCACCGGCCTGGTGCCGGAGAGAATGCTGGCTGCGGAAGCCTTGGCGCGTCCACGGGTTTTCCAACCCGCCCCCACCGCGCCGCTGCTCTACGAACCCGGCGCCGATCAGGCCATGATGGCCGATATCGTCAAGCGCGGCGTGGCCTTGGCCGAAGTGCGCCGGCTGGGGCGGTTGACGCTTTCCCTGTGCAGCCAGGGTTCGCCCGGTGCGCCGACAAGCTGCCGGGCTGCCGCCGACCGCCGCAGCTTCGGTCTGGCGGTGGGCGACGAGCATTAGACCTGCGGCATTGATGGGGTGGATTCCATGCGTAACCTGAAACCGCTGCCTTCCAAGCGCGGCAATATCGACCCGTTCTTCGTGATGGAAGTGATGAAGGCCGCCGCCGCACGCGAGGCCGAAGGCGGCGATGTGATCCATATGGAAGTGGGGCAGCCCTCCACCCCGGCGCCGCGCGCCGCCATCGAGGCCGCCTTGCGCGAGGCGCAGCGCGATCCGCTGGGCTATACCCTGGCGCTGGGCCTGGCCCCGCTGCGCGAAGCGATTGCCCGCCATTACCGCGACTATTACGGCCTCAGCGTGCCGGCTGAGCGCATCGTGGTGACCACCGGTTCCTCCGCCGGCTTCCAACTCGCCTTCCTGGCCGCCTTCGATGCCGGCGACAGCGTGGCCTTGGGCGAACCCGCCTACCCTGCCTATCGTAATATCCTGAAGGCGCTGGACCTGGTGCCGAAGATGATCGCCACCGAGGCCGCAGCGCGCTTCCAGCCCACGCCCGCCGAAATCAACGCAGTGGCGCCGGAGGCCAAGGGCGTGCTGGTGGCAAGCCCCGCCAATCCCACCGGCTGCATGCTGGACGATGCCGCACTGCAGGCATTGGTAGACGATTGCGCGCTGCATGGCCGCTGGCTGATCGTGGACGAAATCTATCACGGCATCACCTATAACGGCCGCGCCAAGTCGGTGCTGGGCATCACCGACCAGGCCATCGTGATCAACAGCTTCTCGAAATACTTCTCCATGACCGGCTGGCGGCTGGGCTGGATGGTGCTGCCCGAGGCGCTGATCCGTCCGGTGGAATGCCTGGCACAGAATTTCTATATATCCGCGCCAGGCATCAGCCAGGTGGCCGGCATCGCCGCGCTGTCGGCCTACGACGAGCTTGAGCAGAATGTGGCGCGCTATGCCCGCAACCGCGAAATCCTGCTGAACGAATTGCCCAAGGCCGGCTTCGACCAGTTGGCGCCCGCCGATGGCGCTTTCTACATCTATGCCGATATTTCGCGCTTCACCGACGATGCGCAGGATTTCTGCCAGCGCATGCTGCGCGATACCGGCATCTCAGCCACGCCGGGCTTCGATTTCGACCGCCCGCGCGGCCATCATTTCCTGCGCTTCTCGTTTGCCGGCGCCACCGACCGCATGGTCGAGGCGGCAAACCGGCTGAAGCATTGGAGCAAATAGCCGGCCTCAGTAGGTGCCTGGATACAGGCCGCCATCCATCAGCACATTCTGCCCGGTCATGTAGGCTGCGCGTTCCGAACACAGGAAGGCGCAGACCTCGCCGAATTCTTCCGGCGAACCGAGGCGGCCGGCCGGAATAACCGTGGCGGCATTGCGCTGCAATTCGGCATCCACATCCACGCCCGGCCCCTTGCCGGCAAAATTGTTGCGCAACCGGTCGGTGAGGATGCGGCCAGGCAGCAGGTTGTTGATGGTGACATTGTTGCGTGCCACCGACGGATCGCGCGCCAGGCCGGCGATGAAACCGGTAAGGCCCGAGCGCGCGCCGTTGGACAGGCCGAGGATGGCGATCGGCGCCTTCACGGCAGACGAGGTGATATTCACCACGCGGCCGAATTTGCGCGCGATCATGTCGTCTATCACCGCCTTGATCAGCATGATCGGCGTCAGCATGTTGCCATCCACCGCCTTGATCCAGGCATCGCGATCCCAATCGCGGAAACCGCCGGGCGGCGGGCCGCCGGCATTGTTCACCAGGATATCGACGAAACCGCCGCCCAGTTCGCGCGCCGCGCCCAGCGCATCGGCGCGGCCCTGTTCGGTGGTGATATCGCCAGCCACGGTTTTCACCTGCGCGCCCGGCGCCTCGCGCCGGATGCGTTCAGCCGCTGCCGCCAGCGTATCCGCGCCGCGTGCGGTGATGGTTACCGACACGCCTTCTTTGGCCAAGGCCAGCGCCGAGCCCAGGCCCAAACCCTTGGATGCGGCGCAAACCAGGGCGTTGCGCCCAGCGATACCCAAATCCATCCGATAATCCTTTCTGCTTTACACTATGTGCCGGCGGAATCCGCGAGCCCCCATTCCAGCAAGGCATCCTCGCCGGTATCGGTTGCCGCAGCGCCATCTGCAACGCTGCCTGATCCCTGACTGCCCAATCCCTGGCTACCGGGGGGCCCGCGCCGCACAGCGCCGGGCGTGCGCGAAAATCGCGGTGCCGGTGCTGGCTGCGCGATGCCATCGCGCTCGATGAAGCTGCCGCGCGCCACCATATGCGGATGCTTGGTGGCTTCCTCGAGCCCCAGCACCGGCGCGAAGCAAACATCGCTGCCTTCCATGATGGCACACCATTCGGCCTGGCTGCGGCTGCGGAAGGCGGCCGCGAAGGCCGCCTGCAATTCGCCCCACCGCCGCGCATCATGCTGCTTGGGCAGCCAGCCCGGATCCAAGCCCAGCTTGCGGATCAGTTCGGCGTAGAATTTGCCCTCGATGGAGCCGATGCAGATATATTTGCCATCGGCGCATTCATAGGTGCCATACCAGGGTGCGCCGCCATCCAGCATGTTCACGCCGCGTTTATCCTGCCACAGGCCGGCCGCCTTCAGCGCATGGAACATCGTCATCAACGACGAGGCGCCATCCACCATGGCGGCATCCACCACCTGGCCCTTGCCGCTGCTCTGCCGCTCGAACAAAGCCGCCAGCACGCCCATCGCCAGATACAGCGAGCCGCCGCCGAAATCGCCCACCAGGTTGAGCGGCGCCACCGGCTTGCCATCGGCAGCGCCGATGCCGGCCAATGCGCCGGTCAGTGCGATGTAGTTGATGTCATGGCCCGCCGCCTGCGCCAACGGACCATCCTGGCCCCACCCTGTCATGCGGCCGTAAACCAGTTGCGGCGCGCGGGCCTGCACCGTATCCGGGCCCAGCCCCAGGCGTTCCATCACGCCGGGACGAAAGCCTTCCAGGATCACATCGGCCTTTTCGCAAAGCCGCAGCACCAGTTCGATACTGGCGGGACTTTTCAAATCCAGCGCCAGCGCCCGCTTGCCGCGCCCCAGCAATTCGTATTGCGGGGGCACGGGCACGCCAAGATCGGCATTGCCCACACGGTCGATCCGCAGCACATCGGCGCCCAGATCGGCCAGCAGCATGCCGCAAAACGGCACCGGCCCGATGGCCGGCATCTCTATGACGCGCAAGCCATCGAGCGGTCCGCTCATTTTTTGTCTCCGGCCGGAGCCTTCGGCGCCCATTCCTCAACCGGCAGGCCGGCCTTCTTCCAGGCACCGAAGCCGCCATCCATATGGGCCACGCGGGCAATCCCCATCCGCTTGGCGGTCTGGCCCGCAAGCGACGAACGCAGGCCGCCGGCGCAGAAGAAAATGAACTGCTTGGGCTCGGCAAAGGCCTTGCGATGATAGGGGCTTTCCGGATCGATCCAGAATTCCAACATGCCGCGCGTAGCATGCAGCGCGCCGGGTATGGCGCCATCGCGCTCCAACTCGCGCGGATCGCGGATATCCACCAGCTGGGTGTCTGGATTGCCCAGATGCTTGGCCACCTGCTCCGGTGTCATGGTTTCGATTTCACTCAGCGCTTCCGCAACCATCTGCTTGTAACCGATCGGCATTGTACATTCCTCCTTGAACCGAGAGGAACATCATGCCGTTTCAATCCGGAAAGGGCCAGAGCCTGGGCCGCCATTGCCAGCCTGCGGCAAGCACGGCGGCACGGGTTGACGCTACGAGCGCAGTATCCTCCGGCCCGCTGCCGGCCAGGTTGAGAGCCCAGCCCGATGCACTCAATGCGCTTAATGGCAGCATCTCAACCACCTGACGGTCCGGCCGCAAGCGCAGACGCAGCCGCATGGCATGCTGGCCCAGGCTGTCATCCAGCAAGGCCATGTCGCGCCAGCGCAACGCCTCGGCCCGCTCATCGCCATGGCGCTCGATGCGGAAAGCAACATCGCTGCCTTCCGAAACCAGACGCGCCGCCTCGATTCCGCGCAATGCGGTGCGCAATTCACTCACGCTGGCGGGCTCGCGTTCCGTATGCGGTAACTGTGCCATGCCGGCTTCCAGCAGCAGGCTGGCCGGCGGCGCCTGCAACAGCAGCCACAGCATGGCGATCAGCGCAAAGCCGCTGCGGCTGGCCAGCCATTGCCAGTGGCGCGGCACGGCGCGCTGCACCAGGCAGGGCGTGGCGCGGCGGCGGCGCTGCAAGGCGGCTTCGTCCTGGCCATAGAAACCGAACAGGGTGTCGTCCACCACCAGCCATTCGCCATGGCGATAATCGCCATCGGTCTGGAAATGCAGGCCGGTGGGGCTGAACTCGGCGCCCCGGGCGGCAAAGCTGCCAAACCCGCCATCGCCGCCCGCCGGCTCGAAAACCTGGCCGCCGGCTTGCTGGGCCTGGGCTGCGCTGTTGAAGCGCACCACCATGCAGGCGCTGCCATCGGCAAAGCGCGCCAGCTCGGCGGCCTGGGCCTTTTCGAAAAGCGGTTTGAGGTCGCGATAATCGGCAGCGCCGCGCCCGAAAACCGCCCAGGAATTCATGAAGCCGCCATGGCGGGTGGCCAGCGCCACGCGGTCGATGGCGAAACTGGCCGCCAGCCAGCGGTCCAGCACCGCCACCAGGGCCAGCGGCAAGGCCAGGCCGATCAGCAGCAGCCACAGCATGGCCAGCCAGGGGCCATGCTGTCCCCAGCCAGAATTCAGCAGAAAATCCACAATCCGTTCGGCCATGATCGTCATCAATTATAATCAGGGCGCATTCTGCCCGTTTGGGATTAACGCTTTCTTTGCCTTGGCGGCGGATAGTCGAGGCTGACGGATTCGGATTCAACAGACGGACGACCGCCATGGCCGTACCCATGCCACCCAGCACGCTCAGCAGCAGCGCCGCCACCGACACGGTGCGCGTGGGCAAGCATCGCGTGAGCACGGAATTGCTGGATACCCTGCGCCAGGCCAGCCGCTCGGCCGGGGTGGATTTCGGTTTCCTGGTGTCGCAGGCGGCGCAGGAAAGCGGCTTCCGCACCGATGCCCAGGCCAAGACCAGCTCCGCGCGCGGGCTGTTTCAGTTCGTCGACAATACCTGGCTCGAGATGGTGCGCGACCATGGCGCGAAATACGGCCTGTCCGAACAGGCCGCCCAGATCGGCCGCGGCAGCGATGGCCGCCCCAAGGTGAACGATCCGGCCCAACGCCAGGCCATCCTGGCTTTGCGCGACGATCCCCGCCTCTCATCTGCCATGGCCGCCGAATATGCCCGTGCCAATCGCGATATCCTGGCGCGCGAATTCGGCGTGGAAGCCAGCAAGACCGATCTCTATCTCGGGCATTTCCTCGGCCCCAATGGCGCCAGCAAGTTCCTCGGCGCGATGCGCCAGAACGCCCAGGCCTTCGCCGCCGACCTGCTGCCCGATGCGGCGGCCAGCAATCCGAATGTGTTTTTCGATGGCGCCGGCAACAAGCGCAGCCTTGCCGATATCCATGCCTATTTCACCCGCAAGCTCGACTCCCATGCGGAAGGCCTGGATACCGGCGCCGAACTGGCCACGGTATCCGCGCCGCAGGACGGCCCGGGTTCGGTGGCGCGCTATCTGGAAGACCAGCGCAAACAGGTGGATCACATGGCCAAGATGATGGCCTTCGAAGCGCTGAGCAGCCTGATGCGCCGCGCCAACCGCATCAGCGACACCGGCAGCAACAGCGATTCAAGCTGGTAGCATCGCATTACCCAGCGGCCCGCGACGCCCCATCGAAGTACAAAGCTGGGAGCAGGAGTGTTCAGAATTACCGCCGGGCGTTTCAGGCGAAACGCCCGCTCACCCATAGGGCGTCAGCAGCGGCTCTCCTGCGAAATGCGCTGCCAGATTGCGCACCGTGAGGGCGCCCATGGCATCGCGGGTCTGCTGCGTGGCGCTGCCGATATGCGGCAACAGCACAACATTCTCCATCGCCCATAAGGCTTCGGGCACATTGGGTTCCTCGGCAAACACATCCAGGCCGGCGCCGGCAATCGTGCGGTTCTGCAACGCCGCGATCAGCGCCTGCTCATCTATGATGCTGCCCCGCGCCACATTCACCACATAGCCTTTCGGCCCCAGCGCCTGCAGGATTTCGGCATTCACCTGCTTGGCGGTGGCCGCGCCGCCTGGGCTGGTGATCATCAGCACATCGCAGGCTTCGGCCAGCGCGCGCAGGCTGGGTAGATAAGACTGCGGCAATTCCGGCTTGGCGCGTGGACCGGTATAAACCACCCGCATGCCGCAGGCCTCGGCGCGCTTCGCCGTGGCCTGGCCGATGCGGCCCATGCCGAATATGCCCATGGTCTTGCGGCCCAGCGTGTCGGCCAGAGGAAAATTGCCCCCAGTCCGCTTGGCATCGCCCCATTTACCATCGCGGATGAAACGGTCGGCCTGGGGCAGCCGGCGCAAGGTGGCGAGCGTAAGCGCAATGGCGGTATCGGCCACGTCTTCCGTCAGCACATCGGGCGTGTTGGTCACCGGGATGCCGCGCTCTTTGCAATAAGCCGTGTCGATGGCATCCACGCCCACGCCGAAGCAGGCCACGATCTCCAGCTTGGGCAACGCCGCGATCAAATCGCGCTTGGCGCCGAAGCCTGCCGTGGTGGCAATGGCGCGCACACGCGGCCCCACCTCGGCCAGCAGGGCGGCGCGATCCGGCGCCAGCCACAGCTTGTGCACGCCATAGGCATCGTCCAGAGCCTTGTTGAATGAAGCCACGCTGGGCCCCACCTGCAGAATCTCGATGCGCTCAGCCGCCATGCCATCCTCCCCGCCTTCGTTATCAGGCAGAGTAGCGATGGCCGGATGCCCTTATCAAGCCGCCTGCTGGGCCTGTATGGGTGTGATCGGTGCCAGATTGCCCAGGAATTGCCGGGTGCAGGCCTCCCAGGAATACTCCAGCGCCAACGCCCGGCAGGCCTCCGGCGATTTGCCCAGCGCCCCGGCAATGGCGCGGCCGAGATCGGCATCCAAACAGCCCACTTCGGGATGCGGGCCGATCACATCCAGCGGGCCGGTGACCGGATAGGCCGCCACCGGCACGCCGCTGGCCAGGGCTTCCAGCAGCACCAGGCCGAATGTATCGGTGAGGCTCGGGAACACGAATACATCGGCTGCCGCGAAATAGCCGGCCAGCGCGCCATTCTCCAGATAGCCGGCGAACACCGCTTCCGGGTATTTCGTGCGATATTCCTCAAGCTGCGGGCCGATGCCGACAACCAGTTTCGTGCCCGGCAGGTCCAGCTTCAGGAAGGCTTCGATATTCTTGTCCACCACCACGCGGCCGGCATAGAGATGGATCGGTCGCGGCAGGTCGAGGATGCTCTTGTCGCGCGGGCGGAAGCGCTCCACGTCCACGCCGCGCGACCAGGTGCGCAAATTGCGGAAACCGCGTTCGCGCAGGCTGTCGGCCAGGCTGTTGGTGGCGACCATCACCGCCGACGAACCGCCATGGAACCAGCGCATGAAGGCATAGGACCAGTTGATCGGCAGCCGGGCGCGCTCGGCCACGTATTCGGGAAACTTGGTGTGATAGGCCGTGGTGAAGGCATAACCGCGCCGCGTGCAATAGCGCCGCGCCGCCAGGCCCAGCGGCCCCTCGGTGGCGATATGGATGGCATCGGGCGCGAAGGCGTCGATCTTGCGGGCCAGGCCGCGATAGGGCAGCAAGGCCAACTCGATTTCAGGATAGGTGGGGCAAGGCATGGTGCGGAACTCGCCGGGGCCGATCAGCTCCACCACGTGGCCCATGGCCTCCAGCCCCTCGCGGGTTTTGGTGAGGGTGCGCACCACGCCGTTCACCTGGGGATGCCACGCATCCGAAACAATCATGATCCGCATAAAGCCGCCCATCCCCGCCTGAAATGCCTCCTGGCACGGCAAGATTGCATCACGATTCGATGACAGAGCGATGACCCTCTGTGGATAACTTTATGACAGAACGCGATATTGCGCGGCGCGGCGGCTGCGTCATAATCCCCGGCAGTATCCGAAACCGGGGGAATTTCAATGCCGATCCGTATCCTGGCGCTGCTGGCCGTGTTGGTGCTGCCCTTCACTGCCTGGGCGCAGCAGAAGGTGGTGAATTTCTATAACTGGTCGGATTATATCGACCCCGCCGTGCTGAAACAGTTCGAGCGCGAAACCGGCATTCGCGTGCGCTACGATGTGTATGATTCCAACGACGTGCTGGAGGCCAAGCTGCTGGCCGGCCGCACCGGCTACGATCTGGTGGTGCCCACGCATTACTACATGGCCCGCCATGCCCAGGCCGGCCTGCTCAAGCCGCTGGATAAATCGAAGCTTCCCAACCTGGCCAATCTCGATCCGGTGCTGATGCAGCGCCTGGCCAAGGTGGACCCCGACAACAAATTCGCCGCCATCTATATGTGGGGCACCAGCGGCATCGGCCTGAACCCGGATAAGGTGAAGGCCCGCCTGCCCGATCCGCCGGCGTTTTCGTTGCGCATGATTTTCGATCCCGAGATCGTGTCGAAGCTGGCCGATTGCGGTGTCACCCTGCTGGATGCGCCCGACGAAATCGTGCCCGCCACGCTGAAATATCTCGGCCTCGATCCCGATGCCAAGGATGCCGACAGCCTGGCCAAGGCGGAAGCGCATCTGCTGAAGATCCGGCCCTTCATCCGCAAGTTCCATTCGTCGCAATACATCAACGATCTCGCCAATGGCGATATCTGCCTGGCCTATGGCTGGTCGGGCGACATATTGCAGGCCAAGACCCGCGCCGAGGAAGCCAAGCGCGGCACCCGCGTGCAATATCTGCTGCCGCGCGAAGGCGCCCAGCAATGGTTCGACACCATGGTGATCCCCGCCGATGCGCCCAATCCCGACAACGCCCATGCGTTGATCAATTTCCTGCTGCAGCCCGAGATCATGGCACGCATCACCAACGCGGTGCATTACCCCAACGCTGTGCCGGCCAGCCTGCCGAAGATTTCCAAGGCCGCGATGGCCGATACGGATATCTTTCCGCCCGCCAACATGCTCGATAAGCTCTACACCATCTCGCCACCCGACCAGCCGACGCAACGGCTGATCACCCGGGCCTGGACCCGCGTGAAGGCCAACCGCTGATGCTGCGGATTTCCGGCCTGCGGCGCAGCTTCGGCGCCGAGGCTGCGGTTGATGGTATCGATCTTGAGATAGCCGCCGGCGAAATCCTGGTGCTGCTGGGGCCATCGGGCTGCGGCAAGTCCACCTTGCTGCGCTTGATCGCCGGCCTGGAAAAGCCTGATGCGGGCCGCATCCTGCTGGATGGCGCCGACCTCACCGCGATGCCGCCGCATCAGCGGCCGGTCAACATGATGTTCCAAAGCTATGCGTTGTTTCCGCATCTCAGCGTGGCCGACAACGTGGCGTTCGGCCTGCGCCGGGAAGGCCTGCCGAGCCGCGAGATCGCCAGCCGCCTGGACGAAGCGCTGGCCATGCTGGAAATCACCGCCTTGGCCAACCGCAAGCCGCATCAGATTTCCGGCGGCCAGCAACAGCGCGTGGCACTGGCCCGCGCCCTGGTGAAGCGCCCGCGCCTGCTGCTGCTGGACGAACCGATGGCGGCGCTGGACAAGCGCCTGCGCCGGCAGACCCAGGCCGAACTGCGCGCGCTCAACAGCCGCACCGGCATCGCCTTCGTGGTGGTGACCCATGATCAGGACGAGGCCATGGCGCTGGCCGATCGCGTGGCCGCCATGCATAAGGGCCGCATCCGCCAGGCCGGCCCGCCGCGCGAGATGTATGAACGCCCGCGCGATGCCTATGTGGCCCGGCTGCTGGCCGATATCAACCTGCTGCGCCGCGAAAGGCTGTATGGCATACGGCCCGAGCGTGTGGCACTGCATGCCGCACCGTTCGCCGAGGCCCGCAGCGAGGCCGTGGTGCGCGATATCGAATATGGCGGCGACATCACGGTGTTCACCCTGGCCTTGCCGGATGGCGAAATCCTGCGCGCCACACGGCTGAACGATGCCTCCGCACCGCCCGCAATCGGCCAGCGGGTCTGGCTCGGCTGGGGCGATGAATGCCTGATTCCCCTGGCGGACGAAATACCGTGAGGCCGCTCAGCATCCTGCTGCCCGCCGGCTGGGCGGCTTTGTTCGTGGCGATGCCGCTTTTGCTAGTGGCAGCGATCTCGCTCAGCCAGTCGCGCCTGGGCCAGCCGCCTTTCACGCCGCTATTCGAAGCCGGCCGCTTCATGGGCTCGCTGGAAAACTATAGCCTGCTGCTATCCGATCCGCTTTACATGGATGCACTGCTCAACAGCCTGCTCTATGCCGGCACCGGCACCTTGCTGGCGCTGGCCATCGGCCTGTGCATCGCGCGCGCCGTGGCCCATGCCGGCCCGCGCTGGCAATTGCCGCTGCTGGCGCTGATCATCGTGCCGTTCTGGATCAGCTTCCTGATCCGCATCTATGCCTGGATCCTGCTGCTGAAACCCGAAGGGCTGATCAATGGCGCACTGATCGGGCTGGGATTGATCGATACACCGCTGCCGCTGTTCAACAACGGCTTCGCCGTGGTGCTGGGTATCACTTATGCCTATCTACCCTTCATGATCCTGCCGATCCATGCCGCCTTGCAGGATCAACCGCCCGCCCTGGCCGAGGCCGCCATCGATCTCGGTGCCTCGCCGGCCAAGGCTTTCTGGTTGGTCACGCTGCCGCTGGCCTGGCCCGGCATTGCCGCCGGCTGCCTGCTGGTTTTCATTCCGGCGATGGGCGAATTCATCATCCCCGACCTGCTCGGCGGTTCTGCCACGCCGATGCTGGGCCAGACTTTGTGGAATGAATTCTTCCTCAACCGCGACTGGCCGCTGGCCTGCGCATTGGCGGTGCTGCTGGGTCTGCTGTTGCTGCTGCCTGCACTCCTTCTGCAACGCGGCAGAGCGCGCGGAGCACCAGCGTGAGGAGAATGCTGGCATGAAGCGCTTCACCGGTTTCGATCTCGCTGCGCTCTGCTGCGGGCTGGCCTTCCTGTATCTGCCGGTGCTGCTGGTGGTGCTGTTCTCGTTCAACGCTTCCAAACTGGTGACGGTTTGGGGCGGCTTCTCGCTGGAATGGTATGGCGCGCTGTGGCAGGACGACGACCTGCTGGACGCCGCCAGATTGTCGCTGCTGATCGGCGCGGGGGCGGCCACGCTGTCCACCCTGCTGGGCACGCTGGCCGCCCTGGCTCTGGCCGGCCGGCGTTTTCCCGGCCGGCGAATTCTCGGCGGCATCATGCTGGCGCCGATGGTGCTGCCCGAGGTGATCCTGGGGGTGAGCATCCTGCTGCTGTTCGTGATGCTGGAAGCCGAGCGCGGCGGACTTACCGTGATGCTGGCCCATGCCACCTTCGGCACGGCGTTTGCGCTGGTGGTGATCCGCGCCAAGCTGGTGACACTCAACCCCGATCTGGAAGCCGCCGCGCGCGATCTCGGCGCCACGCCCTGGGGTGCCTTCCGCCATGCCGTGTTGCCGGCCCTGGCGCCATCCATGGCCGCTGCTTGGCTGCTGGCCTTCACCTTGTCGCTGGACGATCTGGTGATCGCCTCTTTCGTGAACGGGCCGGGCGCCACCACATTGCCGATCAAAATCTACAGCAGCGTGCGCCTGGGCGTGACGCCCGAGATCAATGCGATTGCCACGCTGCTGATTGCCCTGGTGGCGCTCATCGTTGGCATTGCCGCCTGGCTGCAAAGCCGCTCGGCCCCGGCGCGGCGCTAACACCGAAAAGCGCGGGTGCCCAACGATGGATGCCCGGAACAAGTCCGGGCATGACGAGCGGAAAGAGCCCGCAAAAAACCGTCACCCTCGGACTTGTTCCGAGGGTCCACACCCGATGCAGCGCGGGTGCCGCAAAAAGAAATGCCCGGGACCAGGCCCGGGCATTGCAATAAGAGAATTGCAATAAGAGAGATGCGGGAAACGCTTACTTCCAGCCGGCCCGATCCATGATCTTCAAGGCTTCGGCATTGTTGCGGCCGAACACGGCAACATTCAGCGCGTCTTCCTTGAATTCGGCCCAGGACTGGATCACCGGATGCAACGCAACGCCGCCCACCACCGGGAATTCGTAATTGCCCTTGGCGAAATATTCCTGGGCTTCCTTCGAGGCCAGGTATTCCAGGAACTTCACCGCGTTGGCCTTGTTGGGCGAATATTTCGCCACACCGGCGCCGCTCACATTCACATGCGTGCCGCGATCATTCTGGTTGGGGAAGATCACCGCCAGATTGGC
>NZ_JAHBYG010000049.1 GCF_019636075.1 Ferrovibrio sp.
CGAACAGGGCCCAACCGAGTTTCGCGCCATCGCCGGCGCCTTCAATGCCATGCGCGAAAAGATCCACCGTTTCGTGCGCGACCGCACCGAAATGGTGGTGGCGCTGTCGCATGATTTACGCACGCCGCTCACGCGCCTGCGGCTGCGCACCGAATATGTGGAGGATGCCGAACAACGCCAGCGTTTTCTCGACGACCTGCGCTTCATGGAGCGGATCATCGAACAACTGCTCTCTTTCGCCGCCTTCGAGAAGCAGGAAGAAACGATGGAACGCGTGGATATCGCCGCGCTACTGCAAACCCTGTGCGATGACCGCGTGGATGCCGGCGCCACCATCGAATATGAAGGACCGCGCCGCTGCGTGTTGCGCTGCCGGCCTACCGCCATTCATCGCACGCTGATGAACCTGCTCGACAATGCCGCAAAATACAGCGACTACACTTTGGTCAATCTGCGCGAAATGTCCGATGAAGTGATTGTGCTGATTGCCGATAGCGGGCCCGGCATCCCGGAGGCCGAACTGGAAGCGGTGTTGCGGCCATTCTATCGCGTGGATACGGCCCGTGCGCAGGATACCGGCGGATTGGGCATGGGCCTGCACGTGGCCAACCGCGTGGTGCAGGATCATGGCGGCAAGCTGATCCTGCGCAATCGCCACGCACCCGACGGACCATCATCCGGACTTGAAGTGGAAGTACATCTGCCCCGCCAATAGAATGCCGGCAGCAGGCAACCACCCACTGCCGGCTGATGGCTTCACGCAGTAAGGTCCACCGGCTTGAAAGCCTGCGAGAGAAACGCCTGCAAACGACCACGCTGTTCGTATTCGTCGTCGGCATCGGCGCTGTAATAGTCGCTCTTCTTGAAGGCATCCAGCAGGGTCTGGGTGAAATCGCTGCTGCTAGAAGCCGTGTCCGAGGACGACAGCAGCGAGGACGTGCTGCTGCTATCATCATCGTCGTCGTCATCAAGCGCCGAGAGCAACTGCGACACCAGATCGGTACCGCTATCCTCGTCCGATGAGGCATAGCCACCCATCATGCCGCCGGGCGGTGGCGGCGGCGGCGGCATCTGGCCCATACCCTGCGCCTGCATCTCGGCCATGCTGGCCTGCATCTGCTCGTCCAGCTTCTTGAACCCGGCATCGAATTCCGTGGAGGAAATCTTGCCGTCGCCGTCGCTGTCGAAATCCGCAAGCATCTGCGAAGCCGATGGAGCCTGGGCGGATTGCGGCCCCTTGCCTGCCGCCTGGCCCTTCTCGAGCTGGGCTGCAAGTTCGGTTTCATCGACACTGCCATCGCTATTGGTATCGGTCTGCTCGAACATTTTCTGGCGCATCTGCTTGAGCATATCCGCCATCGAAATGCCCGAGGCACTTACACTGCTGACCATGGTCATCTCCTGACCCATCGCGTGGATGGAGTGGTTACTGGGGAGGATTCCCCGCAAACACCCCCATCAACACGCGTGCCAACGATGCGCACCCGCAACGCGCTGGAATCCAAAAGTAATATTGTGTGCAAATATTTCAGAGCCGCAAAACACGCGTCACCTGGCAAGAACTGCCGGGCAAAGAAATCCATGTTTGTTGCGGCCTGTTGCAGGATACAAACCGTAACAAGATTTCAGGCTGAAATATGAAGGGAGGAATTAGTCCTGGATGGCGTTGCAATAGCGGCCGGGGCCGCTGATCTTGCTGCACGCCGCCTGCACGTCTGCCTTGCTGGCGAAGCTGCCGAACACCAGGCGGGCATAAGAGCCGCGATTAGGCACATCCACCCAAAGCAGCGCCGGCTCCAACGCACCATAAACCGAGGGATTCTCTTTCAGGCGGCGCTGCCAATCGTTGATCGCCGCCTCCTCGCTGCGATGCGAGGCGATATGTGCATGCCAGTTGCCAGACGGCGCGCCGGCCGCAAACGCCGAAGCCGGTGGCATTGAAGCCGGTGGCATCGAGGCTATCACCGGCATGCCGGCCGGCGCCGGCACCGATGGCACATAACCGGCCGGCAGCGGCGGATTGGCATCGGCGCCAGCGGCAGGCTGCGATGGCATGGCAGCCTGGGCAGGCTGCGCCGGCATTGTGGGCGTGGCAGGCTTGTCGGTCGGGCGCGGCGGCTGGCGGCTGGCTGGCGCTGCGGCAGCAGCAGCCGGACCCGCAGAGGCCGTTGCGCCAGTCGGCGCCGGGGCCTCGGCGGTCTGGCCAGACTGGGCCGCGGCGGCCGGTGGCTGCCAGCCGAGCGGTGTGGTGTTGGTTTGTGACGGATAACTGCGTGGCGGAATCGCATAGGCATTGCGTTCGCGCCGGTCGCGCACCGCCTTCTCCACCGGGTCTTCCTGCGGCGGCTTGGGCTTCAGCGCACGCGCCGGCATCGGCCCTTCCGGCGGCGGCAAATTCTCGCAAGCCGCCAGCAGCCCTGCCATGGCAAGCAGGACCGGGATGGCTGGCGACAAAGCTTTGCGCGACAAATGCATGACCCTCAGATTAGCGCCAAGAGAGTTAACGCAATCTTCCTGTTGCCCAGTCTTGTCACCGCAGCGCGGCAGCGATATTGCCGCCATCCACGGTGGCCACCGCGCCGGTGGTTTTCTGCGCCACGGCAAGCTGCACGAAGGCCTGCGCCACATCGGACGCCTTCACTTCGCGGCCCAGCAGGTTGCCCGACATATATTCCTTCTCCGACAGGCCGCGCGCCTTGGACCGCTTGGCCACCATGTCGTCGGTCAGCAGGCCGGAGCGGATACGGTCGGCATTCACCGCCGAGGAGCGGATGCCGGCGGCACCGTAATCCAGCGCGTATTGCCGCGACAGGAACAGCGTGGCTGCCTTGGGCAAACCATAGGGGCCGAAATCCGGGCCCGGATTCACCGCCTGCTTGGAGGCGTTGAACAGCAGGCAGCCGCCGGTCTTCTGCTTCAGCATGATCGCCACGGCGGCCTGGGCCGCGTATTGATGGCTGAAGAAATTGAGGTCGAAGCTCTTGCGCAGGCTTTCGTCGGACACTTCGCCGATCCGGCCGCCCCAGGCCGCGCCGGCATTCGACACCAGGATATCCACGCCACCGAAATGCGCCGCCACCTTGGCGAAAGCCGCATTCACGCTGGCCTGCTTGGTCACGTCGCAGGCGATGCCGATGCCGCCCAGTTTCTTGGCGATTTCGGCGGCCTTGGTGCCATCGAGATCAAGCACGGCCACTTCCGCGCCCTCGGCGGCGAAAGCCTTGGCGGTGGCGGCGCCGATGGCCCCTGCCCCGCCGGTGACAACCACCACCTGGCGCGCCAGCGGCTTCTCGCCGCCCTTGCCCAGCTTGGCCTGTTCCAGCGACCAGTATTCCACATCGAAGATATCGCGCTCGGCGATGGACGTGAATTTGCCGATGGCTTCGGCGCGCGTGATCACCGCCACGGCGGTCTGCGCGATATCGGCGGCGATGCTGGCGTCTTTCCGCGACTTGCCGACGCCGATCAGGCCAAGGCCGGGCACCAGCAGCGCGCGCGGCATCGGATCCAGCATGATCTTCTTGGGCACGGCGGTGGCGTTGTGGCGCTCGAAATACGCCTTGTACTTGGCGATATAGCCGTCGATGGCCTGCTTGGCCCGGCTTGCGAATTCATCCAGCTTGCCAGCCTCCGGTGCTGGCAGCACCACCGGCCAGGGCTTGGTGCGGATCACATGATCGGGGGTGACAGTGCCGGCCTGGCTGTAGCGCCCCACCTGACGGCCGTTCACGAAGGCATCGATCTCGGGCGTCTGACGGCGATCGAATACCCAGCGCGCGATCTGGCCGTCATCGGCATTGGTGGGAATGGCGATCAGGCCGCGCAGGATCGGCATCACATCCTCAGCCGCCGCGATCTTCTTGGGCAGCTTGGCCTGTACGAAAACCTGCTTGCGGCCCTTGGCGAGGAAACGCTCGGCCATCGACACGTAATGGATCATCCGGTCGTAGGCCTGCTTGGCGTTGTCGCCCCAGGTGAAGATACCATGCTTCACCAGCACCAGGCCTTCCGCATCGGGCTGGCGCTTGAATGCCTCGGCGGCCTTCTTGGCCAGGCCGAAACCAGGCATTTCGTATTCCACGATGGCCAGCTTCTTACCGAACAGTTTTTTCGCCTGAGCGATGCCATCGGGTTGATCGGTCAGCGCCAACACCGCATCGGCATGGGTATGGTCGATGAATTTGTGCGGCAGGAAGGCGTGGAACAGGGTTTCCACCGAGGGATTGGGCGAAGTGGAATCCAGCAGATTGCAGCGCTGGATATTCACCATCTCCTCGTCGGTCAGCGCCTTCAGGTCGATCAGCGCCTGCAAGGGCTTCAAACGCACGGCAGGCAGCCCCGGCGGCTCGATCACCGCCATGTCCCAACCCGAGCCCTTCACGCACAGCACATCCACCGGATTGCCCAGAATGTCGCGCATGCGGGTTTTCACCGAAGTATTGCCGCCGCCATGCTGCACTAGAGCCGGCACGCCGCCGAGCAGGCGCGTGGTGTAGGTGCGCACGGCCAGATCCTCGTTCACGCCCTGCTTGGCGTAATGCTTGATGGCGGCCTTGGCATCGCGGTCGGACCAGAGATTCTTCATGGGGCAAACTCTCTCAGCGTGCGTGTTCGGGGTAAAGCGCAGTCATGCCGGCTTCGGAAGCCAGGCAGACGCCGCGTTCGGTGATCAGGCCGCTCACCAGCCGGGCGGGGGTTACGTCGAAACCGTAATTGGCGGCGCGGCTGCCATCGGGCACGATACGCACCGAGGTGATGGCGCCATCGGAAGTCTTGCCGGTCATCACCGTCACTTCCTCTTCGGCGCGCTCCTCGATGGGAATTTCCTTCACGCCATCCGAGATCGTCCAGTCGATGGTGGAGAACGGCAAGGCCACATAGAACGGCACGCCGTTATCCTTGGCAGCCAGCGCCTTGAGGTACGTGCCGATCTTGTTGCACACATCGCCGCGCCGGGTGGTGCGGTCGGTGCCGACGATGCACATATCCACCATGCCATGCTGCATCAGATGGCCGCCGGTATTGTCGGCGATCACGGTATGCTTCACGCCATGGCGGCCGAGTTCCCAAGCGGTGAGCGAAGCGCCCTGATTGCGCGGGCGGGTTTCGTCCACCCAGACATGCAGCGGAATGCCGGCATCATGCGCCTTGTAGATCGGCGCCAGCGCCGTACCCCAATCCACGCAGGCCAGCCAGCCGGCATTGCAATGGGTGAGGATGTTCACCGGGCGCTTGCGGCCATGCTCGATATAGAGCTGCTCGATGATCTTGTGGCCATGGTCGCCGATGGCCGAACACACGCCCACATCCTCATCGCAGATCGCAGCCGATTCCGCATAGGCCGCCGCCGCGCGTTCGGCCGGCTGCAGTTTGGCCAGCACGCCGCGCACACGATCCAGCGCCCAGCGCAGATTGATCGCGGTGGGCCGGGTCTCCACCAGCACATCATAAGCCGCTTTCAGATTGGCATCCGACGGATCGACACGCATCGCCAACGCCAGGCCATAAGCACCGGTGGCGCCGATCAGCGGCGCGCCGCGCACCACCATCGCCTTGATCGCATGGGCCGCCTCGGCCATGCTGGACAGGCTGGTGGTGACGAAGGCATGGGGCAGTTTCGTCTGGTCGATGATGCCGATCGACCACCCGTCCGGGTTGACCCAGATTGTGCGGTAAGCTACGCCGTCTACCTTCATGATCCTGCCCCGGTTCGGGAATTACCAAATCGGGCCGGAAAATAGCGGGTTGGGGCCCGCGCGGCAATCGCCGGTCACATCTATCTGGCCCAAGTTGCAAACCCTGGAACGGATACCCATGCTGGCGATTGTTTTCCTGTCGATTACCGTGGATTTGATCGGTTTCGGCATCGTCATACCGCTGTTGCCATTCTATGCCGCCAGTTTTGGCGCCGACCCGCTGGCGATTGCCCTGCTGGCCTCGGTTTTTTCAATCGCACAATTCATCTCGGCGCCGCTTTTGGGCGGCCTGACCGACCGGGTCGGCCGGCGCAAGGTGTTCCTGATCTGCACCGCCCTGTCCTGCATCGGTTATCTGGGCCTGGCCTTTGCAGACACCCTGCTGCTGGTTTTCCTGGCCCGCATCGTGAATGGCATCGGCGCCGGCAAGATCAGCATCGCCCAGGCCATCGTGGCCGATTGCACCACGCCGGAAACCCGGGCGCGCGGCATGGGCATGGTGGGCGCGGCCTTCGGGCTGGGCATGGTGCTGGGCCCGGTGCTAGGCGGCCTGCTGACCGGGCCGGATCCGCTGAACCCGAATTTCCACCTGCCCGCCTTGGCGGCAGCAGCAGCCTCGCTCTGCGCCCTGGTGCTGGCCAGCCTGCGGCTGCGTGAAACCCTGGTGCTGGGCCAATCGGCGGCCGCGCCGCGCCGTGGCCTGAACCCGCTGGCCGGGCTGGGCAGCATCGGCAAACCGGCACTTGTGCTGATCCTGATGCATTTCTCGGTCAGCTATGTGTTTTCGCAGATCGAAGTGCTGTTCCCGCTGTTCACCGCCCAGCGTTTCAACTGGCATGCCTTCGAGGTTGGGATCGCCTTTGCGTGTATCGGTCTTGTGGTGCTGGCGGTGCAAGGCGGCCTGATCGGGCCGGTAACGCGGCTGTTCGGAGAGAATGCCCTGATGCGCACCGGCCTGCTGGGCCTGGCCGCCGGCACGCTGATGGTGATCTGGGTGCAGGATCTGCCGATGCTGGCGCTTTCCATCCTGCTCACCTCGGCCAGTTTCGCCTTCATCAATCCCAGCCTGTCCAGCCTGATCAGCCGCGCGGCCGGCATCGATCAGCAGGGCTTGGTGCTGGGCATGTCGCAAAGCATGGCGGCGCTGGGCCGCGTGCTGGGGCCGTTGCAAGGCGGCTGGCTGTTTCAGGCGGTGAGCATCGAGGCGCCGTATCTGGTATGCGGCGTGCTGCTGCTGCTGACCCTGCTGCTGGCGCTGCTGTTCATCCGGCGGCCGGATGCATGAACCATTATCGCGCCATGCTGTGCCACCGACTGGGGCCGCCGGCAGGCCCCGAGGCGGCGGATTTCGCCATGGCAGAGCTGCCGCGCGCGGCGTTGAAACCCGGCCAGGTGCGTGTGGGCGTGCAAGCGGCAGGGGTAAATTTCTTCGATGCGCTGATGCTGCGGGGCGAATACCAGTTCAAGCCGCCGCTGCCTTTCGTGCCGGGCGCGGAAGCCGCCGGCATCGTGCTGGAAGCCGCATCCGATAGCGGCAACTGGCGCCCCGGCGATGCCGTGCTGCTGCAATGCCGGTTGGGCGCCTTTGCGGAAGAAATCGTGGTGCCAGGCGAGGCCTTGCTGCGCAAGCCCGATGCTTACAGCTTTGCCGAGGCGGCTGCCTTTCCGGTGGGGGCAACAACCGCCTGGGGCGCCCTGGTGGCGCGCGGCGATTTGCGGGCCGGCGAAAACCTGCTGGTGCTGGGTGCCGGCGGCGGCATGGGGCTGGCCGCCGTGGCCTTGGGGGCCAGGCTGGGCGCCAACGTATTCGCCCTCGCCTCCAGCGCCGAAAAGCGCCAGGCCGCCCTGGATGCCGGCGCCAGCATAACCCTCGATCCCAGCGATGCCGATTGGCTGCAGAAATTGCGGACCGGCACCGGCGGCATGCAAGTGATCTTCGATCCGGTAGGCGGCGCGATCAGCCAACAGGCGTTGCGCGCATTGGCGCCGCAGGGGCGCTATCTGGTGGTGGGCTTTGCCGCCGGCGAGGCGCCGCGATTTGCCGCCAATCGCCTGCTGCTGAGCGAAGCCGCTATCATCGGCGTGCGAGCCGGCGAGCAAGTGCGGCGCAACCCGGCGCTGGCGGCACCGATGCGGCAAGCCTTACAGGATTGGCTAACCAGCGATGCCGGCCGGCCGCTGATCGGCGCCATCCTGCCGCTCGAGAATGCCAACGAGGCCCTGCTCCGGCTGGCGCAGCGGCAGGTGCTCGGCAAACTGGTGCTTCGCATCGGCCTGTGATGCATCCTGGCGGCAGCGATCGGCAGGCAGCGTAACGGTAACGGTGGTGCCCACGCCCACCTCGCTTTCCACCGCAAGCCGGCCGCCATGCAATTCCACCAGCCGCCGGCTGAGCGAAAGCCCCAGCCCGGTGCCGTCATGCGGCCGAGACAACGCATTGGCCACCTGGCTGAAAGGCTGCAGCACGCGTTCGATATTCTCCGCCGCAATGCCGATGCCGGTATCCGACACGGCGATCTGCATGCCATTTGGGCCATGGGATACATCCACATTCACGCGGCCGCCGGCCGGCGTGAATTTCACCGCGTTGCTGAGCAGGTTGATCAGCACCTGGCGCATGCGGCGTGAATCGCCCCAGATATAGGGCAACGCATCCGGCATGGTCTTGCCCAGCGCGATATCGCCTTGCTGCGCACGCTCGCGCACCAGCAGCATCGCGGCATCGATATCGCTTTCGAGATCGAACCAAGCTTCCTCCAGCAGCATCTTGCCGGCTTCCACCTTGGCGGTGTCGAGGATGTCGTTGATCAATGCCAGCAGATGCTGGCCGCTGGCCAGGATATCGCGGCAATATTCCATGTATTTCGGATTCTCGATCGGCCCCAGCAATTCCGACGACAGGATTTGCGAAAAGCCCAGGATGGCATTGAGCGGCGTGCGCAGCTCGTGGCTCATATTGGCGAGGAAATCGCTCTTGGCCCGATTGGCGGTCTCGGCCTGCTCCTTGGCCTTAAGCAAGACTTCCTCGGCGCGGCGCTGGGCGCTCACATCGCGGAACATGCCCTCGATCACCGCCATGGCACCGCTATCGTCGCTCACCTGGCGCAGGGTTTTCGATACCCAGATCACCGTGCCGTCGCGCCGCCGCATCTGCGAGCGGAAGTCGTTGACGAAACCATAGCGCTGCAGATGATCCACCATCTCGCCGCGCCGCGATGGCTGCACATAAAGCTGCAGCGCGGAATCGCTTACCTGCGCCAGCATCTCCTCGGCCGAGGCATAACCGAAAATCGCAGCGCCGGCGCGGTTGATCGCCAACAGCCTGCCGCCGGGCGTAACCTGGATCACGCCCTCCTCCACATTGTCGAAAATCTGCCGGTATTTCAGTTCGGCATGGCGCAGCCGGTTCAGCGCACGGCGCCGCACCGTCACATCGGTGAAAACCGACACATAGCCGCCCGAAGGCAATTGCCGCCAGTCGAAATTGAGCCAAGTGCCATCGGCAAGCCGCACCTCCTGCTTGCGGCTGGAGCGCAGATTGGCGGCAAGATGGGTCTCCACCCATTGCGCGGCCTCGCTTTCCTGCATGTTCACCACGCCATCGGCGATCAGCAGGAGCACGAATTCGGTGGCGGCGATGCCGGTTTGCAGCCGGCCAGTGGACAGGCCGAACAGCTCCGGCACACGGCGATTGAAACGCAGCAGACGGGTTTCCGAATCCCATACCGCGATGCCCTCGGCAATCGCGTCGATGGCCTCGGCGAAAACCGCAGCATCCTCGACCGGCGAAGCGTCGCCGCTCAGCAGCATCACATCATGCATATCGCGCCGATGCCGTGCATCCAGCGCTGCAAACAGTCGGTCGTTCATGTCGATTGATGCATCGTCCGTTATATCCCCCGATATACCTGTAGACGCGCCTTCCATACCCGTGCGGTTACTCATAATACCTTGACCGATGCGGCCATTATCCTGACCTGTGCCCCCCTATCCGGCTTTGGGGAGAATCGACGGCCCGCCGGCTTTTTTATAATGGGCCGGCATACATGGCACAGGTTGAGAAGACCGGCAAACGGATTCACGCACAACGATGCGTTGCACATATCCGCCCGGATTCATCCATGTGATTTTTGGCGCGTGATATGGGAAATCATGGGCGCCGGGCCGCATACCGTACCGCCAACGCGGAAAGCGGTATGGGCCCGGCGCCAAAGGCGGTGCGCCATTGAAGGCGCGCCGCCCAGGGTTACATACCTTGGGTCACACGATTGTCGTGATCTGCTTAGATGCAGTAGCTCTTCAGCGGCGGAAAGCCGTTGAAGCCCACCGACGAATAGGTGGTGGTATAGGCACCAGCCGAGAGAATCCGCACCTTGTCGCCGACCGCGAGATCGAGCGGCAATTGGTAATCGGCCTTCTCGTACAGGATGTCGGCGCTATCGCAGGTCGGGCCGGCGATGGAAACCGGACCCGTGGGCCCGCCATCACGCGGCGTGAGCAAACGATACTTGATCGCCTCGTCCATGGTCTCGGCCAGGCCGGAGAACTTGCCGATGTCGAGATACACCCAACGGCGGTCGTCCTCGTAATCCTTGCGCGAGATCAGCACCACTTCAGCCTGGATCACGCCGGCATCGCCCACCAGGCCACGGCCCGGCTCGATGATCATTTCCGGCAGGTTGTTGCCGAAATGCTTGGTCATCGCCTGGGTGATGGCCTGGGCATAGGCTTCCAGCGCCGGCACGTCGGACCGGTAGCGAGCCGGGAAGCCGCCGCCGAGGTTGATCATGCGCAGATCCACATCCTCGTCATGCAGGATGGTGAACATCTGCGCGACCTGGGCAACGGCGGAATCCCACTGGCTCAGGTCGGTCTGCTGCGAGCCGACATGGAAGGAGATGCCATAGGGGTCCAGGCCCAGCTTGCGGGCGCGCACCAGCAGGTCGGCAGCCATACGCGGCGAGCAGCCGAACTTGCGCGACAGCGGCCATTCGGCGCCTTCGCATTCCATCAGCACGCGGCAGAACACGCGAGCACCCGGAGCGGCAGCGGCCAGCTTCTCCAACTCGGCATCGGAATCGAAGGCAAACAGACGCACGCCCTTGCCATAGGCAAACGCGATGTCGGTCTTCTTCTTGATGGTCGAGCCATAGGAGATGCGATCCGGCGTCACGCCGCTATTCAGGCAGAGATCGATCTCGCCCGGCGAGGCCACGTCGAAGCTGGAGCCGATGCCGGCCAGGCGCTCCACGATTTCCTCGGCCGGGTTGGCCTTGGTGGCGTAGAACACGCGGGCAAGCGGCAGCAGACGGCGCAGCTCGAGATAATTGCGCTCGACGATATCAACGTCCACCACCAGGAACGGATCGGAATCCGTGCAGGTGTCCAGGAAGCGCTGCATCTTCTCAGTGATCTGCCCCTGCTCCACAGCATTACGCGTGTTTCGCAGACGGGTCTTCATGCGGCCAGCAGTGGCTGCAACCATCGAAACCTCCCTCTCGGACCGGCTTTGAACCGGCACGGCTCTCGCCGTACCACCAAAAGAGACGCGTTCGTCGTTGCATAACCTGCCAGGGGCCATCGGCACGTGCGGGTGCGTCAATGAGCGCTTATTTACAGCAACCCCCCGCCAACGCAAGCCTTTTTAAACCCTTGGGGATACTTTTTTTACCTGCCGTGGCGCGCGGGTCACGGCAGGTTTTACGCCAGACTTTCCACGCGGACTGTCATAAAGCGAAAAAGCCGCATCAGATGCGGCTTTTTGCACGTTGACCGATTTTTCCGGCTCAATCGAGCCAGGCAACCTGGGCGGCCAGGCCGGCGAAGTCGCGCAGCCGTTCGGGCGGCAAAATATAGGGCTGGCTGGGCGGGCCGAGCGCCCGGATGCGGGTGGCCTCGCCCTGCTGATCGAGTCGGACCGAGCGACCGCCGAAACCTGTCACATCGGCGCGGCCGGCAGAGAGCAGAACCACATCGGTGCCGTCTGGCCCGACCCGTCCGGCCACGGCAGCGGAACGCACCGTAACACTGCCGGCCGGCATGCTGACGAAGACCTGGCCGGGATTGGCGGAGTCGACCAGGAAACTGCCGCGTTCGAGCCGCAGCACCACGCGGTCGGCCGAGCATTCATCCACGCTCAGCACGCTGTTGGGGCCCACCACGAGCTGAGAGCCATCCGCCAGCCGCACTTCTATGCCCGAACCCGGGCCGGCAACCAGGCGCTGGCCCTGCACCACCGGCTTGTTGCGGCGGGTATCCTGCCCCACCACGCGGGGCGCCGGCAGGCTGACGGCCTGTTCGGTAGCCGCCTGCTGTTCGGCGGACGGCTGGGCGGCATGGGCGTTGGCGGCAACCAGGCCCGCCAGCACGGAGGCGGCGATGGTGAGGCCGAGGCGGCGGAAGCGGCGGTTCAGGAAGGCCATGACAGGCCCCTTTCTGTTTGGAAGATGACTGGTCTGTTTCAAAGATGACTGGGTTTGCTGTTACCCGTTGAGATAAAGCAAAGCCCGCCCAGGTCCAGGCCGCAGCGTGTGACAGCCGACACAGGCTGGTAACAAAAGCCTGCCGTGTTAAACTTGCCGGCATGTATATCCCCAGCCGGAACATCTACTTCCTGCACATTCAGAAAACCGCCGGCACCAGCATCACCCGCTGGATGGAACAGGTGTTTCTGCCCGAAATCCGGGCCGCCGAACCGCGTTCGCCCTCGTTGAGCTATTTCCACCAAACCCAGGCGCGCGGCCAATTGGGCAAGTCGGTGTATTTCGGCCATTACGGCGCATATCCGCTGGTGCACGCTCCGGCCGATCTGTATTGCTTCACCGTGCTGCGCGATCCGGTGGCCCGCACGCTGTCGCAAATTCGCCATACCGCCCGCAAGCAGAGCGGCCGCATGCATCCGGTGTTGATGCGCCACAAGACCTTGCTGGATTTCCTGCACGACCCGGCAGCCGAGGCAGTGCTGGCGAATGTGCAGACGAAATCCCTGCTCTCCGACCTGATGACACCGGCGCTCAGGGATTACGGCCCGGAACTCGCCACTATCGGCAGCTATTTCTCGGTGGCCGCGTTGAACTGGTCGGAACCCAGTGTGAAAGGCCATCTGCTGGCGCGGCTGAACGGCCCGATCAGCCGGGTGATCTTCGCCGAAGCGCTGGAGCGCGGCATGCAAAAGGTCTGCGCGGAACTGGGCCTGGCCGGCACCCCGCCGGTGGGGCGCGACAATGTATCAGCCAACGAGATGGCCGGGCTGGACGACCCGGCGGTGTTGAACCGCGTGCGCGAAATGAACCGGCTGGACCAGATGCTCTACGATCTGGCCCGCGAACGCTTCGCCGATACCGCACCCATAGCGACAACGCACATAGCGACGTGAGTTATCGCAGCCGCTACACCATACCGGCGCGCAGGCGCTGGCGTGGATTGGGATCGCGGCTGGAAAGCGCGGACATCTGGCTTGCGGCCCTGCCCTTTCTGTTGCCCGCCCCACCAACCGAGGGCGGCGTGCCGAGATCGAACAGCGACGCCATGCTGTCGGCCGGCAGGCGCCTGGCCAGGGTTGCGAAGCTTTTCGCCGTCACCGGGCCAAGCTGGCCATCTTCGGCAATCGGCTGCCAGGTTTCATTGAGACCTGTGCTCTGCTGGCCCATACTCTGCTGGCCCATACTCTGCCGGCCCAACTGGTTCAGGCCCTTCTGCAGATGCCGCACGCTGCCGTCATGGCTGCGGTTGAGATCGCGGAAGATGTTGACTGCCTGATCCAACAGGCCGGCCAAGTCCTGCGCTCCTGCCGAATCTTCGGCCGAATCTTCGGGCGGCATTTCGGGCGGCAGGCGTTGCACCAGATCCTGCGCCGCGATGCGCTTCATGTCATGGGTCAGCGCCGACAGCCCACCGGGCATCGCCTCCACCTGGTCCAGCGCCTGGGCCGTGACCGGGCCGATCTCGCCATCCACCAGGATCGGGCCATTGCGATAGGGCTTGCCCTGGATGCTGGCCGCATCGGGCGCGGCCTTGCCGGGCCAGAGCGCGGCATTCAACGCCTGTTGCAAGAAGCGGCCCGGCGCATTGCGCGCTGCCTCCGAGCCATCGACCCGCGGAAAATCCTCCATCAGCATGCCGAGATCGGCCCTGTTGGCCCGGAGCGTGGCCTCCTGCCCGGATTGCCATGTCGGGCTGCCCGGATCAGCCGCCAGCCTGTTGACCGCCTCAAGGCGCGGCAGGCTGCCATCCGGCCGGAAGCTCTGGATGCCATTGCCATAGAGATAATCGTAAACCCCGGTGACAGCATTCTGTACCTCGCCATGACGGGGATTGCGGCTGTTCCAATAGGCATCGGAGGCCTGGGCGTCGTCCAGCTCCCGCTGCGTCCATTGATCGGGCGATTTCTCCAACAGCCAGTTCACGCTCACCGCGCGGCCCAATGGGAGGGCGGCGAGTTCGGCGGCATAGTTGCGGCCATTGTTGCCGCCGCCAGTGTCGATAGTGCCTGTGTCGATGGCGCCTGTATCGATAGTGGCGTCGGCGAATTGCTGCGCGGCTTGCTGCTGTTGCAAGCTGCCGGCATCGCTGCGCTGATCCGGCCCGGGGTGGTCCGGCGCGGGCTGCTTTTGTTCATTATCGGAACCGCGCTGCGGCGCCCCGTACTGCGCCTTGTATTGCTCATACTCTTCGTCCGTCTCGAAATCCATCCGCTGCAATTCGAGGCGTTGATTAAAGGCACGTGAGGCCGCCGCGCCATCAGCAGCTTTTTTCAAGGCTTTCGCTCTTTCGTAAGGCAGATATTTTTCTTCCGGCATTACCATTCCAACTTTCGAAAGATTGAATTGGTCCCATTGCTCAAATGTCACGAAATCTTCAAGTTTTGCTTTACTGCCTGATGACTTGAAAATGTCCCTTGCTACATCCGCACAGTTTCGATCAACTAAAAAATACATTCCCGGTTTTTTGATCAATTTTTCTATGTATCCATGCATTTTTTCCGCTTCTTCCTCATCGAGAGGAATGACGTCAGAAGCGAGATGGTTGGGGAAGCCGGCTTTTTCATACTTTTCATCCTTAAGAATACCAGTCACCCCAGTGACCGGGCTGGTCAACGAGTCAATTTTATTCATGTCTTCGGTATCAGGATAAAAACCGTAGTGAAGCGATGTACCGTCAGAACGGCGCAATTCCAAGCTCATATGCCCAATTGAACCATCACCAGTCGCGTAAGTATGTAGCCGTGCGTGGGAGCCGGAGGAAGATTGTTTGTTCATTGCTCTTTCCTTTCATCCATATGCCTAAGACACAAAGTTTTTTTACTTGAAGCGTCAATCCCTGTTGGAAATCATCACGTGTATGCGTTCCCTTTTCCCTGAATTGATTTGAGACGGGGCAATGAAATCGAGCTGCAGCCAATAAAGTAGAAACGGTTGACTCCCATTGCAGCCAGCATTGCTCCAGGATTCGAGAAGTCTTTTTGCTCGCTCTGAATCAGTATCGGTTGCTTTAGCGATCTTATCCGGTGAAGGCAGGAAACGGCATGGGTCCTTGATCGCAGCTACCAACCTTACAAATGTTTCCTCATGTTGCAGAACGTGCATCCCATAGGCTCTGCGGCGACAATGTGCGCGCCAACCGGTGCCGAAATCACACCAGCCGCCAAATATCGGGTCTGAGTTGCCAAAATTTCCAAGACAGGCTTGAGCCTGCGCATAATAACGAGTGGTATTGGTGTATCGCGCATCAACCAGACAAATTGGCGGCAAAGGGTAAACCGGCGCTTCCGGCAGAGCTGCGATATCCTTGTCGGTCTGTACCCTCAAGCCCATGGCATATTCGATTGCCTCTGACACGGCATATCCGCCTGACCGTACAAAAAAGGACTTGTAAGCCCCACGTATCAACATGGTGGCTGCTTCCATCACAAGCCAGCACACGACAATAAGGAGCAACAGGTTGAACGCGCGGGCGACCGTATCATCGCCCAAAAAGTTCCATAGGCGCCGCCAGAAGCGAATGCTGTGGCCGGAATGCTTGGGTGAGGTCAGCGGTGATTGGGATGGCTGCTCGGTCGGCATGAAAAAGCCTTCTGTCAAGAATAAGTAACAAAATGCGCGCATGAAACAATAACATCACGCGCAATAGGATGCGATCAATTGGGGAACATGTCAACAAAAAAAGAGCAACCCTGGATATTTCCCAGCCCCACTGCCCCGCCGAAAAGCTGTGCCCGCCGTTATTTCGTGCCGTAAATCCGGTCGCCGGCATCGCCCAGGCCGGGGCAGATATAGCCGTGATCGTTCAACTGGCGATCCACAGAAGCCGTGTAGACCGGCACATCGGGGTGCTCTTCCTGAAAAACCTTGATGCCTTCCGGCGCGGTGAGCAGGCAGACGAACTTGATCTTCTGCGCGCCGGCCTGCTTCAGCCGTGCCACCGCCGCCGCCGCCGAATGGCCGGTGGCCAGCATGGGGTCTACCACCACCACCTGGCGCGCGGCGATATCGTCGGGCAGCTTGATGTAATACTCCACCGGCACCAAAGTGGCCGGATCGCGATACAGCCCGATATGGCCTACGCGAGCCGAGGGCACCAGGTCGAGCATGCCATCCAGGATGCCGTTGCCGGCACGCAGGATAGAGACGAAGCAGAGCTTCTTGCCGGCCAGGATCGGCGCCTGCATCTTTTCCAGCGGGGTTTCGATCTCGATGCTGTCCATCGGCAGATCGCGCAACACCTCGTAGGCCATCAGCAGGCTGACCTCGCGCACCAGACGGCGGAATTCGGCTGTTGATACTTCCTTGCGCCGCATCAGGGTGAGTTTGTGCTGCACCAGCGGATGATCGATCACATGCACGTCTGACATTGCGCCATTCCCTCTCAAAAAACCGTGCCGTCGCTGAGGATATTCAGCGGCGGCGGACCGCCCGGACGCTTCTCGGCGGCGATGCGCCGGCCCGCCGCCCAGGTGCCGCCTTCGAGGATACGCGCCAGCGGCATCTCGGCGGCGCTCTTGCCCAAACGCCGGCGCACCGGATCGGCGATGGCATCGAGCAAAGCCACGGTGAGCGCACGCCATTCCACGATGGCTTCATGATCGGGCGCCAGCGGCTGAACGGCGAGCGCGGCATCCTTCAGCCGCACCACGCCGAGATCCAGGAACAGGCCGCCATTGCGATATTCCGGCAGGCCGGTCAACGCATCGATATCCACCACGCGGATGCCGTATTGCTCCAGCGGTTCCACCAGCGAATAGGCCAGCCATTGCGACAGTTTGTGGAACGGCACCAATCCGGCGCTCAAGGCCGGCTCGCCGGCGCCGGCAAGCGCTGCCGGATGCCGCCAGCAATCGCCAAGATTGACGCCGCCAAGCTCTATGCGGCCAGGCCAGACCGGGCCGAGGCCACGCAACAAAGCGCGCAGAATGGTCTCAGCCGGCAACATGCCATCCCGCGCCTGGCCTGCCAGCCAGTCGAACAGATGGCCGATGCGCTCTCCCTGTTCGGTATCGGCGGTGCCGAACAAATCGGGCGAAGCCTGCAATGCCTTGCCCAGATTGCGCAACAGCAGCGCGCGGCCTTCGAGGCCAGCCAGCGGATTGTCCGGCCCGACCTGAAAGGCCGCCGCCAGATCGGCGGCATCGATGCGCAGCAGGCCTTCCGCATCGGCGCGGCAAGGCAACGCCTCGGGCAGGCGCGAGAACAGCCCGCGCCTGAACGCATCCAGGCTGGCAATCGCCAGACCTTCCGAACGCGCGGATATCGTGCCATCGGCTTCGCGATAGCGCCAATCCGGCCCGGAGCCGGCATCCAGCAGCACCGACACCACGGCCAGATCGAAACGGATGCGGCCGAGTTCGAGCGGCTTCATGCCATCGAAACGCATCGCCATGGCATCCCAGCGCGGGCCGAAATGCCGCCAGCGCGCATGGTAGGGAATCTCAAGGCTGGGATAATTGGCGCGGATCGTGGCCGCCACATAATCCGCAGCCGGTTCCAGTTGCGCGATATCCAGGCTGAAATGCGCCGAAGCGCCGGAGGCCACATGATCATACAGCCGCCGCGCACGGGCACGGATCGCCGCCGGACCAAGCAGCCAGTCGAGCGCGGCCTGCTCTCGGTGCATGGCCTCACTCGTCAAGGCGGCGCCCCTTGGCCTGCTTCAGTTCGGTCTGCTCGGGCACCTTGTCGGTGAAATAGCCGGCGGCCTTCTTGGCATCCATCTCCACCCGCGCATCGGCAGGAATCAGATCGTCGGGGATCGGAATCCGCTCGATCACCTGGATGCCGCTATCCACCAGCGGCTGGTATTTCAAGTTGCTCATCGACACCAGCTTATCAACGCGCGCCACGCCAAGCCAATGCAGCACGTCGGGCATCAATTCCTGAAACCGCATATCCTGCACGCCGGCCACGCATTCGGTGCGTTCGAAATAGGCCTCGGCGCGGTCGCCGCCTTCCTGGCGCTTGCGTGCGTTGTAGACCAGGAATTTCGTCACCTCGCCCAGCGCGCGGCCTTCCTTGCGGTTATAGACGATGATGCCGACGCCGCCTTGTTGCGCCTGTTCGATACAGACCTCGATGCCATGCGCCAGATAGGGCCGGCAGGTGCAGATATCCGAACCGAACACATCCGAGCCGTTGCATTCATCATGGATGCGGCAGGCGATTTTGGTTTCGGATCTGCCGAGTTTGGCGACATCGCCGAACAGATAGACGGTCATGCCGCCGATCGGCGGCAGGAAAACCTTCAGGTCTGGCCGGGTAACCAGTTCGGGAAACATACCGGCGGTCTGTTCGAACAGATTGCGCCGCATTTCGGTTTCCGAAATCTTGAACCGCGCCGCCACGCCAGGCAGCCACCAGACCGGTTCGATGGCCACCTTGGTGACGCGCACATCGCCATTGGCGGCAAGAATATCGCCATCGGCATGCAGGCGCCCGGCCGCCATCGCGGCAATCAATTCCGGCATATTGATATGCGCCTTGGTGACCGCGATGGTGGGCCGCACATCCACGCCCTGGGCGATCAGCCCGGCGAATACCTCGCTGAC
Source organism: Ferrovibrio sp. (assembly GCF_019636075.1). GTDB lineage: Bacteria > Pseudomonadota > Alphaproteobacteria > Ferrovibrionales > Ferrovibrionaceae > Ferrovibrio. The sequence goes on from NZ_JAHBYG010000049.1 coordinate 18,733, forward strand.
CACATGGCCGAACGGATCGATCGAAACGATCTTGCCGGCATCGCCCCATTGCGGAAAAGGGCCGATCTTTTCCGCCGGCGCGGTGTTGGTCAGATCCGGCTTGTGATCGGCCTTCAACTGTCCGGCGGCGATGGCCAGCGCACGATAGAGCGCATAGGCGCCGGAATGGGTGCCGATGGCATTCTTGCCGGCGATGGTGGGATTGTCGTCTTTATGCACCGTGGCGATAACCGGGCCGCGCTGCTGCGGATCGGCGGCGCCCCAGGAAATCGGCAACGGCTTGGGCCCGCTGCCGCCGGGATGCGAGGTGAGGATGATCGGCTTGATTGCGGGTTTCTTGGCCCCGCCTTCCAGATCGTTGCTCATGCGCCAGTTTACCGCCGCGCAACGGAGCCCCGCAATAGGCTACTTCTTCTTATCCGGGTCGAAGGGATTCTTCGCCTTGCGCAGCACGACGCGGATCGGAATACCATCCAGGTCGAAGGCATCGCGGTAGCCATTGATCAGATAGCGCTGATAGGTTTCCGGGATGGTTTCGGCACGGCCGGCAAACAGCGACATGGTGGGCGGCCGGGTTTTCACCTGGGTGCCATAGCGGATGCGCACACTGCGGCCATTGGCCAGCGGCGGCGCATTCTTCCGCAGCATGAATTCCAGCCAGCGATTGAAGGCAGCAGTCGGCACGCGGCGGTTCCAGCGTTCGTATTGCTTCATCACGGCAGGCAGCAGGCGATCCAGATGCCGCCCGGTCAGCGCCGAAAGCGTGACCACCGGAATGCCGCGCGCCTGCGGCAGCGAAGTTTGCAGCCGGTCTTCGATGGCCTTCAGCGTGAGCGCGCGATCTTCCACCGCATCCCACTTGTTCACGGCAATCACCAACGCGCGGCCTTCGCTGAGCACGTGATCGGCGATGGTGAGATCCTGTTTGTCGAAGCCCTGCACGCCGTCGATCAGCAGCACCACAACCTGCGCCATGCGGATGGAATACAGCGTATCGGCCACCGAAAGCTTTTCCAGCTTATGCTCTACCCGCGCCTTGCGGCGCAGGCCGGCGGTATCCACCAGGCGGATGTCGCGGCCCTGGTAATTCCAGCGGACGGTGATGCTGTCGCGAGTCAGCCCCGGTTCCGGGCCGGTAAGCAGACGGTCCTCATGGATCAGCGCATTGATCAGGGTGGACTTGCCGGCATTGGGCCGGCCTGTCACGGCAAGCTGGATCGGCCGGGTGGGATCGTCGGGCGTATCCACATCCACATCGGTTTCCACCGGCAGCAAGCCATCGGCCTCTGCCGCCGCATCCTCTTCGGCTTCCGGCCTGCCGATGATCTCCACGATCGCTTCATGCAGATCGTAAAGGCCTTCGCCATGCTCCGCCGATAGCGGCAACGGATCGCCCAGCCCAAGGCCATGGGCTTCGGCCAAACCGGTGCGCCCTGCCCCGCCTTCGCATTTATTGGCCAGCAGCAGCACCGGCTTGTTCTGCCGCCGCAGCCATTTGGCGAAATGCTCGTCCAGCGGCGTGATGCCGACACGGGCATCGATCACGAACAGCACCAGATCGGCCTGTAGCACCGCCAGTTCGGTTTGCTGGCGCATGCGACCGGCCATGCTGTCATCCAGCGCATCTTCCAGGCCGGCGGTATCCACTGCGGTGAATTCCAGTTCGGCCAACCGGGCCTGGCCCTCGCGGCGGTCGCGGGTTACGCCGGGCGTATCGTCCACCAGGGCGAGGCGCTTGCCTACCAGGCGGTTGAACAGCGTGGATTTGCCGACATTGGGCCGGCCGACGATGGCGATCTTGGCGGACATGGTTCCAGCCTAGCGTAAAGCTGTGAGGCGGGCATCCTCGGTGAGGATGTAGGCCGTGCCACCTGCCACCAGGGGCGAAACCGAGGCCGGGCCCGAAAGCCGGATGGCGCCGATAAGATCGCCGTTATAAGGCGAGATGGCATAGGCGCGTTCGGTGGTGGAAGCCACCAGCAGACGATCGCCGGCCAGCACCGGGCCATACCAGGTGATCAGGCCCTTGTTGGTGCGTGCGGTGGGATCCTTGTAACGCTGCAACTGACGGATCCATTTCACCTTGCCATCGCGGCGCGCGATGCACACGATCTCGGCATCCACGGTCACCACATAGATGAAATCGCCGGCCACCCAGGGGGTCTGCACACTGGATATGGCGCGTTCCCAAATGCGCTCGCCGGTGCGCAGGTCGATGGCCAGAAAACGGCCAGACTGGCTGATGGCGTAAACCCGGCCGCGATCAATCACCGGACGGCCGTTGATATCGTTCAAGGCGCCCACCGCGCTGGTGCGGCCGGCGGTGCGGACCAGTTGTTCGCTCCAGGCCACGGTGCCGGTATCGGCGCGCAGGGCCACCAATTCGCCGGAGGAATACGGCGCCACCACGATATTGCCCTCGATGGCCGGGTTGGCCGCCCCCACCAGGCCGGCCATTTCATTCAGGCCGTTATGGGTCCAGAGCTGGCGGCCGGTTTCGGCCTCCATGGCGATTGTCTGGTTATCCTGGGTGATCAGGAACAGACGGCCGGCATCCACCGCGGGCGCGCCACGCACCGGCAGGCTGAGCGCCACATGCCAATACATCAGCCCGGTGCGCGGCTGCAGCGCCATCACGTCGCCATAGGCGGTGGTGAGAAACAGTTTGCCATCGGCATAGGCCATGCCGCCGCCCACCGCGCCGGTATCCTCGCCCTTGGGGGTGAAATTCACCCGCCAGAGCCGCCGGCCGGTCGCTGCATCGAAGGCCGAAACGCGGGTATCGGCATCCTTGGTGAAGATCAGCCCCTCAGCCACCACGGGCTGGCCGAGAATCTTGGTTTCATCGCTGCCGGCCGAACCGATATCGGCGGTCCAGGCGGTGCCCAGCGTGGGGCCCAATGCCAGATGATGCATGGCGTGGCTGGGATAGCCGCCGGCCTGCGGCCAATCGGCATTCGCCCAGGGGCGCGGCAATTGCACCGGGGTTTCGGCCAAAGCCGGATCGGGATCGAGTTGGCTGTCATAGGCCAGCACCGAGATGCGCTCGCCGGGAATGCGGTTCTTGGCATCGCTGTTGGATTCAACGATCCGGCTAACGGTGTCGCAGCCGCCCAGCATCAGCAGGGCCGGAAAGAGGATCAGAAGTGCGGCGCGACGGCTCATACCCGATATCCTTACAGCGGGCCGCCGAGCGCAGCCAGCAACTCGCTGGCGCGGCCACGCACACCCAGCGGGGCCTGCGGATCGTCAGACAGTTCGGTGAGCAGCTTGCGGGCGGTATCGCGGGCGCCGGCCTTCAATTCCACCTGGGCCAGCAATTCGCGGGCAACGGCATTCCACGGACTGGCAGGCGGAATCGAGCCCAGCCGGCTGCGCAGTTCGTCGGGCGCCAGGGTATCGAAGCCGTTCAGCGCGGCGAAATAGCGGGCCAGGTCGCGATACTCGGCGGCCACACCGCTATCGGCGGCGATCTGATCGTAGGCCGCGACCGCACCGGGAATATCCTTGGCCCTAATCAACTGCCCGGCGCGCTGGAAGGCGGCCATCAACTTGTAGCCATCGGGGCCGGTGTTGGACAGCGAGGCGAAAGCCTCGGCGGCCTCCACATGCTTGCCCTGCTGGGCCAAGGACTGGGCATTGGTGAAGGCCAGCCCGGCGGCTTCGGCGCGGTCGCGGCTATAGGCCTTCCACATCTCGTAGCCGGCCACACCGATCAGCAGAAGGGCCAGGGCCCCGATCAGCGGCCATTGATACCGCCGCCATATCTGCATCACCCGGTCGCGGCGGTATTCCTCGTCCACTTCCTGGATGAAGGTGTCTTTCTCGGCCAAAATCCTGACTCCTATACGATAACCGCCCAAATACGCTGCTTGGCAGCCCGGTCTGGCGGGGCGGCGTAACATAACCGGATCGGTCGCGCTTGGCAAAGCTCTGGCCAGGCCGCCCGGCTGCCCCGGCAAGCCCCTGAAATCCGCCAAAGCGCGCCCCTAAAGCGCTCCCAAGCATGCCGTTAAAGGTTTGATAACCAATGCAGACTTGGCAACGTAACAAAACTTGTCTAAAGTCGCGCGCGCATCCGGCTGTTGGCGGCCTGGGATGCCGGGCGTTGCGATCTTGCGCGTTGCGCATTTTCAGGGAGCAAGCGGCATGAGTGGTAAAGGTGCCAAAAGCATATTGGCGATGGCCGGCATGGCCGTTGCCCTACTCGGCAGCCATGCCGCCCTGGCGCAGAAAGGTCCGCGCCACCCCACTGCCCTGATCCCTTTCGAGCAGGAACGTGCCCAGGATCGCGGCGACCGCGCCACCCTGCTGCTGAACGAAGATGCCTCGCGCATCCCCGGCCATCGCATCATGGAACTGCCGATCGTGAACGGCAAAATGGGCGAGCACGCCAAGCTGGATGACGGCGTGGAAATCTTCTTCCCGTTTGGCCGCATCCTCACCGCCACCACGGAATTGCATAAGTACAAGTCGCTCTCGCTGGGCAGCGAAAGCCGCGAATTCTCTCCCGACCCGCGCTACAAGCGGGTGAACCAGTTCGACCGCGTGCTGGGCAGCGTATGCGCCAGCGAGGGCGTCTCGCCCGACAGCCCGCTGAAGATCGAATTGCGCATGGGCGAGAATAACCGCCTCAGCCTGGTGCGCATGATTCCGCCGGAATACAAGAATCCCGAGGATTCCGATGCGGTTTCCTATCGCGTGACCAGCGCCATGGAAATCCGCCATCTGGCGCGCCAGGAGCCGGAAGCGGAAAAGCTCTATCGCAATTGCCTGCGCGGCAAGAGCGACCAGAAGGTCTCCAGCAAGGATTGATCCTGCCGGCGTAACCGGCCTGCGGACCGAGGCTGAAGCATGGCCTGGCAGAATGTATTGCAGCTTATCGGATTGATGATGGTGGTTGTGCTGATTGCACCGGCCGCTTTTCGTCTGCGCTGGAGAAGCACCGGCACATTGCTCTCCATCGCCTGCTGGCTGGCGATCTTCGTGGCGGTCAGCTTCTTTATCGAAATGCTGTTGCCGCTGTTGCGGTAACAATCCCGAGAGCCCCGATTGACGCCCGCCGCGCGGCGGCGGCTAAATCCTTCGCCCACGGCAAGCGGCAATGATTCGAACCGCGCCGCACCGTAACGGCAGGAGGAAGTGCAATGAATGCCGATCTGCTGAGCCTGGCTCCCAAGATCGATCTGTCGCGCCGCGGCTTTGTCGCCACCGGCCTGGTCTCAGGTTTCTCGTTGGCCGCCGGGCCGGTGATGGGCCAGAGCGTGATCACCACAGACACCAACGGCCTCACCGCCGGCGAAGTGCGCATCCCGGTTTCCGGCGGCTACCAGATGGCGGCCTATCGCGCCATGCCCGCCAAGGGCGGCCCCTTCCCCACCGTGATGGTGATTCAGGAAATCTTCGGTGTGCACGAGCATATCAAGGATGTTGCGCGCCGGCTGGCCAAGATGGGCTATCTGGCCATCGCGCCGGATCTCTATGGCCGCCAGGCCGACATGAGCAAGGTGACCGAAATGTCTGCCGCCGTGGCGGTGGCCGGCCAAGTGCCCGATGCACAGGTGATGGCCGATCTCGACGCCGTCTCGGCCTGGTCCAAAACCCATGGCGGCGACGGCGTGAAGCTGGCCATCACCGGCTTCTGCTGGGGCGGCCGCATCGTATGGCTGTATGCCGCGCATAACCCGGCGCTCACCGCCGGCGTGGCCTGGTATGGCCGCGTGGTGGGCACCCCCAACGAACGCCAGCCGCGCAATCCGATGGATGTGGTGGGCCAACTGCGCGCACCCGTGCTGGGCCTTTACGGCGCCGCCGACCAGGGCATCCCCAACGACACCGTGGAGAAATTCCGCGATGCCGCCAAGGCCGCCGGCAAGACCGTGGATATCGTGTTCTACCCGGACACGCCCCATGCCTTCCATGCCGATTACCGCGCCAGCTACCGCAAGGGCCCGGCGGAAGACGGCTGGGCCAAGATGCATGCCTGGCTGGTGCGCCACGGCGTCGGCTGACGCAAAGCATACAACGGCGTCAGCTGACGCATAGTGCACAACCGCGCCGGCTGAACCGACAAGCCTTAAACGCAACCCTCCGGCCCGCCGTTACATCGCCCGGGCCGGAGGGTTTTTTTCTGCGCACAAAAGCTTCAGGATGCGCGCCCCGATCTCTCCTCCGGAAAACACATCATGGATTCGCTTTCGCAGATCGCGCTGGGCTCGGCGGTTGGTGTCGCTGTGCTGGGCCGGCATGCGCCGGTTTGGAAGGCCGCTCTGGTGGGCGCGGTTTACGGCACGCTGCCAGACCTGGACGTGCTGCTGGATTTCGGCGACCCGATTGCCAACATGACCCGCCATCGCGCCGAAAGCCATGCCATCCCTTGGCTGACCTTGGTTTCCCCGGCCCTGACCTGGATTGCCATGAAGGCTTTGCGCGAGCCGATGGCGCAATTCAAATCCTGGTGGCTGGCGGTGTGGCTGATCCTGATCACCCACCCGCTGCTGGACTGGACCACGATTTACGGCACCCAGCTTTGGCGGCCATTCAGCGACCAGCCTTTCGGCCTGGGCAGCATGTTCATCATCGATCCGCTTTATACCCTGCCGCTATTGATCGCGCTGGGCTTCGCTTTCGGCAAACCGCCTCGCGCGCGGATTTACGCCACGCTGGGGCTTGCCATCAGCACCGCCTATCTGGTTTGGAGCGCCGTCGCGCAGCAGATCGTCCGCGGCGCCGCACAGGATGAATTGCGCCGCCAGGGCATTGTTGCCGAACATCTGCTGGTCACCCCCACGGCCTTCAACACCATTCTATGGCGCGTGGTGGCGGTAAGCGGCGACAGTTATTATGAAGGCTTCCGTTCGTTGCTCGACAAAACACCCGCAATTGCCTTCGATCGCTTTCCGCGCCGCAACGATCTGCTGCCGATGCTGGGCTATAACACGCCGGCTGCCAGTCTGGCCTGGTTCACCCAGGGCTTCTACAAACTGGCCGAGCAGGATTCCCGTGTGATCATCACCGATCTACGCATGGGCCAGGAGCCGCTCTACACATTCAATTTCGTGGTGGCGCAGCGCCAGGGCGACCGGCTGCTGCCGACCTCGCCCGAACGCAACAGCTTCCGCGTGCCGCTGCGCGAAGGCCTGGCCTGGCTCTGGCCAAGGCTGCTGGGCGAGCCTTTGCCGCCGCCGCGCGGACCATTTAACCCAAACTGAAATCGCCCTAGAATGATGCCGCACCGTTACAGGAGGTTTGCGTGATCGGTCCCCTCATCCTGATCGGCTTGGGCGTAATGTTCCTGCTGAACAACCTCGGCATGCTGTCGCTGGATTTCATGGCGCAATGGTGGCCGGTGGTGCTGATCGCACTCGGCGTCGGCATGCTGATCCAGAAGCGGTCGTAAGCCTATTTCTTAAAAGCAGCGGCGAAATCATCCGGCTTGAAGCCGAGCAGCAGCTTGCCGCCGCCCAGATCGACAACCGGCCGCTTGATCATGCTGGGCTGCGCCTGCATCAGCGCAATCGCTTTCTTCTCCGTCAGCCCCTCGCGGTCGCTGTCCGGCAATTTGCGGAACGTGGTGCCGGCGCGATTGAGCACCTTCTCCCAGCCCAGCGCCTTGCACCATTTCTCCAGATGCGCCGCATCGATGCCCTTGGCCTTGTAATCATGGAAGGCATAGGCCACGCCATGATCATTCAGCCAGGTGAAGGCCTTCTTCATGGTGTCGCAATTCTTGATGCCATAGATGGTGACGGGCATGGTGCTGTATTCCCTTAAAATGCCGCCGTCATCGGGTCGGGGCCGACGCGGCCATTCTTGTCGTCCAGCTTGGCGATGGCCGCCAGGTCGTCGGCATCCAGAGCGAAGTTGAACAGATCAAAATTTTCCTTGATGCGGCTGGGCGTCACGGATTTCGGGATCGCCACGAAGCCGCTTTGCAGATGCCAGCGCAGGATCACCTGTGCCGCCGTGCGTTTATGCTTTGCGGCAATCGCCTTGAGCGCCGGATTATCCAGCAGCTTGCCCTGGCCGAGCGGGCTCCAGGCTTCGGTGACGATGCCATGCCTGGCATGGGCGGCCCGCAGCGCCGGCTGCTGGAAGGCCGGATGCAGCTCGACCTGGTTCAGCACCGGCACAATGCCGGTTTCATCAATGATGCGATCCAGATGCTCGGGCATGAAATTCGACACGCCGATGGATTTCACCCGGCCCTGCTCTTTCAACCGGATCAGCATGCGCCAGGTTTCGGTATAGAGATTCTTGCGCGGCGCCGGCCAATGGATCAGGTAGAGATCCACATAATCCAGGCCCAGGCGCTTCAGGCTGGCATCGAAAGCCTTAAGCGCGCTATCGCTGCCCTGGGCATCGTTCCACAGCTTGGTGGTGACGAAAATCTCCTCGCGCTTCACGCCCGCTGAACGGATGCCCTCGCCCACGCCGGCCTCGTTGCCGTAGATCGCAGCGGTATCCACATGGCGATACCCAGCGGCAATGGCCGTGCGCACAGCCTCAGCGGCTTGCGCATCGTCTGCCTTCCAGACCCCGAGGCCGATCTGCGGAATCGTGCGGCCATCATTGAGTTTCAGGACAGGCTGACTGGTCATGGATCAACTCCGATAAATGATTTTCACCTTGGCAGCCGCGGCGCGAGCAGCCGCGCGGGCCTGCTCCACATCACCGGTTTTCGCCAGCGCCAGAGCCACACCCATCCGGCGATAGGGCCGCGTGGTGGGCTTGTTGAAGATGCGCAGGTCGATATCTATGGCGGCATCGGGCGATTGCAAGGCGACATCCAGGCCCTGCACATCGAAGGCGGTGGAATCGCGATCGGCCAGGATCACCGCAGACGCGCTGGGGCCGTATTGCGTGATGGAAGGGATCGGCAGGCCCAGAATGGCGCGGGCATGCAGATCGAATTCGGTCAGGTTCTGCGAGATCAGCGTGACCATGCCGGTGTCGTGCGGGCGCGGCGAAAGCTCGGAGAAGATCACCTCTTCGCCCTTCACGAAGAATTCCACGCCGAACAGGCCATAGCCGCCCAGATTATCCACCACCGCCTTGGCTTGGCGCTGGGCCTCGGCAACGGCTTGCGGCGCCATGGCGGTGGGCTGCCAGCTTTCCTGGTAATCGCCGCGCTCCTGCCGATGCCCGATGGGCGGGCAGAAAATCACGCCGTCGCGGGTGCGGATGGTGAGCAGGGTGATTTCGTAATCGAAGGCGATGAAGGCTTCCACGATCACGCGCTTGCGGTCGCCGCGCATGCCGGCCACCGCGTAATCCCAGGCCTTGTCGATATCGGCCGCCGATTTCACCGTGCTCTGGCCCTTGCCGGACGACGACATCACCGGCTTCACCACGCAGGGAATGCCCACGCTGGCAACGGCGGCGCGCATCTCTTCCAGGCTTTCGGCATAGAGATATTTCGAGGTAGGCAGGCCGAGTTCGCTGGCCGCCACTTCGCGGATGCGGTCGCGGTTCATGGTCATGATGGTGGCGCGCGCAGACGGCACCACCTTCTGGCCGCGATCCTCGTATTCCTTCAGCACCTCGGTGCGGATGGCCTCCACCTCGGGCACGATGAAATCCGGCTTGTGCTTGTCGATAGCCGCCGAAAGCGCCGCCGCATCCAGCATGGAGAACACCTCCGCCTCGTCGGCCAACTGCATCGCCGGGGCGCCGGCATAGGCATCGCAGGCCACCACATGGGCGCCCAGCCGCTTGGCCGAAACCACGAATTCGCGGCCCAGTTCGCCCGAACCGAGCAGAAGGATTTTCGCAATGGCGGTCATGGCCTGATTCTCCCAAATCTGATGCCGGCAAGCCGTCAGAAATAGCCGAGCCCCGCCCTGCCCGCCAGATGTTACCCGGCAAAAACGCGGTTATCCCCAGATTCCAGCCGATGCCGGCCGGCTGCTCGCGGGTGCCTGGCGACACGGAAACTGCTATGCCTGTTGCCGATCAAGAATCGGGATAACCGGGAACCCGTTTTGCGCCAGCCCTTTGCCGCTCAAACTTTTGCCGCCCCATTGCTGTTGCAGATGCTGGCCTGTTCGTTCCTGTGGGCCAGCGCCTTCATCCTGATGAAGCTGGCGGCGTTTTCGCTGTCGCCGATGGCGCTCACCGCTTTGCGCGGCCTGATGGGGGCCGTGCTGATCGGCCTTTGGCTGGTGATCATCGGGCATAGCATCCGCCCGCGCGGGCGGGAATTGCGCGACTGGATCATCCTGGGCCTGCTGCAAGGCCTGATCCCCAACAGCCTCACGGCTTATGCACTGCTGCAAATCTCGGCCGGCCTTACTTCGATGGTTCAGGCCAGCGCGCCGCTGATCGTGGCGGTGATCGCTCCGATGCTGTTTGCCAGCGAGCGGTTGACGGCCAAGCGCGGATTGGGCCTGCTGATCGGCTTCGGCGGCATGCTGCTGCTGGTCGGTCCGCCGGCGCTGGGTCCGATCCTGGCGGGCGAAAGCCCGCCCGATACATTGGGCATCCTGGCCATGCTGGCCGTGGCTTGCAGCTATGCCCTGGGCAATGTGTATGTGCGCAGCATCCCGGCGCCGCAGCCAATCCGCCTGGCTTTCGGCCAACAGCTTTTCGCCGGCCTGCCCAGCCTGGCTTACGTGCTGATCGCAACCGGCCCCGCCGCCTTCGCGCCAGCCCAGCAGGCAATGC
>NZ_JAHBYG010000005.1 GCF_019636075.1 Ferrovibrio sp.
TGGATGAACGCGAGCGCAATTTCTACGAACAGCAGGCCGCACGGCAACCGCAAATTCAGCCCCTGGCGGAGACGCTCTCCGGCGGCAGCGGCATCGACGATGCCACGCCTGTGCAACCGGCACAGCAGGAGGATGGTTTGTCGCAGCGGCAAGGTCGCGATGCACAAGCGTCTGAACCGGATAATCTTGAACCTGAGAAAGCCACGCCAGAGAAGGCTCAAGAATCAGCCGGCGACATTGCCGATGCACTCGGGCTTGATACGAAGAAAATCGACCTGACGAATCCAGATATTCAGGCCGCTTTGATCGGCACGCGCTTTTACAATTATTTCGATCCGCAGACCCAGCAGAAGACGCTGAGCCAGGTCGAAAAGATCAAGTCCATCGACCCCAAGCTACATGGAAAATTGCGGAGCGCCGTTGCGGATAGTCGCGCCAGCCCGATCTGGCAGCCCACTTTGCTGACAGATGAGCAGCTTGAGAAGCATATTAAGGAAACAGAGGCAGCGCATGGCTGGCTGAAGAAATTTGGCGATGCCTCTGATACAGGAAAAGCCATAGGAAGGATTCCGACTCTAAATATCCCACAGCCAGTAAGAAAGGGAAACACATGGCTTAGCCTGACACTGAAAGCGGCAAACAAAAGTTTTGAAAGGGGCCTGGAGCGCTTATACGAAGAGCGCGATAGAAGACAAAAACTCAACGACTGAAACGACGATCTATCCATCCTGCTGCAAGCAGGATTAAACCGATTGCAACTGGCCATAAGGTTCCCGGAATAAGTATCGTTCTTTCTATGAAAACGGAAAAGCGCTTCCAGGATGTCATCCTTGGGTAAGCGCGCAGCCAAAATCCGAGGGCATAGGCATGCTTTCGCAAGATATGGACTTGCGCCTTCGGATAGCTTCTCAAATATCGTTCTATGGCAGCCTTCAAGGCTCACCGATGTCATTCAATGGCACGAGAATAAGGAATTACAGGGCAAGTATATACCTCTTGATGCAGGCGGGAATAGTGAAAACCGGGAATACCCACTTATGCTGTTGGGCCCCGATTGAATGGAAATTTCGATACAGCCAAAAAATCCGGCCGGATCGAAGGGCTTGAAAATGCGAAGCGCAAGGCGCGTTCCCTGAAAAAAGCGCGGCGGCTTCGCCTCACTCTTCTTCCTGGAAGATTTCCTTGCGGCGTTTGCCGAATTGCGGCAGCAGCACCAGGCAGGGCGCCAGCACGGCCAGGGCCAGCAAGGTGGCGGCCAGCGGGCGGGTGACGAAAACGCTCAAGTCGCCATCGGACAAGGTGAGCGCGCGACGCAGATGCTCTTCGATCAGCGGACCGAGCACGAAACCGAGCACCAGCGGCGCCGCTTCCAGGCCCAGCTTGCTCATGGCAAAACCGAGCAGGCCGAAGCCGACGGCCAGCAGCACTTCGAAACTGCTGCTGTTCACGCCATACACGCCGATGCAGCAGAACAGGAAGATGGCCGGGAACATGAAGCGGTAGGGAATCTTCAGGAACTGCACCCAGATGCCCACCAGCGGCAGGTTGATGATCACCAACAGGATATTGCCGATCAGCATGCTGGCAATCAGGCCCCAGAACAGCGCCGGCTGTTCGGTCATCACCGTGGGGCCCGGCGCGATGCCATGGATCATCATGCCGCCCACCAGCAAGGCCAGCACGGCATTGGGCGGAATGCCGAGCGTGAGCAGCGGAATGAAAGAGGCTTGCGCCGCCGCGTTGTTGGCCGATTCCGGCGCCGCCAAACCTTCCACGGCGCCCTGGCCGAATTCTTCCGGACGGCGCGACAGGCGTTTTTCCAGGCCATAGGCGGTGAAGGAAGCCAGGATCGAACCGCCGCCGGGCAGGATGCCCAGGATGGTGCCGAGCAGGCTGCCGCGCAGCACGGCCGGCGTGGCACGACGGGCTTCCTCGCGCGAGGGCCAGAGCGTGCCGACCTTGAGGATGGAGCCGGCCGCGCCGGAGCCGCCTTCCAGATTGCGCATCACCTCGGCGATGCCGAACAGGCCCACGGCCAACGGCACGAAGCCGATGCCATCGGACAACACCGGATTGTCGAAAGTGAGGCGCGGAAAGCCGGTATTGATATCGCGGCCGATGCTGCCCAGCACCACGCCCAGCAGCACCATGCCCACCGCGCCCAGCATGGAGCCATGCGACATCACGATGGAGACCGAAAGCCCCAGCACCATCAGGCCGAAATATTCCGCCGATCCGAAGGACAGCGCGATCTGCGCGAATTCCGGCCCGAACAGCACATTCAAAAACGTGCCCAGGATGCCGGCGAAGAAGGAGCCCAGCGCCGCGATCGCCAGGGCCGCGCCGGCCCGGCCTTTGCGTGCCATTTCATAGCCATCCAGGCAGGTGACCACGGAAGCGGATTCACCCGGCACGCGCATGAGGATCGATGTTGTGGAGCCGCCATATTGCGAGCCGTAATAAATGCCGGCCAGCATGATCAGCGCCGCCACCGGCGTGAGATAGAAGGTGATCGGCAACAGCATGGCGATGGTGGCCACCGGCCCGATGCCGGGCAACACACCGATCAAGGTGCCGCATAACACACCGATCAGGCAGAACAGCAGATTGGTAGGTTCGAGCGCGACGCCCAATCCGGTGACAAAATGACCCAGGGATTCAATCATGCCAGAAACCAACGCGGCCAGATCGGAATCTGCAAGCGCAGCCCGTAGCCGAAAAGCAGGGTGACGAAAACGGTGAGGATGGCCGCACAGACGATACGACCGCGCAAAGTCATGCTGGGGCTGCCCCATGTGGCCAGAAAGGTGCTGAGAAAACCGGTCAGCACCAGCCCGACGCTTTCCAATGCCAGGCCGAATACGGCCATGCCGGCCAGGATGATGAAGGGCCGAAGATTGCGCGGCAGGATGCTTTCCGTATCCCCCTGGCTGGCGCGGAAGGCCATGAAGGCCATGCCCACGCCCAGCAGCAGCATGACGATACCGGCAAGCTGTAACACCATGCCGGGGCCGATATCCGACATTGTGCCGCTGGGATAGCGCCAGGTGAGCAGCAGGATGCCTCCGCCGAGCAAGGCGACGAACAAACCGGCGAAGGCATCACGCGACATCATCTGGCATCATTCCCTGTTTCGGCTTGCCACTTATTGCTGCTGCACGCCGGCTTCCTGCATCACCTTACCCCAACGGGTGATTTCGGAATCCAGATGGGCTGCGAATTGCGACGGCGTATTGCTGGCCGGAATGAAGCTGGCATCCAGAATCTGCTTGCGCGCGCTGTCGGTGGTGACGGCGCGGTTGATCGCGGCATTCATCTTATTGACGATATCGACCGGCGTGCCGGCCGGGAAAGCAAGGCCGTACCAGGTGGAGATATCGAAACCCTTGATGCCGGCTTCCGCCACGGTGGGCACATTGGGCAGCACTTCGTAGCGTTCGGCCGAACTGACCGCCAGCGCCTTCAACTCGCCGCCCTTGATCTGACCAATCAACGGCGAAGCCACTTCCACCAGCAATTCCACTTCGCCGCTGCGGGTGGCGGCGATAGCGGCCGGCGTGCCGCGATAGGGCACATGACGGATTTGTACGCCGGCCATGGTGGCGAATACGGCGCCGACGAAATGCTGCGTACTGCCGACGCCCACGCTGGCGAAGCGCAGCTTGTTCGGCTCGGCCTTGGCGCGCGCCACCAATGCCTTGAGATCGGCCACCGGCAGATCCTTGTTGGCGGTGATGATCAGCGGCATGGTGGCCACCAGCGAAACCGGCGCGAAATCCTTGGCCGACTGATACGGCAGCGACTTGTACAGGCTGGCGGAAACCGCATGGCCGTTATTCATCATGAAAATGGAATAGCCATCCTTCGCCGCCTTGGCCACGGTATCGGCGCCGATAGTGCCACCAGCACCCGGCTTGTTTTCCACCACCACCGGCTGGCCCAGCACTTCCGACAAGGGCTGCGCCACAAGGCGGGCGATGATATCGGTGCCGCCGCCAGCGCCGAAACCCACCACCATGCGGATCGGCCGCGACGGCCAGCTATCGGCCTGCGCGGCAGGCATGGCAAAAGTGAAAGCGGCAGCGGCGATACCAACAGCCATAATGCTTGTGCTGATCTTGCTCATTGTTTTCCTCCCGGATGTTTGTTTAGATGGTTCATATATATGAACTATTTTCTATCCTTGAACTTTGAAGGACATACGCCAGACTGTCAATCTTTGCCCCGTTCAAGCCGCTTGCTGGCTTTGCGCCGGGGCCAGCGCAAAATCGTACGTCAACCGAAAGAATGGCTGCGTCATCCGCCGACCATCGGGCGCGATGCCGGCACCGTGTTGTTCCAGCGGCGCGATCAACTGATGCTTCACACCGAACACCACATCGCTCTCCAGATATTCGTCGCCCTGTTCGAAAACATGCGTCACCAGCGTGCTGTGATTATCGGCGAAGATCATGAAATGCACATGCGCCGGTCGCCAGGGATGCCGGCCCTGCGCCTTCAGAAGATCGCCCACCGGACCATCATCGGGGATCGGATAGGAGGATGGCTTCACCGTCCAGAAATGGAAGCGCCCTTGCGCATCGGTGCGGAAACGCGCGCGGCCGCACAGGCCGCCGAAGCTTTCCAGCTTCTGCACATCGTAGAAACCGCTTTCATCGGCATGCCAGCTATCCACGATGGCATTGGCCAGCGGCTGGCCGGTGGCGGCATCGCGCACACTGCCCTGCACCAGCAAAGGCGCGCCGCGCATGCTGCCGGCGATATCGGCGCCCAGCGGTGCTTCCGGCGGCGCATCCACATAAAACGGCCCCAGCACGGTGGATTGTGTGGCGCCTTCATCCTTGCGGTGATTGATCGCATCCACCAGCATGGACACGCCCAGCACATCCGACAGCAGGATGAATTCCTGCCTATGCTGGTCGCACATATGGCCGGTGCGGGTGAGAAAATCGATCCCCGCCTTCCATTCCGCCTGTGTGGGCTCTACCTCGCGGATGAAAGCATGCAGATGCCGCACCAATGCCTGGCTGATCTGTTTGATACGCGGGTCGGCGCCTTGCCCGGCCTTGGCCAGCACGGCCTGGGTGATGCTGTTTTCGATATCCTGGCTCATGTTTTCATACCATTAGGGCGTTGCCGGCTGCGGCGCTACTGGCGCTTGGCCGGCATGGGCCTGCCGCAGCACAGCCAACAGCAGGTCGCGATTGAGAGGACGGGGATTCCAATAGGGATTCTCGGCGGCGATATCGGCGGCACGCTCCAGCGCGCTTTCGGCCAAACCAAGGGCCGCCAACGAACGCGGCGCATTCAACCGGCCAGCCAAATCCCACAACGCACGCGCCGGATCGGCATGCCCCAACGCGGCAGATAACCGCTGCACGGCTTTCTCGGCAAAGGGCGCATTGCAGGCCAGCGCATAGGGCAGCACCACACAATGGGTTTCGGCATGCGGCAGATCGAAGCTGCCGCCCAGCACATGGCAAAGCTTGTGATGCAGCGCCATGCCCACATTGCCGAGGCAGATGCCGGCCAACCAGGCGCCATACAGCCCCCGCCAACGCGCTTCGGCATCCAACGGATCGGCGATAATGGCAGGCAACGCCTTGGCCAGGGCGGCCACGGATTCAGCGGCCATCAGGTCGATCACCGGATTGGCATCGCGGGCATAAAGCGCCTCCACCGCATGCGCCATGGCATTCATGCCGCTCACCGCCGAAAGATGCGGCGGCAGGCTGTATGTGATATCCACATCGTAGATCACGCTGCCCGGCAGCAGGCGTGGATCGCGCTGCGTAACTTTGCGGCCATCGGCGGTCTCGCCCAGGATCGGTGTCATTTCCGAACCGGCATAGGTGGTGGGGATCACCACTTGTGGTACCCCGCTGCGCAAGTTCAGCGCCTTGGCAAGCCCGGTGGTGGAACCGCCGCCAATCGCCACCAGGCCATCGGCTTGCACATCCTTCAGCATTGCCAATGCCGCTTCCGTCACCGTTACCGGCGTATGCATGGCGGCGCCGTGGAAATGCCCGGCAACCCGCCCATCGGCGGCCGCCATGGCTTGCGCGGCCAGACCGGATTGCTCAGGCGTGGTGAGCAGCAAGGCGCGCGCAATGCCCAGCCGCGCCAATTCGGCGCCAAGACCGGCCAACGTGCCATGGCCGAAGCGCACGGTTTGCGGCAGGCTGCTATAAACGAAAGGCTGCATGCGCGCGGCTCGCTGGATCAGGCCGGCTGCTTGAAGAACATCTGCGGCGTGATGCTGCCGCCCTTCAGCCAGGTGGCGCCGCGCTCATAGAGCGCCTGCACTTCTGGCCCCTTCAGGCCCGGCATGTCGCGCTTCACCTTGTAGCCGATGCCTTCCTGGATATAGGCGAGGTGGCGATAGCCTTCCGGCAATTCGGCCAGCTTGGCGGCATCCAGCTTGGGCGCCTGGCTGGGATCGACCGGATCGATACGATCCTTTTCGTAGATCGGCTGACGAATCACCACGCCCCATTTGCCGTCGCGCTTTTCGAGAAAGTCGTAGAAACGCCCGGTGCAAACCACATCGCAAATGATGCCCTGCACCGGGCCGCGCTGCGAGATGGTCATCTTGGTCTGGCTGATCGCGCGATTGCCGGCCAGGTCGATGGAAATGCCGCCCAGGAAATGCAGGATGCTGACGCCCTTGGCCCAGCCCTCCTGGCTGACGCGGATGAATTCCGCCGCCGGGCCCTGGAACCAAGTGGCCATCATCCAGCCATCCTCATGCCAGACGGTGCGGAAGCGCTCCCAATCGCCGGCATCGCGCCATACCGCCCAATTCTCCAGCAGATCCCGAATGGCGGATCGATCTTCGCGTTCCGGATACATTTAATTTCCTCCCGGCCATCAGCCGTTTGTTGCGGCGAGGCAAACAAAGTCTTGACGAAACCGGCCGATATCTTTAAAGTTCATGTATATAAACCGGTTCACACTATGAAACAAAAAAACGAATCTCCTGTCAAGCCGGCTATGCCGAAACGCAATGCCGAGAAATCGCCTGGCCCGCTGAAATCCGCTGCAACGGTGAAATCCGCCGATCGCGTGCTGGATATCCTGGAAGCCGTGGCGGCCAATGCTGGGCGGATATCTTTTTCGCGGCTGATGAGCGAGTTGGGTATTCCGCGTTCCAGCCTGTTTCAGTTGCTGAACAATCTGATGGCACGCGGCTATCTGGAACAGGACGAAGCCAGCATGCGCTATCGTCTGGGCCCACGCATAGCCGAGTTGAACAACCAGCGCCCGACACCATCGCTGCCCAGCCTGGTGATGCCCGCATTGCAGGCCTTGAGCCGCGAAACCAATGAAACCGCCGGCTTTTATGTGCGCGATGGCGATTATGTTACCGCGATAGCCACCTGCACCGGCGGCCAGGCATTGGCCTATACCATGCAGGTGGGCGAGAAAGCGCCGCTTTACGCCGTATCTTCAGGCAAGATCGTGCTGGGCCACATGACCGACGCCGAGATCAAGGCCTATTTTGCCCGCACCCATTTCCAGAAAGTGACGCCGCATACCATCACCACGCCGCGCGTGCTGTGGGAACAGATCCACTCCACCCGCGAGGAAGGCTTTGCCTATGTGCGGGAGGAATTCACCATCGGCATTGCCGGCATCGCAACCGCCGTGGTGGTGAACAACATGCTGGCAGGCATGGTGAACCTGGCCGTGCCCACGGTGCGCTATGGCAAGCATAATGCCATATTGTTTCGCCAGCGCCTGCAGGCCACGGCAAACCGGCTGGCGGAAATCATGGCAAGATCCGCCTAGCCGGCGAAACCGCCGCCCTCCAGGAATACCCGCTCTTCCGGCGTTGTCTCGCGGCCGAGAATGGGATTGCGATGAGGAAAGCGACCAAACCGCTTGATGATATCGCGGTGACCGATAGCGTGGCGCAGCGGCTCTTCGCCCAGGCCGCGCCCCAGTTCCACCGCCCATTCCTGATCGGCCAGATCTTCCGAATGCGATAGCGGCAGATAAAAAAACAGCCGCAAATCCGCCGGCACCTGTGCATCCAGGCCGGCTGCCATCGCCTGTTTGGCGAACCGCCGCGCCAGCGGATCGGTGGCATACATATGCCCGGTACCGCGAAAGCAATTGCGCGGAAATTGATCCAACAGCAGGATCAACCCCAATGCGCCCTCCGCGCTGTTCATCCAGCCATCGCATTCGCGGCGTGCAGCGGCAAAATGCAGATCGAGGAAGCGGTCGCGGAAAGCGGCATCGAACGCCGCATCCTTGGCGAACCAACGTTCCGGCCCGGCCTCGCGCCAGAAGGCCACGACGCCAGATGCATCGCTCACGACAGCTTCCACCACACGAAAGCCGCCACGGCAGCCGGCACGCCGAACACCACCACCAGGAACGGCAATTCCTGCATCACGGTGTAGCCGGCATGGCTGACCCCAACCCACATATTGGCCAGCGCCACCACCAGCCAGAGCGCGATGAACACTTTCGCCACCAGCGGCAGAACCGCCATGCCGCCAAAGGCGCGGCCCAGCAGCAAACCTGCCGCCAATGCGGCGAGGCCGCCTAGAACCATGTAAACCGTATGCATTGCCGCCCTCCTGCCGAATGATTCCGTCGGCAGTATAGCGGCAAGCCGTGCTCAGGCGAACAGGCGTTCGGAGCGCAAACGGATAATAACCCAATGGTCATTCCGCCTGGCGAAGCTTGCCTTGAACAGCAGGATCGAGCGCGGCGGCTCCAGCTTGGCCGGCAGAGCGCCGGTCTTGTCGTCGTGATGATAGATCGTCACCACGGCACTGCCTTCAGCGGTATCGCCGGCGACACGCATTTCTGCGTTGCTGATCAGATGCCGGGTTACCACCGTGGCAGACCGTTCGGCCAGCACGGCGCGGATGCCGGCATGGCCGTTCAGCGGCGTACCCTGGCGGGTCCAGACGCCATCAGACGCAAAATGCGCCAGCATGTCGTCGAAGCGGCGATCGTCGAGGCCATTGAAAAAGCCGGTCAGCGCCTGCTGACAGGCCCATTGCGCTTGCATGCTATCGCTCATGATCTGTCCTTACGCCTGATCAACGATGGGATTGCGCAGCAGGCCGATGCCGGCAATCTCCACCTCCACAACATCGCCGGCCTTCATCCAGAGCGGCGGATCGCGGCGCGCACCTACGCCTTCCGGCGTGCCGGTGGCGATTACGTCGCCCGGTTCCAAGGCGGTGAATTCAGAAATGTAGCTGATGATCTTCGCCAACGAATAGATCAGCAGCGAGCTATTGGAATGCTGCACCTGCTGGCCATTCAGCCGCGTGGTAAGTTCCAGCGCTTCCGGATCGGCAACCGCATCGGCGGTGACGATCCAGGGCCCGAAACCGCCGGTAGCCTGGAAATTCTTGCCGGCCGTGACCGAATGCTTCTGGTAATCGCGCAGACTGCCATCGTTGAAACAGCTATAGCCGGCCACATGGCGCAAGGCATCGGCCTCGCTGATATTGCGGCCCGGCTTGCCGATGACCATCGCCAATTCGCCTTCATAATCCAGATGGCTGGAAACTTTCGGCCGGATGATCGGCTTGCCTGCCGCCACCAGGGTGTTGGTGAAGCGACCGAACAGACTGGGATTGGCCGGCAGATCGCGCCCCACCTCGGCCACATGGGATTTATAATTCAGGCCGACGCAGAGAATCTTTTCCGGATCGGGGATCGGTGGCAGCAATTCAACATCCGTGAGCGAAAAATCCGGCGCCATCGCCGCCAGCGGTTTCAGATCGGCCAGCCGGCCTTGAGCCAGCACGGCACGCAGGCTGGGCAGGCCCAGGCGCTTGCCGGCATCCACGATGCCGCCTTCGCCCACAACCACGCCATAACCATCAATGCCGGCTTTGCGATAACTCACCAACTTCATGTTTTCCTCCCGAACGATGCGGCTTCAGCGCCGCACAAAACTGTTATCGATGTAAGGCTGCCAATCCGTCACTTGCTCGTTCGCCTCCATCATCCCGCCGATCAAGCCGAATTCCTGCGCCTTGGCGATCGCTTCCAACTTGGTTTCGGTGCTGCGTGGAATCGCCGGACGCACAACATCCAAGGCTTGGCGCAGCAAATCCGGATTCATCTGCGGCAGCTTGCGGCGCAATACCTCGTATGTGCCTTCCGAATCGGCATGGATGAAATCCAGCGCATCCTGCAATCCGGCCATCAGCTTTTCGCAAATCGCGCGGCGCTGCTGGCAGGTTTCCGGCTTGGCGATGGTGATCATATAAGCGAACGGCGCCAACTCGGGCACATCGCCAGACACGCCGGAAATCCAGATCACGCCCTCCGCATCGTTCACCGCCTGCAGACTCCAAG
Source organism: Ferrovibrio sp. (assembly GCF_019636075.1). Taxonomy (GTDB): domain Bacteria; phylum Pseudomonadota; class Alphaproteobacteria; order Ferrovibrionales; family Ferrovibrionaceae; genus Ferrovibrio. The sequence goes on from NZ_JAHBYG010000005.1 coordinate 10,339, forward strand.
GTTGGCCATAGATAAAGCCATCGATACGCTTGGCGGCCAAAGAGGGCACCAGATTGCCGGGCTGCACCGGCGACACCACCACATCCCGCTCAGGATCGAGGCCATAGCGGCCCGACAGATAGCGCAGGAAGCTGTGCGAATAGCCGTTAATGGAATCGACGCCGAAGGATACGCCCTTCAAGGCCTTCACCCGCGTGGCGAGATCGGCATCGGGCTTGGCCGGCAACCTGGCTGCCACATCCTTGCGCAGCACGAATTCCAGCAGGAAACGATCCACCGTGGTGCCGATGATGCTGAGCTTCTGGCCGCGCGCGATCAGGCGCAGCGTAGAGCCCGGACCGATGGTGGTAAAATCAGCGCCACCAGACAGCACCGCGTTAGAGGAACCGGCGCCCGAGATGATCGGCGATTTCACCTCAAGGCCGCGCTTCTGCCAGAAGCCGCGATCGGCGGCCACGTAATTGGGCAGAAAAACCAGGCTGGTGGTGGGCAGTGCAAGCGTGACTTCCTGGGCCGTCGCCAAGGAGGCATGCGCCGCACCCACTGCCAATATGGCAGCGGCAAACCATGTCTTCATTTCCCCACCCCCTGTTTTTTTGATCCGTTTATGCCACCCGGCTGATCGGTTGTGCGCCCGCGCCGCGTGCGCGGTCGATAATGCCAAGCGGATCGGCCGGTATGGCATCGCCGCGCCAGGCCACATGGCCATCGGGGCGCACCAGCACCAGGGCCGCGCCGTAAAGCCGCGCTGCTTCGACATCGGTCACATGCTGCACGGCCAGCGGCATCCCGCGCTGCTCGGCGGCGCGCTGAAAGCCGGCTACATCAGGCGATGCATCACCCAGGCGCAACAGGGTGAAGCCATGACCGAACAGATCGAGGATCGATTTATCCCGCGTCTGACCCTGGCCCAACCAGCAATGCGGCGCGCGCGAGCCGGGCCGGGCCACCGGCAGGTATTTCTGCGGATCGTCGGGCGGCGCCGGCGTGCCATCGGGGATGCAGATCGGCGAATCCTCGTAGCGATAGCCCAGATGAATGCCCACGGCCGCAAAATGCTTGCGCTGCAATTTCAGCTTCTCGGCCAATTCCGCACGCAAGGCCTCGCCGCGCGGCGTATCATCCTCGATCTCGGCCGGCAATTCGGCGCTGGCATGCAGGCTGGAACGGTTATCGGTGGCTTCCACGGCATTGCGCCAGGCAATCGGCCGGCGTTCGATTTCGTAGCTGTCGAGTATCGCCGCATCCGCCCAGCCTTGCAGCACGCCGGCCAGCTTCCAGCCGATATCCACCGCATCGCCGATGCCGGTATTCATGCCGAAGCCGCCGGTGGGCGACAAGAGATGCGCCGCATCGCCGAGCAGGAATACATTGCCATCGCGATAGCGCTGGGCCACCAATTGACGCGGCACCCAGGGCTGGATGGTGATGATCTCGAAATCCACATCATCGCCGATGGCGCGGCGCACGGCAGCGCGGGCATCGAATTTTTCCAGCTCTTCTTCGCCCAGTATATGGCGCTGCATGGTGTAATGTTCGCGGCCATCGATGGCGATGAACACGCCGGTGCAATCGGGCGCCAGGGTCCAATACAGAATGCAGCCGCCCTTGCCGCTACGCTTAAGCAGATCGGGCGCGCGGATATAAACGCCAACATTCTGCCCCAGACTGCTCTTGCCATCCATCGGGATATCGAGCAAATGGCGCAGCGTGCTTTTGGCGCCATCGCAGGCCAAAACATAACGCGCGCGCAATTGGCTGCCATCGGCCAATGTTAGCGTGGCGCCATCGGCCTGCTGCGCGACGGCTTCCACCCTGGCGCCGAAACGCATCTGCACGCTGGGCAGGCCTTGCAGGAAACGGCGCAGCACGGGCTCGATATGATTCTGCCCCACGGCGGTTTTGAAATACGGCGAATGCGCGATCTCGGGATATTGCGCCAGCAGATCGGCATCGGCATTGCGTGCCCGCGCGATGGAGGGAAAGGCGAAGCGCAAGATTTCCTTGCCGGTCATCCGCGTGGTGAAAACGATATCGGTGGGATAATCCACCGGCAGGCCGGCGGCGATCACCTGCTCGTCGATGCCCCAGCGGCGGAAATGCTCCATGCTGCGCGGACTGACCACATTGGCGCGGGGGTGGTTGTTGGTGCCGTCGCCCTGCTCCAGCAACAGGCAGGGAATGTTGCGCAGCCCCAGTTCGGCCGCCGCCACCATGCCCACCGGGCCACCGCCGACAATTATGACGGGATAATCGTGTTGCACCCTCACCTCCCCTTAAATGCATGCATCTTATAGATCGAAAACGGTGGATTGGGCAAGATTGCCATTGCCGATGAGGAGTTTTTGCGTATATTAACCAGTCAAGGCGGTTTTACCGCAGCATAATGCATGCAGGGGTGAGGAAATGGGCCATATGGACGGAGGGCGGGATTCCGCCCCGATTGGCGATAACAGCATCCGCTGGCCAAGCGCCCGGATCACCCATATCGGCCTGAACGTTTCCGACCTTGCCCGTTCGGTGGCGTTCTACCGCGACGCCCTGGGCATGAAGGTGATGAAAAGCGCGGAAGGCCGCTTTGCCACGGTTTCGTTTGGCTACCAGCATCACGATATCGCCCTGATCCCCGCCGCGCGCGACAGCAAGGCCAATGCCCCGATGGCCGTGGGCATGAACCATTTTGCCGTGGAAGTGCGCGATTACGAGGAATTCGTGCGCTATTACGGCCGCCTGTCGGATGCCAAGGTGGAAATCGAGCGCGTGATCGACCATCGCACCGGGATGGGCATCTATTTCAAGGATCCCGATGGCAACAGCCTGGAAGTGTGGTGCGAAAATCTGCCCAACATGGCCGCTGCCATCGCATTCGGCACCACCATGAGCGAAGAATTCGAGGAAAATCATATCGGCTATCCGGTGGATGGCGACCAGCTATATCGCGACTACCAGGCGCTGAAGGCCGGCCAGGCAATCGGCGACAGCCGCGGCCTCGACCTGCTGGAATAACCACGACTACACATAAATAAAAATCGGGAGGGAATTACGAGATGACCCACTTCAAACTGGGTGGCTTGGCCGCCGCTGTCGCTTTTGCAACCGCCATGCAGGTTGCCGCACCCGCCATCGCGCAAGACACCACGCTGGCCTTGCCCACCACCACGCTGCTTTTCGTGCCGGCCTATGTGGCCGAGGAAAAAGGCTTCTGGAAGGATCAGGAGCTGAATGTGAAAAGCATCGTGGTGGCCGGCCCCGGCGCCACCAATGCCGTGCTGGCCGGCAGCGCCGATTTCACCATGAGCGGCCCCGGCCCGATGTTTCGCGCCATCATTGGCGGCCAGAAACTGACCGCCATCGGCAACACCGCCAACCGCCTGCTGCTGGAAGCCGTGGTGCGGCCCGACGTTGCCGCCAAGTTGAATCTTCCGGCCAATGCCAATGAAGCCACGCGCGCCAAAGCGCTGAAAGGCCTAACGCTGGGCGTCGATTCGGTGAACGGCTTTGCGCACATCTACATGCGCTATATCGCCGGCAAGCATGGCATGAATACCGAGAGCGATTTCACCGTAAGCCCGATGCAACCGCCGGCAATGGTTTCGGCGATCAAGGCCAAGGCAGTGGATGGTTTCATCTTCTCGCAACCCTTCACGCTGATGGCGATCAAGGAAGCCGGCGCGGTTACGCTGTTTTCCAGCCCGGCCGGCGACCTGCCGGAAATGCAGCCCTATGCCTACAATATGCTGATCGCGCGCGGCGATTTCTGCCCAGCCAAGCCGGATGTGTGCCGCAAGTTCATGGCCGGCATCAATGCCGCCCAGGCTTTCATCAAGAAGAATCCCGATGAAACCGTGGCGATGCTGCAGAAAAAATTCGACCGCCTGGATCCGACGCTGGTGAAGGAAGCCTTCGCCGTGCTGGCCCCAACCATGCCGGCCAGTGCCGAAGTGGAGGAAGCCGGATTGAAGAATGCGATGGATTTCAGCGTGGTGGGCGGCCTGGTGGCCGAGAAGGATCGCATCACCGATCTGAAATCGATCTACACCAACGCTTATCTGAAGTGAGCGGCTGCCGTTATGCATAAAGCGCGTACCGTTCTCGACCGCGTATTGGTTGTCGCAGGCGTTATCGCGCTTTGGCAAATGGCTAGCCTTTCCGCCGGCGCCTATTGGGTGCCGGCGCCATGGCCGGTGCTGAAAACATTGTGGGCCATGGCGCAAAGCGGCGCATTGGCGCGCCATGCCAGCTATACCTTCCAGGCGGCTGCCTGGGGCTTTCTGATCGGCGGCCTGCCCGGTGCCGTGCTGCCCTTCATCCTGCGCCGCATGCCGCGGCTGAGCGCCATCCTGGATCCCTATCTGGTGGGCGGCTATGGCATCCCCAAGCTGGCTTTGGCGCCGCTTTTCATCTTGTGGTTCGGCATCGGCATCGAATCGAAAATCGCAGTGGTGGCCAGCGTGGTGTTCTTCCTGGTGTTTTTCAACACCACGGCCGGTGTGCGCGCCATAGACCCCAAGCTGGTGCAGATGGCCCGCCTGGTGGGCGCCAGCGAATTGCTGATTGCGCGCCGGGTGATCTGGCCTTCCGCCGTGCCCTTCATCTTCGCCGGATTGCGGGTTTCAACGCCCTATGCCATCGGCGGTGCGGTGATTGCCGAACTGATCTCGTCCAATCGCGGCCTGGGCTACCTGGTGCAGCTTGGCGCGATGAATTTCAAAACCGTAGAGGTGTTTGCCGCCATTCTGGCAATCACCCTGATCGTAATCGGCGCCAATGCGCTGGTGAATGGCATCGAGCGCCGCCTGCTACGCTGGCGCCCGGCCAACGCACTGAATAAAGACGCTGCTTCTGGGGGGATGTGAGTGATGAATGCTGCGGCGCCGCTGCTGGAAATCGATGGTCTGGGCAAACGCTTTCCCTCGCGCGACGGTCGCTCGATGTCGCCCTGGGTGATCCAGAATCTGTCCTTTTCGGTGAAGGATGGCGAATTCGTCACCATCATCGGGCCATCCGGCGCGGGCAAATCCACGCTGCTGAACATGCTGGCCCAAACCGATGCACCCTCCGAAGGCGAAATCCGCTTTCGCGGCAAGCCGGTGCGCGAGGCAGGGGCACGGCTGAGCCCGGGCCTGGATTGCCAGATCGGCTATGTGTTCCAGGACGACACCTTGCTACCCTGGCGCACCACCATCGACAATGTGCTGTTTCCACTGGAAGCCCAGGGCAGGCTGGACGATGCCAGCCGCGCACGCGCCGAAACCCTGATGAAGGCAGTGGGTTTGAACGGCTTCGAGCGCTATTACCCGCATGAACTTTCCGGCGGCATGCGCAAGCGCGCGGCATTGATCCGCACGCTGGTTTACGATCCGCCGATCATCCTGATGGACGAACCCTTCGGCGCATTGGACGCACAAACCCGCGTGCAATTGCAGGAAGACCTGCTGCGCCTATGGGAAGCCGGGCGCAAGACGATCCTGTTCATCACCCATGATATCGCCGAGGCCATCGCGCTGGGCGACCGCACGCTTGTGCTGTCGCGCGCCCCAACCCATATCATCGGCGACCACAGCATAGACATTCCGCGCCCGCGTAACCTGCGCGACATTTACGCCGTGCCGCAATTCGCCGGCCTGTATGAAACCATCCGGGCGCAGGTTCAGTGATGATCACTACCGGCCGCATCTTGCTGGGCTTGGCCCTGCTGGCCTGTTGGGAATGGGGCCATCGGGTGGCTGGCAATCTGTTTGTTGCCTCGCCGATGGAAGTTGTGCAGCGCCTGCGGGAAATCGTGGAGGATGGCAGCCTGTGGGGCCATGCCGCCTCAACGCTCTGGATCACCGCACTGGGCTTTGCCATCGGGTTTTTCTTCGGCGTGCTGCTGCCCTTCCTGCTGGATCAATCCGAGCGCGCCACCAAGGCGATAGAACCGGCGGTGCTGGCCTCGATGGGGATACCCAAATTCGCGCTGGCGCCGTTGCTGATCCTGTGGTTCGGCATCGGCGATGCGCCGAAAGTGGTGATCATCGCCTTCATGACATTCTACATGATCTTCATTTCCACCTTCAGCGGCCTGCGCGGGGTGGATCACAAACTGATCGTGATGGCGAAGATCGTGGGGGCCGATCCGATGAAGCTGGCGCGCGATGTGCTGTGGCGCTCGTTACAGCCCTACATGTTCGCCGGCCTGAAAGTGGCTTTGCCGCGCGCTTTGAGCGCCGCCATCGTGGGTGAATTCCTGGTGGCCGATAAGGGCCTTGGCTACATGATCGAACATGCCCGCCAGATGGGCGATACCACCGGGGTATTCACCGGCATCGTGGTGGTGACCGCGCTGGTGCTGGGGCTGAACTGGCTGCTGGAGCGCCTGCAGGCCAAGGTGATGGCATGGCGACCGAAAGACGCCAGCGTTGCGCATTGAAAATCCGGCGCATTAAAGAGTGAGGCTGTGACATGCGTTTATGTTCCTTCGTTGCGAATGGCAGGGCCAGCTATGGGCTGGTAACCGATACGGGCATCGTCGATGCCGGCAGGCGGCTTGCAGCGCCAAGCCTTAAGCAGGCGCTGGCCGATCTGCCGGCCCTGGCGAAACTGGCCGGGGAAAAACCCGATCATGGGCTGGATGCCGTGCAATGGCTGCCCGTTATCCCGGATGCCGGCAAGGTATTTTCCGTACTGCTGAATTACGAGGCGCTGCGGCTGGAAGCCGGCCGGCCGAAGCTGCAATTTCCGCATCTGCTGACGCGTTTCGCCGATACTCAGGTGGGCCACAAGGCGGCACTGATCAAGCCGAAGATTTCCAACGAATTCGATTTCGAGGGCGAATTGGCGGTGGTGATCGGCAAACCGGGCCGCAATATCGCGCGCGCGGCGGCGATGGAGCATGTGGCCGGCTATGCCTGCTATAACGACGCAACACCACGCGACTGGATGCGCCATAGCCGGCATTTCACCCTGGCCAAAAGCTTTCCCGGCACCGGCGGCTTCGGCCCCTGGCTGACCACGCGCGATGCCCTGCCTGATCTGAGCAAGAGCACGCTGACCACGCGGCTGAATGGCGAGATCATGCAGCAGGCTCAGCTTGGCAACTTCACCTATCCGGTGGAAGAGCTGATCAGTTATATCTCGCAGGCTACGCCGCTGAATGCCGGCGATGTGATCTGCACCGGTACACCGGGCGGCTGCGGCTACAAGCGTTCGCCGCCGCGCTTCCTGAAGCCCGGCGACGATATCAGCGTGAGCATCGACGGCATCGGCACACTGAGCAACACGGTAGCGGAAGAAGCCTAATTGTTATCGGCCACCAGGCGCAGCATCGGCACATCCGATGCGGCCTGGGCGGAAGGCTGCGCCATGCGCTCCAGCACATCACGCAGCGCCTCGCGGCCCTGATACACATGTTCGCGCATCAGCAATTCTGCACGTTCGGCCTGGCGCAGCCGGATGGCATCGAAAATCAGCGCATGCATATACACATTCTGCTGCACGGTATATTGGATGCGCGCCAGGTTGGAATTGGTGGCCGCCACGTTGCGTGCCGCCACCAGCGGGATCGGATCGAATTGCCGCACCATGCGGGTCAGGCTCTGGTTGCCGCTCCACTCCACGATATTCTCATGGAAGAAACCGTTCAGTTCGCGCCAGGCTTCCGCATCGGCCGGCCCGAAATCCTGCCGTTCGGCCAGCAGCCTTGTATCGGCCAGATTGCGCTCGATCAAGGCAGTTTGCTCATGGCTGAGCCCGATGCCGGCCAACATGGCGCAGGCCATGGCTTCCAGCCGCCCGCGCACATCCACCGCATCGACGATTTCCTTGACCGTATAGGCCTTCACCACGAAACCGCGCTGCGGCATGTAGACCAGCAGGCCTTCCTGAGCCAGCGCCTGCAGCGCCAGCCGCACCGGCGTGCGCGATACATTCAGCCGCTGGGCGATTGGAATTTCCATCAGCCGGCTGCCGACCGGAAATTCCCCGCGCATGATCATCTCGCGGAGTTGCAGCAGCACGCTTTCAAGATGGGTGGAGGTCATGGCCGGATTTTACCCCGGCACGGCCCGGCCGCCAAGACGGCATCAGAGCTTTTTAGCGGAAATCCGGTAAGAAAAATCCACCCAAATCTCAATGCCCGCTAGCCGGCCTGCGGCGCATACCGGGCCAGCGCCTTGATCACTTGCCGCGCGGTGATGCGGCCGATCTGCACGCCCTGCCCATTCAGCACGCCAACCCATTGATGATCGGCGAAAAGCGGCAGAACATCTTCGCAGCGCGCATCCATCGCCACCGCCTGTTCACAGGCTTCTGCCGGCCCGGTTTCCATGATCGAGCGCACCCGGATGGCGCGCGCCTTATTCACATCGCGAACGAACTCCTCGATATGCGCATTGGCCGGGCGCAACACGATATCCTCTGGCCGGCCAACCTGCTGCACGGCGCCATCGCGCAACACCGCAATACGGTTGCCGATCTTCAACGCCTCATCGAAATCATGGGTGATGAATAGGATGGTCTTACCCAGTTGCTGCTGCAGACTGAGCAATTGATCCTGCATGCCGGAGCGGATCAGCGGATCCAATGCCGAGAAGGCTTCATCCATCAGGATGATATCGGTATCCATGGCCAAAGCGCGGGCCAGGCCTACCCGCTGTTGTTGGCCGCCGGAAAGCTGTCGCGGCAAGGATTGTTCATAACCGGCCAGCCCCACGGTTTCGATCCATTGCGCCGCTGCCTGCATTCGATCAGCCTTGCCCACACCACGGGTTTCCAGACCATAGGCCACATTATCGATCACCGAGCGATGCGGCAGCAGCCCGAATTTCTGGAACACCATGGTGACTTTGCTGCGGCGGAATTCACGCAATTCTGCCAGGTTCATCTTCAATACATCCACGCCATCCACTTCGATCTCGCCGCCCGTGGGGTCGATCAGGCGATTGACATGGCGCACCAGGGTGGACTTGCCAGATCCGGACAGGCCCATCACCACGAATATCTGTCCGCGCTCGATATCGAGCGAAACATCATCCAGCCCCACCACATGGCCGGATTCGGATTGCAGATCCGCTTTGGATTTACCCTGGCGCAGCATTTCCAGCGCCTGCAAGGGCGCATCACCGAAGATCTTGGTGACCTTGCGCATGCGAATGGCATAATCGGCAGTCTGTTGTTGGCTCATATCCGCATCTCCGCAAGACCGATCCGCGCCTGCAAGCGTTTACCGAGAGCCTGAGTGATGCGATCGAACACAATCGCCAGCACCACAATGCCCAGCCCGGCGAACAGGCCGCGGCTGACTTCCAGCCGCCCGATGCCTTGCAGCACCTGGTATCCCAAACCGCCGGCGCCGATCATCGAAGCCACCACCACCATCGACAACGCCATCATGGTGGTCTGGTTCACGCCGGCCAGAATCGTCGGCAAAGCAAGGGGAATCTGCACACCCAGCAGGCGCTGGGCGGGCGTGGTGCCGAAAGCGCGGCTGGCTTCCATCACCGCCGGATCAATGCCGCGCAGGCCCAGATCCGTGAGCCGCACCAAGGGCGGCGCGGCATAAACGATGGTGGCGATCAATGCCGGGATCTTGCCTGGCCCGAAAATCATCACTGTGGGAATCAAATAGACGAAGCTGGGTAAGGTCTGCATCAGATCGAGCAAAGGCACCACCACATGGCGCACCCGCAACGACCGCGCCATCCACACGCCCAGAGGAATCGAAATCACGATGGCGGCCAGCGTCGCCGATATCATCAAGGCGGTGGTGGCCATGGCATCGCGCCACAGATCCATCAAGCCGATGAACACCAACCCTACCAGCACCACAGCCGGCAATCGCCAAGTGCGGGTGGCAAGCCAGGCAAGCCCGGTCAGCAGCAGGATGATCGCCCACCAGGGCGTGGCAATCAGCAGCCGCTCGAGAATGTTAAGCAGCATCAGCAGTGGATAGGCAGCGGCCTCGAAGCCGCCGCCCCAATGCATCACCACCCATTCGAGAGCATCGTCGACGGCACGGCGCAGCGGCACCGTGTCCAAGACATCCGGAAACATGAAAGCCTCTTATATCTATTGGCAGAATCGGATTGCGGAATTGAAAAAATACAAACGCCGCCGATACGACAGCCGCCCGGCAGGATTATGCCGGGCGGCCGAAGCGGAGCCTGAAATGCTCCGGGAAAAACGATGCGCGGGTGATTTAGTTCACCGCGCCCCGCACTTTCTTGGCTACGTCGGCGCTTACCCACTTGCTCCAAACCGCGTCCTTGGTTTTGAGGAAGTTTTTGGCGGTGGTAGCGGCATCGGCCTTGTTCTCATCGCCGTAGACCAGCAACTCGCTGATCTGCGCGTTGCTAAGCCCCACCTTCGACAGATAACCGGCAACCACCGGCGCATCCTTCTTGATCCAGGCGGCCGCCCCCACGATGGCGGGCGAAGACGGATAGCCGGTCACGCCCGGCGGATTCTTGCAGGCCTTGTCGGTATTGCAGGCATAGACATCCGGCTTGGTGGGGCCGAGATCGATCTGCACCGTATCGTATTTGCCCAGGATTCCGGTGGGGCCCCAATAGTAGAACAGGATCGGCGCCTTACGGGTGAAGGCGCGCGCGATGGACGCATCCAGCGCACCGCCGGAGCCGGGCGAGAACAGGTTCCACTTGGCATCCATGCCCAGCGCCTTGTAGAGCGCAGAGGTGGACAATTCGCAGACCCAACCCGGCGGGCAGGAATACAGCCGGCCCTTGCTGGCATCCTCTGGGTCCGGGAACAGGTCTGGCCGGGCGATCACCGCCTTGGCATTGGTCAGTTCAGGATGCTTCTCCACCATGTAGCGCGGAATGAACCAGCCCTCCACGGTGCCGTCGGTGATGGCATCGGCCAGCTTGACCACCTTGCCTTCGGCCTCGCCTTTGGCCCATTGCTGCTCGATGGCGCTGGTCCAGAGTTCGGGCGCCACGGCCGGGGTGCCGCGCGACAGCATGGAGGCGGAAGTGGGCACCGTATCACCCGCCACGATGGCCACCTTGCAGCCATAACCCTTTTCCAGAATCGTGGCATGAATATGTGCAAGGGCTGCGGCGGAAGGCCAAGTCATTTCAGCGATATCGATAGTCTTATTGGTATCGCATGTAACAGCTTGAGCCGGACTTTGAATCGAAAAAACCGAAAGAAAAGAAAATGTTATCGCTGCGAGAGCTGATTTTTCCCCAAACCTCATAGTTTTACTCCTTTATATTTACAACCAATAGGAGAGTTTATTATAATATGTAATGCATAATTGTCAACCATCGGTAGTATTACTTAAATAATACTGTATATATACTTTAATAAACTAATGATTATTAAGCACGCAAATAGCCAGCCGTCCGTTACTTGGGCGGTTATTTGAATTTCGATTTTTCGAGAAAAAATCTTTTTTTAATCGATCAGATTGCCGGCGGCATCGAAGAACGGGAACGGGCCGGGATAATCGCCGATCGCCGCCACATGGCTGACCAGCATGCCGTCGCGCCAACGATGCAGCATGAAACCCGGCGGTTCCATGCGGAACTGGCTGGGGGCATCATCGTGCAGGTCCAGTGCCACCTGATGCGCCGGGCTGGGGCAAGTCAGCACCGGGCGGCCGCCCACCCGGGCATGGATCACCCGGTGCAGATGGCCGCAGAGCACCAGCTCCACCTGCGGATGGCGGGCCATCACCTGGGCGAAGCCCTCGCGACCGATCAGGCCGATCTTGTCCATATGCCCGATGCCGGTGGGGAATGGCGGGTGATGCATCAGGATCAGGCTGGGCGTATCCGGCTGTTCCGCCAGCGTGCGATCCAGCCAGGCCAGGCGTTCAGCGCAAAGCTCGCCGCCGCCCTGGCCGGGAATGATGGTATCCAGGCCGATGATGCGCAAAGGCCATTCTTCCACGGCATAATGCAGGAAACCGCTGGCCGGTAGATAGCGTCCGGCAGCAAAGGCCTGGCGCATCGGGTCGCGCGCATCGTGATTGCCCGGCACCACGTAAAGCGGCTGTTTCAGCGGCGCCAGGATGCCTTGCAGATGCTGGTATTCCTCAGGCCGACCGAGATCGACCAGATCGCCGGTCAGCACGATCAGATCGGGTTGCGGATCCAACCGCTGGATTTCAGCCACGCAGACGCGCAGCATATCGGCGGTATCCACCTTCTTGTAGGCAAGCTTGCCCGGCAGTTTGATATGGGTATCGGTGATCTGGCAGATCAGCATGGGGCGATCCGATCCTTACAATGCGAGAATGCGGCTGGCATCCACCTGCAAGCCGACGGTTTCGCCGATGCGGAATTCGCGACGCTCGGCGGTTTCCACCACCAGCGGTTTGTCGTTGCCGATGCTGACGAAAAGCCGCGTGCGGTCGCCCAGGAAGAAAGCGGCATCGATACTGCCCGATAGCGGCGCCGAAGCGGCATCGGCCAGCGCGGTATCCTCGGGCCGGAACCAGGCTTCGCGCGCGGCATGCGGAGCGGCCGCCCAGGGCAGCAGACCGCCGGCGGTGCGAAAGCCGCCGGATTCCGGCTGGCCGCTCAAGCGGTTCATGGTGCCGATGAATTCGGCCACATAGCGCGAGGCCGGGCGCTGGTAGATATCGCGCGGACTGCCGATCTGCGCCACCTTGCCGTGATCCATCACGAGAATCCTGTCGCCCAGCGCCATTGCCTCGGCCTGATCATGGGTGACATAGATCGCCGTGATTCCTAAGCGCCGCAGCAGGCCATCGATTTCCAGCCGCAGCACATCGCGCAGCTTGGCATCCAGCGCGGTGAGCGGTTCGTCCAGCAGCAGGGCGCGCGGCTCGGCGGCCAGGGCGCGCGCCAAGGCCACACGCTGACGCTGGCCGCCGGATAGCTGATCGATGCGACGATCTGCCAGCGGGCTGATCCGCATCATCTCCAGCAACTCGCCCACGCGCTGGCGGATTGCGGTTGCCGGGCGCTTACGGATGCGCAGGCCATAACCGATATTCTCGGCCACGCTCATATTGGGAAACAGTGCATAGGATTGGAAGACCATACCCACATTGCGCTTCTCGATCGGCAACGGCGTGACATCCACGCCATCGAAGGTGACGCTGCCGCCTTCATCGGGCGCTTCCAGCCCGGCGATGATGCGCAAGGTGGTGGTTTTGCCGCAGCCCGACGGGCCGAGGAATACCATGGTTTCGCCGGCGCCGATGTCCAGATCCAGCGGCTCCAGCGCGCGGGTGCCGTCGGGGAAGGTTTTGCCGCAGCGGCTAAGACGGATCGATACGGGCTGCATTCATTCCTCGTCGGTCTTGAAGGTCTGTTTCGGCTTCTGTGCCACTGCCTGCATGGCGATCAGCAACGGCACGATCATCACGAAAAACACCAGGGTATAGGCGCTGCCGATTTCCAGCCGCAGCGAGGCATAGGCATCGGCCAGCCCCACCGGCAGGGTTTTGGTGAAGGGCGTGTGCAAAAGCCAGGTCATATTGAATTCGCCCATGGAGAGCGTAACCACCATCAGCGAACCGGCAACGATGCCGGCGCGGCAATTCGGCAGCACGATATGGGTGAAACGCTGGATGAAACCGGCGCCAAGCGAGGCAGCGCCCTCTTCCAATGTCTTGAGATCAATGGCCAGCAGCACCGCCAACACCGAACGCACCATGAAGGGCAAGGTGAACAGCACATGGCCCACCAGGATGAACAGCCAGGAGGTGCGGAAACCGCCGGCACCGCCATACATCACGATCAGCGCCAGCGCGGTGGCCAGGCCAGGCACGGCCACCGGCATCACCAGCAATTCCTCCAGCGCACGGGTAAACCCGTTCTGCTTCTTGGCCAGTGCATAGGCGGCCGGAATCCCCAGCACCAATGTTACCGCCAGACAGGCCAGCGAAATGCCGATGGAGCGGAAGATGGTGTCGCGATAACCGGACCAGACCTCAATCACCCAGCGGAATGTCAGGCCGGACGACAGGCCGGTCTGGTAATTCACCGTGAGGCCGGCCAAAGCCGACAGCACCACCGGCACCACCAGGAACACGCAGACCGAAAGCGTGAAGGCAAGCTGCAGCCAGAACAGGGGTTTGCGCTGCATGGCCATCACCCTGCCGCCGCAACAGTGCCGCCGGCGAATTGCCGCGCGATGGCCAGCACGATCCAAGTGACCGCACCCAGCACGAAGCTCAAGGCCGCCGCCATGGCCATGTTGGCCTGGAGCGTGAATTCGGTATAGATCACCATCGGCAGCACATTGATGCGGGTGGCCAATGTGAAGGCGGTGCCGAAAGCACCCACGGCGGTGGCGAAACAGATCGCGCCGGCTGCCAGGAAAGCGGGCTTCAGGCCAGGAATGATCACATCCAGCACCACCCGCCAGGGCGAGGCGCCCAGGCTGCGGGCCGCTTCCTCAAGCTTGGGATCGAGTTTTTCAGCCGCCGCCATCACCGTTAGGATGGTGCGCGGAATCGAGAAATACACATAACCCATCAGCAGACCGGCCATCGAATACGCGAAAACCAGCTTCTCGCCGGTAAGCGCCAGCGTGATATCGCCGATCAGGCCCTGGCGGCCAGCCAGCATGATCACCATGAAGCCGATCACCACGCCGGGAAAGGCCAGCGGAAAGGTGAGCATGGAAACCAGCACGGCGTTGCCGCGAAAGCTGTGGCGCTGCAGGAACACGCCGGCAATGCCGGAGATTATCAGGGTAATCACCGTGGTGCCGGCAGCCAGCACCAGGGTGGAGACCAGGCTGCGGAAATAATTGCGGTCGGTGACGATGGCGGCATAGGCCGCATAGCCCAGCTTGCCCTCGCCGCCGATCAGGAACAGGCGCACCAGCGGCAGCAGGAAGAAAGCGCAAAAGAAAATCCCCGCCGGCAACAGCAGGGCAATCAGCAGGGAATTTTCGCGTCGCAGCGCCATACGGGTATCAATCCGGGCAGGAAGGAAGGATCAGGCGGCAGCATTATGCCGCCGCCTGACAGGCTTCAGTTCACTTCGTTCTTGTAGCGGTCGATGATGCTCTTCTGCGCGGCGGCAAGTTTCTTCAAGTCGATCGGCTTGGCGCGGGCATATTCGGCATCGGGCAGGAACTTGGCCTTGGCTTCGGCCGACAGCTTGTCGGCGAAGACCGGGCGCAGGAAGGCATTGCCCCACATCGCCTGGCTGTCATCCGACAGCACGAAATCCAGCACCTTCTTGCCGTTTTCGGCATTCGGGCCCTTGTTGACCAGGCCCATCACGTAAGGGAACACCACCGAGCCTTCGCTGGGGATCACGAATTGCACCGGCGCCTTGTCGGTATACTGGCCGCGATAGGCGTTGAAATCGTAATCCAGCAGGATCGGGATTTCGCCGGAGATCACGCGGGCATAGGAGGTCTGCTTAGGCACGATGGGATCGTTCTTGGCCAGCTTCTTGTAGAAGTCGATGGCCTTGTCGAGATTCTCGTAAGAACCGCCCAGCGCGAGATTCACCGCCATCACGCCAAGCTGGCCCACGGCGGCCGAAGTGGGATCGAGATAGCCCACCATGCCCTTGTAATCGGGCTTCAGCAGATCGGCCCAGCTTTGCGGCACCGGCTTGCCGCGCAAAGCCTGCTTGTTGACGAACAGGCCGAGCGTGCCGGAGTGGATGGTGAACCAATAGCCATCGGCATCCTTCAGGCTGGCGGGAATCTTGTCCCAGCCCTGCGGCTTGTAGGGGGTGAGCACACCGGCATCCTTGGCCGGATCGGCGGCAATGCCGCCAAGATAGGTGACATCGGCCACCGGGTTGTTCTTTTCGGCGATCAGCGCCGCGATGGCCTGGCCGGAATTCTTGTTATCCGGCGGCACCTGGATGCCAAGCTTGGATTGGATGGTCTTGAGCTGAGAGCCCCAATCGGCCCATTCCGGCGGGCAATTATAGCAGATGGCGCGGGCCTGCGCGGCGGCATCCTGCGGCAGGCTGCCAAGCGCGGCGATGCCGAGCGTGGCTGCAATAACGAGACGTTTCATCATGATTGGACTCTCCTGTCGGGTTGGACTTGAGGATGGGTCGGTTGCGCAACAGACGAAAGAACGGACAGATCGGCCACCACCAGGCGGCAGCCGGCCTCGGCCAGCATGGCGGCGATGGCCGGCGGCGGCGGCTGGTCGGTGAACACCATGCTGGCCTCGCAGACATGGCCACCGCGCACCGTGGCGCCGCGTCCGAATTTGGAATGATCGAGCACCAGGAAGCGCTGGCGGCAATTGCGCGCCAGGCTTTGGCGCATGGCCACTTCCTCCTGGCTGAAATCCAGCAACGTGCCATCCTCGGCCACGCCACCCACGCCATAGATGCCGATATCCACGGCAAAATGCGCGAAAAAGCCCTGCGCCTCGCCGGCCACCACATCGCGGTCGATATTCCGCATCTCGCCGCCGGCCAGGATGATCTGGGTATCGGGATTGCGGGCCAGTGCAAAAGCCACGTTCAGGTTGTTGGTCATCGCCCGCAGGCCGGCATGACCTGTCAGCGCCAGCGCACATTGCTCGGGCGTGGTGCCGATGCCGAAAAACAGCGAGGATCCCGCCGGCACCGCAGCCGCCACGGCGGCCGCGATGGCACGCTTGGCCTGCAGATTGAGGATACTGCGTTCCGGATAGGCCAGGTTGCGGCCATCGGCGATTTCGCGCGGCGGCGCTTCCACACCGCCATGGCGGCGACGCAGCAAACCGCGGTCGCAAAGCAGATTCACATCGCGCCGCACGGTTTGCGGCGTGACACCGAAACTGCCTGCCAGTGCCTCGATGGTCTGGAAGCCCTGATGGCGCACCAGATCCACGATGGCCCGGGCGCGATCATCCGCCGGAATCGCCACGACTCTTACGTTCCCTTTTCCCGAACGTTCCAGTTTGCCTGAAACGCTGCGCCGAAGTTCGTATGAAAATTATCCGGCGCTTGTTTTGGTTATTTTACGTTCGCATGAAATTTTTATGTCATCAAATGAAAAACGCCGCAACAGGCAAAAGCCTTTGTTGCGGCGCAATAATTCGACCCAATACCGCAACTATTGCGCGCCGGGCGGCCCCCAATGGCCAGGAGCCGATTGCGTGACGATGGGGCCCAACGTGGCGTAATTCGGCCCGGCGATACGGCAGATCGGGCGCAACTGCGCGGTATGCACCTTGCCGTTTTGATAAAGCTCGTCGCGGATATGGAAACACACCACCTCGCCGACATAGAACTCGGTAGCGCCCTGCCCGAATTTCGCCGCCGTGGAGAACCGGCATTCCATGCTGACCGGCACATCGCGCAAGCGTGGGCAACCGACGATATCGCTGGGAATGGTGGCCAGGCCGAATTTTTCGGCCTCGCTTACATCGGGTGGAAAATCAAAGGATGTGGCATGCACCTGCTGGATCATCGAATCATCGGCGATATTGACCACGAATTCGCCGGTACGACGCATATTGCCAGGTGTATCCTTCAAGCCGCGCATGCCGCCACCGATGCTGACGCCGATCATCGGCGGTTCGCTCGATACGAACGTGAAGCAGCTGAACGGCGCCAGATTCACATGCCCTGCCTCCGACAGCGTGGAAATCCAGGCGATCGGGCGCGGCACCACCACACCGGTCAACAACTTGTAGGTTTCAGGAACGGTGAGATCGGATGCCAGGATTTTCATCTGTGTCTCGCTGGTTGTGACTATGCCCGGGGCTATGCTCGGGGCTATGCCCGGGGCTATGCTCGGGGCTATGCCCGGGGCTATGCTCGGGGCGATGCCCGGGGCTATGCTCGGGGCGATGCCTGGAGTGCTGTTGCAACTTTTTCCGCCGTGATGGGCAGATCGGCAATGCGGCAACCGCAGGCGGCGGCTACGGCATTGGCAATGGTGGCCGGCGGCTCGATCACGGGCGGCTCGCCCACACCCTTGGCGCCGAACGGGCCGCTTTCACTTGGGCATTCCACCAGGATCGATCGGATGCGCGGCGCATCCACGGCGGTAGGCATCTTGTAATCGGTGAGATTGGCGTTCAGCACCCGGCCATCGCGGTAGACGATTTCTTCCGACAGCGCCTGGCCCAGGCCCTGCATCACGCCGCCTTCGATCTGGCCTTCCACGTAAATCGGATTGATGGCGAAACCCACATCCTGCGCCACCACATAATCCTCGATCCGCACCTCGCCGGTTTGCGGATCCACCGATACTTCGGCGGCATGAGCATGGAAGCTGGGCGAATTGAGCGTGGTGATCACCATGTTCTCGCTGCGCTTGGCATCATACATGGTAGGCGGTGCGATGAAGGTGCCATGGGCGATCAGGCCGCCGCCGGAAAGCTGCAGGCCACGGGCGATATCGGCCAGGCTGAGCGATTTGCCCTCGCCCGAAACCTTGCCATCGGCCAGGGTAAGCTTGTCCTCCGCCACATCCAGGCGCTTGGCCGCAGCAGCCAGCGCCTGCTGACGCAGGATGACCACCGCCGCACGGCAGGCATTGCCCACGGCAAAAGCCGTGCGGCTGCCTTGTGCACCATAATCGAACGGCGTGGCCGTGCTATCGGCACTCACGATGCTGATATCATCCACTGCAACGCCCAGATCTTCCGCCAGCACCATGGCCGCGCCGGTGAGCGCGCCGGTGCCGATTTCGGCGCAGCCGGTATTCATCACCACCTTGCCATCGGGATCCACCTTCACATACACGCCCGACGACCCCGATGTGGTGGTCCACCAACTGCACGCGATGCCCTTGCCACGCCAGGGGCCTGGCTTGCGATCCGCCCAGCCGATGGCATCGGCGGCCTTGCGCAAACATTCCTCCAGACTGACCTTGCCGAGCTGTTGGCCATTCGGGGCCACATCGCCATCGCGCAGAATATTGCGCAGGCGGAATTCCAGCGGGTCGAGGCCGATTGCCTCGGCGATGGCATCCATCTGCGCTTCCACGGCGAAATTCGCCTGCGGGCCGGATGGTGCGCGGAACGAGCCGGTGGGGGTCTTGTTGGTATAAACCGCCAGGCCCTCGATCAACAGATTGGGAATGCGATAGGGACCGGCCAGGATCAATGCCGAGGACGAACCGACACCAACGCCGGAGCCGGAGGTGGCGCCGGTATCCACGATGATGCGGCCCTGCTTGGCCAGGATGCGGCCATCGGCGGAGACGCCGGTTTTCAACTCCACGATCACCGGCTGGCGCGGATAGGCGGTGGTCATCTCCTCTTCCGTGCTGGTGACCATCTTCACCGGCCGGCCGCAGGCCTTGGCCATCACCGCCACATAATGCTCCACGCCCAGCCGCAGCTTGCCGCCGAAGCCGCCGCCGATCACAGTGCAGATCACCCGCACCTGGGAAGCCGGCACCATCAGGATATCGGCCAGGGTATTCTGCGCCTCGAAGGGCAACTGCGTGTTGGACCACACCGTATAGCGTCCGTCGCTATCCCATGTGGCCACGGCGGCGCGCGGCTCGGTATATCCGGGATGCACCATGCAGGTGCTGTAGCGATGGGTGAAGATGCGATCGGATCGGGCAAAGCCCGCTTCCACATCGCCGTAAATCAGCCGGGCGCGGTTGGATATATTGCCTTCGCGCCGCACCGTGGGCATGGCCTTGTATTGCAACAAATCCTCGTGTACCCGCGGCGCATCGGGCGCCAACGCAGCCTCCGGGTCGAACACCGCCGGCAGCGCTTCGTATTCCACCACGATGGCTGCCGCGGCGGCCTCGGCCTCGGCGGCGCTGCGCGCCACCACACCGGCTATCGGCTGGCCGATATAACGCACGCGCTCAGCGGCGAAAACCTCCATATCCTTGATGAAGGACCCATACCGCTCGCAGGGCACATCGGCCGCCGTAACGATGGCGCGCACGCCGGGCATGCGGCGGGCGGCATCCACATGCAGCGCCTTGATGCGCGCATTGGCCTGGCTGGAACGGCAGAGTTTGCCATGCAGCATGCCGGGAAGGGCAAAATCCGTACCGTAGATCGCCTTGCCGGTCACCTTGCCCACTGCATCGAAACGCGGATGGGATTTGCCCACAATCCTGTAATTGGCAGACATGTCAGGTGATCCTGTTCACCCCGACCATACGATCGATCAGCAGCACGAAAGCCGTGGTGCCGAGCATCATCAGCGCGGCGATGGCCGAGATGGTGGGGTCTACGCGGGTTTCGATATAGAAGTAGATTTCCACCGGCAGCGTGGAATTGCTTTGCGACAGAAACGCCGTGGCGGTGAAATTATCGAAGGAAATCACGAAGCAGAAGAAGCTGGCGGCGAAAATGCCGGCCTTGATCTGCGGCAGCGTGACCAGGAAGAAGGCCTTCAGCGGCGAGGCACCGAGGCCCACGGCGGCTTCTTCCAGCGAACGGCCCACGCGGGTGAGCGAGGCGCGGATCACCCGAACGGCATAAGGCAGGGTGAGCACGCAATGCAACACCACCAATACTGCAAATTTCCCGGTGAATTGCATGCGCGATACGAAAATCAGGAATGACAGGCCGATGATCACCTGCGGCACGATCAGCGGCGACATCAACACCGCATCAATCGCTTCGCTGCCGCGAAAGCGGTATTTGGTGAGCGCCAAGGCTGAGAGCGTGCCCAATGTCATGGCGCAAATACCGGAGATCAATGCCAATGCTATGCTGCGGTAGAATGGCGTCTTGAATTCGTCGATCTCGAACACATTCCTGAACCAGCGCAGCGAAAAGCCATCGGGCGGAAAGCTGGCATTGGTGGTGGAACTGAAAGCGCTGAAGAATGTAACGATCAGCGGCGCGACCACCCAGAGCAGCACGATAACGCTGATACCGGCAAAGATCGGATAAAGCGGATCCTTGCGCCGGGCGCCATCGGCCTTCGCATACGCGCTCATCGCGTGCCTCCCGGCAACAGGCGGTTGCCCAACGAATTGATACCGAACACAACCAGCAGGCTCATCAACAAGGTGACCACGGCGGCCGTACCGGCAAGACCGTAATTGAAGCCCACCATGGCCTGATCGTAGATCAGATTGCCGATCATCTTGAAGATGCTGCCACCCAGCAGAGACGGCGTGAGGTAGGCCGTGAAGCAGAACACATAGGCCAGCACCGCACCGCCCACGACGCCAGGCGCACTGAGCGGCAGGGTGATGCGGAAAAAGGCTTGCAGGGGCGTAGCGCCCAGGCCGTTGGCAGCCTCTTCATAGCGGCTGGAAACATTCTGCAGCACCGAGCTGATCGGAAACACCATCAGCGGCAGAGCCGAGGCGAACAAACCGATGGCCACGCCAAGCTCGTTATACATCAAGCGCACCGGCGTTTCGGTGAGGCCGATATATTTCAGAAAACGGTTGATCACGCCATTATTGCCCAGCATCAGCATCCAGCCATACATCTTGATCACGTAGATCGAGAAAAACTGGATGGCGAGCGCAAGCGTGATGAAACTGGCAAAACGCCGCGAACCCCGGCTCATCACATAGGCGATAGGATAGCCGGCGATCAGCGCCGCCAGCGTGACATAGCAGGCCACGCGGATGGAGCGCCAAAGATAGCCGAGGAAATGCGTGTCATTCACGAAACGGATATAATTGGCGAAAGTGAAATCCCCCGCCGGACTGCGCACACTCATAGACAACACGGTGGTGAGCGCCGCGAAGAAGACGACCAGCAGAATCATCGCCGGACTGACGAGCAGGAATGCTCTGATCTTTTGCGTCATGCTGACGGCTCCTTCGTGGCGCTCGACCGAACGGGAAAGTTACTGGATGACCTCGCGGTCATACTGGCTGATGATGTCTGACATGGTGGCGGCCAGATGGCCGTAATCCATGGCGTAGCTGTTATCCAGATTCTTCAGGATCGACTGCACCACATCGGGCCCCTTGGCCTTGTTGCTGGCCGGCATTGCACCGAAATCAGCAGCCATGCGGGTCTGCGCCGCATCCGATAGCAGGAAGTCGAGGAACTTCTCGGCCTGCTTCTGACGCGGATTGTTGGCCACCAGGGTGATCGGGGTTTCAGCCACCAGCAGCGGCTTTTCCGGCACCACGAAGCCGTAATTGCTGCCGGGTTTGATATAGCTGATCACATTGGGCAGGATGCCCCAGGCGACCAACCCAACTTCACCGGCCTCGAGCAGACGGATCGACTGCACGTTATTGGTATAGAAGGTAACCACGCTGGGGCGCAGTTGCTTCAGCTTGGCAAAACCTGGCGCCAGGTTCTTTTCGTTGCCGCCGGAGATCAGTGCCGCCATGGTGGGGAAATAGCCCGGATCGAAGCTGGCTGCGGGCGCGGCCATCTTGCCCTTCAGGCGCGGATCCCAAAGATCTTCCCAGGTCTTGGGCTCGAACGGCACCAGATCCTTGCGATAGAAGATGCCGCGCAGCGACACCCAGGCGGTAACGCCATGGGAAAAGACCAGAGAATTGTTGATATTCGCGGTGTTGGGAATCGCTGCCTTGTTGATAGGTGCGATCACACCTTCCTTCTTGGCGCGCTCGTAGTTCACCATGTTGGTGGACCAGATATCCACTTCCGGATTGCTCTTCTGCGCAATCAAGCGCGCCACGCCGGCTTCGCCTGCGCCCTGGGCGATCACGGTAACCGGCTGCTTGGTGGCGGCTTCGTATTCCTTCGCCAGATCGGTGAAGGTTTTCTGCCACACGCCGCCCCAGGTCATGAAGACCAGCGGCTTTTCCTGCGCCTGGGCAGGCAGATTGCCGCCCAGCAGACAGGCAGCCAATGCCATGGCCGCCGTCTTGATCATTGAAATCCGTTTCATTGCCTATCTCCTGTCGTTGTGGTTTTTATCTGACTCTGCTGCTGATTCATCTGCCGTGCCGCATGCGCCACCGCATCGACGATCTTCTGGTATCCCGTGCAACGGCAAAGCGTGCCGGCCAGGCCCTCGCGGATCGCCGCCTCATCGGGATCGGGCTGCGTATCCAGCAATGATTTCGCGGTGAGGATCATGCCCGGAATGCAATAGCCGCATTGCACCGCACCGCATTCGATGAAGGCGGTTTGCAGCGGATGCAATTCGCCGCCATGCGCCAGGCCTTCGATAGTGAGTATCTGCCGGCCCTGGCATTGCAGGGCCAGGGTGATGCAAGCATTCACCGCCTTGCCATCCAGCAATACGGTGCAGACGCCGCATTCGGCCTCCAGGCAATTGGCTTTGGTGCCGGTGAGGCCGAATTCATCGCGCAGCACATCCAACAGCGATGTATCAGGCGCCACATCGACATCATAACGCTCGCCATTGATCTGCAGGCTGACAGGATATCTGGTCACGGAATGCTGGCTCATTGGGCGGCCTTTTCGATGCGCAGCAGGCATTGCCGGATCGCGCGCGGCAGCAGCGCCGCCACCAAGCGGCGGCGATGTTCGGCCGAGGCTCGCACATCGCTGATTGGCACAGCAGCCGAAGCGGCGAGAATGCCGGCGCGCGACAGGCGGTCTTCATCCGGTTTGTGGCCCTGCAGCAGAATTTCCGCATCATGCGCGCGATACGCCATCGGCGCAGCCGCGCCCACGGCCAGCCGCACATCCTCAAGCCTGCCATCCGGCGACAGGCCGATGCAGGCGGCCACGCTGATCACAGAAATTTCCATGGCACGGCGACGGCCGGCCTTGAGAAAAGCGGTGGCCGCCTTTCCGGCCGGGCGACGGAAACGGATATGCGTGAGCAACTCATCGGCCGAGCGCGTGGTGCGACCCGGACCGAGCAGAAAATCCGCCAGCTTTGCCTGGCGCGGACCATTACCACCGGTCAACACCACTTCGGCATCCAGCGTGAGCAATTGCGGCAGCAGGTCGGCCGCCGGCGAGGCATTGCAGATATTGCCGCCGATGGTGCCGGCATGGCGCACCTGATTGCCGCCCACCACTTGCGCGCTTTCCACCAGGCCATAGAGCACCGGATCGGCGGCAAAGGCGGTTTCGATCTGTTTATGGGTGACCAATGCGCCCAGCGACACCAGGCCAGCCCCGCTTTCGATCTGTTTCAGACCATCCAATGCCTGCAGGCTGATCAGATGGCCGGGCTTGCGACGGCCACGGCGCATCTGGATCACCAGATCGGTGCCGCCGGCAATGAAATAAGCCTCGCTGCCCAGTCTGGCGGCGAGCGCCACGGTTTCGGCGACATCCTGCGGAATATGGAAGCCCTGCACGCTCATATCCGTCTCACGCCGGCTCGAGGGCCATCAACGGCACAGCTTCGCCGGCCTTCAGCCAGCGCGGCGCACGGCCGCGCAAAAACAGCTTGGCACGGCCGCTGCCCACCACGATGGCAGACTGGTTTTCCACCCGCACGGCGGTCTGTTCTTCGATGCCAAGCACCGGATTGCTGTTGACGGCGAGATATTCGCCGATGCGCTGATCGCGGGTTTCGCTGCCCGGCGCCATGGCCGGATCGCTTTCCTGGTAATGCGGATTGATCGTCCAGGGCACCAGGTTCATCGCGTCGAAGCGCGCAGTGCCCACCACATTCCAGTCATTGGTGGCAAGAATATTGGGGCCTGCGATATTGCTGCCCGCGCTGGTGCCGATATAAGGCATGCCGCCGCGCACACGTTCGGCCAGCAAGGCCAGCATGCCGCTATCGCGCAGCCTTTGCAGCAAGGCGAAACTGTTGCCGCCGCCGACAAACACCGCCTCGGCCTGTTTCAGCCTGGCAGGCAGGGCATCGTCCACACGGAAATGCTCGGCGGTGATGCCGGCCTGTACCAAAGCTTCGGCGGCGGTCTTGAAACGCGCCTCTTCATCATCCAGACGCGCCGCCGTGATATAGCCCACCCGGCGCACGCTACCCAGAAAATGATGGATATCCTGCAGGCAATGCCACAGCATTGGGCGGCCGGAATTGCTGATCAGCAGCAGGCGCATCACGCCTCCAACAGATCGTCACGGAACAGCCGTGCATCCTCGGCCCGCCAGCTCAGCAGCACCTCGGCGCCGGCATCGCTGGTGGATTGCACTTCCGCCGGCACATCCACGCGCAGCACGAGATCGGGCCGCACCGCAATCTGATACTTGATGGTGGTGCCGACGAATACCGAATTGACCACCGTGCCGCGCAGGCTGTTGCGGCCTTCAGCCACAGCCTGACCGGCCGACGCGATCTGTATCCGCTCGGGCCGCAGCATCAGCGTAACCGCACCGGCAGCATGCTTGCCGCCCAGGCGGTGCTGGCCCTCCAACCCATCCAGAACAATGCTATCGCCTGCCGGGGTCACGGCACCCGGCAGCATGTTCGCCACGCCGATGAATTCGGCCACAAAGCGATGCGCGGGATAATCATAAACCCTGCGCGGCGCATCCACCTGCAGGATGGCCCCGCGATTGAGCACCGCGATACGATCAGACAGCGACAACGCCTCTTCCTGATCATGGGTGACAAAAACCGTGGTAATGCCGAAGCGGCGTTGCAATTCACGCAACTCGAACTGCATGTCGCCGCGCAACTGGCGATCCAGCGCCGCCAGCGGTTCGTCGAGCAGCAGCACCGAAGGATTGAATACCAGCGCGCGCGCCAGGGCCACGCGCTGCTGCTGGCCGCCGGAAAGCTGAGTGGGATAGCGATGGCCGAATTCGCCCAACTGCAACTGCGCCAGAATGCGACGCGCCATCGGCTCGATCTCGGCCTTTGGGAAAGACCGCATCTTCATGCCGAAGGCGATATTCTCCAGCACGGTCATATGCGGAAACAGCGCATAATCCTGATAGACCATGCCGATATTGCGCTGATTGGGCGGCATGCCCACCACCGAACGGCCGCCGATGCGGATATCGCCAGACGCCGGAATCACAAAGCCGGCCACCGCCCGCAAAGTGGTGGTCTTGCCGCAGCCCGAGGGGCCAAGCAGGGAGAGGAATTCGCCGGGCTGCACGGTCAGCGACAGGTCGCGGATCGGCATCGTGTCGCCATAGGCCACCGAAATCCGGTCGACCTCTACCCCCACAGGCTCTTGCTCACGCACCGACATGGCCTCAGGGCCTTTCTACAAGGCAGCCCGCAGGCAAGCCAACAAACAGGTGGGGTATATCGGCCATGGCGGCGGATCGGGCGGGAATCAAACGCAGGCCTCCAGGAATTGGTGTGCGACTTATAGTTTCATCTTGCGGCACCAAGCTTGCGTACATGCCTTGCCGCAGCGCCACGTGACGCCGAATTGTCTTGTATACCGTATTCAGTGTCAATCCTGTTTTTCGATCCAAAAGTCAGTCATTTTTCTTTTATTTGCTCAGAATACATGATAACAGTAGCAATATATGGCGGTTTTGCCGCCATTAGAGCCATCATTATTTGTATACTGGATACAGAATGTTGGAAGACACCTTCAAGCTGCCACGCCGAGAACCGACCTGGAAAGGCGTTTATCGCAACCTTAGATTGGCAGTCCTAAGCCGCAATCTGCAGCCAGGCGCCCGCCTGATCGAGACCGAATTGTCTCAGGCCCTGGGTGTCAGCCGCACGCCGCTGCGGGAGGCCTTGGCCAAACTGAAACAGGATGGCCTGATCGCCAGCGCCGGCCGCGCCGGATATATCGTCACCGATCCGCGCCAGGATATTGCCGACGCCTATCATGTGCGCGCCGCCATCGAGGGCTATGCCGCGCGCCTGGCGGCACAAAACATCACCAACCCGGAAATCCAGCGCCTGCGTGAGAATGTGGCCGCCAACATGGCCATCGAACTGGGCGATACCGTGCGCCGCGCAGAACTGAACCTGGAATTCCATGAAATCGTGGCGCATGCCTCGCGCTCGCCGCGCCTGATCCAGGCTTTCGAAAATCAGCGCGAATTCATCTTCACCGACGAGGATATGCAGATCCATACACTGGAAGCCTGCCGCCAATTCGTGCGCGAGCATGAATTGCTGGTGGATGCCCTGGAGCTGCGCGATGGCGACAAGGCGGACCAGATCGTGCGCGCCCATCTGCATCGTGCCGCCGACCTGCTGCTGAACAACGAGCGGCCCGCCGGCACGAAAACCAAAGACAATTCCGTGGAAGCTGCGTAATCCTCATGAAACTCGGTATTGCCGTATTGCCTAAGCTGCCGCTGGCTGAATTCGTACGCCTGGGGCAGGAATGCGAAGCCAGCGATCTTGCCCTTTGGGTGCCCGACGAACGCTTCTTCCGCGATGTATTCGTTGCCATGGCTGCGCTTGCCTGCGCCACCAGCCGCAGCACCATCGCGCCTGGCGTGACCGACCCCTATATCCGCCACCCATTGCTCACCGCTGCCGCCATGGCCTCGCTGGATGAACTGTCCAATGGCCGCGCCATCCTGGGGATAGGAGCCGGCGTGAGCGGCTTCGACGCGCTGGGCATCAAGCGCCATGCACCCGCCACAGCGGTACGCGAGGCAATCGATATGTGCCGGCGTTTCTGGGCCGGTGAATCGATCACCAATCTGGATGGCCCGGTTTACGCCAAGGCAGCGCAGATGAATTTTTCGGCGCGGCAGATTCCGGTTTATATCGCGGGACGCGGCCCGAAGATTCTCGCGCTGGGCGGAGAAGTGGCCGATGGCGTTATCATCGGGCATTTCACCTCACGCAACGGAATCGGTTCGGCGCAGGAGCAAATCGCCGCCGGCCTGAAAAAGCGCTCACCCGAACGCGGCAAGCCGCAAACCCTGGTCTGGGCCTATACCTCGGTATCGCCCGATGGCGACGCAGCCCGCGCCGCCGTAAAGCCCGCCATCGGCCGCACCATCAAATCCACCCCGGAAGCGCTGGACCTGCTGGGTATCAGCGCGCCGCGCCTGCTGGAGGAACTGGAACGCCATGGCTATTCGCGTTCGGCGGCATATGACCGCGCCATGTGCGAAACCGTAAGCGATGAACTGGCCGGGCATCTTTCGATCGCCGGCACACCGCAGGAATGCATAGATCGCATCCGCGCCATCGAAGCTTGCGGCGTGGATCAGGTGATCGTACTGCCCTACCCAGCCGCCGGCATGACCATCCCCGAGATGACCCGGCTGTTTCTGAAAGATGTAATGCCCGCCATTCGCGGCGATTGAGAAGGCGCAACGCCATGGCCCTGCGACAAGTGATCGATGCCTATGAATTGCTGGACAGCGCCTATGTGGATGGCAAGGCGGTGGCCGATCATCTGCGCGATGAAGGCGTGGAGGACATCCGCATCGAGCGCGTGGCCGCACCGGACCGGCATACCGATTTCATGCAGATCCGCATCCCCGGCAGCCGGGCCGGCGCACCGGCGCTGGGCGTGATCGGTAAACTGGGCGGCATCGGCGCCAGGCCGGCGCAGATTGGCATCGTATCCGATGCCGATGGCGCCGTCGCCGCCGTGGCGATGGCGGCGAAACTGGCCAGCATGGCGGCGAAAGGCGATCGCCTGGATGGCGATGTGATCATCTCCACCCATATCTGCCCGGCAGCGCCCACGCGGCCGCATCAGCCGGTGCCCTTCATGTCGTCGCCGGTAGACCGCACCATTCTGGGCAAGCTGGAAATCCACCCCGATATGGCAGCCGTGCTGAGCATCGACACATCGCGCGGCAACCGCGTGGTGAACCACAAGGGCATCGCCATCACGCCAACGGTGCGCGAAGGCTATATCCTGCCGGTGGCCAAGGATTTGATCGACATTCTGGAGATCGTGACCGCCGAGCCCGCCGTGGTGATGCCGCTCAGCACCCAGGATATCACGCCCTATACCAACGATCTGTTCCATATCAACTCGATTTTGCAGCCTTCGGTTTATGCCAGTGTGCCGGTGGTGGGCGTGGCGGTGACTGCGCGCAGCGTCGTGCCAGGCAGCGCCACCGGCGCCACCCAGCTCGACGATATCGAAAAATCCGTGCGCTTCTCCATCGAGGTGGCGAAGAATTTCAGCCGCGGCAACTGCAGCTTCCACGATGCAACGGAATTCCAGAAATTGCAGATGCTGTATGGCTCGATGCGCCATCTGCAAACGCCAGGAAAAGCCGTGCCATGAAACTGACCCTGCGGGTGAACGGCATCGAGCAGACGGCGGAAGCCGATCCGCTTCAGCCGCTTGCCCGTGTGTTGCGCGAGCAACTGAACCTGCGCGGCACCAAGATCGGCTGCGGCAATGGCGAATGCGGCGCCTGCACGGTGTGGGTTGAAGGTGAGGCGGTCTGCTCCTGCCTTTATCCAGCCTTTCGCGCCGAAGGCTGTGCCATCACCACGATCGAGGGCCTGGCCACACCCGAACGGCTGACCGCCCTGCAACAGGCCTTCATCGATCATGGCGCCACGCAATGCGGATTCTGCACATCCGGCATGATCATGGCCGCCAGCGCGCTGCTGGCGCGCAATCCGCAGCCTACCGAAGCCGATGTGGTGCATGGCCTGACCGGCAATATCTGCCGTTGCACCGGCTATCGCCAGATCATCGACGCCGTGCTGAGCGTGGGAAATAAACAATGAACGCCCCCTTGCGCGAAGTGGGCCGCCGCATCCCGCAAAAGGGCGCTGAACAGCGCGTGAGCGGCGGCGCGGTTTATACCCAGGATATCGCCCTGCCCGGCATGTTGCATGCCGCCGTGTTGCGCAGCCCGCACGCCCATGCGCTGATATCCGGCCTCGATGTGACTGCGGCGCGCGCCGCTCCCGGCGTGGTGGCTGTAATCACCGCCGAGGATTTTCCCGGCAAGCCGTATTACCAGCTGGGCGGCAGCTATTCCGACCGCCATCCGCTGGCGCGTGGCAAGGTGCGGTTTTATGGCGAGGAAATTGCCGCCATCGCCGCCGAAACCCTGGAAGCGGCGCAAGCCGCGCTGAAGCTGATCGAGGTGACATACGAAATCCTGCCGGCGCTGCTGACGCCGGAGGCCGCGCTGGCGCCCGATGCCTTGC
Source organism: Ferrovibrio sp. (assembly GCF_019636075.1). Lineage (GTDB taxonomy): Bacteria > Pseudomonadota > Alphaproteobacteria > Ferrovibrionales > Ferrovibrionaceae > Ferrovibrio. The sequence continues at coordinate 40,140 of NZ_JAHBYG010000005.1, forward strand.
CGTTGCATGAGGCGGCCAATATGCTTGGCGGGCGCAATCTGGCCATCCGCTTCACCTGCGATTACGGCCCCGTGCAACAGGCTTTTGCCGATGCCGCCAAGGTTTTCGAGGATGAATTCAGCCATGGCGTCGCGGTGCCGGCCTGCATGGAAACCAACGGCACCGTGGCAAGCTTCGATCCGGCCAGCGGCGACCTGACGCTGTGGACCGCAACCCAGGCGCCGTTTTTCATCCGCAAGGAAGTGGCCCATGTGGTGGGCTTGGATGTGGAGCGTGTGCATCTGCGCGGCGTGGAAGTGGGCGGCGGTTTCGGCGGCAAATCCAAAATCTGCGAGCAGGAAGCGCTGGCCGCCATGCTGGCCGTGAAAGCCCAGCGCCCAGTTAAACTGATACTGGATCGCCGCGAGGAATTCATCAGCGGCAAGACCGACCATGCCAAGCGGATCCGACTGCGTACCGCAATAGCCGACGATGGCCGCATCTTGGCCCGCGCCACATCGCTGCAGATCGATAACGGCGCCTATACCGCCTATGCCCCCACCTATGTGGGCGCGGCACGCCAACGCACCACCTGCCTCTATCGCGTGGAAACCGCGCATTACGATTGCGATCTGGTTTACACCAACAAAGTGCCCGGCGGCCAATATCGCGGCATGGGCGCGCCGCAGATGATCTGGGCGATCGAAACCCATATGGATAAGATCGCCGCCCATCTGGGCATGGATCCGCTGGAATACCGTCTGCGCCAAGCCAACCAGAGCGGCGATGTAACGCCGCTGGGTTGGAAGATCAGCAGTTGCGGCCAGAGCGATTGCTTGAATGAAGTGGCACGCCGCATCGGCTGGGCCGAGAAACGCCAGGGCCCGCGCGAAGCAACGCCCGGCAAGTTGCGCGGCGTGGGCATTGCCGCGATGATCCACCCCAGCGGCGGCGTGATCTATCAGGAAGGCAATTATTCCAACACGCGGATACAGATGCTGGCCGATGGCCGCTTTGTGGTGCATACCCAAACCGCCGATACCGGCACCTGGCAGAACACCACCCTGGCGCAGATTGCCGCCGAAGCGCTGGGCGTGCCGAGCGAATTGGTAAGCGTTTCGCATATGGATACCGATGCCGCACCGCCCGATTTGGGCAGCGCTGCATCGCGGGTGGCTTTTGTTTCCGGCAATGCCACGAAACGGGCCGGCGAGGCCTTGCGTGCCATGGTGGCGCGCGAACTGGGCCGACATTGGAACTGCAATCCCGACGACCTGGCATTCGCCGAAGGCAAAGTTCGCAGCACCGCAGATCCCAGTCGCATGGCCGATATCGCCGAAGTGGCCGCTTTGTGCGGCGAGTTGAATGCAGAGGCCCGCTATTCCACGCCGGGCGAACGGCCAGACCCGGCCACCGGTATCGGCAATTATGCCGCCACCTATGTGTTCGGCGCCCAGGCCGCCGAAGTGGAAGTGGACATGGCCACCGGGCAGGTGCGCATCCTCAAGATCGTGGCCGCGCAAGATGTGGGCCGCGCGCTTAATCCCGTTGCCATCGAAGGGCAGCTTTATGGCGGCATCCTGCAGGGCATCGGCATGGCCTTGCAGGAGGAATTGATCTTCGAAGAAGGACGGCCGGTGAATGCCAGCTTCCTGGATTACAAGGTGCCGCGGATCGGCGACGCGCCGCCGATCGAACTGGCACTGATAGAAACCAACGATCCGGAAGGCCCGTTCGGCGCCAAGGCCGGCGCGGAGCCAACTATCAATGCCAGTATCGCGGCGATTGCCAATGCCGTGGCCCATGCCACCGGCATGCGGTTTTATGAATTGCCGCTAAGCCCCGACCGTATCCTGCCGAAATTGCAAGCCGGACGGAAACTGGCACTGAAGCCCTGGAAGCGGCCCTACAATCTGGAAGTGGCCACCGTGCGCAAGGCCTATCCGGCGGCGGTGTTTCCCGTGCTGCGTAAGATCGGCACCAAATTCGCCAACACCCCCAAACAGGGCGTGAAACCCGAAATCGCCGCACCGCGCGATATCGACGGCCTGCTTGCGGCTCTGGCTTCACCGAACAAGCGCACGAAGCTTTTGGGCGGCGGCACCGATCTGTTCGTTGGTCTGCGCCAAGGCATTTACGATACGGAATTGCTGGTGGATACCGCGCGGGTGGATGCTTTGCGCGGCATCGCTTTGCAAGACGACATGCTGCATATCGGCGCCGGCAATACATTGGCCAGCCTGACCGATTCCGATTTGGTGCGCCGGATTCTGCCCATGCTGGCCGAAGGTGTGGACTTGATCGCCACGCCGCAGATCCGCCGCGTGGCCACCGTGGCCGGTGATCTTTGCCAGGAAAAACGCTGCTGGTTCTTCCGCAGCGCGTTCCCCTGCTACAAGCTGGGCGGCGCCACCTGCCCCTGCTTTGCCGTGCAGGGCAACAATCGCTTCCATTCGATTCTCGGTGCCAAACGCTGCGCTGCGCCCTGCCCGGCCGATCTGGCGCCCATCTTTACCGCGTTGGGCGCGCAAGCTGTGATCATCGGCCCCAACGGCCAACGCAAGGTGGCGATGGAAGACTTCTACCAATGGTCCGGCCTCAGTTGCCTTACCGCTGGGGAAGTGCTGCTGCGCTTTGAATTGCCGTTATCGGCACGCAGCAGCCATGCTTTCGAGAAATTCGCCGTGCGACGCAGCGATTTTGCCGAAAGCTCGGTGGCTGTGCGGCTGGATTGGGAAGCCGGACGGATTACCGGCGCTCGCATCGCACTCGGCGCCGTGGCGCCGCTGCCGATCCGCGCCGAAGCAACGGAACGCGCCTTGCTGGCCGCCGGGCGACCGGATGCAAAACAGATTCGCGCCGCCGCCGAACTGGCCGTGCAGGGCAGCCTGCCGCTGCGCGACAATGCCCATAAAACCCATTTGCTGGTGAATCTGGCCGAACGCGCCATCCGCACCGCCATCGAACACGCGCCTTGATCCAGGGAGTTCATCATGAACGCGGCCGTCATCAACACTGTTTCACCCGAGCCGACCTATCTGGCGGTATTCGCCGGCGAGGACACCTGGCTGGATGCCATGCGCCAGCGCTTTGCCCATATCGAGGCCGGGCAATTGCAGCCCAAGCTGCGCGAGCTGGTATTCGTGGTGGGCTACACGATCAACCGCTATGGCGTGGCGGCACGATATCACAGCCAGCGTGCGCTGGCCGCCGGCGCCACCCAGGATGATCTGCGCTTGATCCTCAAGATCCTGGATTTCTATCGCGGCCTGCGCGGCTTTCAGGATGCGCAGAAGCTGCTGGGTCTGTGGCGTTCGGGTGTATTTCCGGAAGTGAAGCCGCCCAAGAGCGGAACCATCGCCGATATTTTCCGCAAGGTCGTGGAAACCCGCAAATACATCGCCAATGGATTCCGCGTTTATGCCGCCGATGGCGAATGGCTGCGGTTGTATCTGCAGCGCTCGGATGCCATCAAACTGGCACCGCGCACATTAGACGAACGCGGCGTGCAACTGATGTCGATGGCGATCACGCTGAAGAACCATGGCTTTTCCAGCAACTGGAACGACGGCTGCATCGAAGTGCATGAAAACAAAACCAAGGCGCTGGGCAGCAGCGATGCCGAAATCCTGGAGGTGGTGCAAATACTGGAACTCTGCGATTCCATGACCACGGCCTGGGAAGGCCGGGCGCTGCTTGGCCTGGATGGCGCGGCGGAGTAACCTGCGCGGCATTATCAGCGTTCGTGATGGAGTGAGACATGCAGATTGCAATGATCGGCTTGGGCCGCATGGGGGCCAACATGGTGCGCCGGCTGCGGCGCGGCGGCCATGAATGCGTGGTGTATGACCGCGATCCCAAGGCTGTGGCCGGCCTGGTGGCCGATAGCGGCGCGGTGGGCGCCGACAGCCTGGCTGCCTTGGTGCAGAAACTGGCCCCGCCGCGCACGATCTGGCTGATGCTGCCGGCCGGCGAAATCACCGAAAACACCATCGATGAACTGATGCCGCTGCTAAGCCCGCAGGATGCCGTGATCGATGGCGGCAACAGCATGTGGAAGGACGATATCCGCCGCGCTGCCAAGCTGCGCGAAAAGCAATTGCATTACCTGGATGTGGGCACCAGCGGCGGCGTTTGGGGGCTGGAGCGCGGCTATTGCCTGATGATCGGCGGGCCCGACGACGTGGTGCACCGGCTGGATCCGATTTTCGCCACCCTGGCGCCGGGCCAGGGCGACATCCCTCTCACGCCTGGCCGCGAAGGCCGCGATCCGCGCGTGACGCAAGGCTATCTGCATGCCGGCGCGGCCGGTGCCGGGCATTATGTGAAGATGATCCACAATGCCATCGAATACGGCATGATGCAGGCCATGGCGGAAGGCTTCGACATCATGAAGCATGCCGGCGACGATACCCTGCCTGCCGATTTGCGGCTGGACCTGAACATGGCCGATATCGCTGAAGTGTGGCGTCGTGGCAGCGTGGTTACCTCCTGGTTGCTGGATTTGACCGCCACGGCACTTGCCAAGGATGGCGAGTTGGCCGGTTATTCCGGCCGGGTGAACGATTCCGGCGAAGGCCGCTGGGCCCTGCAGGCCGCCATCGAACAGGCGGTGCCCGCCGAAGTATTGAGCGCCGCGCTTTATGCCCGTTTCCGGTCGCGCCGCGAGGAAAAATTCGCCGAAAAAATCCTCTCGGCGATGCGCGCAGGCTTTGGCGGGCATCTGGAAAGCAAGTGAAAGTGAGACAGGCGGGCGAAACAGAGACACCCGGCAAGGAACAGCGTTCCGGAATGCGGTACACACGGAAATCGCAATAAAAATGCGGTAAAAATGCAAATCCGCCTTCTGGCGGAAATGCCCGTGGAGTATAGTAAGGGCAAGGTTTTCATCCGGCCGCCGCCGGGCAGAGAATGGGTTTGCATGTGTTGAACATTTCGGCTTTGCGCGACTTGGAACAGACGCCCTTTGCCGATCTACTGCGGCAGGCTGCGGTCCTGCGCGATGCCGGGCATGGCCGGCGGATCAGCTATTCGCGCAAGGTTTTCATCCCGCTGACCAAGCTGTGTCGCGATGTGTGCCATTACTGCACCTTCGCCGAAACGCCCAAACCCGGGGTGCCTGCCTATCTGAGCATCGATGCGGTGCTGCGCATTGCCGAACAGGGCCGCCGCGCCGGCTGCCACGAAGCTTTGTTCACCCTGGGCGACAAGCCGGAAGCGCGCTATGCCGCAGCGCGCGATGCGCTGGCCGCGCTGGGCCATGACAGCACGCTCTCCTATCTTGCCGAAGCGGCAGGCGCTGTGCTGGATAAAACCGGCCTGCTGCCGCATCTCAATCCCGGCGTGATGACCAAGGCAGAGATGGCGATGCTGCGCCCGGTGTCGGCCTCCATGGGCATGATGCTGGAAAGCGCCGCCGACCGGCTTTGCGAACGCGGCGGTCCGCATTTCGGCTCGCCAGACAAGGCGCCTTCCGTGCGGCTGCAAACCATCGAAGCCGCCGGCGAATTGGCCATCCCTTTCACCACCGGCATCCTGATCGGTATCGGCGAAACGCGCGCCGAGCGCATCGACGCACTGCGGCGCATTGGCGAATTGCATGAACGTCATGGCCATATCCAGGAAGTGATCGTGCAGAATTTCCGCGCCAAGCCCGGCACCAAGCTGGCCGGTGCGGACGAACCCGATCTGCAGGAATTGCTGTGGACCATTGCCGCAGCCCGCATCATCCTGGGCCCGGAAATGAATATCCAGGCGCCGCCCAACCTGACGCCGGATTTCTACGGCACGCTGGTGGGCTCGGGTCTGAACGATTGGGGCGGCGTTTCGCCGGTAACCCCCGATCACGTGAATCCGGAGGCACCCTGGCCGGAAATCGAGGCGCTGGCGAAAGCCACCGCCGCCACCGGCCATCTGCTGGTTGAACGCCTGACCATCTATCCGGCATACGCACGCGACCCGCAGCGCTGGCTGGACGCCCGGGTGCGCCCCGCCATGCTTTTGATGAGCGATGCCGAAGGCCTGGCCCGCACCGAAAACTGGGCGCCCGGCCTGCCGATATCGGAAACCGCTCTGGCGGATTTCAACCGCACGCCCTATCTGGCAGCCGTTGATCGCACTATTGCCCGCGCCGTGGATCAAGCCACCGCCGCGCAGCGGCTGGATACGGCGGATATCATGCGGCTGTTCCAGGCCCGCGACCGCGATTTCCGCCATGTTTGCGAGGCCGCGGATACGCTGCGCCGCGAAACCGTGGGCGATATTGTGCGCTATGCCGTGAACCGCAACATCAACTACACGAATATCTGCTATTTCCGCTGCACATTCTGCGCCTTCTCCAAAGGCAAGACCCATGACGACCTGCGCGGCAAACCCTATGACCTGGCGCTGGACGAAATCGCCCGCAGGGTGACGGAAGCCTGGGAGCGCGGCGCCACCGAAGTATGCATGCAGGGCGGCATCCATCCCGATTATACCGGCCAGACCTATATCGATATCTGCCACGCGGTGAAACGCGCCGTGCCGGATATGCATATCCATGCCTTCTCGCCGCTGGAAATCAGCCAGGGTGCGGCCACCTTGGGCATCGGCGTATCGGAATTCCTGCAGCGCCTGCGCGATGCCGGCCTGGGCACCCTGCCAGGCACGGCGGCCGAAAGCCTGGATGATGCCGTACGCGCGATCATCTGCCCAGACAAGATCAGCGCCGGCGAATGGCTGAATGTGATCGAGGCCGCGCATAAGGTGGGCATCCGCACCACGTCCACCATCATGTTCGGCCATGTGGAAGGCCTGGATTCCTGGGCACTGCATCTGCTGGCATTGCGCGACCTGCAGGAACGCACCGGCGGCTTCACCGAATTCGTGCCGTTGCCTTTCGTGGCCATGGAAGCGCCGGTATTCCGCAAGGGCGGTGCGCGGCGCGGGCCAACCCTGCGCGAGGCCGTGTTGATGCATGCGGTATCGCGCCTGGCCCTGCATGGCCAGATCGCCAATATCCAGACCTCGTGGGTGAAGATGGGCGAAACCGGCGTGCGGCTTTGCCTGCAATCCGGCGCCAACGATCTGGGCGGCACCTTGATGAATGAAAGCATTTCCCGCGCCGCCGGAACCCAGCATGGCCAGGAATTGCCGCCGCCCGCGATGCGCGCCCTGATCCGCTCGGTGGGCCGCATCCCGCAGCAGCGCGACACGCTTTATCGCCCGGTGGATGCCGAACGCGAAACCGCTGCCGAGAATCCTGCCGATCTGGCGCCGCTGATCCTCACCGCGCCCAACGATCCGCAAGCGCTTTCGCGCCGCAGCGCCTGATTAATACTGCATGAGTGCCACAGGAGGTTTACGTGCTTAAACTCGGTTACAAGGCTTCGGCTGAACAATTCACGCCTTCGAAGCTGCTGGATTTTGCCGTTCTGGCCGAGCAATCCGGCTTCGATTCCGTATTCGTGAGCGACCATTTCCAGCCCTGGCGCCATACCGGCGGCCACGCGCCTTATTCCTTCGCTTGGATGGGCGCCGTGGGCGCGCGTACCAACCGCATTCTGATCGGCACCAGCGTTGCCACGCCGACCTTCCGCTATCATCCGTCCGTGGTGGCACAGGCCGTGGGCACGCTGGGATCGATGTTTCCTGATCGCATCATCCTGGGCGTGGGCACCGGCGAATCGCTGAATGAAGTGCCCGCTCTCGGCATGAAATGGCCGGGCTTCAAGGAGCGGTTCGGTCGCCTGAAGGAATCCATCGAATTGATGAACAAGCTGTGGCGCGAAGATCGCGTGAGCTTTGAAGGCACGTATTACCGCACCGAAAACGCCACCATCTACGACAAGCCGGAAAATCCGGTGCCGATCTATGTGGCGGCTGCCGGGCCCACCGCCTCGGTTCTGGCCGGCGAAGTGGCCGCCGGCTTCATCTGCACCAGCGGCAAGGCGCCGGAGCTTTATCGTGAAACGCTGCTGCCCAATGTGGATGCCGGCCTGAAGGCCGCCGGCCGCGCGCCAGACAGCATCGACCGCATGATCGAAGTGAAGGTTTCCTTCGATACGGATTTGCAGCAGGCCAAGGAAGACACCCGCTTCTGGGCCGCGCTGGCGCTTTCGGCGGAAGAAAAAACCAGCGTGAAGGATGCGCTGGAAATGGAGCGTCTGGCCGATGCCCTGCCGCTGGATCGTGCCGCCAGCCGCTGGATCGTTTCCGTAGATCCGGACGAGCAGGTGGAGCGCATCCGCCCCTATGTAGAGTTGGGCTTCCGCCACCTGGTGTTCCATGCTCCGGGGCCGGACCAGGCGAAGTTCATCAAGCTGTATTCGGAAAAGGTATTCCCGAAACTGCGCAAGGCTTTTGGCTGATCGCTCAAGCCTCGTCGATTTTCAGACGAGGGAATTGAGGCAATGCCCGGCCGCCATCCAGCAAAATGGGGCGGCCGGTCATGAAATCGAAATCTGGCCGGCATAGCAGCACGGCCATTTTCGCAATCTCGCTTTCCGTGACCAAACGACCCATCGGCGTACCGGCAATTGCAGCGTTTTTATAAACCGGCATCGTATCCGTGCGCGCCGATGCGATTTGGCTGGGAATGATGGCATTCACCGTGATGGCAGGCGCTAGTTCCAACGCCAGACTTTCGGTGAGATGCAGCAAGGCCGCTTTTGCCAGGCCGTAGATTCCGTGGCTGCGCACCAGGGCAGACGTGGCGCCCAGATTGATGATGCGCCCCCAGCCCTGTTCGATCATCGCCGGCGCCAAGGCCTGCACCAGCAGATAGGGCGCTTTCAGATTGGCCGCCAGCATGGCATCCCAATCGCGTTCCTTCAGCTTCAGGAAGGGCGTATCGATAAACGGCCCGGCATTGTTGACCAGCACCGAAATCGTGCCAAGGCGCTCCACAGCCGCTGTCGCCAGATCGCGCGTGGAGGCTGCATCGGCGAGATCGGCCTGAAAAGCAACGGCTGTTCCGCCTTCATCGCGGATCGTGTCCACTACCCGCTTGGCGGCACCGGCCTCGGAGCGGTAATGCACAGCCACCTGCATGCCGGCATGGGAAAAAGCGCGCGCAATCTCGGCGCCGGTGCCCGAGGAAGCGCCGGTGATCAATGCCACCTTGCCTGCCAGATCGGTCATGGCGAAGCGATCAGGGCTCTATCAGTTCCGACCAGATCGACACAGTTTTCGATCTATCGAGATATTTGGCATAAAGTTCGTCGATCAAATCCTTGCCGGCCACCGCCAGTTCTGCCTCATAGGCGGCACGATCGGTGATTTCGATCCGCTCGATATAATCCCAGGGGCCGCCCTGCAGGCCCATCCCCACTTCGCCGATGCGATGGGTGCGATAGCTGATGATGGTTTTCAATCCGGCTGCCACTTTGTAATCCACTTCGCGCTCGAAGCGTTCGTAATCCTCGGCTTTCACGCCAGGCTTGAGCGCGGCGAGCACATAACGGATGACTGCCATGGCGAATATCCTCTGCGGTTTGTGAGCGGGTGGATCAAATCATGTGACAGGCGACCTGGCGGCCGGGCGCCACCTCGCGCAGCGGCACCGGTTCGGCACAGATCGGTTTGGCAAGCGGGCAACGGCCGCGCAGGCGACAGCCGGTATGGCGCTCGATGGGGCTGGGAATTTCGCCAGACAAGACGAAACTGTCGCGCTTGGCATCGGGGTCCGGCACCGGAACGGCAGCCATCAAGGCGCGGGTATAGGGATGCAGCGGCTTGGCGAAAATCTCATGCGTGGCACCGGTTTCCACGATCACGCCGAGATACATAACGGCCACGCGGCTGGCCAGATACTTCACCGTGGCAAGATCATGCGAGATGAAGAGATACGACATGCCATGCTTTTCGCGCAGCGCTTCGAGCAGCAAGATCGCACGCGAGCGCAGCGAAACATCCAGCGCCGAGGTGGGTTCGTCCAACACCACGAAACGCGGATTGGTGGCAACCGCGCGGGCGATATTGGCGCGCTGGCGCTGGCCGCCGGAAAGTTCATGCGGATAGCGTTCGGCCAGATCGGCACCCAGGCCCACCTCTTCCAGAACCTCCAGCGCGCGTTGCTTGCGCTCGGCGGGGCCAAGATCGGTATGCAGCATCAATGGCTCTTCCACCATGCTGGAAACCCGCAGCCGCGGATTGAGCGAGGCGGTGGGATCCTGGAACACCATCTGGATATCGCGGCGCAGATGCTGCACAGCCTTGGCATCGAGCTTGGCAATCTCGATATCCCCGAAGCGCATACTGCCGCCCGAGGGATTAAGCAATCGCAACAGACACCGCGCCACGGTGGATTTACCGCAGCCGGATTCGCCGACCAACGCCAAGGTTTCACCTTGCCGCACGTCGAAGGAAACGGAATCCACCGCACGCACCACGCGCTCGGGTTCGCCGCGCAACTGCGATAGCAAGGCGCCGATACCACCGAGCGGAAAATGCATGCGCAGATCGCGCACTTGCAACAGCGCTGTCATGCCGCAACTCCACCGGTCTGCCGGCCAATATCGTAATAACAAGCGACATCGTGATCCTGGCCGCGCGATTCCAGCGGTGGGCGCGCCACGCGGCATTGATCGGTGGCATGATCGCAACGGCTGACATAACGGCAACCCGGCGGCGGATTCAGCAACGACGGCACCGAACCTGGAATCGGCGTCATCGCCACATCGCGGTCAACGCGCGGAATCGACCCGACCAGGGCGCGGGTATAGGGATGCGCAGGTGCATGGAAAATACTGCGCACCGGCGCAGCCTCCACCACCTGGCCGGCATGCATCACCACCACGCGATCGCAAATCTCGGCCACGACACCCAGATCATGGGTGATCAGCATAATGGCTGCGCCGGTTTTTGCACCGAGTTCGCGCAGCAGATCCAGAATGCGAGCGGCGATGGATACATCCAGGCCGGTGGTGGGTTCATCTGCAATCAACAGGCGCGGCGATGTGGCCAAAGCCATGGCGATCATGATGCGCTGGCACATGCCGCCGGAAAGCTGGTGGGCATATTGCCCGGCGCGCCGCCTGGGATCTGGGATGCGCACCAGATCCAGCATATCCAGCATGCGCTTTTCAGCGACGCGGGCCGAAAGCCCTTCATGCAGCCGGAATAGCCGCGAAATCTGTTTGCCCACCGGAATCACCGGATTGAGCGCAGTGCGCGGGCTTTGCGAAATCATGGCGATCTTCGCGCCACGAATGCGACGCATCTGTTCTTCCGAAAGCGTCGCGAGATCGACGCCATCGAAGCGCACAGAACCGGATTTAATCTCGCCCGGGCGGCGAATCAGGCGCAGGATGGCAAAAGACGTGACCGATTTTCCCGAGCCGGATTCGCCCACCAACCCCACCACTTCGCCGCGACGGATGGAAAAATTGATATGGTCCACGGCTTCGATGGCGCCGGCATCGCTTTGAAAATGCACCGTGAGATCGGCTACGTCGAGCAGGTTTGTCATCGGATACCCCGCATGCGCGGGTCGAGAAAATCACGCAAACCATCACCCACCAGATTGAAGGCCAGCACCGTGATCATGATCGCCAGGCCCGGAAACAGAAACAGCCACCATTCGCCGGTAACGATCTGCGCAGCGCCCTCGGCGGTCATCACGCCCCATTCGGCCTGCGGCGGCTTGATGCCCAGGCCGATGAAAGAAAGCGCCGCCATGGTGAGCAAGGCAAAACCCATGGCCAGCGTGGCCTGCACGATCAATGGCGGCAGGCAATTGGGCAGCAGATGAATGAACACGATCCGCCAAGGCGGATTGCCCACGGTACGCGCGGCATCGGCATATTCCATTTCGCGGACCCGCAACATCTCGCCGCGTATCAGGCGCAGATAGGCGGGAACCTGGGTAATGGATATCGCCAGCGCCACATTGGTGGTGGAATTGCCCAAAGCCGCGGTAATACCCATCGCCAGCACGAAAGCCGGAAAGGCCATCACTGCATCCACCAGGCGCATCGCCACATTGTCTATCCAGCCGCCGGCATATCCAACCATGGCGCCGAATATGGCGCCGATGGCCACGGCAAGCGCCGTGGCGGCAAAGGCCACCGATAAATCCACCCGCGCGGCGAAGATGATACGCGACAACTGATCGCGGCCATACATGTCGGTTCCCATCGGGTGTTTCCAGGATACCGACTCGAAAGCCGCCATGGCATCGGGCATATCCGGATCGTAGGGCGCAACGATAGGCGCGAAAATCGCCGCCAGGATGATCAATACGATCACGCAGAGCGCGCCGAAAGATAACGGGTTGCGGCGAATGCGACGCCAGACCAGCGAGCGGCCAGCGGGTTTGGTCTGTGTGGCTGGGGCGGCAATAGTCATCAGCGCAACCGAATCCGAGGATCGACCAGACCGTAGACGATATCGACCAGAAGATTGACGACGACATACATCACGGCAACGAATAGCACGAAGGATTGGATCGGGCCGGAATCCTTGGTCATCAGCGCGGTGACCGCATAATTGCCGATACCCGGCCAGGCAAACACGCTTTCGATCACGGCATTTCCCGCCATCAGAAAGCCGAACACGATGCCCAGGATGGTGACCACCGGAATCAGCGCATTGCGCAAAGCATCGCCGTAAATCACCGTGCGGCGCGGCAAGCCTGCCGCCCAGGCCGCCTTGATGTAATCGGATTCCAGGATTTCCAGCATGGTGGAACGAACCATGCGCGCTACCGGCGCCATCACGCTGAAGCCCAGCGTGGCCGCCGGCAGCATCAGCTGATACAGGCTGGACCGCAAAGCCTGCCAATTGCCGGTAAGCAGCGAATCGATCACGTAAAGCCCGGTGATGGTTTCGGGCGGCGCAATACCGGAACCCAGCCGGCCAAGCGGTGCCGGCGCCACATCCAGCAGGAAGAAAAACACATAGATGGCCAACAGGCCGGTCCAGAAGCTGGGCATCGCCACGCCGGTGATGCCCACCACACGACCGACATGATCGATGATGGTATCGCGATGTACAGCCGACAGAACGCCAAGCGGGATGCCGATGATCACAGCAATCAACAGGCTGGCGAAGGTGAGTTCCAGAGTGGCCGGCAAACGCTGCAGAAAATCCTGCGTCACCGGGCGGCCAGTGGAAGCGCTTTCGCCCAGATCGCCGCGCAACAGGCCAGACATATAGCGGAAATATTGTTCATGCACCGGCCGATCCAGCCCCATCTGCTTTTCCATTTCCTGCAGATATTCGCTGGTAGCGAAGGGGCCGGCCTTAACCAGGGCGGGATTGCCCGGCAGCATGTAGGTAAGCACGAAACAGATGAGACTGACGCCGAACAAGGTGGGCAACACGAAAGCGAGCCTGCGCAGAATGTAATTCAAAAACGCCATCTAGCAGGAACTCCTTCGCATTGCCCCCATGTCAGGATACGGCCTTATCAGCCGAGCTTCATGTTGAAATAACGCTCGAAGGTATCCCAGCGCTTTTCGATGCCAACCAGATCCTTGCGCATCACACGGGTCCAGTTGTCGTACCAGAGATGGCCCCAAACCGCATCGCCGATGATGATCTTCTGCAATTCCTTCACGGCGGCCATGCGCTTTGCCGCATCCGGCTCAAGCAGGTTTTCGTCGAGCAGCTTATCCACGGCCGGATTGTTGTAGAAGGCCGTGTTGGTGCCCTTGGCGGTGCTGTGGAAGTTGAAGAACAGATGGTACATCGGGTCGTTGACCCACGACTGCCACGATTCGATGGACAGCACGTGGTCGCCCTTGGAAGCCAGCTGGCGGAAGGTGGCGTCGGTTTCCTTCACGATATTGACCTTGAAGCCAATCTTGTCCAGCTCGGTCTGCAGCCAGATCGAGGCCTGTTCGTGAGGCAGCCAGCCGACGCGAATGGCCAGATCCACCGGCACCGGCTTGGTGATCCCGGCTTCGGCCATCAGCTTCTTGGCCAATTCGATGTTGTGCTTGTAGGGCGAGACGGCAGCGTCGTAGCCCGGGGTCAGGCTGGGCAACGGGCTCTTCATCTCGGCACCATAGCCGAACAGCACGTTCGGGATGATGGCCTGAATCGGAATGGCATAGTTGACCGCCTGCCGCACCTTCACATTGTCGAAAGGCGGCTTCTGCGTATTCATGCAGAGCCAATGGCAGGTGGTGTCCGGCACCGAAACGATCTTGAGATCTTTTTCATTCTCAAGGCTTTTCACATTGCGCGGCGACAGGCCCGGGCGACCCACCACGATATCGACCGCGTTGCGCTTCAGCAGCAGAATACGATCCGCTTCGTTCGGCACGAACTTGAACACCACGCGATCGAAGAACGGCTTGCCGCGCCAATGGCCTTCCTGCGCTTCGAGCACCACTTCCACGCTGGGATCATTTTTCACCAGCTTGTAGGGGCCCAGGCCGGCGGCATTGCGCTTCATCCAGGCCGTGGCCCAAGGATCTTCCGCCGTGGCATTGGCCTTAACTACTTCGGGATCGATCAACGCATTATTGATCAGCGACAGGATATCCAGCGCCATCGGGCTGGGGCCGGCCATGTTAATGGCGATCGTGAATTCGTCGCGCACTTCGAATTGTTCCGGCTTGGTCACGCGCAGGAAACGCGGGAACAGGATGCGCATATAGCCGGGCGATTGCAGGCCGCGATCGAACAGATATTTCACCGACGTAGCGTTTACCGGGCTACCGCTGGGATATTTCACGCCCTTGCGGATTTTCAGCACCACGGTGGCTTCGTTGTTTTCAAACGCCCAGGCTTCGGCGATGCCGCCTTCGTATTCGGCGGGTTTGGATTGCAGCAGGCCGGGTTTGCCGGAAACCGGCTGCACCTTCCACATCAGTGGGCTGTCGTAGATGTTGGCCTGAATGGTATAGCCGCCCACGGTCTTGAACGAGGCCGGATCGAGCGTGTCGATATCCGTATCCCAGGCCACGGTGAGCGTGCGCTTGTCCTGCGCGCCGGCCAGGCTGGGCATAAAGCCCGTGCCGCTGAGTGTGAACAAGGCGGCGGCGCTAGCCGTCAGCTTCAGAAAACTCCGTCGATCCGAATACATGCTCATTTCTTACCCCCTTAGTGGTGATGGCTGCGTAGGACACATGGATGCGTTGGCTTCTGTGCGCGTCCGCCTTAGCGATTGCATGGCTATGGCGGTCGGGCGAAATGCGATCAGGTCACTCCTCATCAGTCACGCGGTTCGACTAAGTGCCAAGCCGCGTTTCCAAACTCACGGCTTGCAGTATTGCAATAATCCCGTTATTGTCAACTCTAGTCTTGCATAATGGAACTTTGAGGCAAAAAATGAGCACGCTTGCTAATGCGACAGCCATTTTGCGGCTTTTTGCGCCAAACCGACTCGAAGTATCGGTCACGGATGCCTCTCGAATTTTAGGCATGCCTAAAAGTTCGGCATCCAGATTGATGAAAGCCATGATGGAAGAAGGCCTGCTGTCGCGGATGGAGAATTCTCCGCGCTACAAGGTGGGCAATCTTCTGTTCGAGATTTCGCGGCTTTACCGCCTCAATTCCTCGCTGATCGAGGTGAGCGACCAGGCCTTGAAAGCGATCGGGCAGGATACCGGCCATACCGGCTATATCTCGATTCTGGATGGCAGCGATGTGCTGGTGATCCGCGCCCATCAGGGCTCGCATCCGCTGCGGGTTTTCACGCCGCTGGGCCAGCGCGCCCCGGCTTTTGCCACCGCCATCGGCCGCGCGCTGCTGGCCCGCCTGTCGGATGAAAGGGTGCGCGAGCTTTATCCCGAGGGCATCACCCCGCCTTCGGCGAATGCCCCGCAAACCATGGATGAATTGCTGTCCGCGCTGGCGGATGTGCGCCGCAACGGCTGGGCCCAGGCGGTCGATGAAGCCATCGTGGGCGTGGGCACCATCGCGGTAAGCGTTTCCGATTCGGAAGCCGGCGAAACCATCGGCTTCTGCCTGTCCTTCCCCGCCTCCACCATCTCCGAAGCGGAAAAGCAGCGCATCACCTCGCTGCTGGTTTCCTCCGCCCGCCGCATCGCCAGCGGCTTTAACGACAAATTCTTCGCCCACCTGATCCATGCCGTGGGCGATGCAGAGACCGCTGCGGCCTGAACCGCCGCAGCGCAGTTGTTTTGCCAGAGGATTTTTGATGCAACAGTTGACTCTCGACGACATCGAGGCGCTTGCAGTAGGCGCCTGGATTCTTGGTACCGGCGGCGGCGGCAGCACCTACCACGCCTTGCTTACCCTGCGCCGGCTGTATGCCGAAGGCCATCGCGTCAACCTGATTGATATCGACGACCTGGCTGATGACGACGCGGTAGCCGTGGTCTCCGTGATGGGCGCGCCGCTGGTGATCCTTGAGCGCCTGCTCGACAGCAAGCAGATCGCACGCGCGGTTTCCGTTATGGAAGATTACGTCGGCCGCAAGTTCAAGGCCGTGATGGCGGTGGAAATCGGTGGCGGCAACGGCATGCAGCCGCTGATCGCCTCGGCGCATCTGGGGATTCCGGTGGTGGATGCCGATGCCATGGGCCGCGCCTATCCGGAAGCCCAGATGACCAGCTTTGCCGTGGGCGATCTGAAGCCCTGGCCGCTCACCTCGGTGGATCCGCGCGGCAGCGAAGTGATCGTGGGTCGCACGCCGACCTGGAAATGGATGGAACGCGTCAGCCGCAAGGTCTGCACAGAATTCGGCTCCATCGCCTCCACCTGCAAGGCCCCCCGCACTGGCGCCGAGGTGCGTCGCTGGGGCATTCCGCGCACCACATCGAAGGCCATCGCGCTGGGCCATGCCGTGGCCGAAGCCAATCGCCGGCATGCCGATCCCATCGAAGCGATTCTGAAAGCCGAATCCGGCAAACGGCTCTTCTCCGGCAAGGTGGTGGAAGTGGAACGCCGCACCACGGAAGGCTTTCTGCGTGGCCGCGCCGGTTTTGAAGGCCTCGGCGAAGATCGCGGCGAAAAGATCGTGATCGATTTCCAGAATGAATGGACCGTTGTGTGGCGCGACGGCCAACCCATCGCCTCCACACCGGATCTGATCTGCGTGTTGGATAGCGAATCCGGCGAGGCGATCGGCACCGAAACCATCCGCTATGGCCAGCGCATCACCGTGATCGCGCTGCCGGCATCGGAGGTGTTTCTCTCGCCGCGCGGATTGGAGCATGTGGGTCCGCGCGCCTTTGGTTACGACATCGACTTCAAATCGGTATTCCAGTCATGAAGCGAATCGGCATAGACGTTGGCGGCACCAATACGGATGCCGTTCTGGTGGATGATGGCAAGGTGAAGGCCGGCGTTAAATCCGCCACCACCGCCGATGTTACCAGCGGTATCATCGGCGCAATCGAAGCCCTGGGCAGCCAGACCAACCTGAAATCCGGTATCGATGCCCTGATGATCGGCACCACGCATTTCATCAATGCCGTGGTGCAACGCAAGCATCTTACCAAGGTGGCGAGCATCCGCATCGGCCTGCCGGCCACTGCCAGCCTGCCACCATTTTCCGGCTGGCCCGCAGAGTTGGAAGCGCTGGCCAATGGCGGCATCTGGATGGTGGAAGGCGGGCATGATTACGATGGCCGCAGCTTCATGCCGCTGGATGTGCATGCCCTGCGCCAGGCCGCCAAGGAGATTCGCACGCGCGGCCTGAAATACGCCGTGGTGACGGCGATGTTCTCTCCGTTGGATACATCGCACGAAGACACCGCTGCCGATATCCTGCGTCAGGAGGTTCCCGGGCTGAGTGTCACCTGCTCGCATATGCTTGGCGGCATGGGCCTGCTGGAACGCGAAAATGCCGCCATCCTGAATGCCTCGCTGATTGCGCTGGCGGAAGAAACCATCCATGCCTTCGAGCGCGCCAAGAGTAAACTGGGCATCGCAGCGCCACTCTATGTGACACAGAACGACGGTACCGTGGCCGAGGCCTCGCGTGCCGCTGCTTTCCCGGTTTTCAGCTTTGCCTCCGGCCCCACGAATTCCATGCGCGGCGCCGCCTATCTGTCGGGGCTGAAGGAAGCCATCGTGGTGGATGTGGGCGGCACCACTGCCGATTTCGGCCATCTGCGCCTGGGTTTTCCGCGCGAAGCCAATGCCGTGGTGCATGTGGGCGGCGTGCGCACCTTGTTTCGCATGCCAGACCTGATCTCCATCGGCCTGGGCGGCGGCAGCCTGATCGACTTGCAGGCCAACAGCATAGGCCCGCAAAGCGTGGGTTACCGGCTGCCGCAGGAAGCCTTGATCTTCGGTGGCAAAACTCTGACCGCCTCGGATATCGCCGTCGCCGCCGGCTTGCTGGAACTTGGCGACCGTAAACGCGTGGCACATCTCAAGGCCGCCGAGGTGGATGCCATTCTGGCCTGCGCCAAGGCGATGATCGAAGAGAACGTGGACCGCATGAAAACCGATGCCGGCGACGTTACCTTGATCGCGGTCGGCGGCGGCGCCTTCCTGGTGCCCGATAAATTGCAGGGCGTGGCCCGCGTGGTTCGCGTGGAGCATGGCGGCTGCGCCAATGCTGTGGGCGCCGCCATCGCCCAGGTGAGCGGCGAAGTGGATCAGGTATTCCAGGGCATGACCCGCGCCGAAGCGATTGCCGCAGCCCGCCAGCAAGCCGATAGCCGCGCCATTGATGCCGGCGCCGATAGCGATTCACTGATCATGGTTGAAGCCGAAGATACTCCCATCGCCTATCTGCCCGGCAATGCCATGCGCGTGCGGGTGAAAGTGGTGGGCGATATTCGCGCAAAGCAGCTGCAACAGGCTTAACAGCAAGGAGAGTTCCCATGCCGGTTCGTTTTCTGATCAGCACCCTGAAAGCCGGCGTCGATCCGGCGGAATACGAAGCCTGGGTGATAGAGCGCGATTACGCCATGGTGCGCACCATGCCGAATTACATCAGCTACAAGGTGCACCGCATCCGCGCCCCCATCCAGGGAGCGGAGAATTCCGGCTGGCAATATCTCGAGCGCATCGAAGTGAAAAGCCTGGAACAGCACGACAAGGATCTGGTTTCCGAAGCCGGCATCGCCTTGCGGGAAGAACTATACGGACGCTATCTCGACCGTGCGAAGAATATCTACTTCGCCGCCGACGAGATCGAAGGCGGCATCTGAAACTCCGAAAAACCAGCGACAGGGAAGCGACCATGACGATTGATCTGCTGATTCTGGGCAACGCCCCGGTGGAACAGATGCTGAAGCGCGTGAAATTGGCCGAGGATAACGGCTACGACATCGCCTGGCTGGCGGATGAGCGCTTTTACCGTGAGGTCTATTCCTCGCTGACTTATTTCGCGCAGCATACCAAGCGTATCAAGCTGGGCCCCTGCGTGACCGATCCCTATGCCCGCCATCCTGCGCTCACCGCCATGGCGATTGCCACCTTGGACGAACTTTCCAACCAGCGCGCCGTGCTCGGGTTCGGCGCCGGCATTTCCGGCTTCACCGAACTGGCCATCGAACGCAAGAAACCGGCCAAGGCGATCCGCGAAGCCATCGAACTGATCCGCATCCTGCTGCGCGGCGAAAAGGTGACCTATAACGGCGAGGTGATCCAGTTCATCGAGGGCAAGCTGAGCTTCAAGCCGGTGCGTTCGGAAATTCCCGTCTACGTGGCCAGCAACGGCCCGCTGGGCCAGAAGATGGCCGGCGCCGTAGCCGATGGCGCCTTGATGGAAGCCTGCGGTAACCCCGAAGAGGTGAAGGCTTTCCGTGCGGTTCTGGATGAAGGCGCCAAATCCGCCGGGCGCGACCCGAAATCTGTGCGGTTGATCGCCCGCCTGAATACCTGCATCGCCGATAACGGCCAGGTGGCGCGCGATGCGCTGCGGCCGTTCTGCGCCCGCCTGCTGGGTGCTGCACGGCTGAAATTCCGCACCGCCGAGCAACAGGGCCTCACCTTGCCCGCCGATCTGGTGGCCTCGGTGGCCGGCGCACATTATGCCGATGGCTTTGCGCCCTATCTGCCGCTGATGCAACATGTCACCGACCGCCACATCAATTCATTCATGCTGGCGGGCACGGTTGATGAAGTGGCGGCGCGTGTGCTTGAGTTGCGCAAAGCTGGCGTGGATCAGGTGATCGTGATGCCGTTTGCCGCCGAAGGCACCACGATAGAAGATACCATCGTGCGATTCGGCTCCGAGGTTTGGCCGGCGGTGCAGAAAGCCGAGGCCAAGGCCGCATGAGCTTCGACCTCCATCGCCCCAACACCATGGCCGAGGCGATCGGGCTGGCCGCCCGCCTCGGCCCCGCCGCCCGCTATATTGCCGGCGGCACAGATCTGGTGGTGCAGATCAATCGCGGCCGCGCCACACCACAGCATGTTATCGATATCAGCCACCTTGCCGATCTGCGGCACGACATCGTGCAGACCGCCGATGGTTTCAGCCTTGGCGCCCTCACCCGTTATCGCAACATCGAACGCCACCCGGCCTTTCAGGATGCGCTGAAGTTGCTGCCGGAGGCCGCCAGCGTGGTTGGCGGCGTGCAAGTGCGCAATATCGCCAGCATCGGCGGCAACATCATCAATGCTTCGCCTGCCGCAGATTTCGTGCCTGCCCTGCTGGCGCTGGATGCCGAACTGGATATCCAGGGCGCAGCCGGCCGCCGCAGCGAAAGCCTGCGCGATTTCATTCTCGGCCCTGGCAAGACCGGCCTGCAAGCCGGCGAAATCCTAGCAGCCGTGCGGTTCAAGCCACTGCCGGCCCATAGCGCCACGGCTTTTCTGAAAGAAGGCCGGCGCAAGGCGATGGAAATTTCGGTGGTTTGCGTGGCCGCAAGCCTGACCCTGGATGCCAGTGGCAAAACCTGCCTCGCCGCCCGTATCGCCGTTGGCGCGGTTGCGCCCAAAGCCTATCGCGCCGCGGCAGCGGAAGCTGCCTTGGCCGGCCTTCCTGCGGATACTGCCAGCTTCCGCCTCGCCGGACAGCTTGCCGCCGAACAGGCTGCGCCGATCAGCGATGTGCGCGCCTCCGCCGAACATCGCCACCATCTGGTTTCCGTGCTGGTGCAGCGCGCGCTGGAAACCTGCCGACAGCGCATAGCGGGAGCATGACCATGAGCCGCAGATTGCTGGAACTGACCATCAACGGCGAAACCCATCAATTGCTGGCCGAGCCGCATTGGACCTTGCTGCACGTGCTGCGCAACCAGATCGGCATGATGGGCACCAAGGAAAATTGCCTGGAAGCCGAATGCGGCGTTTGCACCGTGCTGCTGGATGGCCGAGCGGTGAATTCGTGCCTGCTGCTGGCCGGCCAGGCCGAAGGGCATCAGATCACCACCATCGAAGGCCTGGGCACGCCGGAGAATCTCGACCCGCTGCAACAAGCCTTCATCGAATGCGGGGCCGTGCAATGCGGCTATTGCATTCCCGGCATGATCCTGACTGCCAAATCCTTTTTGGATGAAAATCCCGGCCATGTGCCCTCGCGGCAGGAAATCCGCGAGGCGGTTGCCGGCACGCTGTGCCGCTGCACCGGCTATGGCAAGATCGTGGACGCCATAAGCGTTTCCGCCGAGCGCCGGCTGGCCAAGCAGCACAAGGAGCCCGCAGCATGAATGCCGAAGCATTCCGCGCAACCGGCCGCGTGGCCGGCAAGCGCCTGCCGCGCATGGATGGCATAGGCAAGGTGATCGGCAAGCATGTTTATGCCGCCGATTTCACGCTGCCCGGCATGCTGTATGGCCGCGTATTGCGCAGCAACAAGCCGCATGCCCGCATCGTGAAGATAGATACCAGCCGCGCGAAGGCCATGCCCGGCGTGCGCACAGTGATCACTGCAGCCGATATTCCCGCCGTTCGCTATGGCCAAGCCGTGCGCGACGCGCCGGTTTTCGCGCTGGATCGCGTGCTTTTTTATGGCCATGCCATTGCCGCCGTTGCCGCCACAACGCTGGAAATCGCCGAACAGGCCTTGGCGGCTATAGATGTGGAATTGGAAGACCTGCCGGCAGTCTACGATCCCGAGGAAGCCCTCACCAATGCCATTCTGGTGCATCCTGACTGGCAGGATTTTAAAGTGCTGCCGATTCTGGTGCGTGACGGGAACATGACCGCCCGCACCAGAATGATTACCGGCGATGCGGATGCCGCTTTTGCCAACGCCTATCGCGTTTACGAGCACCGCTTCAAAACCGCCCTTCAGCATCCCGGCTATACCGAGCCACGCGCTTCCGTGGCCGACTGGGATGCCAATGGCAATGTAACGGTGTGGACCAACACGCAATTGCCCTTCGACACCCAGACTACCCTGTCGGAAATCTTGGACCTGCCGGTGAGCCGCGTGCGCGTGATCGTACCGGGGATTGGCGGCGGATTCGGCGGCAAACTGCGTATCGGCGTGGAACATTATGCCGCGCTGCTGGCACGCAACACCGCGCGGCCGGTGCGGGTGCTTTCCACCAGCGAGGAAGAGCTCATCGCCGCCACGCCGCGCCAATCGGCCGTGGTGCATCTGAAAACCGCCGTCGACCGCGATGGAAAATTGCTGGGGCGGCAGGGTCGCATCATCGTGGATTGCGGTGCCTTTGCCGGCTCCGGCCCGGCGATGGCATCGGTTTCACTGCAGGTTCTGGCCGGCCCCTACCGTAATGGCACCCTGGCGCTGGAAGGCATCGCCGTCTACACCAACAAGGTGCCAGCCGGTTCCTTCCGCGCGCCGGCAGGGCCGATGGCGAATTTCGCTGTCGAATCCCAGATGGATATCATCGCCGAGGATCTGGGGATCGACCCGCTGGAATTGCGGCTGCGCAATATCGTGCATGAGGGCGACAAAGGCCCCAGCGGCGAAGAGCTGAAATCGGTGAGCGTTGAGGAATGCCTGCGCAAGGCCGCCGCCGCCATCGGCTGGCATGACCGCAAGCCCGCGCCCGGACGCGGCAAAGGCATTGCCTGTTCCTGGTGGATGACCACCGGCGGCTCGTCGGGCGTATATGTGAAAATCGATCCCGATGGCACCGCCACACTGGTAAGCGGCGCGGTGGAAATCGGCACGGCGGCGTTGACCGGGGCCAGCCAAGTGCTGGCCGAAGCCCTGTCGCTGGATTTAGACGACATCAAGGTGGCCGGCGTGGATACCCAGACCTCGCCCTACGATTATGGCGCCCAGGGCAGCCGCACTGCCTTTTCGGTGGGCAATGCCTGCCTGGCCGCCGCAGCCGACCTGCGCCAGCAGCTTTTCGAGCTGGCCGCCAAGCAATGGAATATCACCACCGACGGCATGGAACTGCGCGACAAGCAGGTGATCGCCGGCAATAAAACGATTGCCATTGCCGAGCTGGCCCGCCTTTCGCGGCTAAGCGGGGGCGGCC
This sequence comes from Ferrovibrio sp., assembly GCF_019636075.1. Lineage (GTDB taxonomy): Bacteria > Pseudomonadota > Alphaproteobacteria > Ferrovibrionales > Ferrovibrionaceae > Ferrovibrio. The sequence goes on from NZ_JAHBYG010000005.1 coordinate 63,383, forward strand.
TGATCGCGCATGGCACGGCCAATTCGCCCGGCCCCGCCTTTGATCCCGGCCGGGTGGAGAACCATATGCTGCCGGCCTGGAACACCCCCAGTTTTCATGCCCAGGCGGCGGACCTTTCTGTAGATAGTGAGACAGGGGCGGTCAGTATCAACCGCTACGTGGTAGCCCAGGATGTTGGCTTCGCCATCAACCCCACCTATATTGAGGGGCAGATCGAAGGCGGCGTATCCCAGGGTATCGGCCAGGCCTTATCGGAGGAAATCGTCTATCAGAATGGCCGCGTGATGAACGCCAATCTGACCGACTACAAGATGCCAACGGCCATGGATGTGCCGGAGATCGAGTGTATTCTGGTGCAATCCGCCTCGGCGGCGGGGCCGTTCGGCGCCAAGGGCGTGGGCGAACCGCCCTGCATCCACCCGCCCGCCGCGCTTGCCAATGCCATCGCCGCGGCAACCGGGGCCCGGATGCATAGCCTGCCGATGACGGCAGAAAAGATCGTCAAGGAGTTGCGCAGCGCACGGGAATGATCCATATCGAAGTGAACATGCACGGCAATCTGCGGCGGTTTCTGCCGGATGGCGTGTCGTCGATGCAGCTAGCGCTGCCCGACAACACGGATATCGGCCAGGTGATCCAGCGGTTGCGTGCACAACACGACATATGGGTCGCGTCGATCGATAACGAGGCCGTGCCGCTTTCCACCCGGCTGCACGACGGCGCATCGGTGGATTTCTTTCCGCATCTGGAAGGCGGCTAGGCCCTGGATCTTCGAGGCTTTGCATGTCGCGTCGCATGCTGCTTACCGCGCTGGCCGGCCTGCCCAGCATCAAGCGCGGCGACGACCTGCCCGCCCTGATCATCGCTGCCATGGCACGCGAAACTATCGCGGCCGAAGATGGCGATATTCTTGTGCTGGCGCAGAAGATCGTATCCAAATCCGAAGGCCGGCAAGTCTGGCTGCGCGATGTGACGCCTGGACCGCGCGCCATCCAGATGGCGGAAGAAACCAAGAAAGACCCCAGGGTTGTTGAATTGATCCTGCAGGAATCCAGCGCCGTGCTGCGTTGCCACTTCGGCGTGATCGTGGTGGAGCATAAAAGCGGCCTGGTGATGGCCAATGCCGGCATCGATGCCTCCAACGTGGATGATGCAGCGGAAGATGAAAGCGTGCTGCTGCTGCCCGAGGATGCCGATGCCAGTGCTACGCGCCTGCGTGCCACCTTGCGCGAAAAATTGGGCTGCGATATCGGCATCGTGATCAACGACAGTTTCGGCCGCGCCTGGCGCAATGGCACCATCGGTACTGCCATTGGATTATCCGGCCCGCCCGGCTTGTGGGACATGCGCGGCCTGCCCGACCGCAATGGCCGCCTGCTGCGCCATACCGAAGTGGCGATTGCCGACGAACTGGCTGCCGCCGCATCGCTGGTCATGGGACAGGGCGCGGAAGGCCTGCCGGTGGTGCATGTGCGCGGCTTTCCGCTGGCTTTCCGGCAAAGCAGCCTGCGCGAATTGCTGCGCGACGCCAGCCATGACATGTTTCGCTGACATGATGGAACCCGCAGCATGATTGCCGCCCTTGCCGGCGGCGTGGGCGGCGCCAAACTGGCGCGCGGATTGGCGCATCTGCTGGGCGGCGAAGTATCGGTGATCGTGAATACCGGCGATGATTTCGATCATTTCGACCTGCGCATCTGCCCGGATATCGATACCGTGACCTACACATTGGCCGGCCGCGCCAATCCGGAAACCGGCTGGGGCCAGGCCGGCGAAAGCTGGAATTTCATGGATCAGATGGCCGCGCTTGGCGGCGAGGATTGGTTCAAGCTGGGCGACCGCGATCTGGCCCTGCATGTGCTGCGCACCCGCCTGCTGCGGCAAGGCATGCGCCTCACCGAGGTAACGCAGCGGATTGCCGCAAGCTTCGGGATTTCTGCCGCCCTGCTGCCGATGACTGACGATGCCCTGCACACCAAGGTGCGAAGCGCCGAAGGCCTGCTGGATTTTCAGGAGTATTTCGTGCGCCGGCGCTGTGAAGTGGCCGTGCAAGGTGTGATCTTCGCCGGCGCGGATACAGCGCGCGCCACGCCCGAGGCCATGGCTGCGCTGGATCGCGCCGAAGCGATCATAATCTGCCCCTCCAATCCTTATCTCAGCATCGACCCGATCCTGGCCATCGCGGATTTGCGCAGGCGCCTGACCGGCAAACGCGTACCGCGCGTGGCGGTTTCCCCGATCATTGGCGGCCAGGCCGTGAAAGGCCCGGCGGCCAAAATGATGCGTGAATTAGGCCATACTGTTTCCAGCCTGGGCGTGGCCCATAAATATCAAGGCTTGGCCGATGCCCTGGTGATCGATACCGCCGATGCCGCCTTGCAGCCAGATATCGAGGCTTTGGGCCTGCGCGTAATGGTGACCAACACATTGATGCGATCGGCAGAGGACAGTGCCGCCCTGGCGGCGAGCGTGCTGGATTTTGCGCATAGCCTGCGGCGCTGACCATGGCAGCTCGCGCCCCTGCGCCCCTGATCCTGATTCCCTGCCGCTCCCTACGCTCAGGCAAAAGCAGATTGGCGGGCATTCTGTCTGAGCAGCAGCGCCATGCGCTCTGCCGCGATTTCTTGCAGCGCACGTTGCAACTGGCCTTGCAGGTAACAAGCGCCGGCGATATCCGCCTGGTTTCCGCCGATACCGAAGCCGCCATATTGGCAGCCGGCCTGGGCATTGCCTGCATGCAGGACGGCAATGCAGGCCTTAATCCCGCACTCAGCCAGGCCGTGCGGCTATGGCACCGGCAGCGCGGCGATTTCGATGCGCAGACCCTGCTGATTCTGCCGATCGATCTGGTGAATGCGGATGCCGATGCCGTGCAGGCTCTGCTGGCATTGCCGGGCGATGTGGCATTGGCGCCCGATCTGGCCGAGCAAGGCACCAATGCGTTGCGCTTAACCGGGCGAGCGGCGCAGGATTTTCGGTTTCAATTCGGCGAGGGCAGCTTTGCCAAGCATGAAATCGAAGCCGGGCGGCTCGGGCTGCGCCTGAATATCCTGCGCGATGCACGCCTCGGCTTCGATCTGGACAGCCCGGCTGATCATGCCGCCTGGGCCGGACGCGGGATTTAAAAATCCAGCGGCTCTTCGCAGAGCTCGATGATGTTGCCTTCCGGATCCATGAATTGCGCGATCCAGCCCTTTTGCGGCTCGCCCGGCGCGCCCACCGTGGGCTTGATGCCGGAAATGCATTGGCCGCCACGGCTTTCGATAGCCGCCACCTCGGCCTTGATATCCTCCACATGGAAGGAAATCAGCACCTTGTTGCGCTGCCAGCCACGGGCATCGTCCATCACATCGGGGCCGTTATCCAGTTTGCCCATCAATTCCAACCGGCAATGGCCGGTATCGAATACCACGATCTGCGGACGCACGCTTTTCAGCGTCAGGCGCAGCACGTCTTCATAGAACGGCCGCACCTTGTTCACGTCCTTCACGTAGATCAGTACCCAACTAAGCGGACCGATCATGTTTCACTCCTTCAATTGGCAAATTTCAACGATGTTACCCTCGGGATCCATGAATTGCGCAAGCCAGCCATTGGGCGGTTCGCCCGGCGCACCCATGGTGGGCCGGATGCCGGAAATGCAGGGCGCGCCGCGGCTTTCCACAGCGGCCACGGCAGCATTGATATCCTGCACCCGGAAGGAGATCAGCACTTTGTTACGCTGCCACCCCCGGGCATCGTCCATCGCATCGGGGCCGTTATTCAGCGTGCTATCCATCAATTGCAGCGTACAGCGGCCGGTTTTGAACACGATGATCTTAGGCCGCACGCTTTTCAGCGGCAGCTGCAATACATCCTCATAGAATGGCCGGACCTTATTCAGGTCTTTCACATAGATCAGAATCCAACTGAGCGGACCGATCATGTTTCTCTCCCCAGACGACGAATGGAATTCCTGGCGGTAGATAGAAAATGGGCGCCGCTCCCATCAGGCGCGGCGCCCAGCTTGTTCAGTTCGGCACGAACTGGTTGGTGAAGTAATCTTCGGGCTTGGAGCCCGCTTTGATCACACCGGCTTCCTCGGAAACCTTCAGGCCGGCGGCCCAATCGTCAGGCGACTGCCAGAACAGCGGCTTGCCGGCAGTGGCAGGCGTATCCATGTAGGGGATAACGGCCAGCATCTGCTGCTTCACGTATTCGGGCCGGATATTGGCCTGCGGGCGATTCTTGATCAGGGCCGCCACGGCTTCGTCGACCAGCGACTGATCCTTGATGCCAGCCCAGCTCTTCTGCAGGGCCTTGGTGAAGCCGGCAATCGCCTTGCTCTTGCCCTTGATGGCATCTTCGCTGGCGATCACACCGAAGCCGGGCAGCGGCAACTTGTAATCGGCAAACAGAATGCCTTTGGAGAGACGCGGAATCGCATCGATGGTGTAGATCGGGATCGGCACGAACATGCCATCGCCCTTGCCGCCCAGATAGGTGGAAACCTTGGCGCCGATATCCAGGCTGCTGAGGCGGACCTTGCTCTTGTCCACGCCATTCAGCTTGAACCACATGTCGATATAGAGGGTTTCGACCGACGTGGGCGAGAAATAGATTTCCTTGCCCTCGAAATCCTTGGGCGTGGTCATCGGGCTGTTGCGATCCACCAGCACGCCCATGTCGCTCTTGCGGAGCACACCGGCGATACCCTTGATCTTCATGCCCTTGTCGCGCGCCACCATGGCGGAGGCATAGCTGACATAACCGAGATCGTATTTGCCGCCATCGACCAGCTGCACGGTGACCGCGCCGCCATTGCCGTCATCCATGGCTACATCCACGCCATTCTCGGCAAACCAGCCCTTTTCCTTGGCCAGATAGAACGGGCCATGCGAACCATAGGGCAGGAAGTCGAAGCGGAGCGTGAGCTTCTCTTGAGCGGCGGCCGGCGCGGCCGCGGCTGCGAACAATCCAGCGGCAGCCAACGCCGTGGACAGCAGACCCCGATACTTCCGGGGCAGGGAAATCCATTTTTTCATACTCGTCCTCCTGTTAAGCGGTTTGCGTTTTCAATTCACTCTGGACGCTTGGTCCCTAGAGAACTCGTTTTTCTTTTTCTTGCCCTTTATTGCCAGGACTGTTGCACCGCGCGGCCCTTACACCGGGAAAACCACGCAATTGGATACGATCACGCTATCGAAGATGCAGTGGCGTTCGGCCAACAGCAGACTGCCATCGGGTTGCAGGCGGAACTTGTCCATATAACGGCCGGCCTGCAGCAGCTTGGTGGGTTCATCCACCAGCGTTTCCAGGATGGTGTAATTGGCCTCGGCCGTTGCATGCGTGCCGTCGAAACCGGTAACCCGCACTAAGCTGACATGATGCTGCACATAGCGCGGCGCATACATCTCGGTGTGTTTGATTGCATAGGCACGATCCTTGAACATGCCCATGCCCTGGCAAAGCATCAGGCAGAGCGGCATGCCGGCTTCGTGGTTATCCCGTGCAATCACGCGATATAACGCATCATCGGTGAAGAAATTCGGCCATTTCTCGATATCGCCACGATCCAGCTCAGCGGCATAATCGCAGTGAAAATCCTCAATGGCGGCGCGCAATTCGCGCAACGTGGCCTTATCGGCGACATTTGGGGCAGCGGCTTGCATGATCACAGCCCCATCACTTCGCGGTAATGCTTGTACATCGAACGGATGGCGCGATCGGTGATCACGGTATCCATCGGCTCCACGTCCTTGCCCAGCGAGGCAACGCCATGGCGGGGCAGCGAACGCTTGATGCCATCCTGCACGAAGCGCAACGCCTCGTTATCGTCGATGCCCAGGAAACCGCCAGGCCCGAAGATGTTGTTCTGGCGCAGCCGATGCTGCTCCAGCTCCGGACTGTCGTCTTCATAACCGAAGGCGGTCCAGACCAGCATGAACTCGTTCGGCCCTTGGGGCACGATCATGCGCAGCGAGAGGATATTGAGCTGGCGGATCAGAATCAGGTTCGGCCAGATCGTGATCGCGCTGCTGGTCCAGGGCGAATCGAATTCCTTGTTGAATTCAAGGATGCTGGGATCGGCCAGCTGCATCGCCGCCTTGAAAGAGCGGATTTCCGCCTTGCTGGCGTCGTTATCCGGCCGGCCTTCCGGCTTGGCATTCAGCAATGCCGAATGGCGGCCATCCTTGTCAGCCACGATGCCGGTCTTATTGCCGGCAACGAACAGGCCGAAAGTGGTGAGATAGGTATGCAGCAATGTGGCGTGGTAGGGATCTTTCAGGTTTTCCTGATAGAGCTTCCAATTGCCCTGCAGCACATTCCGATGGATCCCCAGCATCTTCAGCTTGCGACCGGAGAAGATCGTGGTGAATTCGCCGTACAATTCCGGGCCGAGATAATCTTCCAGCGAAGGCATATCCTGACTGAAAGACGCGAAGATCGCACCGCCCAGCACCGTGACATTCAGGCTGCGCAGATTATGGTCGGAGAGATTGAAGTCCTCCGGATACCCGCCCTTGCCATCTACGCCGTTGCGGAACGGCACCCCGGCCAGCTTGCCGGTAAGATCGTAGGTCCAGTGATGATACGGGCAGACGAAGCTGCGCGAATTGCCGCGATAGCTCTTGCAGAATTCCGCACCGCGATGCGCGCAGCGATTCTCGAATACGCGCACCTGCTCGCGCAGGTCGCGCACCACGATCACCGGCACCGAACCGACATAGGAGCGGATGAAATCGCCGCGCTTGGGGATTTCAACCTCAAGCCCGACATAATTCCAGGTCGCGCCCTGGAAAATGCGCTTCTGCTCCAGCTCGTAAACGCGCGGATCGGTATAGATCCAATCCGGGATATCGCCTGACTTTTCCGGCCAGATCAGATCTGGCAATTCGTGGTTAGGCGCAGCATTTTGGGGGATGGCTTGAACTGTCATGCGGCATGGTCTCCTGCAAGCCGGCCGAACACCGAACCCGACATCAGGCCGGTTCCGCCCGGATAGTTGAAGTAGAAGATTCCACCCACGAGTTCACCGGCCGCATAGAGGCCGGGAATTTCAATATGATCGGTATCCAGCACCTGGCCGCTTTCGGGATTGATGCGCAATCCGCCGAAGGTGAAGGTGATGCCGCAACCGACTTGATAAGCTTCGAAGGGACCATCCTCGATGGTGTTCGCCCAATTGGTCTTGTTCACCGCCAGACCTTCGGTGCCGCGCGCATCCTTCACATTCGGATTGAACGGCACATCGCGCTTCACGGCAGCATTGTAGGCCTTGATCTCATCCACGAAAGCCTTGGGATCAACGCCTTCGAGCTTGGTGGCCAGTTCTTCGATGCTGTTGGCACTCACCTTGGTAACCCGCTTGATGCGATATTCATCGCGCAGCAGATGGGTCACCTTCTTGTCGAAAATCTGCCAGGCCATTTGGCCCGGCTGATTGAGAATCACGCGGCCATATTTGGCATAGGTGTAGTTGCGGAAATCCGCACCTTCATCCACGAAGCGGCGGCCGGTGGCATTCACCATGATGCCGAAGGGATAGGAATGCTTCTGGAAATTATCGCCGACCGTAAGATCGCCGAATTCCGGCGCATTGAAATCCCAACCCACTGCATGGCAGCCGGACCAGTTGCCAGCCGGCGAGGCGCCGATATCCAGCGCCATCCGGATGCCATCGCCGGTGTTGAAGCGGGTGCCGCGCACGCGGGCCAGCTCCCAGCCTGGGCCGAGATAGCGCGTGCGCCATTCGGTGTTGGATTCGAAGCCGCCCGAGCACAGCACCACCGACTTTGCGGCAATATCATACGTCTCGGCGCCGCGCTTCACGCGCACGCCGGTAACCGCATGGCCATCGTAGATCAGCGCAGTGACACGGGTGCCGTATTCGATGCGGATGCCCTGCTTCTTGGCAATCGCCGTATGCTGTTCGATCAAGCCGGGACCGCCGCCCCAAAATTCCACGGTGAGGCCACCCCAGAATTTGAACTTGCCATCGATCTTGAAAGCCTGCCGGCCATAGATCGGCGCAAAACGCAGGCCCTTGCCACGCATCCAGCGCATGGTATCGAGCGAATCGCCAACCAGACGCTCGCACAAAGCAGGATCGGTGCGGAATTGCGTGACGCGGAACATGTCGTCGAAGAATTGCTCACGCGTATAGGTGCCGAAATCAGTGCGCGCCACTTCCTCATCGGTGAGATCGGGCATAATCGCCCGCAGGTCATCCACGCCGTTATACACACAGCGGATCGCACCAGCCGTAAAACGCGAATTGCCGCCGCTTTCCTCTTCCGGTGCGCGCTCCAGGATCAAAACTTCAGCGCCTTTTTCGCGCGCTGCTAAAGCCGCGCAGAAAGCGGCATTCCCGGCACCAACGATGACTACGGGCTTATCTGCGGAAGACGACACTGGCAATACCTCTGAATGACGAGCCTCTGAAATTCGACACGCAGGGCATCTCCCAGGGCAGGAAAGGCCTTGCAAAATCGAAGCCAAAACCGATCGGCAATCCGTGACATGAAAACCGGCATCGCCCTCGGCAACAGCATTATTCCACAGCAAGTATTCCTGTGTATACAGTAAAATGCGACATTATTCTTACGCTGCCTACTGTCGGATTTCCGCTCCCGCACCATACAGGTGTGATGCCATGCGCGGCGAAGTAGCATGCCTTTTCATGCCCTCGCATGATGGTTCTGCCACGGATGAATTCCTATGCATGTCCCTGCGAAAAATTGCCCTGATTCTTCGGCAATTCTTCGGCGCGGCGCGGATAGCTGGCGGAGAAATGAGCGGGCTGCCTTTAATCTGGTCTGAACGCCCAGGAAGCCTTTCGCTCAAGCAATCGCAATCACACCTTGGCGAGCGACAGTGTGGCGGCAGCAAACAGATCGGCGGCTTCCAGTTTGCGCCGCGTGAGACCTTGCTCGAAAGCATATTGGGTGATGGCGGAAATCTCGGTGGCATTTTCGGCCGCGCCATAGCGCCAAAAATCGCGGCCCATCAGCGCCCGAGTCTTTTCCAGTTCGTCCACCGGCCAGGGCAATGTTGTGTAGAGGCTGCCAACATTTTCCATGGCGGCATAGCAAAGCTCTTTCGCTTGCTGAAAGGCCTTCAGCACAGCCACGGCCAACCAGGGATGCTGATCCAGCAACCGGCGACGAATCCCCACCAGATGCATGATCGGGAAAATCCCAGTCTTGGAGAAATACGCCGCTTCCACGGCGCGATAATCCGGAAACAGCCGCTTGATGCGCGGCTCGCGCGCCATGCTGCTGGGCGAGCGCGCCGAAATCAATGCATCGATGCGGCCTTCCGCCAGCGCCGCAGCAAGCGTATCCGCAGCATCCAACGCGCGCAGTTCCACGCCCGCCGGCAGATCCAGCGCCACCATGGGCACGCGGCCGACATCTTCAAGGCCGCCGGCGCGCCAACGGATGGCCGACGGCGCCACACCATATTCATGCTGCAAGATGCCGCGCACCCAGAGCGCCGCGGTCATCTGGTAATCCGGCAAGCCGACAATGCGGCCGGCCAGATCGGCAGGCTTTGCAATGCCGCTATCGGGCCGCAGATAGATCGAGGAATGCCGGAACAGGCGCGATGGAAAAACCGGGATGCCGATATAAGCATTCTTGCCTTGATCCACCGCCACCATCTGGCTGGAAAGCGAAAGCTCGGTGATATCGAATTCCTCATGGCGAAAAGCGCGATGAAAGGCCTCTTCCGGCGACATCGCCAGCGGCACGATCTCGCAGCCTTCCACCTGCACCCGGCCATCGAACAAGGCACGGGTGCGATCATATCCGCCGCAAGCCAGGCTCAGGGTGAGTTTTGCCATGGTTCTTCCCTCAATCCAGCGGTGGCAGCTTGGTCTGCCTGGGTAGCACGCGTTCCAATCCATAGGCCGCACGCAGCAAGCTTGCCTCATCATGATACCGGCCGGCAAGCTGCAACGAAATCGGTAAGCCCTTGCTGCAAAAGCCGATGGGCAGCGCAATCGCCGGATGGCCGGTGAGATTGAACGGCGCGCGGGCCTGGCGGGCATAGCTATGCTGCAAGGCGGCTTCGTCATCGATACGGCAGATCGAATCGAAGGAATTCGGCACCAGCAGAATATCCACGCCTGCGAATAACTCCTGCACGCCGGTAATCACCCTGCGGCGCAGGCGTTGAGCGCACAGCAGGTCTTCCGCCGCCAGGAAAGCGCCCGGCAACAACCGCTTGCGGGTGGATACCGCAAAATCCCCAGCCCGATTGCGCAGATCCTGGGCATGGATCGACCAGCCCTCGGCCTGCAGGATGACGCGATTGACGGTTTGCAGAAAACCCAGATCGGGCAATTCTACATCGCAGATATCCGCGCCGGCATCGCGCAAGGCGACGATCGCCTTTTCCAGCGCGGCGGCCACCTGCGATTCGCAGAGCGCCAGAAAATTGCGCACCACACCGATGCGCAGGCCGGCTAATCCCTTATCAAGATGAGCCGTATAGGCCGCAGGCTTTTGCGCCAGCATTTCCAGCAACAATGCGGCATCGGCCACCGAACGGCAAAGCGGGCCGACATGATCCAGAGAGGGAGCCAGTGGAAACACGCCATCGCGCGGCACCAGGTCGTAGGTCGGCTTCAGGCCGACAATGCCGCAGGCACCGGCAGGATTACGGATCGAACCCGCCGTATCGGTGCCCAGCGCGAAGGGCAGCATGCCGGCAGCCACCGCCACGCCCGCGCCGGAAGACGACCCGCCCGGATGATGATCGCGGTTCCAGGGATTGCGCGCCGGCGGAAACGGCAGATCGAAACTCGGCCCGCCCAGGGCGAATTCATGGGTAGCCAGCTTGCCCATCAGCACCGCACCGGCCTGGCGCATCAATGCCGTGACATGCGCATCATGGACCGCGATATGATGCAGGCGCAGCTTGGAATGGCAGGTTGTGGGTTGGCCCGCCGCATCGATCACATCCTTCAATCCATAAGGCACGCCATCAATGGCACTGAGCGGTTTACCCTGGCGCCAGCGGACCTCGGATTGCCGTGCATCCAGCAAGGCCGTATCCATCTCGCGGCGAATGAAGGCATTGAGGCTGGGTTCATGCTTTTCGATCCGGGCCAGCAGGGCTTGAGTCACCGCGACAGGCGACAATGCGCCTTTGCGATAGGCATCGCCCAGATCGGTTGCCGAAAGCCAAACCGGATCAGTCATGCAGCACCTGCATCGGCGGCCAGGCTTCTTCTTCCGGCGTGAGTATACGCGCCTTGGCCATCGCGGCGCGCTGCTGCGCAGCCAACTTGATGGCAGCCTCCACTTCATCGGGGAATTCCGCCAGAGTTTTGGCCAGACCAGCGGCTTCAGCAAGCGGAGCGACAGGCGACATGGGGCCTCCTTAAGGGATCAATACGGCGCGCCCCTTAAGGCTGCGCTGCACCAAGCCTTGCAGAGCTTCGCCATAGCGATCAAGCGGAAAAGTATCCACCGGACCGGCCTTGATCTTGCCCGCTTCGAAAAACCCGAAGACTTCCGTGAAGCATTGCCGCACCAGATCAGGCATCCGTTTGCGGTAATCGCTGATTTGCAGACCGCTGACTTCGATATTCTTCACCAACAGATAATTCGCCTTCACCTCGGGGATGCGCCCGGCAGCGAAGCCGATCACCACCAGCCGCCCGCGCCAAGCCATCGCCCGCAAGGCGGCATCGAACATATCGCCGCCCAGCATATCCAGCACCACATCGGCGCCCTTGCCGTTATTGGCGGCATAAACCTGCTGGCGCAGGCTTTCGCGCAGATCCGGCTGCGACAGATCGATCAGCGCATCGGCACCCAATGCCAAAGCCACATCGCCCTTGGCCGCCGCCGAAACCGCAGCCAGCACACGCGCGCCCAACGCCTTGGCTAGCTGTACACCAGCCAGGCCTACGGCGCCCGTTGCGCCAAGTACCAGCACGGTTTCGCCCGGCTGCACCCGGCCGCGCTCACGCAAACCGAACCATGCCGTATCGAAGGCCAGGCTGACCGTTGCGGCAGCGTTGAAATCCATCGCATCAGGCAGCCGATAGCATTGCCCGGCCGAAACCGCCACGCGTTCCGCATAGCCGCCGGTTTCCGCCATGGCCAGAACACGGTCGCCGATCTTCAAATCGGTTACGCCTGCGCCCAAAGCAGCAATTATGCCGGCAGGGCCCTTACCGGGAATGAAGGGCAGTGGCGGTTTGAACTGATATTTGCCGGCGATCACCACGGTATCGACGAAATTCACCGGCGCGGCTTTCACTTGCACAACCACTTCGCCCGGGCCGGGCGCAGGATCGGGCACGATCTCAACCTTAGCCGCATCCAGCGGACCGAAATCACGAACCAGAACTGCGCGCATATTACGCCCCCTGCTTTTGCCAGCGAACCGGCTCGGGCTGCAAACGCCCATCGGAAAGCCAGACCACAAGTTCGCGCTTCAATATCTTGCCGCTGCTGGTGAGCGGTATCTCCGGCACAGCGGCAAAATATTCCGGCATGTCGAAACGCGACAACCCAACCGCGTCGAGATGCGCCAGGATTTCCGGCGCGCTCACGCTCTTGCCCTTGCGTGCGGCAACAACCAGGCAAACCTTTTCGCCCAACCGGGCATCGGGCACGGCAATAGCCGCCACGCGTTCCAGCGCTGGGTGCCGCATGGCCAAATCCTCGATCTTGGCCGGATAGATATTATGGCCGCCACGGATGATCACGTCTTTCTTGCGGCCGGTGATGCGCAGATAGCCATTCTCGTCGATCCAACCGAGATCGCCGGTGAGAAACCAACCATCCTTATTGAAGGAATCTTCGGTGGCGGTCTGGTCGTTGAAATAGCCCAGCATCAAACTGGCGCCACGGCCGGCAATCTGTCCGATCTCGCCCACCGGGGCTTCGAGATCGGGATTATCCTGCCGGAAAATGCGCACTTCGTAGCCACCGCAGGCATGGCCGCAGCTTTCCACGATCAATTTGGGGTCATCGCTGGGCAGCGTATATTGATGCGAGCAGGTTTCCGTCATGCCATAGCCGCTCTGCGGCACAACGCCCAGCCGCAGCAACTCGGCCACCACTTCGCGCGGCGCGGCGGCACCGGAGATGCGGAAACCCTTCACCCGGCCCAAGGCCGCGAAGCCGCGTTCGCGCATTTCACTCAACAGGTCGATGGCATGGGTGGGCACGCCGATCAGATAGCTGGTGCCGGTACCCACGATGCGATCCAGCAAGCTTTGACCGCGCGGCAGATCATGCACAACCAACTCGCCGCCGATAGCCAAAGCCGCGATCAGCGCACCCATGCCGAGATTATGGCTGAGCGGGCTGAGCGTGTAGATCACCGTCTCGGCATCCAGGCTCCAATCCTTTGCCACGGCGCGCACCGAGGCCAGCAAGGTGTTGTCGCTATGCAACACGCCCTTGGGCTGGCCAGACGTACCCGAAGTGAAAGCCAGATACATAGGCCGGTTCGGATCGTTGGTTGCCGGCGGCGCATCGCTATCGGCAACTGGCAGATCGCCAAAGGGCAATTGATCCGCCATGGTTTCGTTCAAGGCCGGCAGGGCATAAACCGCGCAAAGCGATTCCAACTTGGAGGAAGCGAAAATATCGTTTCGTTCGGCATCGGCACCATAGCCCGGCTGGGCGATCAAGGCGCGCGCGCGGGTGCGTTCCATCAGATCGAGGATTTCGCCAGTAGTGTGATCCCGATGCAGCGACGGGCAGCAGAGATAGCCATTACGCGAACATGCCAGCAGCGCCACGGCGGTTTCGATCCGGCTAGGCAGCCACACTGCCACGCGCTGCCCGCGCCGCACGCCCTTACGCGCCAGATCGGCAGCCAAGCGATCCGCAGCAGCCAACAGCTCGCGGTAATTCACCCGGCGGAAACGGTCGCGCAAAGCCGGATGCGCGGGCGCCTTAGCCGCATGTTGCGAAGCCAGGGCATAAATCGTATCGGCGCCCCAAAAGCCATCCCTTGCATGGGTTTGCAGGCGTTCGGTGCTGAGCAGGGTAAGCAGCGTGTTGGTCATGGCTTCTTGTTCAGGCTGGGCCGCGCAACATATTGCGCAGACGTTGCGGAGTGATCGGCAGAGTTTTCACGGCTTCGGGCTTTTGCAGGGCATCGGCAACGGCAGAGGCGATTGCCGCGCCCACGCCAGTGCAACCGCCCTCGCCTGCGCCCTTGATACCAAGCGGATTGAGCGGACTGGGCGCATCTTCGGTGACCAGGATATCCAGCGCCGGCACTTCATGCAGGGTGGGAATCAAATAATCCGCGAAGGTGACCGACAATGGTTCGCCGCGCTCGTCGTAACGGAATTCCTCATACAACGCGCCGCCCAGACCCTGTGCGAAACCGCCGGCAATCTGGCCTTCCACCATGGCCGGATTGACCGCACGACCCACATCATAGGCCACCAGATAGCTTTCCACCTTGGTGAGGCAGGTTTCGGCATCCAGGCAAACCTGGGCCAGGTGCACGCCATAGGGATAGGTCATGTGGTCGGTATGGAACCAGCCTTCACTATGCAAAGCATCGGGCATCTGCACTGCCAGATCGCGCAATGATATCGAAGGCCCATGGCCACCCTCACGCGCCGACACGATACTATCCCGGATCAGCAGGCTGGCAACCGGCAGCTGCAGCAGGTCGGCCGCTGCCTTCATGATGGTTTCGCGCAGCAAAATCGCCGCCTGATGGGTGGCATTGCCGGTAAGCACCGTGGCGCGCGAAGCATGCGCGCCGATGCCATAGGGAATGCGATCGGTCTGGCCATGGATCACGCGGATGCTGCGATAATCCACCCCCAGAGTATCGGCGGCAATCTGCGCCAGCGCGGTTTCCACACCCTGGCCCAGCGAAGCAGAGCCGGTAACGATTTCGATTCCGCCATCGGGCAGCACGCCGATCCGCGCGCCATCCTTGGGGCCAAGACCGCTTTTTTCCACGAACATGCAGATGCCAAGCCCTACATATTCGCCCTTGGCACGGCGCGCCTGTATGGCAGCTTGCCGGCCCCGCCAATCGAATCGCTTCAGCGCCTTGTCCAACAAACCGGCATAATCGCCTGAATCCAGCACCACATCGGTGCCCAGCGCACCGAGGCCGCGGGCATAGGGCATGGCATCCTTTGGCACCAGATTGCGCTGCCGCACTATGATGGGATCCAGCCCCAATCGGCCTGCCACCGCATCCATCAGCCGCTCGCGAACGAAGCTGCCCTCGTAGCGGCCCGGCGAACGATAGGTAGCGGCCGGCGTCTTGTTGGTCAGCCGCATATGGCCTTTGGCGCGATAGGCAGGGATACGGTAAGGCCCCGGTAACATGCCGATGGTGAGGTCGACCACGCGCGCACCATGGGTGCGGATATAGGCGCCTTGATCGTGGAAGAACTCGTCTTCCAGGCCCAGCACCACGCCATCCTTGTCGATCGCGGCGCGGATATGATGTTCCTGCTCGCGCGAATGATTGGCGGCCATCAGATGTTCACGACGATCCTCGATCCATTTCACCGGCCGGCCCAGGCGCAGGGCAGCCAAGCAAACCAGAAAATCCTCCGGATACAATTCGCCGCGTATACCGAAACCGCCGCCGACATGGCCTTCATGCAGATGCAGATGAGCATGATCTCGGCCGAAAAACCGCGCCATGGCTTCCTGATTGCGATGCGGCACCTTGGCAGCGCCATGCAATTCCAGAATATCATTGGCGGCATCATAGCGACCGATGGCGCCACGGGTTTCCAGCGGCACGCCGGAATGCCGCCCGATCTTGAGAGTGAGCTCGATCACCGCATGGGCCCGGGCAAAGGCCGCGGCGATATCGCCATAGCCCTGCTCCAGCATGATGGGTTCGGTTTGCAGGCCCGGCGCGAATTCGCCTAGCGGACCACTGGCGTCCAGCGTAACCGGGTATTCGTCATACTCGATCTCGATCAACTCGGCAGCATCTTCCGCGATATAGGCATCGGTGGCGAAAATCGCCACCACCGGCTCGCCGATATAACGTACGCGTTCGCGCGCCAGTATGGTCTGGCGATAGGGCGCCAGCGCGGTTGCCGCCGGATCGCGGAAATCGATCGGCGGCAAATCGGCAATATCATCACCGGCCCAGATCGCTACCACGCCAGGCAACGCCTTGGCCGCATCCAGATGCATCGCAGCGATACGGCCATGAGCGCAAGTTGCACGCGCAATCCGCATGTAAAGCTGGCCCTCGAATACCATGTCGCCGGCAAACCGCCCGCATCCGGTCAGCAGCGGACGATCCTCCAACCGGGTGACGCGCCTGCCGAGCACGGCATTCATGGCGCGCCCTCCCCGCTTCGCTTCGGTGCCTGATCGCGCGCATCAAGCGCCGAAGCAATCGCCTTCTGGATATTGCCATAGCCGGTGCAGCGGCAGAGGTTGGACGACAGCAAAGCCTGCAATTCTGCTTCCGTGGGCTTCGCACCAGACTCCCACAGCGCCGCCCCCAGCATCAGAAACCCCGGTGTGCAAAAACCGCATTGCAGGGCATGATGTTCCATGAAGGCCTGCTGCAAGGGATGCAGTTCATCGCCATCGGCCAGGCCCTCCACGGTGCGGATATCCGCCCCCTGGGCCTGAATGCCGAAGACCAGGCAAGAGCGCACGGGCTTGCCATCCAGCAGGATCGTACAGGCGCCGCACACTCCATGTTCGCAGCCGATATGCGTGCCGGTAAGGCCGCAATCTTCGCGCAGCACATCGGCCAGTATCTTGCGCGGTTCCGCTTCCACCGCGCAATCGCGGCCATTCACCTGCAAATGATAGGGCTGCTTCATGCCAGGCTCCGCAGTAAGGCGCGGTGGCAGACCGCACGCGCGATATCGCAGCGCAGGCCGGCATCCACCTGCCCATCGGTAAGCGGGTCGATGGCATTGGCCGCTGCCTCGGCTGCCGCGCGAAAAGCCGCATCGCTGGGCACTTCGCCATTCAGGCAGGCTTCCGCATCGGCCAGGCGGCGCGGATGCGGCTCGGCGCCGGCCAGCACGATGCGGGCATCCTGCATGCGGCCATCCTGCAAACGATAGATCGCCAGCGCAGCGCCCAACGCAAAATCCCCGGCACGCCGGCTGGTTTCATAAAAACCATGGCGGGCGTCGGCAGGCAGGCGCGGCAGGGTGAGGCCGGTAAGCATTTCATCGGCTTCCAGCGCCGTGGTCATGATACCGAAAAAAAATTCCGAAGCTTCAAGCTCGCGCAACGCACCGGATTTTTCTATCCGCATCCGCGCGCCAAGTGCCGTGGCCGTCATGCACCACTCGGATGCCGGATCGGCATTGGCCAGGCTGCCGCAGAATGTGCCCCGGCTGCGGATCGGCGCATGACCGATGGCAGCGGCAACATCGGCCAGCAATCGCCCGGTGGGGCCAGGTTCGATCGGCTTTTCAAAAGCCGCATGGCGCGCAATGGCGCCGATATAGATGGCATCGCCACGCAAATCTATGCCATGCAGACCGGGAATGCGGTTGATATCGATCAGATGCCCGGGTCGCGCCAAGCGGAAGGCCATCATGGGAATCAGGCTTTGCCCACCTGCCAGGATACGCGCATCCTCGGGTTCGTAGTGCGCCAGTAGATCGAGCGCCTCCTGCTTGGAAGCCGGCGCATGATAATGGAAGGGCGCAACCTTCATCAGCGCATACCGGCAGCCAACGGAGCAGGATTCGCATCTGCGTTTTGCCGCGCAGCCTCGATCAGCGACAGGATTTCCTGCGGCGCAATCGGCGCTTGACAGATGCGAACACCGAACGGTGATAGCGCATCCTCAATAGCCGATGCAATGGCGGCCGGAGTTGGGATCACACCCGCCTCGCCCACGCCTTTCAGGCCGAGCGGATTGAGGGGGGTGGGCGAACTACGATGCAGCAAGCTGACTTCAGGCATCTCGCCCGCCCCCACCAATAGATACTCGCCGTAATTGGTGGTGACCGGCTGAGCCTGATCATCGAATCCCATGCGCTCGAACAGGGCATTGCCCAGGCCATGGGCTATGCCGCCCATGAGTTGGCCATCAACGATCATGGGATTGATCTGTTGGCCGCAATCATGCGACAGGATCAGTCGATGTACGCGCACATCGCCGGTTTCGACATCCACTTCCACTTCGGCAACTGCCGCGCCATTGGTATAGGCCATGGCGTCCTGCGTGAAATATTCCGTCGCCTCAAGCCCGGCGCTCACCCCAGGCGGCAGCACATAACCCGGCAGACCGGCTACGGCCTGGGCGATTTCACCAAAGCTCATGCCGCGTTCCGGATCATTGGCAACGAAAACGCGGCCATCGGCAACGGCCAATTCCTCTTCCACCGCATTGAAACGGTGGCCAACGATCTTGATCATCTTCTCGCGGATCGCCTTGGCCGCCAGATGTGCCGATGAGCCGGCCATCACGGTCTGACGGCTATTGAAACCGCCGATGCCAAGCGCGATACGTGCGGTGTCTCCGGTGATCGCCTCGATCTGCTGCATGCTTACGCCAAGCTGATCTGCCACAAGCTGGGCCAGCATGGATTTCGTGCTCTGGCCCATGGCGGCAGCGCCGGTCATCACACTGATACGGCCAGTGATATCCACCCGCACAGTGGCTGGTTCGAACGGTCCGCGCCCAGTGGCTTCCACGAAATTGGCCAGGCCCAGGCCGATATAGCGTCCCTCCGCCAGAGCTGCGCGCTGGCGCGCCTTGAAGCCATCCCAATCCGCTGCACGCAACACATCGGCCTGAGCGGCAGGCAGATCGCCGCTATCCAGCACCACATCAATGCCGCCGCGCGTGACGATGGGCTTGGAACGCGGCATATCCTCGGCTCGCACCAAATTGCGCCGTCGCACTTCAGCGCGATCCAGGCCCATTTCCTGCGCCACTACATCGAGTAGCCGTTCCATGGCAAAGGCGCCCTGCGGCTGGCCAGCGCCGCGTACCGGCGTAACCGGCACTTTGTTGGTAACCGCCAACTTGATATTCAGGTCATAGGCAGGAACTTCGTATGGCATCACGACCGTATGGGCCGAACCATAAGCCACGTTCAATCCGCGCGCGGTATAGGCACCATGATCATGCAGCATCTCGCCGCGCAGGCCGAGAATACGGGCCTGGTCATCCACCGCGATTTCCATCGACCAATATTGATCGCGCTCCTGCGTGGTGGCGATGAAATTCTCGCGGCGATCTTCCACCCATTTCACCGGCCGCTTCAGCAGCAATGCGGCGCAAGACACCACCACATCCTCGGGGTAGAAAATCAGCTTAGGGCCGAAACCGCCGCCCACATCCGGCGTTATCACACGCAAACCGGTTTCCGGGCGCCCCAGAATCTTTGCCAATTGCTGCATGGCGGCATGGGGTGCCTGGGTAGAGCTGTAAAGCGTGAGATGATCCTGCACATCATCGTAGATCGCCACATCGCCACGGCATTCCATCGAATGACCGCCGCCGCGATGCACCCATAAATCCGCGCGACTGATATGGGCGGCTTTGGCAAAGGCTTGCTCGATATCGCCGAACTCCGTGCGCAACTCGGCCACCAGATTATGTGGCTGATCGGCGTGCGACAGATCGGCGCCCGGCTGCAAGGCGGCGCGGCAATCGGCCACGGCCGGCAGCGGATCGTAATCCACTTCGATCAACGCCAGCGCATCTTCAGCGATATAACGACTGTCGGCCACCACGGCGGCAATCGGCTCACCGACATGGCGCACTTCGCCATCGGCCAATGCCGGACGATGGAGATCCAGTTTGAAATGCGGACTGGGCAGCGCCACCACCAAATACGGCGTGGTAAGCAGAGGCTTCAGATCGTCCAGGGTCAACACCGCATGCACGCCCGGCAGGGCACGCGCCGCCGCGCAATCTATGCGTTCGATGCGGGCATGGGCAAAGCCGCTACGCAGAAAGGCAACATGCAGCATGCCGGGCAGATTGATATCATCGATGAAGCGCGCCGTGCCGCGCAGCAACGCCTTATCCTCTAGGCGCGGCATGGATTTGCCGATCAGGCTGCCAGCCTTAGAACCGCCTGCATTCATGCCGGCTGCGCTCATCCCGGCACCCCTTCGCGCAGCTTTTTCGCTGCCTGCAGGGTGGCATCCACGATGCTGTTATAGCCTGTGCAGCGGCAGAGATTGCCGGATATCGCCTCGCGCACCTGAGCTGCGCTGGGATCTGGGTTATCGCGCAACAATTCGGTCAGCGTGGTGAGCATGCCGGGAGTACAGAAGCCGCATTGCAGCGCATGCTGTTCCTGGAAGGCGATTTGCAGCGGATGCATCTGCTCTGCATTCGGCGCCAGGCCTTCCACCGTGGTGATTGCATGGCCATTCGCCTGTACCGCCAGCATCAGGCAGGAGCGCGCCGAACGGCCATCCAGCAATATCGTGCAGGCGCCGCATACTCCGTGTTCGCAACCCAGATGAGTGCCGGTGAGGCGTAGATTCTGACGCAGGAAATCGGCCAGCGTGAGGCGCACCTCCACATCGGCCGCGACAGCACGGCCATTCACCGTGAGACTGATGCTGCGGGTTTCGCTCATGTGGCGGCCTTTTTCATGCAATCCACCTCAACTCCACCCCATCATGTCGCCCGCGCTTCATCATGCAGCCCGGTGCTGCGCATGGCGCGGCAGCGGTTGACCGGTGGCGCGAGCATAGGCGGTTTCCAGCGCACGGCGCAGCAGAGTTTTCGCCAATTGCCGGCGATATGTGGCAGTGATCAGCGCATCTTCCATGGCATCTATATCACCGCAGGCCTCGGCCATCGTTGCGAACACAGCCGGCGATCCCGCCTTGCCGATCAATTCGGCAGCGATCGCATCCAACTTCAGCGGCACGGCGCCTACGCCACCCAATGCCAACGAAGCCTGGCTTATGCGGCCCGATGCATCGGCGCGCAGCAAAACACCTGCGGAAACAATGGCAAAATCGCCATGGCGGCGGGCATATTCAATAAAGCAATAACCGCTTTCCGCCGGCCAGAGCGGATAACGCACAGCCACCAGCATCTCCTCTGGCGCCAGGCAGGTTGTCATGTAATCCAGCGCGAATTCGGCAAAGGCGGCGGTACGTTGGCCTTGCGGGCCGGCAATAACCAACTCTGCGCCATAGATTGCCGCCACGGCGGCCATTTCAGCAGCCGGATCCAGATGGCAGAGCGAGCCGCCCAAAGTGCCGCGATTGCGGGTCTGGCGATGCCCCACCTGCAATATCGCCTCGCGCAACAATGGACAGGCCTCAGCGATCAGCGGCGAAAACTCGATATCGCGCTGACGCGTGAGCGCACCGATCTCCAGCATCATTCCTTCGCGGCGGATATAGGCCAGATCAGTGATGCCGTTGATATCCACCACATGATCGGGTTGGGCGAAGCGCATATTCAGCATCGGCATCAGCGACTGTCCGCCGGCCAGCACACGCGCATTCTCCAGCCGGCCCAGCAATTGCAAGGCTTCATTGAGGCTGCTTGGCGCGTGATAAGCGAAGGGTGGTGGCTTCATGGCAATTCCGGCGTGTGCCGCACAATGCCTGGCAGGCGCTTGAACGATTTGTCGACGGGGCGAGGCATGATTTCCGTTGCAACAGCCCTAATTTCTGTATACACATACATACGACAGGATGTAAGGACATTACAACAAGAATCGTCGGGAATAAAAAATTCCCGCAACAAGCAGGACCAGCCCGCCCCAAATTTGCAGAGATCTGAAACCGTCGTGACCCTAGAGCAAGCCGATTTCACCCCCGAAACCGACACCGAAGCCACCCGGATGACTCACTCTACGCTGCTGAACATGCAGGACATGCCCGCTCTGGAAGCGAAAAGCTATGTTCCGCTCTATGCGCAGCTGGCCGAACGCTTCGCCACGGTGATCCGGCGCTCGCATGCCTCGCTGGTGGGGGCGCCGCTGCCTTCCGAGGCGGAATGCACGGATTATTTCAAGGTAAGCCGCCCCACTGTGCGCCAGGCGATGGCGCAATTGCTGAATGAAGGCCTTATCCTGCGCGGTCGCGGCAAAGGCACCTTCGTGGCGCCGCAACGCATCAACCACGATCTCAGCCACGCCTTTGAAGACGAAATGCGCGTAGCGCAGCGCGCCGTGGCATTTGAATTGCTGGACCGCATGGATATCGAAGCGCCGGATACGGTGGCGCAGGCGTTGCGGTTGCAGCCTGGTGCGAAAGTTGAACGCATTCGTCGCCTTCGCCTGCTGGAAGGCAAGGTTTTCGGCTATGAAGAACGCTATGTGGCCGCCGAACGCGCCCGGCTTATTTCCGATGCCGCATTGAATGAAAAGGCGATCGTTTCGCTGATCCGCGATTTTGCCAAGGAAGCGCCCACGCGCTTTTCGCTGACGATTTCCAGCGTGCGCGCCAATGCCGAATATGCCAGGCTGCTGGATGTGCCGCGCGGTGCGCCGCTGCTTTCCAGCCAACACACGTATTTCCTCGCCTCCGGCGAACCCGCCCTGCACGGTATCGTGCTGTTCCATGGCGAGAATTATCAATTCACGGTGCAAACCGAAATCCGGCCGATAGATGCCGCCTCCGGCGAGAGGAACATGGCCGGATGAATCACGCGGCGGCAAAACCCAATCGCACGATAACAGCAGGCAATGCTGCTGAAAATCTGCCGTTGATCGGCGATATCGTTGCGGGCTATGCCGCCGGGATTTCATCGCCCGAAGTGGTGTTGGAATTCTTTCTCGAGCGCATCGCCGCCATTGATGGCGAGTTGAACAGCTTTGTTTGCGTTGATGCGGAACGCGCCCGCGTGGCAGCGGCCGAATCCGCCGCGCGCTGGCGGCAAAATCGCCCGCTGAGCGATATCGACGGTGTGCCGATCTCGGTGAAGGACATGTTCGATGTGCCTGGCTTGCCCGCGCGGCGCGGCTCGCTCACCACCTCGGCTGAACCGGTGCAATCCTGCGCCCCTGCCGTGGAGCGCCTGCTCAATGCCGGTGCGGTTATCGTCGGCCTCACCACCACAGCGGAATATGGCGGCGCACCCGTCACCATCAGCCCGCTCACTGGCATCACCCGCAATGCCTGGAACCCGCAGCATACGGCCGGCGGTTCGTCGGGCGGCGCAGCGGTTTCGGTCGCGGCCGGTTTGTGTTCGGCAGCACTCGCCAGCGATACCGGTGGCTCGATCCGCATTCCGTCCGCTTTCAATGGCGTAGTGGGCCTTAAACCCACCGGCGGCCGCATCCCCACCGATCCAGCCAGCGTATTGCGCACCATGGGCTGTCCCGGCCCGATGGCCCGCAGTGTGGCCGATTGCGCGCGGCTTTATGCTGTTCTGGCCGACCCATCCTACGGCGCGCCCGACCCAACCTGCCCCGCGCCCAATCAAAGCCTGCCATTGGATATCAGCCAGGTGCGCTTTGTGGCATCGCGCAGCCTGGGCTATGCCGCTTTCCTGGATGAAGAGGTAACCACAGCCTTCGATCGCGCCATTGCGCTGCTGCGTGCGCGCGGCGCCTCTGTGCGCGAAGTGGAGCCGGATTTGCGCGATCCGATCGGCTTGTTTCAAACCTATACGCGCGCCAATTACGCCTCGATCTTCGCGGACCTGGACGAAGCCGGCATTGCCAAACTGAGCGGCAATGTACGCGATGCGCGTGCAGCCGGCGCCTCGATCACCGCTGTGCAACTGCTGGCCGCCGCCCGTGGCCGCGAGACCTTGGCCAAGGCCTTGCAGGATATGCTTGGGCCGCATGATATCCTGTTGACGCCGATGGTTGCCGTGTCGGCCTTTGCCGCTGAAAGTTTTGTACCGGATCATCCGGCCACCAAGCATAATCCGCGTGCCTGGAGCCCGTTTGGCTACATCTTCAACCTCACCGAACAGCCGGCCCTGACCATGCCGATGGGGCTGAGCCCACAAGGCTTGCCGCTCGGCCTGCAACTGGTGGCGGGAAAATGGCACGAAGCCATGCTGCTGCATGTGGCCGAGCAGATGGAAAGCCTGCTGCAATTCGATAATACCCCGCCGATAAAGCGCGGCAGCAGTAAGATTGCCAGGGACTCAACCAATCCGGAGGGTATCGGCTATGGCAAATGATCGGCTTCGGCCCGAATTGTTCAGCGCAGCCCAGGCCTTCCTGGTCGATTACCTGAATTACAAAGGCAGCGAACAACTTGTGATCACCGGCGACACCGCCGGCGACCAGGCCGTGATCGAAGCGCTGAACGCTGCCGCCATTGCCGCCGGCGGGCGCCCTCTGGTGATCATCATTCCGCAATTGCCGTATCAGGGCAAACTGGCCGATCCTTATCTGCAGCCCGCTTTGGGCGCGGCCGTGAACATGGCCGATCTATGGGTGGATGTAACCTTCCCATACATCGCCGGATCGGATTTGCATGCCGCCTGCATGAAGCAGAATCGCACGCGCTACATGCTGGCCAGCGACATGAATGCCGATGCGCTGCTGCGCCTGTTCGGCAGCAGCATGGATGAATATTTCCCATTGCAGGATGCGCTGGATCGCAAACTCGCCGCCGCCGTGGGCAAGGCCGTGCGTATCACCAGTGCGCTGGGTACCGATGTAAGCTTCACATTGGACAAGCCGCATTCCACCCGCCCACGCCGCGCCGAAAAACCCGGCATGTACACCATTCCCGGTTCCTGCTCGCTGAACCCCGAGTTGGAAAGCGTAAAGGGCCGCATCGTGGTGGAAACCGTATTCCACGAATATTACACGCCGCTGAAAGAGCCGATCACCATTGAGGTGGATGGCCGCATTCAGCGCGTGAGCGGCGGCGGCGCCGAACGGGCAATTCTGGAACGCGCGCTGATCCGCGCCGGTGGTGGCCAGTATGGCTATATCATCCACTTCACCCAAGGCCTGCATCCCCATGCGCGCTTTACCGGCCGCTGTTTTGTCGACGACATGCGCGTATCGGGCTGCGATGCCGTGGGTATGGGCTTACCCTGGTGGGTGCCTGGCGGCGGCGAAAATCACCCCGACGCAGTGATGACCATGCAATCGGTATGGCTGGATGGCGCCTTGATCGTGGATCAGGGCAACATCGTGGATGCCGATACCATCGCTGCGCAAAAAACCAAGGCGGCATGAAAGCTGCAAGATTTTTTTACAGGCAATCGAAGAGCATAGTGACGGAACCTAGCCAGAGATAAATTCCAACCCGGAAGACAGCCATGAACGACATGCCCCAATTGAGTAAGGACTTTACCGAAACGCGCCGCGAATTGTCGCAGGCCAGGCATGCATTGCCTAAAATCTATTCGGATCCGGAAATCTACAAGCAGGAAAAAGACCGCATCTTCATGCGCGAATGGCTGTTCGTAGCCCGCGAAGAAGAAGTTGAAAAACCCGGCGACTACATGACGCTGCGGATTTTCGACGAACCGCTACTGCTGTCGCGCGACAAGGAAGGCGTACTGCGCGCCTTTGCCAATGTTTGCGCGCATCGCGGCGTGGAAGTAGCAGAAGGCAGCGGCAAGGCCGATTTTTTCAAATGCCCCTACCATGGCTGGACCTACAAGCTGGATGGCAAGCTGCTAGGCGCCCCGCTGATGGTGGATAACAGCACCTTCGATCGCCCGAACTGCCAATTGCCGCCGATTCATCTGGGCAATTGGGGCGGCAACATCTTCGTGAACTTCTCGAAGGATCCGCAGCCTTTCGAGGATTTCATCAAGCCCTATCGTGAACAATGGGATTATCTCGGCCATGATCGCTGCCGCATGGCAGTGAAAATTCCGGTAGAGCTGAATTGCAACTGGAAATTCGCCGTAGAGAATCTGCTGGACATCTATCATGTGAAAGTGCTGCACGCAGGCACCTTCGGCGCCAAATTCAACGCCAGCAAGGAAAACATCAAACTCGATCCAGGCGGCGTGGTGAGTTACTACTACAAATCCGCGCCAGCCACTCCGGATGGCATCAGCCTGTTTGGCCGCATGCCCTGGATATCGGATCGCGGCGACGATCTTGGCTGCACCTTCCGCATGCC
Organism: Ferrovibrio sp.; assembly: GCF_019636075.1. Classification (GTDB taxonomy): domain Bacteria; phylum Pseudomonadota; class Alphaproteobacteria; order Ferrovibrionales; family Ferrovibrionaceae; genus Ferrovibrio. The sequence goes on from NZ_JAHBYG010000005.1 coordinate 89,368, forward strand.
GCCCAATACCCACATGTTCGCGCGCATCGATGGCATCCGCTATCTGGTGATCTGGCCCACCTCGGTGGATACCTGCAAGCTGTATTGCTACCACATTTATCCCAGCGAGCACTTTTCGCTACCGGACTTCGCCGAACGCGCCAAGGTTTATGCCGATTTCCAGATCACGGTTCTGGAAGAAGACCGCGGCATGATGGTGTCGCTGCAGAAGGCGATGTCTTCGCGCAACTACCTGCCCGGCCCGATGGCCGGCGTGGAAGCCACTATCCACCACGTGATCAACGACTATCTTGAACGCATGGGTTTTGAATGAAAGCGGGAATAACACAATGCGTGCGGAAACCAGCATGAGCGGCGCGTCGGGAACAATCATGGCAGCCGAACAGCCGGTGCATGTGAAATTGCGCGGCGTTTACAAGACCTATAATTCCAAGCGTGGCGATATTCACGCCCTGGACAATATCAATCTCGATATCCGCGAAGGTGAATTCCTCAGCTTGCTTGGCCCATCGGGTTGCGGCAAATCCACTTTGCTGCGCTGCCTGGCCGGCCTGGAAAAAATTTCTGGCGGCGGCGTGCAGGTGCATGGCAAGGATATAGACGGCCCGCCGGAAAATATGGGCATCGTGTTCCAACGCGACATGCTGCTCGACTGGCGCACTGTGCTGGAAAACGTGTTGTTGCCGCTGGAATTCCGTCGGTTGCCGAAGCAGGAGTATATCGAGCCGGCGCTGAAATTGCTGGAAACCTTCGGCCTGCGCCGTTCGGCCGACCGCTATCCGTGGGAATTGTCGGGCGGCATGCGCCAGCGTGCAGCGATCTGCCGCGCCTTGCTGGATGATCCTTCTCTGTTGCTGATGGATGAACCCTTCGGTGCGCTGGATGCCATCACGCGCGATAACTTGAATATCGAATTGCAGCGCATCTGGACACAAACCAACAAGACCATTCTGTTCATCACGCATAGCATCAATGAAGCCATCCTGCTTTCGAGCCGCGTTGCGGTAATGGCACGCGATCCGGGCCGTATCGAGGAGATCGTGGAGATCGATTTGCCGCGCCCGCGCACGCTTGCCATGCGCGAAAGCCCTGACTTCATTCGCTATTCGGCGCATGTTCGCGCGATCTTCGAACGCCTGGGGACCTTCATCGGATGACCACGCAAACACCCGCTCAGCAACCCGAAACCTCACGCGAAGACGGCAGCTTCCTGCGCTGGTGGAAGCAAAGCTCTCGCCTGCGCTTCTTTCTGGTGTTTTCCATCCTTGTGCTTACGGCTTGGGAATGGCTGTGTTCGGTCACCGGCGTACGGCCCTATATTTTTCCCGCACCAAGCCAGGTGTTCAAGGAACTGATCAACGATCCGCAATGGCTGGCGGCACATACCGCCTATTCGGTTTCGGCCACTCTCATCGCCTTCGCCATCTCTGTGGTGCTGGGCCTGATTCTCTCGGTGGGTATCGTTTACTCCCGCCTGCTGGATCGCACGCTGTTCACCACGCTGGTGGCCACCAATGCGATACCGAAAGTGGCCATTGCTCCGCTTTTCGTGCTGTGGATCGGCACCGATATCGAATCGAAAGTGCTAATCGCCGTTCTGGTTTCCATTTTTCCGATGGTGGTGGACAGCGTGGTGGGGCTGCGCTCTGTGGATCCTGGCATGCTGGATCTGGCCCGCACCTATCGCGGCACGGCCTTGCAGATGTTTTGGAAAATTCGTTTCCCCAACGCCCTGCCAAGCATTTTTGCCGGCATGAAGGTTGCCATCTCGCTCAGCCTGGTGGGCACCATTGTCGGTGAATTCGTCGGCTCGAATTGGGGCCTTGGCTTTGTCATCCTGCAATCGCAAGGGCAATACAATACGCCCCGTGTATTCGCCGCGATCCTGGTGCTCTCCATCCTGGGCACCTTGATGTTCCAAATCGTCGACATGATCGAGCGTCGCGCCATGCCCTGGCATGTGTCGCATCGCAACCGGCATGACGAAGATTAATCCTTAGCCACCGCTTCGCAAAGAAAGGACGCGACAGATGGGCAATCCTCCCTTGGCCGAAAAAGGCAACTTCATCCATATCTATGATTTTCGGGTGAAGCCGGGCAGCTCGGCCGAGTTCATCAAGCGCTTCACCGAATTCGACCAGGCCGAAGATAATCCGATGCATCATTCGGCCGGCCAGGTAAAGGACGGCATCCTCTGCCAGGATGAAAACGATCCCGATCATTTCTATCTGCTGGCAGAATGGCGCGACAAGGAAGAGCACCGCCGCATCCGTAAGTGGCTGGTGGAAAATATGCGCCCCGCCTTCCTGGACCTGGTGCTGGACCTCGACAAGGGTTCCTACGTGCCGGTCTATGCCGACGTGGTGCTGTAAAAGCAGGCCATAAGCATGATGAGCAGCCCCACCCCGATTGCCATCACCGAAACCGACATTCTCGTTGTCGTGGATGTGCAAAACGACTTCTGCACCGGCAGCCTGGCGATACCCGACGCGGAAGCCATTGTGCCGGTACTGAATCGGGTGGGGCGGCTTTTTCGCCATGTTGTGTTGACGCAGGATTGGCATCCGCAAGGCCACATTTCCTTCGCCAGCAGCCATGCCGGAGCCAAGCCGGGAGACATGGTGAAGGTAGCCTATGGCGACCAAAAGGTGTTTGCCGATCATTGCATGGTGAACAGTTGGGGTGCGGAAATGCATCCGGCGCTCGATCTACCCAATACCGAACTGATCATCCGCAAGGGCTTTCGCCGCGATATCGATTCCTTCTCCGCCTTCGTGGAGAATGACAAAACCACCACCACCGGCCTGGCCGGCTATCTGCGCAGCCGAGGCTTCGAGCGGGTTTTCCTGGCCGGCTTGGCGCTTTATGGCTGCGTGCGCTTCTCGGCACTGGATGCCCGCAAAGCCGGCTTTCCCGCTTTCATCATCGATGATGCCTCGCGTTCGCGGCCCGATCCGGGCAACGCGGCGCTATCCGATGAACTTGCCGCCGCCGGCGTAGGCCGGCTGCAATCGGGCGATCTGCGCGTCGCCTAAGGATAGATCATCGGTTCGAGTTGGCCGAAATCCGGCGTCGGCACCGCACCGAATCCCACACAATCCAGCGACGCCATTTGCAGCTTGCCACCTTCTATGCGCAACCGTACCTTGCCGCCATGCCGACGATAAAGATCGGGATGTGCAGCCAAGAAGGCATCGGCCTCGCTAGCCGGGCGCTCGCAGAAACCATCCACGAAATGGTGGCCGTTGCGCTCCACATGGCCAAGCCCAAGCAGATTGACCAACACCAGATCCTGCTGCAGAGACAAACCGGCATGCACGGTAAGATCTTCCGCCGACATGAAATAATGCTTGGCTGATTGCTCGGCATTCCAAAGCTGGCAACGGGCGCGATTGATTACCGACTTGTAGAAGCCTTTGCAGACCTTCGATGATACGCCGTTATAACCCATGGCCTTGGCACGCACGAAGGAATCGATCTCGCCATCGGACTCATCGATGATCAGAGGCTTCACCGCCGTGAAGCTTTCCACCGGCGTGCCAAGCGCGGTCTGGCGCATGATCGGCTGCTCTACGAACAGCGTCGACTCACGCAGCCGCTGCAAAGCCGGTTCGGCTTCCATGGCACGCCAAAAATCCAGCGCCGCTTCTGCATTCTCATACTGCTCGTTGCCGTCGATAGTGGCGAAATATGGCCCATCCAAGCGATCAAGCACAGTGGCGATTCGCGACAGGCGCTCGATATCGGCCGCCCGATTGCCGCCGATCTTCAGTTTGAAATAGCGATGGCCATAGGCCGCAATCACCTCTTCCAGAGTTTCCGGCAGACCATCATTCACTCGATCAGACGGCGTTTGATCGGCAGCTACCAGCGGATCGACCAGCCCCACGGTATGGCGCGCATCCATGCTGGGCGCAGGCTGCAAGCCCGCCAGGAATGCATCGAAATCGAAACCGGACATATCCGGAATAATGGCATGAGGCCGCAAACCCGGCAGGTTGGCACGCATCGCTGTGTAAAAACTGAGGCCTTCCAGGCGCAAAATAGCATCGAGGATGCCGCGATCCAGCAAGGCTGGGCCATAACTGGAAACCAGCGGCAGCAGGCCGCGTTGGGCACAGGCCGCCACCTGACCAGCATAATGATCGGCAAAGAAACCGAACGGCGTGTTGGGCCCGCTGGCCAGATAGGCTTCCGTTGCAAGCTTGAGCGACAAGCGCAACTGGTCCAGACCCTGCTGATCGCTCAACGCCGGATTCTTATCGAACCATTTGCCTCCAAGCGATTCTGAAGCATAGCCCCAGCCTTCACGGCCATCGGCCATGCGGATGCGCAGCCGAACCACCGCCTGCCGGCCATGGGTGTTGGTAACGCCGCCGAAGCGGAAAGGCATGCGCAATGCAAAAGCGCGCTCGAAAGCCTCAACGGCCAGCACGGTAATCCTCGGAGCATTCCTGGTCATGCTGTTGCCTCCATCAATCCATGCAGATAGCCGATGCTGCGCGCCGCGCAGCCCAGACCATCGGGAACATATTCAAACGGCTCCACCGCAATCCAGCCGGTATAGCCATGGCGTTTCAACGCGGCAATCAACGGAGCGAAATCATCATCGCCCTGGCCCGGGCCGCGCTTGTTGCTGTCGTTCACCTGGATATGCGCAATCAGCCCGCTGGGCAGATGACGGTCAATCAAATCCGGCAGCGGCAGCGTTTCCATCTGCCGTGCAGCAAGACAATCTATCATGCTGCGCAGGGCCGGATTGCCGATGACAGCAACGATCCGGCCGGCTTCTTCCAGGGTATTGATATAATTCGCCAGCGGCGCGGCCAATGGCTCCAGGCAATATATCACGCCTGCCTGACGCGCCTGTTCGGCAACCGCCGCAAAAATCTCCTGCGCATGGTCACGTGCCGCCTCAACGCTATACTCGGGCAAACGCCGCTGTGCCGGCGAGCCATGCACCAGCACATCGCCGCCCAGCGCTGCGCACATATCCACCAGCCGCAGCATAACATCGCGCGTCTTGCCACGCGTAACGGGATCGGACGCTGTAAGCGAGAGCCCATCGGGCTTTACCAGCAGCCAATGCAGGCCGGAAATACGCATGCCAACATCCTCGGCCATGCGGCGATATTCGGCGAGACGCGATGGCGGCAGCAGATGCGGCGCTTCATCCAGCGTAAAGGGCGCCACTTCGAGGCCCTGATAGCCCAGACTTGCAGCCAACGCGGCCTGCGCGGCAAAATCCCGCCGCAGACCGCGATCCTGAGCGATCACTTCATTGCAGAGCGCCAGCTTCACCGGGCCTCACATCGTCTTGCGGCCGGTAAGCTTCTCGAAGATTTCCAGCGAAAGCTGGCCGGCCTCGGCAGTGGCCCGCACTTGTACGGTGCGCGGACGCGGCAGATCGATCGGCTTGATTTCGGCAATGCGACCGGGCCGCGCCGACATCACCACCACACGATCCGCCATGAACACCGCTTCCTGGATGGAATGGGTAACGAAGATGATGGTCTTGCGGGTTTCCGAGCTTTCGCCCCAGACCCGCAGCAATTCCAGATTCATATCGTCGCGCGTCATGGCGTCCAGCGCGCCGAAGGGCTCATCCATCAACAGCAGAGGCGGATCGAGCAGCAACGCACGGCAGAGCGAAGCGCGCTGCTGCATGCCGCCGGAGAGTTCGTTGGGCCGCTTCTGCGCAAAATCCTGCAAGCCGGTGAGGCGCAAAAGGTCGTAGGCCCGGTCGTGGTATTTCTTGGGATTGAGCCCGGCAAGCTCGGCCGGCAGCAGCACGTTATCCAGAATGCTGCGCCATTTCAGCAGCACCGAGGCCTGAAACACCATGCCGACCGCATCAATGGGTTTGGTCACCTGCTGGCCATTCACCACCACGCTGCCGCGCGTGGCCGGACGCAACCCGGCAATGATACGCAACAAAGTGGATTTTCCGCAGCCGGAAGGCCCCACCAGCGCCACGAATTCGCCGCGCTTGACGCTGAGCGAAATATCGCTCAGCGCCTCCACGGGGCCACTATCGGCCTGATAAATCATGCCGACACGATCGAGCTGTATCACCTGGTCACTCAAAACGGATCCTCCTCTCGACCGTGTCGGCACGCATCACTTGAAGCTGGCCGGAACGGCCACCTTGGTCAGGAACTCGTTGCTGTAGACATCGTCGCAACCGACCTTCTTGGACAGACCCATATAGGTGTTCACCAAGTCGACCGAGTTGCACATCTTCTTGGAATCCATGTAGCCGATGCCATTCTCACGATAGGTGGTGGAATTCATCAGGGTGAGGCCCAGCTTCATGTTCGCCGAAACATAAGGCACATCGATTTCCGGCACGCGCTTCTTGAAGATCGCCACCGCGCCTTCAGGATCGGCCATCACATCGCGCCACCCCATATAGGAAGCTTCAAGGAAAGCCTTCAGGGCCTTACCGCGCTCCTTCATGGTCTTTTCGCTGGCCATGATCGACATGGAATACATGTCGAAGCCGAAATCCGCCCAGGGCATGGTCACAGCCGTGCCGGGGCCGCCCATCGCCTTGTCGTAATTCGGCAAGCCGGTGAGATAATCGGCCACGGCATCCACGCGTTTCTCGCTTACGGCGGCAATTTTAGCAGTGGGTTCGATATTCACCCAGGTAACCTTGTTGACATCCACGCCATGCAGCTTGGCGAAGGCCGGCCAGACCTGGCGCTGGCTGTCGCCCGGAGGCGCGGCAATGGTGCGGCCTTCCAGATCCTTGGGCTTGCGGATCGGGGTATCCTGGCGGCTGAACACGTTCAGCGGGGTCTTGTCGAAGATCATGCCCACGGTCTTGATCTTGGCACCGCGCGACACGGCGGCAATCACCACGGCGGCATCGGCCAGGCCGGCATCCGCACGGCCGGTATCCACCTTGGCAATCGAATCACCCGAACCCTTGGAATTCTCGAGCGTGACATCCAGGCCACGCTGGCTGTAATAGCCCTTATCCAGCGCCACCCAATAAGCCGCATGGTCGCCCACTGGGAACCAGTTGAGAGCGAACAAGAACTTTTCCTGTGCCTGCGCGGCCTGACCGCCCATGAGAGCGAACGAAGCCGAAAGCAGAGCACCAAGCAAGATTTTACGCCGTTTCATTTGGAACCTCCTGTCAGAATGTTTGCGTTTTACTCAAATCACTGATGGTCCGGATTGTTGGCCCAGGGCGTGAGAATGCGCGTCAGCATCGCCACGATGCCGAACACGATCAGGCCGGTGATGGAAATCCAGAACAGCGCGGCGAACGCCACCGATGTGTTCATGCTGCTCTGGGTGGCGATGATCACATAGCCGAGGCCGCGTTGCGAGGCGACGAATTCCCCTACGATGGCGCCCACCACCGCAGATGTGGCGGTGATCTTCAGCGCGCTGAGGATATAAGGATACGCATTTGGAATGCGTATTTTGGCAAAGACCTTCCATTTCGGCGCATTGAACACACGACCGAGATCGATCAGATCGGATTCGATCTGCGAAAGGCCCACGGCTGTGTTGATCACCACTGGGAAAAAGCCGATCAGTGCGCCGATCAGCATATTCGGCAGGATGCCATAGCCCATCCAGATCAGGAAAAGCGGCGCAATCGCCACCTTCGGCAAGGTGTTGACGAAAACCAGGAAGGGCAGCAGCGCACGCGAGATCAGCGGCGACCAGGCAATCATGGTGCCGAGCAACACGCCGGCTACGGCAGCGATGGTGAAGGCGCCGAAGATTTCCACCGCCGTCACCCAGATATGGCGGCTCCAGGGAATATCGTCGCCGGTCAGCGCGGCATAAACCTGGGCCGGGCTGGGCAGAAGATATTCACGGACCTCCAGCACCGACACGGCGAACTGCCACAGCACCAGAAGCAGTGCGAATAACGACAGCGCCGGCAGGCGTTCGAGAACCCATTTCACGCGTTTCATCAAGCTGCCTCCTCGCGCAGGGCGGTGTTGCGGTCGCCGCTCAGCCAGCGCTGCAGATTGGCTGCAACAAAGGCGTCGTCGGTGAGATGCGGATAAGCTAGGCTCACCCGGGTCAACTCCTCGGCCTGGCCGGGGCTCAGGCCTTCATTGGGATCGAGACACCAGATGCCTTTGAGCAGGCCCTGGCGGTGCAGTATTTCGTGGCAACCGGCGATACAGCCATGGAAAGCATGGGCCACATCGAACAGCGCGCTGTTGCAATCGGTCACCTGGGAATCCAGTGCCAACAGATCGGCGCTCACGGCCGGCTTTGCGGCCTCTTCCTGGCATCGCTTGAGCAGCCTTGCTGCTGCCTGCACCCATACCGACCAATGGCCGAGCAAACCGCCTTTGATACGCAGGGTTACCGGCTTGCCGTCGCGCATCAACCGATAGGGATTCACCAGATCGGCCACGATATGATCATCATTGCCGGTATAGAGCGTGACGCGATCTTCCGCCTTCGCTGCCAGCACGCCACGCACCACATCCAGCGTGGCATAGCGATTGAACGGAGCCATCTTGATCGCCACTACATTTTCAATGCTGGCAAAACGGCGCCAGAAATCGAAAGAAAGACGAATGCCGCCCACCGAAGGCTGTAGATAAAAGCCCACCAGCGGCATCTGCCGGGAGACCGCCGTGCAATGTTCGATCAATTCATCCTCGCTGGCGCCTTTCATGGCAGCCAGGCTGAGCAGGCCAGCATGATATTCCAGGCCATGCGCTATCTGCGCCTCGCGGCAGGCCTGTTCGGTACGCCCGGCCAGGCCGGCAATCCGCACCAATGGCCTATCGGTCCAGGCAGCCGCGGTTTCAGCGCTCAGTTTCAGCACAGGCTCGTAAAGCCCGACCTCACGGATAGCGAATTGCGTGGTATGCACGCCAACGGCCAGGCCGCCAGCGCCAGCATCCACGTAATAACGGCTGAGAGCGCTCATCCGCACAGGATCGAACTGGCGCTTTTCATCCAATGCCAGGGGATGCGCCGGGATGATGGTGCCTTGACGCAACAGCGTCAGCACTGCCTCCGGGATATCGCTCCAATGCTTTGCCATAAGCCGCCTCAGCCCAGTTCCGGACCAGCGGCGGCAAAATACCGCGCCGGGTCGCCAAAATGTTTGGTATTGCCGCGCACCATGCGCTCGAAATCCCGTTGCCGTTGAAAGCCCAACCGTTGCATCTCAGCCACCATGGCGGATTGATCGTCGAATATGTCGATGAAAACCGGACCATCGATCCGCGCCAGCATGCCATGCAACAAACGGATCGCCGCCTCCGCATCGGGCGCCAGAAGCGGGCCGATCGACGTGGCATTGCGGCCGGAACGCGCCAACACAAAACCATCCTGCCCCGGCAGGCCGAGGGCCGGCCGATCGCCACGCATCAGCAAATCGCGTAGCACGAAATCGCGCGGCGCACCGAACACAACACCATCCAATGGCGTTATCCAGGTCAGGTCATCGACAGTCAGATTGCGCAACCCGGCACCCGACGCAACGGCGGAGTTGCCGGTATGCTGCCAGCGCGTCATCCGCCGCACGGTTTCAAATCCCAGCGGACGATAAACCTGCGCACCGGCCGCCGTGGCATCCAGAGCCGCCTCGTTGCCGCGTGCGGAAAGCCAGGCGATGCAATCGGCCATCAGCCTGCTGGCCAATCCCTTGCGGCGCTGGCTGGCGCTGACCAGCACCATGCTGATCCAGGCCACCGTAGGCCCGAACGGCATGGCCAGCGCGGAACTTACCAAAGCGTCGCCTGCATCATTGCCTTGCGTAACAATGCCAATGGCATGGCCGTGACGCACCATCATGCGCCAATCGGCTGCAACCTGATTCCATTGCGCCTCGTCCGACAGGCGCTGTGCGGCTGGCACATGCGCCTCGGTCAGAGCGATACGGACAATGGCTTCAGTAGGCGCCATCACGATTCTCGAATTTGGTGGGCTTGTTCAGGCCGGGGCGATTGGCGGCCACCCAATCGGCCACCCAATCCAGCATTAATTTCAACGGCACCAGCGGATAGCCGAATTGCCGCATGGCTTCGGCGGCATTGTTCAGCCAAGCGGTGGGCGCCGGGCTGCCCGTGAAGCCAACCTCCTTGCCAAGCCGCTTGCCGAATTCCTCGGCCAGCCAGCGCACCGCCAGGGTTTCCGGGCCGCTGATATTGATCGGCGTTGTGGGTGCCGTGGCATGGGCCAGCGCAAGCAAGGCGTAGCGATTGGAATCGCCCTGCCAGATCACATTCACATGGCCCGTCGTGAGATCCACCGGCTGGCCATCGCGCACCTTCACGGCGATATCGTAAAGCACGCCATACCGCAGATCGATGGCATAATTCAGGCGGATCAGCTTGCCTGGCGTGCCGTGGCGCGCGGAAAAATGCTGAAACAGCCTTTCGCGGCCCACACAGGAATTGGCGTATTCCCCTGGCGGCGTGAGCGGCATGTCTTCGGTGGCGCCGATCTGGTCCAACCCCACAAAGGGATAAACGCAGCCGGTGGAAAACGCCACGATGCGCGATTGAACGAAAGTTTCCGCCACAAGGCCAGGCAGATAGGTGTTCAGCGCCCAGGTGGCAGGCAGATCACCGCCGGAGCCGAATTTCATACCCGCCATGAAAACGATATTCTTCGCTTTCGGCAGGGCTTCCAGCGCCGCGCGATCGGTCAGGTCGCAGGCGATGGTTTCGATGCCCCAGCTTTGCAATTGCTCGCGCAAGCCGGCTTCGCTGAATCGGGCCACGCCGATCACGCGCTTTTCCGGAGCCGCACGTTTGGCCATATGCGCGAGCGACGGCCCCATCTTGCCGCCCACGCCCAACACCATGATATCGCCATCCAGCTTCTGCAATTGCTGCTGCAAGACGATATCGGGCCGCGACAAGACCTCTTCCAAAGTTTCGTTATCGACAATGGTGGCGGGCCAACCGATGGCTGCCTGCATGGCCGAGGCTTTTTCCTGCTTCATGGGGTCGAACGCTCCCTTATGCGAATTTGAGATCAAGCGGCGGCCGGCGCGCCGACCATGGCGCGGCCTGCTCGAAGGCAAAAGCGGCTTGCAGCACCTGCAGATCGCGATGGCGCGGGCCAACGATATGCAGGCCGACCGGCAGACCCTCGGAGGTGAAACCGCAAGGCACGCTGGCCGCCGGCTGGCGCGTGATATTGAATGGCGCCGTGAAGGGATACCACTCGCGCGGCTGATAGCCCTCTGGCCAATCACGTGCGGCATCGAAAGCGGCAACACACGTAACCGGCGTCAGCAGCAGATCGTAGCTCTGATGGAATTCGTTGAGCTGACGGGCGAATTGCACGCGCCGCATTTCGGCATCCAGCAAATCCACGGCCGGCACATTGCGGCTCTGCTCGATATTGCGCACCAGATCGGGATCCATCACCGCCAGTTGCTCGGGCGTGAAACGCTGGAAGGCATATTCGGTGAGGCCGCGCATCAACTGACCATGCAGCGGCCGCGAATCTTCGCAAACCTGTTCGACAAGCTCGACCTTGGCGCCCAGCGCGGCAAACACTTGCGCGGCCTTTTCGGTGAGGGCCGCCACTTCCGCATCCACTTTCACGCCCCAGAAACTGGGGCACCAGGCGATACGCCATTGCCGGGGATCGGCCTTGAGGCCTTCATGATAAGGCTGCGCTTCCGCAGGCAACGATTCCCAATCGCGCGGATCCGGCGCGGCAATCACGCTGAGCATCAACGCGGCATCGGTTACGCTACGCGTCATCGGCCCGAATCCGGCAAAAGTGGCATAGGGCGTAGGCGGATACATCGCCACCCGGCCGCCGCCCGGCTTGAAGCCGAAAATGCCGCAGAAATTCGCCGGCATGCGTATGGAACCACCGGCATCTGTGCCCAAAGCCAGTGCCGACACGCCCGCCGCCACGCTGGCCGCCGCACCGCCGCTGCTGCCGCCTGGGGTACGCGCCGTGTTCCAGGGGTTGCGGGTAATGCCGCACAAGGCTGTGTTGGTGGTGGGCTTGGCCGCGAATTCGCTGGTGGTGGTCTTGCCGAAAATCACCGCGCCGTGTTCGCGCAGACGCGCTACGGCCGGGCCGTCCTCGGTCCAGGGTTGATCCGGGTTGATCGCCTTGGAGCCGCGCAAGGTGGGCCAGCCCTTGGTGAGGATGATATCCTTGATCGAAACCGGCACGCCATCCAGCAAGCCGAGCGGCTGGCCTTTGCGCCAACGCGCTTCGGAAGCCTTGGCTTGCGCCAGGGCGTTTTCGGGGTCGAGCAGACAGAAAGCATTCAGGCTGGGCTGCAGGGCTTCGGCACGCCGCAAGGTCGCCTGCGCCACTTCCACAGGCGACAGATCGCCCGCACGATAGGCTTGCAACACCTCGGTTGCCATCAACCATTCAATGGCGTTTTGCATGATCCCCCGCTGCTGGCGCCCAACGGCCGCGATGCAACATCAAGGCCCTGATCAACCAGTTGGTTGATTTGAACACCGCGATTAGGAACCTGTCAAGAAAGAAACGCTGGGACTGGATTGCAGAGGAGGAACCGGCTCGGCAGATTTTTTTGCCAGGCTTCAGGGCCGCAAGGCGTGCATCAGCATATCCACCACATGGCGGCGGCGGCTGGCGATAGCCTCCTGGCTATCGAGATTCTGGCCGAAAATGGCTGAAAGTGTGTAGATATTATTGAAATAGAAAAAGCCCATGCCGGCAATCGAGACATAGACCTGCAATGGGTCCAGCCCCTTACGGAAAACCCCTTCGGCCGCGCCCCGGCGCAGGATGCCATCCAGCGTGCCCAGCAGCGGCGTGTTCATCCGCTGGATGTCCACGATTCGCTTCATATGCTTGCCTTTATGCAGGTTTTCGTCGGTCAGCAGAGCGACAAAATCCCGATTTTCCGCAAGATAATCGAAGCTGGTCTCGATCAGGCGCCGCATCGCCGTCTGTGGCCGCAGCCGCGCCAGGTCGAGTCGACGCTCCCGCTCGCGAATGCCGTCATACGCGCTTTCCAGCACTTTGCCGTAAAGGTCTTCCTTGTTGCCAAAATGGTGATAAACCAGCTGCTTGTTGACACCAGCCTTCTTGGCGATGGCATCCACGCGGGCGCCTTCATAGCCACGGCTGGCGAATTCCTCATGGGCCGCCGCCAACAACAGGTCGCGGCTGCTCATCTCGCTGCGCTCCGCCGCAGGCTTCCTGCCGGATTTTACCGCCCCCGCCGGTTTTGCCGACACTGTCGGCTTTGCCGATACCATGGACACCGCCCCCGACCAACGCTCAACCAAATGTTTGATCGGAACTATATAATGCAATGCAGGCCAATGCCACGGCCTGTATATTGGCCAACGCCCGGCATGCCTGCACGAAAACTCTGGCAAAGCACAATAAAAATTTGCCCCGGCCCGGCTATCCGCTTAGATTCGAACCAAGTATACGCTAGTATACGAAGCGATACATTGGGAACCAGGCGTGAAAACAACCGGCTCACGGAAAAAGACCGTTACTGCCAAACCTGCCACAGGCGGGCTGACGGCAGCACGCGGCGAGTTCGTCTATCAGGAATTGCGGGAGCGGATTCAAAAGCGCAGCCTGCGCTCCGGCGACCGCCTGCGCGAGGTTGAACTGGCTGAGCAGCTCAATGTCAGCCGCACGCCGATCCGCGAAGCGCTCAAGCGGCTGGAAGCCGATGGCCTGGTGGCCTTCACCCAACCGCGCGGCTTTGCCGTGGCGCAACTGGACCGCGGCCGCGTGATGGAGCTATACGCGATGCGCGAAATCCTGGAAGGCGCCGCAGCGCGCTTTGCTGCGCTGCAGGCATCCGATCTCGAAATCCAGTATCTCAACGAACTGATCGCCGAACAGGCCAGCATCAAAACCCCCGACGAAGCGGCGCGGCATAACATCCAATTGCACAAAGCCATCAGCGCCACGGCCCATAATGTATATCTGCTGAAGGCCCTCAATATCCTGCAGGATGCGCTGGCGCTGCTGAGCACCACCACCTTCAGCCATCCCGGCCGCATGCCGGTGGCCTGGGATGAGCATGCCGAGATCGTAAAATGGATATCACAGCGCAAGCCCGAAGAAGCCGAGCGGGCCGCACGAGAGCATATCCGCACCGCCGGCTCCACGCGCATTCGCATGCTATTCACCAAGGACTGACATCGACCACCCTAATGAATTGTGCGGCTCCGCGCCGAAAAGACCAAGGATTGCATGCGGCGTTCGGTGCCGGCAAAAGCAATAAAAGCCGCTGAAATTGTGGCAATGCGTCATGTCGACGACGTAATATTCAGCCCTCGCCATGCCCCCGCAAGCAGGCCGAAAATCCAGCCGCGGAGCCGAAGATATCTCACGTCAGGAAGCGACCTACCGTGCAAATAAAAACCCATGGCCGTTATGAATACTCGCCCATCACGCAGCGGCAGAATTACGATTGGCCGGATGGCAAGCGCCTTGCCTTCTATGTGGCGCTGAATGTGGAGCATTTCTCTTTCGGCGAAGGCCTGGGGCATACGCCTACTTCGCTGGGTCCGCCGCCGGATCCGCGCAATTTCGCCTGGCGCGACTATGGTTTGCGCGTGGGCATCTGGCGCATTTTCGATCTGGCTGAAGAATTCAAGTTGCCGCTGTGCCATCTGTTGAATGCATCGGCGGCAGAGCATTGCCCGCAAATCCCTGAGCGCATCCGGCAACGCGGCGATGAAGTGGTGGGCCATGGCTACACCAATTCGGAACGCCAATCAGACATGGACGTGGCGACCGAAGCCGCGATGATCCGCGCCGCCACCGAAACCTTGGAACGCACCTGCGGCAAACGACCCTATGGCTGGATGGGCCCCTGGATCGCCGAAACCATGGAGACGCCGGATACATTGAAGGAAGCCGGCTATCGCTATTTGATGGATTGGCCGGCCGACGATCAACCCTTCTGGATGCGCACGCGCTCGGGTCCACTGCTTTCAGTGCCCTATCCGATCGAAATCAACGATAGCCCGATCATGCTGACCCGCGCTCAGCCGGCCACCGATTTCCGCCAGATGATTATCGATCAATTCGATACGATGCTGGCGCTTTCGGAGCGGCAGCCGCTGGTTTTCGGCATCGCCCTGCACACATTCTGCGTTGGCCAGCCATTCCGCCTGACGCAGTTGCGCCAGGCGCTAAATTATATTTTCAACCATCGTGATTTCGCCAGAAAGGTCTGGGTTACCACACCGGGCCAGATCGCCGAGCATGCCGCCAGCCTGCCGAAGGGTATCGTTCCCGGCAGCGCGCCTCAGGAGGAGTGAGTATGGAGTTCGAGAATAGCTTTGAAGTGCCGTTGCCGCCGGATCAGGCCTGGAAGGTGCTGCTGGATGTGCCGCGCATCGCACCATGCATGCCGGGTGCGGAATTGACCGAAGTGCTGGGCGACAACCGCTACAAAGGCAAGGTTTCGGTGAAGCTGGGGCCGATCACGCTGTCTTTCAACGGCACGGCGCAATTGCTCGATATCAACGACGCAGCGCATACGGCAAACATCAAGGCCAACGGCAGCGATTCCAAGGGGCGCGGCGGCGCCAATGCCAATGTTGCCTTCCGCCTGGAGCCTACTGCGGCCGGATCGAAGGTTTTCGTGCGCACAGACCTCACGCTTTCGGGCATGGTGGCGCAATATGGGCGCAGCAGCGGTATGATTCAAACCATTGCGGATCAGTTGATCGGCCAGTTCGTGCAATCGCTGCGCAAGGAAATCGAACAGATGCCGGCTGCGGCACCTGCTCAATCGGCCGGAATGGCTGCTTCAGGCGAAGCCGCAGCACCGAGCGCCACGGTTGTTGCACCGCCGCCGCCACAAGCGAAACCGATTTCCGGTTTCTCCCTGCTTTGGCTGGCGATCCGCGCCATGTTCGGCCGGCTATTTTCCGGCCGCAGTTAAGCCCATGACCCGCCGCTTAGCGCCCCTCGGCGCGAATGCGGCGGCAATGCTCCAGGGCAGCGTTGATCAGATTGTCGCTGGCTTCCGGCGTGCGGAAGGCGGAATGCGCTGAAAGCGTAACGTTAGGCAGCCGGCTGAAAGCATGGTCAGCAGGCAGCGGTTCGGTGATAAAGACATCCAGCCCGGCATGGGCGATATGGCCCGATTGCAAGGCGGCCACCATGGCAGCTTCATCCACCAGCGCACCGCGCGCGGTGTTGATCAGGATGGCGCCAGGCCGCATCTGCGCGATACGCGCCGCCGAAAGGAAATTGCGGGTATCGTCGTTCAGCAGCAGATGCAGCGACACGACATGGCTTTGCGCCAATAATTCGTCCAGCCCCACAAAGTTTGCATTCGGATCGTTTTTCGGGCTGCGGTTCCATGCCAACACGCGCATGCCGCTGCCGGTAGCGATGCGCGCCACTTCGGCAGCAATGCCGCCATAGCCGATCAGGCCGATGGTTTTTCCGGTGAGTTGCAAACCATCGCGGCGCAGCCATTTGCCGTCGCGCATACCACGATCCATATAGGCGATATCCTTGGCAGCCGCCCACATGAGGGCAATGGCGCATTCCGCCACGGCAGTATCACCATAGCCCTTGATGATATGCACTGCGATGCCAAGCGCGGCCAATTCCTCGGGATTCATGTAGCTGCGCGCACCGGTGCCTAGAAACACCACATGCTTGAGCCCCTTGCATTGCCGCGCGATATCGGTTGGCAACGCCGTATGGTCGATGATGGCGATCTCGGCATCACCCAGCAAGGCAGGCAATTCCGGCGGCGTGACATCGGGTTGGCGGTTCACAGCCACATAAGGCGCATCGGCGCCACGCAGCCGCTCCATCACCAGGGCCAGGGTTTCGTTGGCATCCACAAATATCGCGCGCATGCTGCTTCCTTCGGCATGAAACATGGCGCATCCTCTCCGGCCAGGCGGCGGCAAGCAAGGGCCGGCGCGGAAATTCGCTCGCCCCGCCATGGAATGCGTTTACAGCACCGCCGAATTTGTTCCAACATTCCGCCGATAAAACCTTTGAGGAAACCCCTGATGCATCTGGCCCGCTTTCCCCGGATTCACCTCGCCCATCTGCCCACCCCTCTAGAGCCGCTGAAAAGACTGTCGGAGGCCCTCGGCGGACCGGAAATCTGGATCAAACGGGATGATTGCACCGGGCTTTCCACCGGCGGCAACAAAACCCGCAAGCTGGAATTCCTGATGGCCGAGGCACAGCAGCAAGGCGCCGATCTGGTGATGACCCAGGGCGCCACGCAATCCAACCATGCGCGCCAGACCAGCGCCTTTGCCGCCAAGCTTGGCATGCGCTGCCACATCCTGCTGGAAGACCGCACCGGCTCCAACGACGAGAATTATAATTTCAACGGCAATGTGCTGCTGGACTTCATGCATGGCGCCAGCGCCGAAAAACGCGGCCCGGGGCTGGACATGAATGCCGAGATGGAAGCCGTGGCCGAGCGCGAACGCGCCAAGGGCTTGAAGGTCTACACCATTCCGGGCGGTGGCTCGAATCCCACCGGCGCTTTGGGCTATGCCAACTGCGCCTTGGAATTGCTGCATCAGGCCAATGAACGCAGCTTGAAGATCGATCATATCGTGCATGCCACCGGCAGCGCCGGCACCCAGGCCGGCCTGGTGGTGGGTTTGAAAGCCTTGAATGCCCAGATTCCGCTGCTGGGCATCGGCGTGCGCGCACCGAAGGAAAAGCAGGAAGAGACTGTGTTCAAACTGGCGCAGGCCGCGGCACAGAAGCTGGGCATTCCCGATGCGGTGCAGCGCACCGATGTGGTGGCCAATAGCGACTATGTAGGCAAGGGTTATGGCATTCCCGGGCCGGATACCATCGAAGCCATCGAGATGTTTGCCCGGCTGGAAGCCATTCTGCTCGATCCGGTTTATACCGGCAAAGGTGCTGCCGGACTGATCGATCTGATCCGCAAAGGGCATTTCCGCAAGGGCGAACGCGTGGTGTTCATTCACACCGGCGGCGCCGCCGGCCTGTTCGGCTATCTCAACGCTTTCGATTATGATCGTTCATGGAAACTGGGCTGAAACAATGACCGCGCCACGCAAGATCGGCGTGCTGGGCGGCATGGGCCCGGAAGCCACGGTGATGTTCATGGCCCGTGTGATTCAGCACACCAAGGCGCGGGATGATGCCGACCATATCCCGATGATCGTGGACAACAACACGCAGATACCATCGCGCATCAAAAGGCTGATCGAAGGCCAGGGGGAAGACCCCGTACCAACCCTGGCCGCCATGGCGCGCGGACTGGAAGCCCAGGGCGCACAGGCCTTGGCCATGCCCTGCAATACGGCGCATAATTATGCTGCTGAGATTCAGGCCGCCGTGCGGATCCCACTGCTGAACATGGTGGAACTCACCGCCCGGCAAATCCTCAACACAGCCGGCGCCGGCAAACCGGTTGGCATCCTGGCCTCGCCGGCGATCAAGATCACCGGCATATACGACAAGGCCTTTGCCGCACTTGGGCTGCGCAGCCTGTATCCTGAGGATCAGGACCGGATCCTTGCCGCTATCCGTGCCATCAAGGCCTCCAGCACAGATGCCGGAGCGCGCGAGATATTCGCCGATGCCTGCCGTGAATTGCACCGGCGCGGCGCCGGCACCATGCTGGTCGGATGCAGCGAATTCTCCATCATCGCCGATGCCGTGCCCGATGGCCTGCCGGCCGTGGACAGCGTGGACGTGCTGGTGAATGCAACGATCGGCTTTGCGCTAGCGTGATGCGCTGGCAACGATAGCCTTGCCTGCGCAATACCCGAAGGTAAGCGCCGGCCCGAGCGTGATACCCGCGCCGGGATAATGCCCACCCATCACCGAGGCCATGTCGTTGCCGCAGGCATAAAGCCCTGCAATCGGCTGTCCGCCAGCATCCAATACGCGGGCATCCGCATCCGTGCGCAATCCCGAGGCCGTGCCGATATCGCCGGGATAAACCCGTACGGCATAGAATGGCGCCGCATTGATGGGGCCGAGGTTTGGATGCCCTTCGGTTTTCTCAGGATCGCCGTAATAGCGATTGTATTCCGAACTACCCTTGCCGAACTCGGCATCCTCACCGACTTCAGCAGACTTGTTGAATCGCGCCACGCTTTCAGCAAGCGTTGCCGGATCGATCTGCAGCTTGGCCGCCAACTCTGGGATACTCTGCGCCTCCACTAGGTAGCCATCGCGGATCAAATGTCCGCGCGGTCGCTTGCCCGGCAAGACCAGTCCGAGGCCCCATACATCTATAAAGGCGCGGTCGCAGATCAGATAGGACGGAATGCTGGGTACGCTTTCATGCGACCGATACATGGCACGCACGAATTCATGATAGCTGGTGCCTTCATTCACGAAACGCCGACCGGCGGAATTCACCGCCATAAGCCCAGGCTTGGCGCGATCCCAGATCAGATGCGGGAAGCGCACTTCGCTGCCATCGGGCTTTTTCCATAGCGAAACCGGCGCCCAAAGGCCGGCATCCGCAGGTGCATCCATGAAATCCGCGCCGATCTGGCGGGCCATGCGAATACCATCGCCGGTATTGTCGCGCGGCGCCATCGACCACAAGCCGCTGCCCTTTGGGAAACGCTCGGCGCGCAACGTGGCATCCCAGGGAAAACCGCCGGTGGCAAGCACCACGCCATGGCGGGCTTTCAAATCCGTTTGCTTGCCATTGATCCTGGCCTGCACGCCCACAACACGGCCGCCATCACGCAGCAGGCCCACAACTTCCGCCTGGGTGCGGATATCGACGCCCCTATCGCGCGCACTTTTCAGCAATCTGGCTGCAAGCGCATTGCCCATCAACAAACGCGTGCCTCTGGCATGACCGCTGGCGCGGTCCCTAAAATAAGCCAGCACCAGCTTCATGCCGTGCTTCCAGGATGCGAATGACTTGGTGACCTTGAGCAGATGTTTCACATCCACCACATTCACCATCATGCCGCCCAGCACGGTGAATTCTTTCAATGGATCGCGCAGGCGCTTGAAATCCTCACCCAGTAAACGGCCATCATAAGGCTCGGGATCCATCGGTCGACCGGCCTTGCCCGCCCCTTCCAGCTCCGGATAATAATCCGGCGAATAGGCACGCGCCGCCAGCTTCACTTCGCTGTTGCGGTCGAAAAATTCGATCGCCTCCGGGCCCCGGCGCAAATAGGCGCGCATCATATCGGGCCGCAGAGCATTACCCAACACCGCGGACAGGTAGGCCATCACGGCCTCTTCGCTATCCTGGATGCCCATCGCCTTGGCATAATGGGTGTTGGGCACCCAAACCGCGCCGCCGGAGACAGCTGTCGAACCGCCGATAACAGCGGCCTTTTCCAACACGACAACTTTCAAGCCTTCAGCCGCACTGGTGATAGCAGCGGCCATGCCGCCGGCACCGGAGCCAACGACAACAACATCATATTCGTCTGACATCAGATCGTCTCGCGCGGATAACGCCCCATAGCCCAGCCGCCATCCACCCGCAGCAATTCGCCTGTGATGAAAGCCGAGCGATCACTGGCCAGAAACAGCGCTGCATTGGCCACATCCTCGGGTTGGCCAACACGACGCAGCGGCGCCTGATCGATGAAAATGGTGCGGCGCCAGGCCTGATCGCGAATACGATCTCGGGTGAGCGGTGTTTCGATCAGGCCCGGCCCCAAAGAATTCACGCGAATGCCAATCGGGCCGTAATCGGTGGCCATCTGACGTGTGAGCGAGGCCACCGCACCCTTGGATGCGCTGTAAGCCGCCGACGATGTAGCACCGATCTCGGCAAAGATCGAGGCGAGATTAACGATGCTGCCGCCACGCTTTTTCATTAGTTCCACGCCCATACGCGCGAGACGGAACAAGCCGACCACATTGATCTCGAAAAACCGGCGAAGATCATCGTCGCTGGTCGCTTCGATCATGCCGCCCGCACCCACGCCGGCATTATTGATCAGGATATCCAACGGACCGGGCAAAGCCTTACGGATTGCATCGGGCAAAGCTGCGTCGGTTACATCGCCAACCAATTCGCTAAATTGTCCGGGCGGGCATTGCCCCAGGGTTTCTGCCAGTCCTTTGGCATCGCGGTCTACCGCCAACACCCAGGCGCCTTCGGCACAGAATAGGCGCGTGATCGCCTGGCCAATACCAGAGCCAGCACCGGTAACAATCGCAATCTTGCCATTCAGTTCTGCAGCCATCACCTAAATCCCCGTTGCGCCGCCCAACGAACGGCCGCCATCCACAAGCAAAATTTGTCCGGTAATGAAATCGGCTTCCGGTGCGGCAAGGAATGCCACGGTCCGGGCGATATCTTCAGGCACACCCAAGCGACCCAACGGCTGCAAGGCACGCAGGCCATCCAGATTGGTATCGGAGCGCGCTTTCAGCATCTGGGTTTCGATCACACCCGGCGCAACGGCATTCACCGAGATGCCGCGCGGCGCCAATTCCAGGGCCATGGCGCGGGTAAGCCCCACTACAGCCGCCTTGGATGACACATAATGGGCATAATGCCGCGCCCCAAGCATGGCGCGTGAAGCGATATTCACGATGCGCGCACCCTTGGCCATACGCGTGGCAGCATTGCGGCTGAGGGTGAACATCGCCACCGTGTTGATCTCGTACATCCGGCGGAAATCATCCGCCGTCAGCTCGAAAAAATCCTTCACATCGAAAATACCGGCGTTATTTACCAGCACATCCAATTCACCGAGACGCTGCAACAGAGCGGCCTGCGCGATCTCATCGGTGATATCCAACGCTTCGGCGAAAGCGTCTCCGCCCGCCTTGCGAATTGCGTCCGCCGTAGCTTCTGCTGGGCCCGCCGCACGATCAGCAATACATACCCGGTAGCCATCGGCAGCCAGCCTTTCGGCTATCGCCGCGCCAATCCCAGCGGCAGCACCCGTCACCAATGCAATCGGTTTAGCCATCTGGCTCACCCTTGGAAAAAAAGAAAAGGGGCCGAGGGTTTTCCCTCGGCCCGGCAGATCACAGACCGAACTTCTTTTCGTCGATCTTGCTGTAGAGATTGTCGTGCAACACCTTGTACACCGCAGCCTCGTTGGTGCGATCCACACCCTTGAGCAGGCCCTTCCACTTGTCCTGCACCTTCAGGAATTCCTGAACCAGGTCAGACGGATCGGCGACCTTGCGGCTCTCGACGGAATTCTTCGCCAGGCCACTCACGAAATCCTTGTTGAACTCCGTCAGCTTGGTCGAAAGATCGGCCGCCGGGGTGATGATTTCCAGGCCACGCTGCTTGGAACCATCCAGCGCCGCCTTCACGCCAACATGATAGGCGATCTGCGCACGCACATTGCCCATAGCCATGGCATCGAGAAGAACGCGCCGCTGCTCGTTCTTCAAACCCTTCCAGAAATCAGGGTTGTAGACATAGTTGGCGCCAACCACCACGCCCATGGGCAGCAGAGTGACCGACTTGGCCACTTCCCAGAACTTGTTGCCCTTATCCAGGTTGGTGGGATCGGTCATGGTGCAATCGAGCGAGCCGCGCTCCAGACCGGTATAAACGTCGCCGATCGGCACCGAAACCGGCACGCCACCCAGCAGCTTCACCCAATCGGTCTGCGCGCCGCCAGCCGTACGAATCTTCAAACCCTTGGCGTCATTGAGGCCACGGATGGGCTTCATGCAGACGAAGTTATAGACAGGCGTGGCGTAACCACCGGCAAAAAGACCGCCATTCTTCTTCCACTCGCCCTGCAGCTTGGCATTCAGCATGCCCACTTCGGAATAAGCGAAAGCAGCAGCGAAATCATCGTCGGTCACGAAAACCAGATCGTTGATCACGTTGTTGAGCGGCAATTCCGAAGGCGTATAGCCCGGATAGACGATGCCCACAGCAGCCACGCGATCACGGATGCCCTGCATGGTGGAGCGCGCCGGCACCAGCGAACCCGAAGAATGGATTTCGAATTTCAGGCTGCCATTGCTGGCTTTGGCCACATCTTCCGCCCATTTCTGATACGTGAACTCGTTCAGAATATGAGCCGGCGCCAGCCAGTTGGTGGCAATCTGCGTCTGCGCTTCGGCAACGCCCGCAAAAAGCGCCAGGCCGAGACCCGCCGCAACAGCACCCTTAATCATCTTCATCGTCGTCCCTCCGTTTTTAATCCTTGTAGGTTGCAGTGATATTTTACCTGGCGAGCAAGTTCGGCAGCCAAAGCGTGATGATCGGAAAACTGATCAGCAAGGCCAGCGTCACCATATCCGCGGCAATGAAGCCAAATGCACCGCGGAATATCGTTGTGAGCGACACCCTGTCGCCCAGGGAACTCTTGATTACATAGACATTCATGCCCACCGGCGGCGTGACCAGGCCGATTTCCAGCAGCTTGATCACCAGGATGCCGAACCACACCAGGTCTACATCCATCGCCTTAAGCAACGGCAGCAGCAGCGGCATGGTAAGCAACATGATCGAAATGCTCTCCAGCACACAACCCAGCACCAGGAAAATGGCGCTGATCGCCAAGATCATCAGCAAGGGACTGTCTGTGATGGACAGCAAGGATTGCGACATCGTGGCCGGCAATTGGCTGTAGGACATGAAGCGCGCGAAAATCGCCGCGCCGACAACGATGATGAAGATGGCAGCCGTGCCTTCGGCGGTATCCACAATAGCCTTGCGGAAGGTTTCCCGCGTTAACGAGCGACGTGCGGCGGCAATCACGCAGGCTATCATCGCGCCGATGGCGCCGGCCTCGGTAGCGGTGAACATGCCTGAGAAAATACCACCCAGCACGCCGATGATCAGAACCGGCAGGGGCCACACATCCATCAGCGCGGCCTTCTTTTCGGCCCAGCTATATTGCGTATCGTCACGCGGAGCCAGGGCCGGATTTAGCTTCACCCGCAGGGCGATATAGCCCATGAAAACCACCGCCGACAGGATGCCTGGCACCACGCCCGCCATGAACAATTGCGAAATCGAAGTATCGGCCATGATGCCGAACACAATCATCAAAATGCTGGGCGGAATGAGCGAACCGAGCGTGCCGGCCGAAGCCACACAGCCGGTGGCCAGGGCGGGATCGTATTTCGCCTTCAGCATCTCGGGGATGGAAATACGCGAGAAAGCTGCCGAAGTTGCCACGCTGGAGCCGGAAGCCGAAGCAAAGAAGGCGCAGGCCAACACGGTAGCGGATGCCAGCGCGCCAGGAACGCGCGCGAAGAAGATGCGCGCCGAGGCAAACAGACCATTGGTAAGCCCCGTTGCCGATGCCACATAGCCCATCAGCAGGAACATCGGCACCGCCGAGAGATTCCAATCGCCGATCAATTGATAAGGAATCGCCTTGGCGATGCCGATGGCAGCGTGCCAGGAAATCAGCGTAGCGATACCGCCAAAACCGACGATGCCCATGGCAACGCCAATCGGTACGCGCAGAAAAATCAGCAGCAAAGCAATACCGAGGCCGATTATCGTGCGATCCATAGCGCGTCTCCCTCAGATCGCCTTGGCTTCGTGATCATGCTCGGGGCGCGATCCACCAGCCATCAAAACCAAACGCAGCGTCAAAACCAGGCATGCTACGGCCAGGCCCATCGGCAGCAAGAAACGGCTGGGCCAGACCACAACCCGCCAGGCGCCCTCCACGATTTCACGAATTTCCATCGAATCCATGGCGATTTTCGTGCTCTGCCAGGTAAGAAAACCATAGAAGGCAATGGAGGCCATGGCGCCCATCACATCCAACACCGGCTGCAATAAGCGCGGCATCAGGTCGTAGAACAATTCCACCACGATGGGGCGATTATGCACTTCGATATAGGCAAGCGGCAGGAAAACGGTCGCGATCATGTAATAGCTCGCCACCACTTCTGCGGTGCCCGGAATCGGCATGTTGAGGAAGTATTTCCCCAGCACATCAGCGGTGACATGCACCATCATCAGAACCAGGGATAAACCCGCCAGGACAGCCAATAAGCTGGAAAGGCCTTGGATCAGCCGCGCCATGTCATTGCATCCGATAACCGCCGTTCACGTCGATGACGATCCCGGTGAGATAGGAGGAAGCCGGCGAAACCAGGAAGGAAACCGCCTGAGCCACGTCTTCTGGCGTGCCGATACGGTTGAGTGGGATGCTGCCCTTCACATCCACATCCTTTTCAGGCGGCAGCGACAGGCGCAGCATCGGCGCATCGATCAGGCCGGGCGCCACGCAATTGACCGTCAGCCCGAGCGAGGCCGCCTCGCGTGCTGCCGCCTTGGTGAAGCCCAGCACGGCGGATTTCGATGAGATATACGCGCTGGATGAGCGGTAGCCGCCCAATTGCGCCGCTACCGATGACAGCGTGACCACCCGGGCATCAGCCACGGGCTGAGCCGTACGCCGACGCAGCATCTCGCGAGTGCAAAGGAAGGTGCCCCGGGTATTCACCGCGTGGCTCTGCTCCCATTCGTCCAGCGTGGTATCAACGATCAGAGGACGAACCCCGCCCTCACGAAGCAAAAGCACGCCGGCATTGGCCACCAGCACCGCCAAGGGCCCGAAATCGGCCTCGACAGTATCAAACAACGCCTTCACCAGGGCTTCATCGCGCACATCCACCGCATAGCCGCGATGGCCGCTGCCTGGCAAGGAAGCCGCTGTAGCTTCCGCTGCTTTTGGATCCA
Organism: Ferrovibrio sp.; assembly: GCF_019636075.1. Lineage (GTDB taxonomy): Bacteria > Pseudomonadota > Alphaproteobacteria > Ferrovibrionales > Ferrovibrionaceae > Ferrovibrio. The sequence goes on from NZ_JAHBYG010000005.1 coordinate 114,956, forward strand.
AATCTGCTATAGCAACGGTAAGGCCATCTGCCGCCAAACGCTGCGCAATGCCTGCGCCGATGCCTCTGGCCGCCCCAGTTACAAGGGCTACACGCTTTTTCACTTCCATCGGATCATTCCCACCCCAGAGATTTTGGATCCAAATACAACATGAAAGGCATTAACACAAGCACATTCTTTGCCGTTGAATTAACTTTGTATCCATTTATATATTTCAACCAATAATCTACGCTCATCCAAACTCGGGAGGATGTGTCTTGGGCGGCGAAAGCAGCGCTAATGCCAGTTCGATTACCAGTGCCGAGGCTGCCGCTCGCGCTATCCGCGAATTGATCCTGGAGGGTAGCATTCCGGCCGGCAGTCGGCTGGGGCAGGATGAACTGGCGGAACGGCTAGGGGTGTCTCGCACCCCACTGCGCACCGCATTGGCGGAATTGTCGCGCGAAGGGTTGGTGCAATATTCCAGCCATCGCGGATACTGGGTCCGCGGTTTCAACAGCGCAGACATCTCAAACGCCTTCGAAGTGCGCGCCAGCCTGGAAGCCCTGGCCTGCGAATTGGCCGCCCGCAATGGCATGAGCACCGAAACGATTGGCTGGCTTGAAGAGCGCCTCGCGGATGGCGACCGCATTCTGTCGAGCGGCCGGCTAAAGCCAGAATTGCTCGCGCCTTATCGCCGTATGAATGTGGATTTCCATAGCACCATCATCGAAGCCGCCCAAAACCCATGGGTAGCCGATTTCGTCAAACGCAGCCATAATGTGCCCATGGCTTCTGACCGCATCATAGTTTGGGGAGACCGGGATTTCTCAGTGATTCATCGCTCGCATGATGATCACCACCGCATTCTGAATGCCATAGCCGCGCGCCACGGCGACCGTGCCGCCGCTTTGATGCGCGAACATGTGCGCTATGCCGGTGAAGTGTTGCTGAAACATCTGGAAGGCAGTAATGCCCAAGCCGGCCATAGCCCGAACGGCCTGATTTCACATGGTCAATTGACCCAACAGGAGACGTAAATCGTGAAACTCTATTATTCCCCCGCCTCGCCTTTCGTGCGCAAGGTCATGGTTTGCGCAATCCTGCGCGGCCTGGACAAAAAGATCGAACATCTGCCTTCAGCTGCCGGCCCGGTGAAGCGCGACCACACCATCGTGGCACAGAACCCATCCGGCAAGGTGCCCACCATGCTGCTGAAGGACGGCAGCGCGATCTACGACAGCCGGGTGATCTGCGAATATCTCGACAATATCGGTCGCGCACCGAAGCTGTTCCCCAAAGGGGCGGCGCGGTGGCCCGCGCTGACGCTGGCCTCGCTGGCCGATGAAGCCCTGGATGCCGCCCTGCTCTGCCGCTACGAAGTGGTGATCCGCCCGAAGAGCAAGCAATGGGCCGATTGGTCGAAGGGCCAGATGGAAAAGATCACCAGTTCCGTGGGCGAGCTGGAAAAGACCTGGCTGAAGCATCTGCGCAGCGAACTGGATATCGGCACCGTAACCGCGGCCTGCCTGCTGGGCTACCTTGATTTCCGTTTCAGCGATTACGATTGGCGCAAAAGCCATCCCAAGCTGGCCGCCTGGTTCAAGACATTTTCCAAGCGCCCCGCCATGGCCAAAACCACGCCCCACGTCTGATCCAAAACAGACGAACGATCCGCAACAAGCTGGGCCGGGGTTTCAATCCGGCCCAGATTTTTTCAGGCATTTGCGCACCAGCACTGCACCGCGCGCGCCTTTTTCCGCCGATTGCCAGAGATCATCCGCCAACTTGGTGTAATAGCCAACGGCATCAGGGGCATCGGTTACCATCGCAATGCCGCCTCGTATATTGGGCAATTCACCAAGGCGAAACGGGCTTACGGCCAGCTTGGTAATCCGGCCGGATTGAAAAACCTGGAAACTGACGCCCGGCAGCATCTCTTCCACCACGCCGATCTGAACCCCCATCGGCTCATTCTCCATCAGATCGGCCAGCCGCTTCAATTCATGCCGGGCACGCGCCACGCGTTCGTTGCGCATCTTCAGCGGTAGATCGAGGCGCCCCACCAGACCGAGACTGAGGAATCGCTGCAACTCCGACAGGCTGACGATATTCACGATATTCGGTTTGCGCTGCGCCTGCTCCCCGCGCCGCTGTTCCAGAATCTTCAGGCAATGTTCGATATCCTTGCGCAACTGGACTTTGCCCTGGGCCTGATGCGGCAGGCCTTCGATCAGCATCTCGCGCAAATGCTCGGTATAGTCGGCCGACATCAGCAGGTAAGAAAACGGCCCGAAATGCGCCACGATCTTGTCGCTCTCAGCTTCCAGCTGGCGCATGCGTTCAAAAAAGCCGGCGGCCTGCGCATAATATTCCACGCCGATGCCAAGCAGAGAGCCCACGCTGGTATTCAGCACATGGGCCAGACGCTCCAGGGTTTCAATCTTCACCACATGGCCGGCTTCGATGCGATACAGCGCCGCACGCGATACACCGAGTTTTTCCGCCACCAGATCGGGCGAGAGATTGGCACCCAGCCGATATGCCTTCAGGCGTTGGCCGATCTCGGTATAATGGCCGGCCTGCATGCCGGCCTTGCCGTTTTCAATTACCATAATTGGCAACGCCACCATGATTGGCCGACCAGCGCACTGGATCGGCCAGAAAATCTTCTATGCCCTGCAAGGTCACGGCATCGAAGGCATTGTCTTCTCGCGCAACTCGCAGGATATCCTGCCAATCGGCTAACGCATGCAATTGCAGATTCTGTCGCGCCAGCATATCGGTTGTGCCGGGGAATATGCCGTAGGAGAAAATCACCGATATATGCTTGGGCAAACCGCCGGCCTGCCGTAGCGCATCGCAGAAATTGATCTTGCTGCGCGCATCCGTAGTCAAATCTTCCACCAGCAACACCCGCGCGCCGGGCGGCAAATCGCCCTCCAACTGCGCATTGGGGCCGATCCCGATCGGTCGCTTGCGGATATAAATCATGGAAAGATCCAGTCGCTCGGCGATCCAGGCGGCAAAAGGTATGCCCGCGCTTTCGCCGCCAGCCACCACATCGCAGCCATCCTGCTGTATGGCGGCCTGCAGGCCCAACAGCGAGAAATCCGTGATGCGACGGCGGAATGCCGGATAGGAAATCAGCCGCCGGCATTCGATATACACCGGACTGGCCCAACCTGTGGTGAAGAAAAACGGCTGATGGGGATTATACTGCACCGCGCCGATCTTCAGCAGCATGCGCGCGGTTTCTGTTGCGATGGCTTTTTTATCCATGAGCCGCAGCATCCCTTCAGGCTTTGGTTGACACGGCATCGTACAACAGGCCGGCACCGGCGATAAAGTCGGCCAGTTCCATCGCTTCCTGCGGATTGTGCGAGCCATTGGCATTGCGCACGAAAATCATCCCAGATGGAATGCCGGCATTAGCGAAAATCGCCGCGTCATGGCCAGCCCCGCTGGGCAGGGTTTCAACCGGCAACCCCTGGCGGGCGGAAATATCCAGCAACCGGCGCACGATGGCATCGTCCATGCGGGCAGGGGCTGAATAAATCCGCCGATCGAATTCAAACCGCACGCCCCTGCTGCGCGCGATGGTTTCCGCCTCGGTACGCATCAGATGATAGAAGGCCTCCAACGTATCGTTGCTTTGGCTGCGCACTTCGAAGCTGAATGCCACCCGGCCGGGAATGCGCGAGATAGCATGTTCCTCCGGCGGTGTACCGACAATGCCGCTGGTGATAACCAGATCAAGGCCGCGTTCCAGCAGAATGCGCCAATGCTCATCTAGCCGGCTGATCAATTCGGCCATGGCAAACACTGTATCGTGGCGCAACCAGCGCGGCACCGCGCCGGAATGCCCGGCTTCTCCCAGGCAGACGATATTGCCGTGACGGATATTGCCGCGAATGCCGGTAACAACCGCCGTGGGCAGATTGCGCGCCACCATCACCGGACCCTGCTCGATATGCAATTCCAGATAAGCCGCGATATCGCCAATATCCACCAACGGCTTGCCGGCACGGATATTGTCCAAATCCGCGCCCAGCGCAGCAAGCGCATCGGCCAGGCTGCCACTGCCGTTACGGCGACGCAACGCTAGATCATGTTCATCGAGTTTCCCGAACAGCGCCGAACTGCCCATATAGGCCTTGCCATACCAGGCGCTTTCCTCGCCGCGCAAAGCCGCAACGCGTACCGGACGCGGTGGCGCCTGATTGCTTTGCCGCAGCGCCACCAGGCATAACAAGCCGGCAATCACGCCAGCGGCGCCATCGTAATTGCCCCCTTGCGGGACGGAATCGAGATGCGAGCCGATCCATATGGCCGGCCCAGCGGTATAATCGGGCAGGTCGATCATCATATTGCCGGCACCGTCCCGGCTGGTTTTCAAACCATATTCGGCTGCCTGACCGGCGAGATATTCAATGGCTGCGGTTTCCCCCACGCCATAGGAATCCCGTGTGATGCCAACGCCATCATGGCCCAGCTTGGCAAGGCCATCGAACAGGCTAGCGGCCAACGGCAGCATATCCCGCAGCGGGCTCATGCCGCATTCTCCCCAACTGCAACTTCGGCCGGCTCACGCAATGCGCCGCTGAGATCGCTGAGGCGTGCAAAGCCGCGCCGCGCGCAGAAATCTCGTAACCCGGCAATGATCTCGGGCATCACAGCCGGATGCAGGAAGGTAGCAGTCCCGACCTGAACCGCTGCGGCACCTGCCAACAGATATTCCACCGCATCCTCGGCATTGCCGATCCCGCCACAGCCAATCACCGGAATCTTCACTGCCCTGGCAACCTGATAGGTCATACGCAGAATAATCGGCTTCACGGCCGCACCGGATAATCCGCCCATCACATTGCCAAGGCGTGGCTTGAATGTTTCGGTATCTATTGCCATGCCAAGAATAGTGTTGGCCACCACCACGGCATCTGCGCCCTCGGATTCCGCCGCCCGGGCCACGGCCGCGATATCGGTGGTATTGGGGCTGAGCTTCACCCAGAGCGGCAGCGATGTGGCGTAGCGCAATTTAGCTACCACCTGCGCCGTTGTTTCCGGCGACACAGCAAAAGCCCGGCCATCGGCTTCCAGATTGGGGCAGGAAATATTGGCTTCGATAGCCGCAACCCCCGGCAAACTGACATCCCGCGCCAGACGCGCAAAGCCATCCGCCGTAGGGGCCGAAATGCTTACGATCAAAGGCGGGCACAGCGGTGCATAAAAAGGCAACACATCCGCCAGAAAGGCATCCAGCCCCTTACTGGGAATGCCGATGGAATTCAGCATGCCTTCTGCGGTTTCGGCCACGCGCGGCAGGGCGTTGCCCTGGCGTTTTTCATGGGTGATGGTTTTCGTGACAAAGGCACCGAGATCATTGAGATCGAAAACCCGCGCCAATCCTTCGGCGAAGGTGCCCGAGGCCGGCATCACCGGGTTCTGCAAAGTCAATGCGCCGACCTGCACAGACATATCGATATTTTTCACAGACGCCCCAGTCAGCATTCGTGCGTCTCCTGCATATCGAAAACCGGACCATCCCAGCAGACCCGGCGATGCTCCGGCGCCGCCGCATCGCCGAATGGCCGCACGCAGCAGAAACACATGCCAAGCCCGCAAGCCATCTGCTGCTCAACCGCCACCTGGCCAGGAATGCCATGGCGCCGGCCATAATCCTGCAACAACCGCAGCAGACGGTTCGAACCGCAGGAAAACACTGCGTCAGGCGCATTGCCGGCCTGCACAAGGCCTTCAAGTATCTGATGCAGATTTTCTGGCGCGCTGGAACCATCATCATCATGCACAGGCAACACATCGGCACCCGCAGCGGCAAAGCGCTCAGCCGACATCACAAGATCATGCCGCCGCGCACTCAGGATAGCCGTTATCCGCATGCCGCTTGCGCACGCGGCCTCGGCCAGCGGCGCCAGCGTGGCCAGGCCCACGCCACGGCCCAGCACCAGGATATGCCGCCAATCGGGATGCAGGCGGAATCCCTTGCCCAACGGGCCCAGCACATTGAGGCTGTCGCCCGCATGCAGGCCGCCCAGCGCCCGCGTGCCCCGCCCGGCCAGTTTATAGAGGAATTCCAGCCGCCCGGCCTGCGGATCGGCCCGATAGCAGCTCATCGGGCGCCTGAAATACGGCGCGGCAAGGCCATCCCCAGAAGGACAGAGCAAATGGAAGAACTGCCCGGGCTGCGCCTGTGTAAACGGCTGTCCGGCCTGCAGCACCAGGTGCTTGTAGTCGTCATTCACTGGGTCGTTGGCCAGCACGGCAAGCGCCTGCTCGGCCACCGGCCTGGGAAAAATTGCCTTACGCGGCTGCACGATGGTCATGATCCTGCTCGCCCACAAAAACTATAAATGAGATGATATCTAATTTTTTAGACGATAGAATGCTGCCGGTCAAGCTGAAAATCATTTACCCGCCGATACGCCGAAGCTGGCTGCCCGGCAGGAGGCGACAGTACAGGCGGGAGACAGGGCCCGGCATGAATTTCGCATAGATTTATGCCCGTTTGCGTTTCCAGTGGATGTTTACCGATGCCAGCCCGAAGCAGTCGCCCACCCAATGCCATCGCTCTGCGCGATGCCGCCGTAACCTTCGCAACAGATGCCGGCCTGTTCACCGCCTGCCAGAATATCAATCTGGATATCGAAACCGGCAGCTTTGTAGTGCTGATCGGGCCATCGGGCTGCGGTAAATCCACCTTGTTACGCTTGGTAGCCGACCTGCTGCCCTGCGCCGCAGGCACGGCAGAGGTGAATGGCGCCCCACCCGAGGCCGCCCGCAAGGCCCGCGCAGTGTCTTTCGTGTTTCAGGATTCCACCCTGCTGCCTTGGCGTAGCGTGATGGACAACATCTCGCTCCCCCTGCAAGTGGGGCGCTGGGCTGCGCTGGGTCGGGGCCATCGCCCGGTGAAGGAATTGCTGGAACTGGTGCGCATGAGCGGGCGTGAAGCCGCCATGCCGCACGAACTGTCTGGCGGCATGCGCCAGCGCGTGGCGATTGCCCGCGCATTGGTAACCCAGCCCGATATCCTGCTGATGGACGAACCTTTCGCTGCGCTGGATGAAATCACCCGGGAAAGCCTGAATGAGGAAGTGTTGCGCATCTGGCGGGAAACCGGCACCACGGTGGTATTCGTAACCCATAGCCTGGAAGAAGCAGCCTATCTTGGCCAGCGTGTGGTGGTGATGGCTGCCAATCCGGGCCGGATCGCCGATATCATAGATCTGCGCCAGGCCAAACCAGACAACCGCATCGACCGCAGCAGCCAGGCGTTTTTTGAAATCACCACCGGCCTGCGACGCGTGCTGGAAAAAGCCTATCGCGGGGAGATTGCCGCATGAGCATGTTGAAACCGCTGCCCCGCAAGCGCAACCTCACCTGGCTATGGCCACTGGCCGGCGGCCTGTCGTTGCTGCTGTTGTGGTCTGGCATCATCGTGCTGGGCGAAGTGCGGCCCTTCATTGCGCCGGCTCCCTGGGATGTAGCCGCGGAAATCTGGAAAAACCGCGTGCTGCTGGCACAGAATTTCTGGCCCACGCTGTTGGAAGCCGTGGCCGGCTTCATCTGCGGCAATCTTGCCGCCATCAGCGTGGCGGTGATCTTCGTGCATTTCCATACGGTGCAGAAGATGTATCTGCCGATCGCGGTGTTGTTCAACACCATACCGGTCATTGCGCTGGCGCCGATCCTGATTCTGATTTTCGGGATCAACATAACCCCGAAAATCATCATCGCTTCGCTGGTCTGCTTCTTCCCCACCCTGGTGAATATGATCCGTGGCCTGGAAGCCTATACCAGCAGCGAAATGGAGCTGATGCGCGTGATGTCTGCCAGCCGCCTGGAAATCTTCCTGCGCCTGCGGTTGCCGCGCTCGCTGCCCTTTCTGTTTTCAGCGCTGCGGATTTCGTGCACTAGCTGCGTGATCGGTGCCATCGTCGGCGAATGGATCGGCTCCACCATGGGCATCGGCTCGCTGATCATTCAGGCCACCTTCAACTATCGGTCCGGCCTGCTTTACGCAGCAATCTGCATGTCTTCCGCCCTGGCCCTGAGCCTGTTTGCCATCGTTATCGCATCGGAAAAGAAATTCCTGCGCTGGTAGGTCAATAGCGCGCCAGATAGGTCAACATCAGGTCGAAGAAGGCAGCCGGATCGGTCTTGGTGATCACCCGGGTGTTGGTTTGATAACCAGCGGCAAGCTGCGGCGGTGTCCAGCGCGCCACGGTGAGGCCCCGTGTTGTGGGTGAAGTATATTCCACCGAAACATGGGCCTCCACGCCATCAAACAAGCCAGGTTCGATCAGATAAGCCGTGGCCACCACATCATGCAGGCGCGGATCCATCGAGGCATAAGTGCGCAGCATATCCGCCAGCGCTTTCGGGGCCGGACCAGTCAGCGCATCCAGCCGTTGGAAGATGCCGGGATTCACTTCGGCCTGATAAGTGATATCCAGGCCGAACATGGTTTGCGGAATGCCAGCCGACAGTACGATATGGGCGGCATGGGGATCGGAATAGAAATTGAATTCCGACACGCGATACATAGCCATGCGGAAGGCTGCGCCGCCCATGAAAACCAGTTCGCGGATGCGCGGCACGATACGTGGCTCCATCACAATGGCCAGAGCTAGATTCGTCATCGGCCCGATGCAGCAAAGCGTCACGGTTTTTTCCGGCTCGCGCATCACGGTGTCGATGATGAATTGCACGGCATGGCCATCGCGCAACGGCGCCTTGGGCTCCGGAAGGCTCACATCACCCAAGCCATCCTTGCCATGCACATCCACGGGCTCGCCCTCTGCCCACATGATCGGCCGCGCGCAGCCGGCATAGACCGGTATCTCCGGCCGCCCGGCCAAAGCACAAAGCCGGCGGGCGTTATAGGCAGTCTGATCCAGCGGCCGGTTACCAGCCACGCAGGTAACGCCCAGCATCTCGATTTTTTCCGGTGCCGCAAAAGCGAGCATCATGGCGAAAGCATCATCAACGCCGGGGTCGCAATCGAGAATCAAACGATGAGGAGGCATGATATTTCCACTTTTAAGAATGGCCCGGCAAAGATCGGGACAGATGACACGTTAAAGGTAGCATGACCGGCGGCACGGTCGCACAGCGCTGCCGCATTTCTATGCAGCGATCAACGCGGATGAAGCCGCGCGGAACATGCATCGAAACGCGCGGATGTTTGACTCGTTCCTGACGAAACACAATACTCGATTCACATTCGCAAGCATGCGAACCAAATGAACATCCCCCTCCCGGAGCATTCCCCATGTTCACCTCCTCCATGAAACGCCGCGACTTTCTCAAGCGCAGCGCCCTCACCGGCGCGGCCATCGGCCTGGGCGGCAGCCTGCCTTTCGTCACCCTGTCGCGCGCTTCGGCAGCCGGCGACGAAGCCGAGCTTAAAATCCAGATCGACTGGCTGGTTTCCAACAGCCAGGTGGGCGATGTGGTGGCAGTGCAGAAGAAGTTCTATGAGGAACAAGGCCTGAAAGTGACCATCATCCCGGGCGGTCCGAATTCGCAGACCGCGCCTTCGGTCTTGTCGGGCCAAGCCCTGTTGGGTGAATTCTCCGGCCTGGGCCAGGCCATGGTGGCCAGCGGCAACGGCCTGCCGGTGCAGGTTTTCGCCTGCGGCTATCAGACCAGCCCGTTCGGTTTCATCTCGATGCCGAAAAGCCCGATCCGCAAGCCGCAGGATATGATCGGCAAGAAGATCGCCATTCAGCCCACCGGCCGCTTCGTGATGGACCTGATCTTCATGAAAAACAAGATCGATCCGGCCTCGGTCACCGTGATCAATGCCGGCTCTGACGTAACCCCGCTGCTGGCCGGCCAGGTGGATTGCGTCACCATGTTCATCACCAACGCCAATGCGCTGGCAACGCTTGGCCCGGATTACGTCACCATGACCCAGCATGATGCCGGCGTGCCGTCTTACGCCAATGCCTATTTCTCGTCGAAGGAGACGATTCAGAAGCATCACAGCATCATCACCCGCTTCCTGAACGCCACTGCCAAGGGCTGGGCCTGGACTCACGACAATCCTGAGGAAGCAGCCGGCATTCTGGCGAAGGCATATCCCAATCTGGATGCCGCCCAGGAAAAGGCCACCATGAACAAGATCATGCAGGTGGCCTTCAACGCCGATACCAAAGCCGATGGCTGGGGCACCATCTCGACCGAGCGCGTGGCGGAGATGATCGAGCTGTACAAGGCCGGCAAGCGCTTCGACAAGATCGTGCCGAAGGTGGAAGATGTGGTGACCTTCGATTTCCTGAAGGCCACTGCCGCCGCCCGCCCGAAATTTGGCTGAGCATATGAGCGAACAATCCGCCTTGCGGGTGTTCGGCCATCATCGCGTGGATATCGCTGGCTTGGGAATAGATCTGCCGATCATCGGCATTTCACCCGAGCTGGCGATTTCCCTGCTGATGGTGATCGATATGGGCGTGCGTTTCGGCGAGCATATCGGTGCGGAATTGGCCAAACGCGCGGCTATGCTTAAGCCGGATATCGTGGTGGGCGCCGCCACGCTGGGCATACCCGTGGCGATTGAGGTTTCACGCCATCTGGGCCTGGATCAATATGTGATCCTGCAAAAATCCCCCAAGATTCATCTGAAGGATGCCATCGTGAAGATGGTGCAATCGGTCACCTCATCGGGCCAGCAGAAGTTGTTGCTGGATCGCCGTGCCTTGCCGCTGCTGCAGGGCAGGCGCGTGCTGGTGGTGGATGACGTGGTGGCCACCGGTTCGAGCCTGGCCGCCACGCTGGATCTGGTGCGCGAAGCCGGCGGGGAAGTGGTGGGCGCCGGCGTCATCCTCACCGAAGGTCATGCGTGGCGCGCAGCGTTGGGCAAGGATGCCGGATTGGTGATCGGCCTGGGCCATATCCCGCAATTCCGCATCACAGATAGTGGCGTGCAGGTTATCCCGGAAACCCAGGCGCATTAAAGCCGGCAGATCAATGCTTTCGATCGGGCTTTTCCAGCGCGAGGAAATGCTCCACCAGCGGCTTATCGGGGCCGGCATGCAGGGCCAGCACATCCTTCTGCAAATCAGCGTCGGCATGGGATATCCGGCGATGCTGGCGTAAATGCTCGGCCCAGGATTCCACAAAAAACCATTCCTTGATGTGCTCGGAATCGGAGGTATCCTCGCTCACGCCCCAGGCATAGGCACCATCGCGGCGGCGGACTTCCGCCAGCGGCTTCAGCGCTGCCCAGAATGCTGGCCGATCCGCCTTTCGGATCCGATAGGTGATGGTTATCAACACAGGGCCGCGGTCATGCGCCACTGGCTCGGCCAGCAACGGCTCTGGCCAATGGTTGGATGGCGTAAGATCCTCCTCGCCGGCGGGCAAAGGCAAGGCGCGGGCCACCATTGCCATAACCACCAATGCTGCGGCGGCAACCAACAAGGTGTTGGGAATGCCGATCTGTTCAGCCACCCCGCCCCATAGCAGGCTGCCAGCCGCCAATGCACCGTTGAACACCGTAAGATAAATCGCCAATCCGCGCCCGCGCACCCAATTGGGCAGGATGCTTTGGGTGATGCCGTTCAGCGTTGTAAGCGCCGTAATCCAGCCGACACCCAGCAACAGCAGGATCACCACAGCCAGCCATTGCGGCGGCGCGAATGACAGGCAGGCCATCACTGCTGCCGCAATCAGCGCCGCGCCCAGCATGAGATTATCGGAGGACAGGGCCCGGCGCAGCATCGGCAACACAAAAGCCCCGAGGATGGAACCGGCCCCAACAGCGCCGAGCAGAAGGCCATAATAGCCCGGCCCGCCATTCAGCAGACTGCGCGCCACCAGCGGCAACAACACCCAGGCCGAACTGGCAAAGATGAAAAACAGGCCGGCCCGCAGCAGCACGATATGCAACGGCCGGCTGGCCCGGGCATAGCGCAGGCCAGCGCGAAACGCGCCGAAGAAATGCTCCTGCAATTCATCGCCATCATTGCCTTTACGGCGCCACCAAAGCAGCGCACAGATCACCAGCAGATAGCTGGCCACATCGGCGCCATAGGTGACCGCAGCACCGAAACCGGCCAGCAGCAAACCGCCGATGGCCGGCCCTATCGCACGGGCAATATTGAAGCCGATGGAGTTCAGCGCCACCGCGTTTTTAAGATCAGCCCTGGAAACCAATTCCGGCACCACGGCCTGCCAGGTAGGCGCCATCAAAGCCGCGCCCACGCCCCCCAGAAAAGTAAGAGCAACCAGGCTGGTGACGGTGAGTTCCCCGGCATGCGCCAGCAATGCCAGGGTGCCACTGATACAGGCGAGGCAAAGCTGGATCACGATCAACAGCCGGCGGCGATCCAAGATATCCGACAATACACCGGCTGGTATCGCCAGCAGAAAAATCGGCAAGGTGCCAGCCGCCTGCACCATAGCAACAGCGGAAGGCGAAGCCGAAAGATCGGTGACCAGCCAGGCGCTGGCCACATCCCGGATGAAAGTGCCAACATTGCCAAGCACTGTTGCCACCCAAAGCACGGCGAATACCGGCTGGCGCAGTGGTGCGAAACCACTGCCACCGGATTCGGCATTGCCGTGTTTGGCTGCTGTCATCGCCGGGCCTCCTGGCGCAGATCATACCAGGCCACCAGCAGCAATCCGCCGCAAAGCCCAAGATGCTCGAAAAACGCATTCGTCATCATGAAACGATCCGGCTGAGCGGTGATTTCCCAAAAGCGGTTGGCCACGAATGTGGAGATTAGCGTAAAGCCAGCCAACCACAAAGCACCGAGCCAGCGCCCACATCCGCTCAGGATCATCGCCGCGCCGAGCAATTCGGTGACGATCACGGCAACGGCGAATGGCGCCGCCGGCAGCAGACCGAAATGCTGCATCTCAGCCACCGCGCCGGCGAAATCAAACAATTTGGTCAGCCCACCCTGCAGATAGGCCGCACACAGGCCCAGCAAGGCCAGCCAAAGAATAACCCTCGGCGCCAGCACACGCCGAACACTATCCGCAAGCATTTCACACCGCCCAACAAGAGCAACCCAATGCGCCCCAGAAACTGCGATTATCGGAAACCGGCACCGCTGAAGCCCAGGCACCGGCATGAGCATGGCCATGCACGCCGCAAGACACGGCACATCCACAAGCCGCGGCCAATGCGGTATTACCATCGCGCAATTGCTGCACATCGGCACGGCGCAGTTGATACCCGCCGAATTGCCGCACCGGCGACCAATCCGGCATGGCGGCCGGCAGAGGCGGTGCAAGCGATTTGAAATCGCCGTCGCCATGCACCGGCTTCCCGCCCAGCAAGGTGAGGACAGCGGTGATATGCGGTATCTCGGTTTCCGGCACCGAAAAATAATCCTCTGATAGCACGGCAAGGTCGGCCAGTTGCCCCACCTTGATCTGGCCCTTCTTGCCTTCCTCGGTGGAGAACCATGTATTGGCTTCGGTCCACAGACGCAGGGCATCTTCACGGGTCAACCGATTGTTGGCCGGATAAAGCGACAGGCCGCCTACGGTGCGGCCGGTAACCAGCCAAGACAGCGAAACCCAGGGATTGTATGAAGCAACGCGGGTTGCATCGGTGCCAGCCCCCACCTTCACGCCGCGGTCCAGCATGCGGCGGATCGGGGGCGTATGCTCGGCGGCCTTTTCGCCATAACGGGCCACGAATTCTTCGCCCTGATAGGCCATGCGATGCTGCACGGCAATGCCGCCACCCAACGCGGCGATACGATCGATATTGCGCTCGTCTATGGTTTCGGCGTGATCCATGATCCAGTGCAAGCCGCTGAATGGCGTGTCGCGGTTCACCTTCTCGAACACATCCAATGCGCGCGTGATGGTTTCATTGTAGGTGGCATGCAAACGCCATGGCCAGCGGTTCTCCGCCAACAGACGCACCACCGGCTCCAGTTCCGCCTCCATGCTGGGCGGCATATCCGGTCGCTCGACACGGAAATCCTCGAAATCGGCTGCGGAATAAACCAGCATCTCGCCTGCGCCATTATGGCGATAGAGGTCGTCGCCCTGCCCCGGCCGCACCTGCTTGGCCCAGCCAGCGAAATCCTGCAATTCCTGTTTCGGTTTCTGCGTGAAAAGATTATAGGCAATGCGGAGAGTGAGGTTTCCCTCCGCATGCAATTCCTCGATGATACGATAATCCTCGGGGTAATTCTGGAATCCGCCGCCGGCATCGATCACACCGGTAACACCCAGCCGATTCACCTCGCGCATGAAATGCCGGGTGGAATTCTTTTGATATTCCGCCGGCAACTTCGGCCCTTTGGCCAAGGTGGCATACAGGATAGTGGCGTTGGGCCGGGCGATCAGCAGGCCCGTGGGATTGCCTTGCGCATCTCGCTGAATTTCTCCGCCCGGTGGATTGGGCGTATCCTTGGTATAGCCCACCGCGCGCAAGGCCGCGCCATTCAGCAAAGCCCGATCATAAAGATGCAAGATGAAAACCGGCGTATCCGGCGCAACGGCGTTAAGCTCGTCGATACTGGGCAGGCGTTTTTCAGCGAATTGATGTTCGGTGAATCCACCCACCACACGCACCCATTGCGGCGCCGGCGTGCGATCCACCTGCTGCTTCAGCATACGCATCGCATCAGCCAAAGAGCGCACGCCATCCCAGCGCAGTTCCATATTGTAGTTGAGTCCGCCACGGATGATATGCATGTGGCTGTCGATCAGCCCGGGAATCGCCCGCCGGCCCTTCAGATCGATCACTTGAGTGTCGGGTCCGGTCAATGCGCGGATATCGCGCTCATCGCCCACCGCCTGGAACTTTCCCTCCTTGATCGCAACTGCCTGAGGGTTGGGGTTGCTGCGATCTAGCGTGGCAAAGCGACCATTCACCAGGATCATATCTGCATGCATGGGAGCGTTTCCTTGCGCGTATGTTGCCTTGCCTAGCAATGAAGCCAGCGCCGCCGAGGCAGCGCTCTTAAGGGCTGCGCGACGATTTGGCATCATGATGTTGGCGCACCTTTATCGCAACCGGGCTTAACCTCGGCCTTGCCTGGCAAGGCCCCAAAGATATGCGGCCCACAATCTGACTTCAGCCAGGAAATCGTGATCGGCTGGCCAGACATGAGCCGCTTTGCAATCGGCACGATCTGTTCGCCGATCAGGATGCCCAGCAATCCGATCAGCGCAACCACCGGCGGAGCCGGGGAACGCACGTTAAGCAAGGCATAGATAATGCCAACCAACAGGCCGACGCCGAGCGAAAGCAGATAGAGCTTCATGCCTTCCCACTCCTGCACGAAATCGGGCCTGTCGTTGGCAATGCCGGCTTATCGTCCGACACCGGGGCGGCTTATCGCGCCGGCACCGGGGCCAAAGAGGTATGCGCCTCCTTGGTACGTTGGGGCGCCTTGTGCACCATGGTGTAGGCATAATCCACGCCCATGCCATAAGCACCGCAATGCTCGCGCACCACCGCCATTACCGCATCATAGGTATCGCGGCGCGCCCAATCACGCTGCCATTCAAGAAGCACTTGCAGCCAGGTCATCGGCACCACCCCGGCCTGGATCATCCGCTGCATCGAATAATCGTGCGCATCCTTGGAAGTGCCACCGGAAGCATCGGCCACCATGTATATTTCATAACCACCTTCCAGCATGGCGCAAAGTGCGAAGGTGTTGTTGCAAACCTCGGTCCACAGGCCGGCCACGATCACTTTCTTGCGCTTGTTGGCCGCCAGGGCATCACGCACCTTCTGATCGTCCCACGAGTTCATCGATGTGCGCTCCAGGGTCTTTTGCCCGGGAAACACATCCAGAATTTCCGGATAGGTATAGCCGGAGAAACTTTCGCTCTCCACCGTGGTGATGGTGGTGGGTATCGAAAAAATCTTCGCCGCCTTGGCCAGGCCAACCACATTATTCTTCAGCACCTGGCGATCGATCGACTGCACGCCGAAGGCCATCTGCGGCTGATGATCGATAATGATGAGTTGTGAATTTTCCGGTGTGAGAACTTCAAGCTTCGGATTGCTCATATCTACCCTCTTTTTTATCGCTGTTCCGTCGTCAGAATTTCACAGAAAGTTGGCCCGCAAACGCATTGCGGCTTCCCATTCCAGGCAACAGACCTGCAATCCGTCTTTTATGGTGGATGGCATTCATCTTTGCGCTCCAGATCGGGCAAGACATCAAGCCGGCAACGCTTCGCGTGTCGCCAAGGGCAAAATGCATTCGCACCTTACGGAGGGGGTATCACCCGAACAATTATACGATGGTATCGCCTAGCCAATACCCTTTGCCTGGGCATTCAGCCTGTCGGTGAATCGCACCAAATCCGGTAGGGATTGCGCGCGCATTTTCCGCATCACATTAGAGCGGTGAACCTTCACGGTGATTTCGCTCAAACCCAATTCAGCCGCAACCTGTTTATTCAATTTGCCTTGCACGACAAGCGCGAGCACCTCGCGCTCCCGACTGGTCAATTCGTCATAACGGTCGCGCAACTCGCCTAAAATGCTGGCATTGCCACGGCATTCACTGTCGATCCGGATGGCGCGGTCCACCGCATCGAGAAACTCCTGATCGCGGAACGGCTTGGTGAGGAATTCCAGCGCGCCCGCCTTCATCGCCGCAACAGACATCGGCACATCGCCATGGCCGGTGATGAAGATGATCGGAATTTGAATGCCGGCATCGCGCAAATCGCGTTGGAACTCCAATCCGCTGCGCCCCGGCAGCCGCACATCCAGCACAAGGCAGCTCGGTTCATCCGGCCTGTCGCTTGCGATAAATTTCTGCGTCGTTTCGAAAGTCCAAGCCCGGCGGCCCACGGAACGCAACAATTCTTGCAGCGATTCGCGGATATAAGGATCATCATCTATGATGTAGACCAATCCATCTGTTGCCGTCATGATCGATACCTCATACTGCAATATGCTGCGGGTCGGCCGGCAGAGCGAACCGGAAAAGCGTGCCAGGGCCTTTTTTATCCTCTAGCCACAAACGGCCGCCATGGGATTCGATGATAGAGCGGGAGAACATCAATCCCATTCCCATCCCATCCGTCCTGGTAGTGAAAAACGGTTCGAATATCCGCGCGCGGTTCTCGGGATCAATACCATGGCCGGTATCTTCGATCGACACCACCACATTGCCATCCTTGCCATATGATGTTTGCAGACTTAACAGTTGCAGACTGCCGCTTGCCCCCTGCATTGCATCGATGGCGTTTTTTATCATGTTGGAAAGCACCTGCCGAATCTGCAATGGATTGCCCATCACTTTCGGCAAATTCGGCGCCAGAGATAAATCCAGCGCGCAATGGCCGGTGTGCAGTTCATCCCGCATATAGGACAGCACGTGGTGAATCTGCTCGTTTACATCTATCGGCAGACGCTCCTGCGCATCCTTTCGATACATCGCCCGAATGCCATTGATAACCTCGCCTGCACGATGCCCATCGCGTTTCACACGCTGCAAGGCGGCCGCTGCTTCCTCGATATTCGGCTGCTGGCGTTCCAGCCAGCGTATGCCGGTGCCGGCATTGGATATCATGCTGGTGAGCGGCTGATTTACTTCATGCGATATTAGCGCCAGCAAAGCTTCTGTCGCAGCCAGTCGTTCTTCTCGTATCCGGCGCTCGGTATAAGCCGAACGCAAAAGGCGGCCATAAAGTGAAGTGATCTCGGCCAGCAGAGCAATCAGAACAATGCTGGCCGAGGCCAGGCCATAAAGGCGGCCCAGCCACCAGCCCGCACTCAGCCGGCCGGAACTGAGGCTGGATAGAATAAACAGTTCCAAGGCCAGCGTAACAATGACCACGATCAACCACAGATCCAATTTGGTTTTGCGTCCTAGCAGCAGAAAAATCAGACAGGCCGCGTAAAGCAGGTAAGAAAGCCAAACCACATAGCGCCACAGGCTGGTGGTATTCTTGGTATCCCGCATGAAGATCGGCAGATGCGACTCGCCAAAATGTATCGCAACCGTCATGCCGGCAACCAGCAGGATCGTGCCACCCACAACCCACACCGTGGCATGGCGGGAAAGACCTGTGCGACGCGATAGATGCCGATTCTTGAGAAAAACATAAGCCAGTACGCAAATCGGAAAAACCAACCGGCGCAACGCCGCGATGCTTGCCGTCACCTGAATATCCGCGATGGGCAGGCCGAAGGATTGCTGCATACCGGGAAAAGTGAGCAGCCAGGGAATGACCGTCAGGCCCACGAATAGATAGCCTACGGCCAGAATAAGCAGCGCCAGGGATCGCTGAATCGTGAATAGCGACAACAACAACACCGCTGTCAGCACATCGTTCAGCAATATCGCCGTGGCGTAGATCGGCAGCAGAGGCTCGGTGCCGTCAAGCGGGATTTGCGAATACGGGACGGAGAGTCCAACTGCCAGAAATAGCAGTAAGATCATCATCGCAACGGCACGAATCTGCTGCCGGTTCGGAGGTATCTCCGACAAGGCGAATAACGTGCTCGCGTTTTGTTGTTTGGCTAGCATGCCCTGCGGCCTGGAGGAACGCGGATTTCCGCCAGATTACCATATCGGCCAGATTTGCCTACGGCCCAACATCAGGCGTCGCTACCAACGCAGGACTTTCCGCCCCAGAAGCGCACCCAGAATGGTGACAATCAGGATGGCAGCCGAATACCAGGCAGCTACGAATAACGGCGAGTCGTCGGTGCAGTGCAACGCGTAAATACCGGCAGCAATGGTTGCCGCAGCAAAGCCGGCCATTCCGCCGGCAACGAACGGAGCAGCCGGTGCGCCCGAACGCATGGCATAAAGCAAGGCTGCCAGAGGCGCGATGGATAATAGCGGAATCGCCGTCAAGCAGATTACCGAATTGCTGCCAACCAGCCTGGCACCCCAGCTTGCGCTCGGCGACATGACCATTTCCGTCAACGCGGCAATGCCGAGCAATATCGCAGAGCCCCATAGCGGCATGCCCCAGGCTTTTGCCGTGGGTCGACAGAGACGTATGCATTCAACCAGCCCCAACGCCATCATTGCCGCCACGACGGCAAGCTTGGCATTGAAGCGCCAAGTGACCAAAGCATTACCGATATCAGGCCGCACGCCGAGTTCGATCAGGAAACCGATAAATGCCAGAATGGCGCCGACCAGAACGGTCAGGATCAGTTTGCGAGATAATGCCGCGCCGGCAGGCCGGATATCGGCTACCAGCACCGAAATGAGATCGGTGGTTTTCATAGCGCACCCTTATTCACAATGACAGACAGGGTTTTCAACGCCCGATGCAGAGCAACGCGCACCGCACCATCGGCCATGCCGAGTTTTTCGCCGACTTCTCTTGCGCTGCGTCCTTCGATGGCCATGCCCACCACGATCTCGCGCTGCCGCCCTTTCAAGCGAGACAGCAATTCTCCGGCATCGGTGGCATTCTCTATCTCTGCATCTCCATCTGGAGCCGGCAATTCGTCGCAGATGTCCAGGGGCACATATTCCCGAAAACCCTGACGGCGCAGGATATCCACCAGCTTGTAATGCGCGATAGCATGCAGCCAAGGCAGAAACGGCAGCGCCTCGTCCCAAGTTTCTCGCTTCAGGTGCACAGCCAGCATGGTTTCCTGC
This sequence comes from Ferrovibrio sp., assembly GCF_019636075.1. Lineage (GTDB taxonomy): Bacteria > Pseudomonadota > Alphaproteobacteria > Ferrovibrionales > Ferrovibrionaceae > Ferrovibrio. The sequence continues at coordinate 134,530 of NZ_JAHBYG010000005.1, forward strand.
ACGATATCCTCGCAATCGACATCCGCTCTGCCGGCACGCAACAAACCCCTACGCGCAATCCCGCGCAGATACGGCGCCAGCAACGTAAGCAGCTGGCGGTAAGCCCCCGCATCCGCGCGGTTGGCCGCTCGCATCAATTCCGCAAAGTCTAGCTCTCGTTGCATTTCGTTGTTCTGCCAGATATTCGCTGTGGCGCGGGCAAACGTTACAGGCTTCGCAGATTTTTCCGACCGGCCCTCGATAACACGAAACCGTGAGCCTGTAACGTTATCCTTCGGTAAGGCGAATACCCCCATGCAGGCCAGTTCCGGCCTGCTTCAAAGGAGGATATCCCCCATGTCTTATCGCAGCCAGAATCTTGCCCTTGCCGCACTTGCCACCGCCGTTGGCGCCGCCATCGCCATATCCAGCCCGGCTTCCGCCCAGCAATCCGCCGATAAGGAACGTTGCTATGGCATTTCCATGGCCGGCAAGAATGATTGCGCCTCCACCGGCAACAATTCCTGCGCGGGCACCGCCAAGATGGATTTCGACAAAGGCGCCTGGAAATACGTGGCCAAAGGCACCTGCACATCGATGCAGGTGAAACTCAAGGATGGCAGCTCCCGCATGGGCGCCCTGATGCCGATCAAGGGCTGATTTCGGTGGCGGATCATCAGCCCCTGCCTGCCGCCGCTGGCAGCCTGCCGGATCGAGCCGGAGCCGGGCTAAAGCCTGAGCATTACCGCGCCATCCTGGCGGAGCAGCCAGATATCGGCTGGTTTGAACTCCATCCGGAAAACTATATGGGTGCCGGGAGGGGGGCTGGTGGTCCGCCGCAATACTATCTTGAGCGCATTCGCGCGCTGTATCCGCTGTCATTTCACGGTGTCGGCCTATCCATAGGATCTACCGGCCGGCTTTCGCGCGACCATCTGCAACGCCTGAAAGGCTTGATGGCGCAATACCAGCCAGAGCAATTTTCCGAGCACCTTGCCTGGTCGAGCCATGGCTCAGCCTACATGAACGACCTGCTGCCCCTGCCCTACAACCAGGCAACATTGCAGCTTGTAGCGGCGCATGTGGATGAAGCGCAGGACTATCTTGGGCGGCGGATGCTGATCGAGAATCCATCTACCTATGCAACCTTTTCCTGCAGCGAGATGGGGGAGATTGATTTCCTGGCCGAGCTTGCCCGGCGCACCGGCTGTGGCCTGCTGCTGGATATCAACAATGCATATGTTTGTGCCCATAATCACGGCTTCGACCCCGCAAGCTATATCGATGCTTTCCCAGCAGAATGGGTAAGTGAGATTCATATTGCCGGCCATGCCATGATCGACGATGGAATCGAAGCCAGCGGTATTGCTGGGCAGTTGCTGGTGGATACCCATGATCGGCCTGCTTGCGCCACCGTCTGGTCCCTCTTTCGGCGCTTCATTCGACGAGCCGGCCCGCGCCCCGCGTTGATTGAATGGGATAATGCCATCCCTGCCTGGCCCGCGCTTCATGCCGAAGCAACACGCGCGGATCGCATGATGGCGCAAAACCATGCCATGCATTGTCTGGCGGAATGACATGAGCGCATATTCGGATCTCACACTGCTGCAACAGCAATTCACAGCCGCTTTACTGGCCCCATCCACCCAGATTCCTGCCGCCATTGCGCCCACCGACGAGGCGAAACGGCAGAAACGCTTCAATGTCTATCGCAACAATATGCATGCCGGCTTGGTTGCGGCGTTAGGCGCACGTTACCCGGTGATACTGCGCCTTGTGGGCGATGAATTTTTCCAGGCCATGGCACTGGCTTTCATTCGGCAAGAACCACCCACATCGCCTATCCTGGCCGAATACGGGGCGCATTTCGCACGCTTTCTTGAGACTTTTGAGCCAACCGCAGACTTGCCCTATCTACCCGATATGGCCCGCCTGGAATGGCTGCGGCACCTGGCCTATCACGCGCCCGACAGCCCCATTGCCGCCATAGCCGAACTTGCCAGCCTCGCCCCTGAAAAGCTCGGTGAAATCCGTTTGCATCTGCACCCGGCAGCAAGCCATCTGGCGTCGGATTACCCGGTTCTGACGATCTGGCAAACCAATACTCATGATGCAACCGTTCAACCAATTTCTGCCGACCGGCCCGGCGAGACCACACTCATTACCCGGCCCAAGCTGGATGTGCTGCTTTGCCCGTTGCCAATAGGAGCGGGGATTTTCATCACGGCTCTGGCGGAAGGTGAAACCATGAGCCAGGCAGCCGCATCGGCATTGGCCGATGCAGCCAGCTTCGATCTGGCCAAAACCCTGGCCGCGTTATTTGACGCTGGCGCCATCAGCCACATCCAACCCGATTGAGGCATCATCCATGCTACGGCCAGCCATCGCATTGTTTGAACGCATCCCGCAAGATTTGATCGCGCTGATTGCCCGCATCGCAGGAGGTACAGTGTTTCTGCGCTCTGGCTTGTTGAAGCTGGATGGCTGGGCGGATGGCACCACTTTGGCATTATTCCGCGAGGAATATCGCTTGCCTTTTCTGCCGCCCGAAATCGCCGCCCTTGCGGCAACAAGCGCTGAATTGCTGCTACCGCCTTTATTAATCGCCGGATTACTGACCCGCTTTGCGGCCCTGGCCCTGCTGGGCATGACACTTGTTATTCAGCTTTTTGTTTACCCCAACGCTTTCGATACCCACGGGGTTTGGGCTGTTTGCCTACTCTTTTTGATGAAATACGGGGCCGGCGGCGTATCGCTGGATCATATCGCCGGGAAGTTGGCGCGCTGATTGCTGCATATTGCCAGCAGCGATTGCCAGCAGCGGTCGAGCCGGCTAATTTTCGATCGACAGCAACCGTAATGCGACAGCCCGTGGCCGGCTTGCGCAAGGAAGGGCCCATATGCAGCAGCCCCCACCCGCCATCCCCGGCATGCGCGAAGACGAGGTGGATACCCCCGCCTTGCTGATCGACCTGGATGCCTTCGAACATAATCTCGATCTGATGGCCAAGATCGCCCGCGAAGGCGGTATAAAACTGCGGCCTCATGCAAAAACCCATAAATCCCCCGTGATTGCCCATCAGCAAATCGCCCGCGGGGCTGTGGGCCAATGCGTGCAGAAAGTTTCGGAAGCAGAAATCCTGGCCTGGGGCGGCGTTGCCAATATCCTGGTGAGCAACCAGGTGGTCGGCGCCAGCAAGCTGGCGCGCTTTGCCGCGCTGTCGCGGATTGCCGATATAGCTATCTGCGCCGACCACATCGTTCAGATCGAAGCGATCGAGGCTGCCGCTGAAGCGGCCAACACCCGGCTGCGCCTGCTGCTGGAAATCGATGTGGGCATGGAACGCTGCGGCGTGACACCAGGGCCAGAAGCAGTGGCTTTATGCCAGCGTATTGCCGGGTCTCGCCATCTGATTTTCGGCGGCCTGCAGGCCTATCATGGCCGCGCCCAGCACAAACGCAGCTTTGCCGAACGACAGACCGCCATCACCCGCGCCGCCGAGTTGACCGCTCAAACCATCGATGGCCTGCGCAAAGTAGGTCTGGATTGTGCGATTGTTGGCGGCGGCGGCACCGGCAGCTATGAATTCGAGATCGCATCCGGCGTCTATACCGAATTGCAGGCCGGCAGCTATTGCTTCATGGATGCGGATTACGGTCGCAACCTCGATCGAAGCGGCGCGCCGATATCCAGCTTCCGGCAATCGCTGTTCGTGCTCGCCACGGTGATGAGCCGGCCCAGCCGCAACATGGCGGTGATCGATGCCGGCCTGAAGGCCTTCGCCGTGGATAGCGGGCTGCCGCTGGCATGGCAGCGACCGGACATCCAGTTCATCAGCGCTGCCGACGAACATGGCAAGCTCGATCTGAGCAGCGAAACCACGGCGCCTCTGCTCGGCGAGAAGCTGCGCTTCGTGCCGGGGCATTGCGATCCCACGGTGGATCGCTACGATTGGTATGTGGGCATACGCAATGGCCGCGTGGAATGCCTCTGGCCGGTGGCCGCGCGCGGCGCGGCCACATAATCCCTACTGATCGTAAGGCAGAAAGCGCCGTCGCTCATCACGAAACAGCTTGGCCAAAAATTCGCGACAGGAGGAAATTCGCCGCGCCTGAGCGGTTTCCGGGTGGGTGATCAGGTAATAACTGCGGCGATAGGTCACCTGCGGCAGGATGCGCACCAGTTGACTGTCGGCGCCCACAGCGAAGTCGTGCAGGATACCGATGCCGATGCCGGCCTTCACTGCCTCCAACTGGCCAACCACGCTGGCACAACGGTATTTCCGCGCAGCCGAGCGTTCCAACAACTCGCCATAATCCAGCGCCGTTGCATAGGCCAGATCTTCCACTCCGGTCACCACCGCATGCTGCGCCAAGTCGGCTTC
>NZ_JAHBYG010000050.1 GCF_019636075.1 Ferrovibrio sp.
CGGCATGCTGGGCATCTTCGCCCAAGGCGGCCGAGAAGGATTGCGCGGCGGTTTCCCAATCCTGTTCGGCTAAGGCAGCCTTGCCGGCTTCCAACGCGTCGCCCAGCGGATCTTCGCCGCCAGCGGCCGAGATCACCTGCTGGATGAAGCCCTTCAACTGGCTTTCCGGCAGAGCGCCCACAAAGCCATCCACCGGCTGGCCTTTGGCGAAAGCAAACACGGCGGGGATCGACTGAATGCGCAATTGCTGGGCCAGCGGCTGGTTGCGTGGATCATCCACGTTCACCTTCACCAGCTTGAACTTGCCCTTGGCTTCGCGGGTCAGTTTTTCCAACTGAGGGCCAAGCGTCTTGCAGGGGCCGCACCAGGGGGCCCAGAAATCCACCAGCACCGGCACTTGCTGCGAAGCTTGCACCACGTCCTGCATGAAGGTGGAGATATCGACATCCTTCACCAGGTCGTCGCCAGCCGGGTTGGCCGGATTTGCGCCAATATCTCCGAGAGCGATCATCGCGAAAAAATTCCTCTGTGGGGCGGGCTTCTGACGAGCCTGCTTAGCAAGAAATAGAACCGTTCTTCACATAATGCGGGGATCGGCAAATGCCAACGCCCTAGTTGAGCCTATTTTTTGAGCAGTATGTTCGGCCGCTGAACAGATATCCCCAAATACGCGCGTCTATTCGCGGAATATGGGTGGTATGCCTTTTGCTTGTGCAGGTGTTGCTCTGAAGGGGAGTTACGCAACTTAACGGATAGGTTTCGGGCCAGCAAAACCGGATGCTGATTGACCGTATCGACTTGGCATGGCTGTTGGTCGCCACCTGCATGATTTTTGTCATGCAGGCTGGCTTCTGTTGCCTGGAAAGCGGTTTCGTCCGCGCCAAGAACAGCATCAACGTTGCGCTGAAAAACTTGGTGGATTTCTGCATAGCCGGGCTGCTGTTCTGGGCTTTTGGTTTCGCCATGATGTTTGGCGCCGGCGACCAGGGGCTGGTGGGGCTGAGCGGCTGGTTGATGGATACCCGCTCCGATTCCGGCGTAGCTGCTTTCTTTCTGTTCCAATTGATGTTCTGCGGCACGGCGGCCACCATCGTTTCGGGCGCGGTTGCTGAGCGGGTGCCGTTTGCGGGCTATGCGGTGATCACGGTGGTGATTTCCGGCCTGGTCTACCCACTCTTCGGCCATTGGGCCTGGAATAGCGGGCAGTTCGGTGGCGTGCCGGGCTGGCTGGCGGCGCTTGGCTTCGTCGATTTCGCCGGCTCCACTGTTGTGCATTCCATCGGCGGCTGGGTGGCGCTGGCGGCAGTGATGGTGATCGGGCCGCGTACCGGTCGCTTCGTCAAGGGCGGCAGCGGCATCCAGGGGCATGATCTGGTGATGTCCACCCTGGGGGTGATGCTGCTGTGGTTCGGCTGGTTCGGCTTCAACGGTGGCAGCACGTTGGCGATGAACAACGAGGTGCCCTCCATTCTGGTGAATACCACTTTGGGCGGCTGCGCCGGCGGTCTGGCTGGCCTTGTGGTTTCCCGTCTGCGCAATCCTTTGCCGCGGGTGGAGGATTTTCTCAACGGGTCGCTGGCGGGCCTCGTGGCCATTACCGCCAATTGCCATCATATCTCGCCGCTATCTGCCGTGCTGATAGGCGCGATCGGCGCTATCGTTGCCTTGATCGCCGCCGAGATACTGGAACGCTACCGCATCGACGACGCGGTTGGCGCGGTGCCCGTACATCTGGCAGCCGGCATCTGGGGCACTTTGGCCGTCGCCCTGTTCGGCGATCAGACTGCTTGGCCCGTGGCCAATGATCGGATAACGCAACTGGGCGTGCAGGCGCTGGGCTGTGCGATGGCCGGGCTGATCGGTTTCGGGCTCCCGTATATCCTGTTCAAATTGATCAATCGGCTGATGCCGTTGCGGGTGTCGGAGGAAGCCGAGAGGCTGGGGTTGAACCAGAGTGAGCATGGGGCAGGCTCGGCCATCCTGGATTTGATTGGCGATATGGAGCGCCATCGCGTGGAAGGCCGTTTCGACAGCCCGGTGCCGGTGGCGCTGGGTACCGAGGTGGAGCCCATCGCCCTGCAATATAATCGCGTGATCCAGCGTGTGAACCGCGATTCCGAACGGCTGCGGCGGGTGATCGAGGCGTTGAAGAATGCCAAGGCCGAGGCCGAGGCGGCAAACCATGCCAAGACCGCCTTTCTTGGTAATATGAGCCATGAATTGCGCACGCCGCTGAACGCCATCATTGGTTTTTCCGAGATTTTAGGCAGCGAGCTGTTCGGCAAGCTTGGGGATGAGCGCTACAAGGATTACGCCAACGACATTCTCAGCAGCGGCAAACACTTGCTCAGCCTGGTGAACGATCTGCTGGACCATACCCGGATCGAAGCGGGGCGCGTGGAACTGGCGGAAATGGAGATCGACCCGGGTGAACAGGCAGAAGCCTGCCTGCGCATGGTGCGCGAGCGTGCCCAGGCGGGCGGCGTAAAGCTGATGGCGCAGATTGCCGACAACCTGCCGGAATTGCGTGCCGACGAGCGCGCGTTGCGGCAGATACTACTCAACCTGCTGTCCAATGCCGTCAAGTTCACTCCGCGCGGCGGCAGCGTAACCCTGCGCATCGGCCTGGAGCAGGATGGTCGCTTGGGCATGGCGGTGATCGATACTGGCATTGGCATGAAGCGGGAGGATATTCCCAAGGCGCTTTCGCCTTTCGTGCAGCTTCATCACCATCTAAGCAAAAGTTATGGCGGCGCAGGATTGGGCCTGCCGATGGTGCAGTCGTTGGCGCGCCTGCATCAGGCCACCGTTACCATCGACAGCGCAGAAGGCCTGGGCACAACAGTCACCGTGCGGTTTCCACGCCAGCGCCTTGTTCATATTAACCCGGAAATCAAGCAATAACTGCCCCGTTCAGATTGTGAACGCGGGTTGACAGAATCCTTTGTTCATGTAATGAACGGTGGTGTCGCTGGCTGGCCGGCCATGGTTTGCCGCGCCTGCTGGTGTTGGCCTGGCATGAAGCCGGATGTCATTGCCTGGTATCATTGCCTGGTATCATTGAGGGGGAGAGGATGTCGGACGCCGAACTGGCCCGTCTGTTCCTGGCCTTGGTCTTGCTGCTTTCTGCGGCCCTGGCTGGCGGCCACATTTTCGAGCGCCTCGGCCTGCCGCGCGTGGTGGGCGAGATTCTGGGCGGCCTGCTGCTGGGCCCTTCGGTGCTGGGTGTGCTGGCTCCCGAGGCCGAGGTTTGGCTGTTCAAGGGCTTTGCCGCTCAGCCGGCGCTGCTATCGGCCTTCTATTGGCTTGGTTTGATTCTTCTGATGTTTACCGCCGGCTTCAAGGTGCAGCCGGTTTTGCCGCGTGATGATCGCAATCTGATGGTGGCCCTGGTGGTGGGCAGTGTGATCCTGCCGTTTCCTTTCGGCTACCTGGTGGCGCCGCTATTTGCCGAAACCAATACCGGCGACCCGCTGGCTTTCGGCATCGTGATGGGCATTGCCGCCGCCGTTACCTCGATTCCGGTGATTTCGCGGCTATTCATCGATCTTGGCATGATGGAAACCCGCTTTGCCCGTATCGTGGTGGCTTCTGCCTCGATACAGGATCTGCTGCTCTGGGTGGCCCTGGCGATTGCCACCGGCATCCAGCAGGGCAGGGCCAATGATCCCGCCAGTCTGTTGCAAGTGGGTGGTATCACCATCGTTTTTGCCATTGCTTCCATCGCGCTGGGGCCTGCCTTGTTGCGTCTGGCCGGGCGGTTTGCCGGTGGCACATTCACCGAAGCCTCGCTCACCGGCTATACGCTGCTGGTCTGCCTGATCTTCGTGGCCATGGCCAGCTTGCTGCATGTGAACGTGATTTTCGGCGCATTGCTGGCAGGCCTGATCATCGGCCGTTTTCCCGCCAGCACCTTCGGCCCGGTGAAGCAGCGCATTGCCGATATCGCCATCTGGTTTTTCGTGCCGATCTATTTCGCTCTGGTGGGCCACCGCCTGAACCTGGCCAGCGAATTCGATTGGCGGTTGATCCTGCTCTTCCTGCTGGCTTCCAGCGCGGTGAAGATCATCAGTGTGATGACGGCCGTAAAGCTGATCGGCCGGTCCTGGTTGGAGGTGGTGGATTACGGCATGGCCATGAATACCCGCGGCGGCCCCGGCATCGTACTGGCCTCGGTGGCCCATGCCGCAGGCATTATCGACGGCCGGATGTTCATTGCCTTGGTTCTGGCCTCGATCTTTACCGCGCTCAGTGCCGGATTATGGTTCCGCTGGCGCCTGCGCCAAGGGGTGGCTTATTGACCCCCCATAGGGCGGCTGCTAAGCATCCGCAGGTCTTGGGTGGCTTCACCCGGACTGCGGTAGCATGGCTGGAAATCGCCATAAAACCTTTCGAATCGCCGCCATGAATTCTGCCTTCTCGCCGCAAGCCTATAGCGATCTGCTGGCCGCCCTGTTAGCCAGGGGCTATGCCGTGCGCGATTTTGCAACCGCGCAGCCTGATCGTGCCGACCTGATTTTGCGCCACGATGTGGATGTTGGGCCCGGTTATGCCTTGCCGATGGCCGAGGCGGAGGCCGCGCTGGGTGTCTCCGCCAGCTATTTCGTGCTCACCACCAGCCCGCTTTACAATGTGGGCGCTGCCGATTGCCGCGCGGCTTTGGCGCGGCTGCTGCAACTTGGCCATCGCGTGGACTTGCATTTCGATCCGGCGGCCTATCCGGCCGATGCCGATCGCGATGCCGCTGCCGCCCGGGAGTGCGATTGGCTGCAAGCCATCACCGGTCAGCCGGTCGGCATGGTGAGCTTCCATCGCCCCAGCCCCGACCTGCTGAACAACCCCGCCACTCTGGCCGGGCGGCCGCATGCCTATCAACCGCGATATTTCAGCGCCATGGGCTATTGCTCGGATTCACGCGGCGGCTGGCACAAGGGCGCGCCCTTGCAACATGCCGCCGTGGCCGCCGGCACGGCCTTGCAATTGCTCACCCATCCGATCTGGTGGTTGGGCGATGGTACGCCGCAGGCCGCGCTTGAACGCTATCTAAGCGACCGCATAGCCGGTCTGGACGCGGCCCTGGCGGCGAATGTAACCACCCATCATCCCGGCCGCATTGCGGTGACTTTCAAAGGCGAAGCATGACCAGGATCGCAGTAATCGGCGCCGGCTATTGGGGCAAGAATCTGGTGCGCAATTTCCATGGCCTGGGCGCGCTGACGGCCATTGCCGATACACTGGATGCCAATCGTGCGGCGATGCAAGCGGCTTATCCCGGCTTGCGCGCCGAGGCCGATCCGGCTGTGGTGATCAACGATCCGGCCATCGATGCCGTGGCGATTGCCACGCCGGCAGCCACCCATGGCGCTTTGACCGCGCAAGCATTGCGGGCCGGCAAGCATGTGTTCGTGGAAAAGCCGCTCTGTCTGGATCTGGCCGAGGCGCAGGCTTTGGCGGATTTGGCCAAGGCAAAAAACCGCGTGCTGATGGTGGGCCATATGCTGCTTTACCATCCGGCCTTCGTGGCCCTGCGCAACGCGGTGCGCAAAGGTGCCATCGGCGATTTGCGCTACATTTATTCCACCCGGCTTTCGTTGGGCAAAATCCGCCGTGAGGAAAATGCTCTGTGGTCGTTTGCGCCGCATGATGTGTCGATGATCCTGCAATTGATGGGCGAGTTGCCCAGCAAGGTATCCGCCCAGGGCCAGGCCTTCCTTTCGGCGGGTGTGGCCGATAGCACGCTGTCGCACATGACCTTCGGCGAACGTGCGCAGGCACATATTTTCGTATCATGGCTGCATCCGTATAAGGATCAGCGGCTGGTGGTGGTGGGCAGCGGCGGTATGATCGTGTTCAACGATGTGGCTGCCGGGCCAGAGAAACTGCAACTCTATCGCCATGCGGTGGGTTGGGATGGCGATTTGCCCACTGTGAACAAGGCCGAAGCCGAGGCACTGACTTATGATGCAGGCGAACCGCTGAATGCCGAATGCCGGCATTTCCTGACCTGCATAGCCGAAGGCCGCGCACCGGATTCCGATGCCGACGAAGGCATTCGCGTGCTCACCGTGCTGGATGCCTGTCAGCGCGCCTTGAATTCCGGCTTGCCGGTGACACTGTGAAGCAAGGCTCTGTCGTCTGGCTGACCGGTATTTCAGGCGCCGGTAAAACCACTATTGCCGAGGCGATTCACGCTCAGGCGAAACCGTATCTGCCTGAACTGGTGCTGATCGATGGCGATGTGATCCGCGATCTGTTTGGCGCCGGCCTGGGCTTTCATGAGGCTGCCCGGCATGAGCAGATCGGCCGCATTCAGCGCCTAGCGCGCATGCTGGCCGAACAAGGGTTGGTGGTGCTGGTTGCTGCGCTTTATGCGCATCCCGATCTGCTGGCCTGGAACCGCGCCAATCTGCCGGGTTATGTGGAAGTGTATGTGAATACGCCACTGCCTCTGGTGCAGAGCCGCGATGTGAAAGGCCTTTATGCCAAGGCGGCGGCTGGCGCGATGCCTAATGTGGTGGGCCTGGATATTCCCTGGCATGCGCCGGCCGCGCCCGACCTGGTGATCGATGGCAATGCTGGCGAAACGCCGCAGCAGAGTGCCGCACGGGTGATTGCCGTGGTGCCGCGTCTGCAAGCGGCAATGATGGGGGGCGGCCGATGATCAGTCTGGAGCTCGACCGCGACCAGTATCTTGAGCTGGAAAAGATCGGCTTGGGCGCCTTTGCGCCGCTCGATGGCTTCATGAACGAGCAACAGTTTCGCTCCGTCGTCGATGATATGCGTTTGCCTGGTGGCGCGGTGTTTCCGTTGCCGGTGTTGCTGAGCGTAACCGAGGCGGAAGCAGCGCGGTTGCACGACGCCGGCGAGGTGGCGCTCACCTTTGGCGGCGAAACCGTAGGTCGGCTCTGGCCGAGCGATTTTTATCGCGTGGATCGACCGGCAGCAGCCAAGCAGATTTTTCGCACCGATGATCGCAAACATCCCGGGGTGGCGTATTTCTACGATCTGGCGCCGGTTTTCGTTGGAGGTCGGGTGGAGTTGCTGAAGCGCGCCCGCTTCGATATTTCAGCCGATGAACTCACGCCATCGGAAACGCGCACGATTTTTGCCGAGCGCGGCTGGCGTCGTGTTGTGGGATTCCAGACCCGTAATGTGCCGCACCGCGCCCACGAATATCTTCAGCGCGTGGCCCTGGAGCATGCCGATGGCCTGTTCGTGCAGCCTCTGGTGGGCCGCAAGCGGGCTGGCGATTATACGCCGCAGGCAGTGATGGCCGGGTATCGCGCCCTGGTGGGTGGCTTTCTGCCACGCGAGCGCGTGGTGCTGGGCATTCTATCTACCATCATGCGCTATGCCGGCCCGCGTGAGGCGGTGTTTCATGCGTTGATCCGGCGCAATTATGGTTGCACACATTTCATCGTTGGCCGCGATCATGCTGGCGTAGGCGATTGGTATGGGCTTTACGATGCCCACGAGCTTACCCGGCGCTTTGATGGCGATCTCGGCATTCAGATCATGCGCCTGCATGGCCCGTATTTCTGCCCGGATTGCGATGGTATCGTAACTGAACAGACCTGCCCGCATTACGGCGGCCCGGCTACGCGCCAGATCAGCGGTACCGATATGCGCCGCATCCTGGTGGAAGGCGAGAAACCCGATCCGCGCCTGATGCGCCCCGAGATCGTTGCTGCGTTGCGTGGCGTGCCGCTTTTCATCGAGGAAAACCAATGAACGTTACGCGTATTGTCGGTACCATCGGCCCGGTCAGCCTGAACGAGCAGACCCTGCTGCAACTGCGTGAAGCGGGTTTGAGCGTGGCGCGCTTGAATGGCTCTCATGCCGATCTGGATTGGCATCGCAATGCCATTGCCGAAATCCGCCGCGTGCTGCCTGATGTGCCTATCCTGCTGGATATTCCCGGTCGCAAGATCCGCACCACGCAACTGGCTTTCGAGCCGAGCTTCCTGGCTGGTGAAGAGATCATCCTCACCACCGAAACCGATCATGACGGCAGCAAGAAGGTGCCGGTGAATTACCCCGATCTGCATGCCGATTTGCGCACCGGCCATACCATTCTGGCCGATGACGGCACTTTGCGCTTTACCGTGGTTGCCGTGGCCGGGCGGGATATCCGCATCCGTGCCGAAACCGCCGGGCAGTTGAAAAGCCGCAAAGGCATCAATGTGCCGTTCGTGAAGCTGAATACCCCGCAAGTCACGCCGCGCGATGAGCGCATGATTGCCTTTGCCAAGGAAACCGGGGTGGATTTCATCGGCCTCAGCTTTGTGGAATCGGCCGGGCATGTGCGGGCTTTCCGCGATCTGATCGGTTCCTCCAGCCCACGTATCGTTGCCAAAGTGGAAAACCAGGGCGGCATGGATCATGTGGACGAAATCGCGGAGGCTGCTGATGCGATCATGGTGGATCGCGGCGACCTGTCGGTGGAGACCAGCCTGCATGATGTGGCATTGCGCCAGAAGCGCATCATCGCGGCGGCGCGCGAACATGGCAAACCGGTGATCGTGGCCACCGAAATGCTGCACACCATGATTCAGAATCCCTTCCCCACCAAGGCGGAGGTGAGCGACATCACCAACGCCGTGTTGGATGGCTGCGCCGCCACCATGCTGTCTGGCGAAACCGCCATGGGCGATTTTCCGGTGGAGGCCGTGCGCATCATGGCCCAGGTGGCCACGGCCGCCGAAGCCCATGTGCAGGCAGACCTTGATGCCGGCAAACCCGATATCGGCGCCAATGTGGCCGATGCGGTTGGCAATGTTATTCCCGCGCTTTGCCGCGCCTTGCCGATCGACAAGATCGTGGCCATTACGCGCTCCGGTTTTGCCGCGCGCATGATTGCGCGGCATCGTCCGCGACAGCCGATCCTGGCGGTGAGCGACGATGCCGTTGCCGCTCGCAGCTTCAATCTGATTGCGGGTACGTTGGGCGTGGTGAGCGATGTGCCGTTCCGGCGCGATAGCGGCGATCACATTCCCCGTGTGCTGCAGCAATTGCATGGACGCGGGCTGCTGGCAGCCGACGACATGGTGCTGGTGGTGGGAGTCAGTTATCCCGGCAAGAATACCCGCATGAATACTGTGCAGATTCATCGCATCAGCGATGTGATGGCGAATCTGGCCTGAATAGTTTGATGCGATATATCTTCACCGTAACGCCCGGCCGCAGCGGGCAGGCCTCACTTACCGACCTGGTGGAGCGGTGCGGGATCGGCGTTGTGCCAGCCTTTGAGGAACCCCAGGCGCACGTGCGTCTGCCGGGTGTCCTGGGCGATATCGAACGCCGTTTTCGCCGCCGCTTTATCGAGACGCATGAATTGCTGGGGCGCGGCGATGTGCTGCGGGCTTTCGCCGCGCAGGATATCGCTGCGTTGCAGCGCTATGCCGAAGCGCGTTTTGCCTGGATGCAGCGTTTTGCGCCCAAGACAGATATTTTTTTCGATATCAGCAAATTCTTCATTCGCGGTCTGCATCGCCAGCTTGTGGCCCTGGCCGGCAGACCGAAAATCGTGCTGCTGATCCGCGACCCGCTGCTCAACATGCGCAGCTTCGTGAATCGCGGCAAGGATTTCCGGCTCGACAATAACAGTCCGGCAGACACCGTGAACGAGCTTCGCATGCCGGCCGATATGCCGCCATCGGGGCTTTATCTCTGGGCTTGGACGGAAGGCTATTTGCGTGGTCTGCGGCTGGCGGAAGAAGCCGGCCTGGATGCGCCGCGCTGCATTTTTACACGCGAGCTTGAGAATGCCGATGCGATGGCCGGGCATTTCAGTGCGCTGGAGATTCCATTCCAGCGGATCGAGATCCGCAAGGCGATGAATACCAACGAATCACAAGGCCATGGTCGCACAGAACTGAGCCTGGCCGATATCGAAGCCTTTGAGCGCTGGCGCGAAGCCGTGCCGGCGGCGATCTGGGATAGACTGCATTTCATGCGCGGCTATGATCCGCGTCAGCATTTGGAGATTAAGCGATGATTCCGATTCCTCTCGCGCTGAAGCGGCTGGTGCCGGGCTATACCCAACGTTGGCGCAAACGCTATGCCGGCTTCATGGCTTATATGAACCGCGAAGTGCCCAAGCTGCATTTCGGTGAAACCGACGGCACGCCCTGGATCGAACGGGCCGAGGACGGCCTTCGTCTGCATGGCTTCTGGACCGAGCCGGCCAATGCCGATGCCTATGACATGCTGCGGCCCGATTTGCCCGGCAGCTTGCCCAAACCGCATTTCCGCCTGGTGAAGGATTATATCAATCGGTATCTCTTCCCGCATATGCGGCCAGACCTGAAGCCGGAAGGTTTCGATGTGGAGCAGCTTTGGGGCTTCCATGGCCAGCACAAGGATGCCATCGCCGATTATCCAGATAGCGTGGCGCGCGAACGCCTGATGCGGGCCTTTACGCCCAAACCTGGCGAAACCTTCATCGACGGCGGCGCTTTCCTTGGCTTTGGCGATATTCGGATGGCGCGCGAGGTGCTGGATTGTCGTGTGATCGCCGTGGAAGCCAATCGCGATTGCCATGCTTTGCTTTCGCGCAATTTGCAGCATAACGGCATCAATGCCGTGATCGCGCGGCATAACGGGGTATGGAAGGCTGCTGGCAGCCTTAATCTTGAAACCGGTTTTGCCCAGGCCAACTCCCTGGTGGAAGAGGTGCATAAGGGGGATCGCACGCAGATCGTGGAAACCATTTCGGTGGATGGCATCGTGGCGGCCGAGGGGCTGGACCGACTTTCGATGCTGAGCCTGACCCTGAATGGCGCCGAGGTGGAAGCACTCGAAGGCGCCAAGGATACACTGACCCGCCTGCGGCCGCGCATTCGTCTTGCTGGCTGGTATTCGCGCGGCGATCGCAAGATTTCAGCCATCACCGCCGAGCAACTGGCGGCATATGATTACGATGTGTTCGTAGGGCCGCGCAACAACACCATGGCGTTGCCGAAAGAGCTGGCATGATCGGACTATTCGGGCTTTGGCGGCGCGATGCCGCAGCGCCGGCTGATATCGCGGCGCTGACAGCGCGTCATCCCACCGGGATAGCGGTGGAGAGCCTGGCGCTGCAGGGCGCCGGGCTTGGCATTGCCGCACATATGCACAGCCGGTGTCTGTCGCGGGCGCGGCAGGATGATATAGCGGTATTCGTCAGTGGAGAGATATTCGAGGCAGAGAAACTGGATCCGCAGGCCAAGGATGCCGCCGATCTGATCCTGCGGTTTTACCGGGAAAACAAGCTGGACCGTTTGGCCGAGGCCAATGGCCAATTCGCGGCGGCACTTTACGATGGCGGCAAGCATAAGCTGGTGTTGATCGCCGATCGCCTGGCCTCGGTGCCGTTGCATTACTGGAGCGACGATCAAGGCCTGGTCTTTGCCACGCAGCTCTACACTTTGCTGGGTGAGCCGCGCATTCCGCGTCGTGCCGATCCGCTCGGCCTGGCGGAATTGTTCACGCTGCAGCGCACGATTGCCGATCACACGCCAGTACAGGGCGTGAAGGCCCTGCCGGCCGCACATATCCTGCAGCAGGATCGCAATGGCATCAGCCTGCGGCCCTATTGGCATTTGCATTGGCGCAAGCCGGATTTCAATCGCAGTGAAGGCGCCGAACGCTTGGCCGCTGCGCTGCGCGCCGCGCTCACCCGGCAGAGCGATGGGCAGGATGTGGGCCTGCTGCTTTCGGGCGGGCTGGATTCTCGCCTGGTGTTGGCCGCCGCCGATCGCAAACCGTTTTGCTGGACCACGGCTAGTTTCGAGGATAATCCCGAACTGGCGCTGGCACGTACCGTAGCCGCCGGGTTGCATGCGCAACATCGCACGGTGTTGGTCGATCCAGCCGAAACGCTGGCCATACAGGATGAAACCACCCGCGATGGCGGCGGCATGTTTCCGGCTTCCACTTCGGTGGCGGCCTTCATGCCGCGCGTGGCGCAGGAATCGAGCATCTGCCTCACCGGCCACGGCTTGGATTATACCTTGCGCGGTTATTACCTGCCGTCGCGCTTTCTGCGTCTGGGCGGTTCCAACACGCGATTGCCGATGCTGGCGGAATTGCCGACCCGGCCCGATGCCGCTTATCTGTTCAACCGCCTGCGCCAAGGCCCGCCGCGCAGCACCATTGAGCGCATCGTGCGCCCCGCTCGGCAGGCCGACTGGTTCGGCGGCCAGGTGAATGCGTTGAGCAACTGGCTGGCGCCCTGGCTTAATTCCGATGAGCCGGTGAATGCCTGGGATGCTTTCATCCTCGCGCAGGTGAGTAAGCATTACGCCTTTACCAGCATGGCGGCTGTACGTGGCCATACCGATTTACGCATTCCGGCTTTTGATATCGATGTGCTGAATGTGTATCTCTCGATGCCGCCGCAATGGCGCGTTGAGGCTACGATGACGCAACAGGCTATGCGCCTGCTTTCACCTGAGATTGCCCGTCTGCCCAACGCCAATACCGGTTTTCGCGCCGATCTCAATTCCTGGGCCGAGATCGGTGCGCTGCTTGGGCGCGCTGCGCTGCGTCGCCTTGGTTTGGCAAGCCGCCCGCAAACGCCCAGCGACAGCCATTCGGCGGGCTCGTGGCAGAATCTCACGGCGCTTTTCCGGGAGGATCCGGCGCATCGTGCGCATTTCACTGCCATTCGCGGGCGGCTCGATGCCTTGAGTTTCGGATTGTTCGACACCGATGCACTGGCGGCTTGTATTGATGAGCATCTTGATGGCCGCGCCAAACATACCAAATTGCTGCGGCAATTGCTCACCCATGATTCCTGGGTGCGGGTTTTCGGTATTGCCGGATGACGGCAGTATTGGCCGCCCATTTGTTGGCCACCGACATATCGGGGCTGGCTCTGTTTGAACATTGCTCCGATCTTCAACTGACGGGCGTGATTGTACCTGCCAATCGCAGTCAGAGCGAAAAGACAGAAATATTGCGGGGTGCGGCAGCAGAACGCGGTTTACCGCTAGCTGTACAGCCGCGTGGAGGCAATCTGCCAATTGATCTTCCTGCAGCCGATGTAGCGATCAGCTGGATGTATTCGCAGATTTTACCTGCGGATGATCTGCTGCGGTATCGTTTTGGAATGCTCAATATGCATGGTGGCCATATCCCGCGTTATCGGGGCGCAAATGTACTGCAATGGGCGATCATCAATGGCGAGTCGGAATTGTGGGTCACCTGGCATGAGATCGTGGCGGAGGTCGATGCCGGCGCCATTTGGGCGGAGGCGCCATTGCCGGTGCCACTGGATTGGACAGCTTTTCAGGCGCGCGCCGCGATGATCGAAGCTGGTATTTCATTATTTCCGCAAGCATGGCAGCGTAAGCGGGATGGTTTGTCGCCAGTACGCATTCCCAATCTTAGCCACGGGCGTGTTTGGCCATCGCGTCGACCACGCGATGGCGATATACAGCCCGGCTGGAGCGCACGACAGCTGCGTGATTTCCTGCGGGCCCTTTGCCCGCCATGGCCATTGCCAACCTGGCAGGGCCGAAGTGTAGTAGGTATCAGCACAGAGGCAGGCGTGGATTCGGCCGCCTACACTTGTAAGGAAGGCGTTGTTTTATACCTGCACCTCGGTCCGCAGGTATGATCAAGGTTGCCATCCACCAGCCGAATTTTTTGCCTTGGCCGGGATATTTTGCAAAATTGGCGCAAGCCGATCTTTTCGTGCTGCTGGATGATGCGCAATTCAGTAAGAACAACATCATCAACCGGGTGCGCATTCTGGGCGAGACCGAACCGCGCTGGCTTACTCTGCCGGTGGCTGCTCATCTGGGCCAGAGCATAGCGCAAACGCTTCCCGCCAAGCCCGATTGGCGCCGTAGCATATTGGCTTTGTTGCGCAATACCTATGGCAAGGCGGCGTATTTCAAGGCGATCTGGCCCAGTCTAGAAAGCTGGTTTGCGGCGGCGCCGGAGGCCGATCTGGCAGCTATCAACACGCATTTTATTGCGGCAATAGCCGGCTATCTGGATGTCGCCACGCCGTTGCAAAAGGCCAGCATGCTTGGCATTGCCGGGCAATCGGATGATCGGCTTGTGATGATCGTGCAGCATCTGGCGCCGGGGGGCTGTTATCTTTCCGGCAAGGGCGGTGCAGGGTATCAGGATCCGGCGAAATTCTCCGCGGCTGGACTTGCGCTGGAATATTACAGCTTCACGCCGCGCGCCTATGATCAGGGCAGGCCAGGATTTCAGCCTGGACTTTCGGTGTTAGACCCGCTGTTTCATCTTGGCCGTGATGGCTGCCTGGATTTGATTCATGGCCGCTGAGAAGCTGCGTGTGCTTTGCCTGGATATCGAAGGCGGCTATGGCGGCTCATCCCGCAGCTTGTATGAAAGCCTCAACTATATTGATCGCAATGCTGTTGCGCCCGAGGTTTGGTGTGCGCGCCAAGGGCCGATCCAGCCGCGTTATGCCGCTCTGGATATTCCCGCTCATCCAGTGGCTGGCATGCCGCGCCAATCAGCCTTGCCACGGTTTTCCCGCAATTTGCTGGCCTTGGCGCAATATGGGCGAGATTGGCAGCGCGCGGCGGGCTTTCGCCAGGTATTGGCCGATGCGGCTGGGCGATTTGATCTGATCCATCTTAATCATGAATCGTTGCATGGATTGGGCCTGTGGTTGCGCAGACTGCCAAAGCGCCCAGCCATCACCATGCATGTGCGCACCATGCTGATGCCGGGCATTTTCGCGCGCTGGCAATCTCGCCGCATGGCCCGAGGCAGCGATGGCTTGGTTTTTATCACCGAGAACGAGCAGGCGCGCTTCCACGCTCATCTTGGCGGTGCGTCCAATCGGCCTGAGCAAGTGATCTACAATATCGCCGAGCCGATGCAGGCCGCCACACCCCATGTATCGCTGCCGCGCGATGGCCGTCTGGTGGTTGCTTGCCTGTCCAATTATGCCTGGGTGCGTGGAGTGGATCGGGTGGTGGATGTTGCCCGGGCGTTGAAGGCGCGCGGACGACGGGATGTGTTATTCGTGATGGCGGGCAATATGACATTGTCGCAATCTCTGCCAGGCATGCTGGGTGATACGGCGCGCGCGGGCGGCGATCTGGCCGCTTATGCGGCGCGCATGGACGTTGCCGATATGATGATGTTTCTTGGACATGTGCCTGATCCCGAGGCAGTGTTGGCGGCGAGCGATCTACTGATCAAGCCAACCCGCGAGGATAATCCCTGGGGCCGCGATATCATCGAGGCGATGGCAGCTGGCCGCCCCGTATTATCGGTGGGACAGTATGATCGTTTTGTGCAGGATAGCGTTACCGGCATTTTGCAATCCGCCTTCGATGCCGATGCATTGGCCGAGCGTATCGCAAGTTTAGCCGATGATCGGGCGGCCATTATGCGGATGGGTGAGGCGTCAAGCCAGCGCGTAGCGCAACTCTGCGATGGCAAATCCCGTGCAGCCGATTTGCTGGCCTTCTGGCAGCGCATTGTGGAGGATCGGCATGGCTAGCCGTTGGCGGGTTTTGGCGATGGCTTTGCGGCACCGGCTGTTGCGCATGATCGGCAGACCTGTCGATCCTTTTGCCGATACGCCGTCGGGGCTTTCGCTCAGCCCATCGGCACGGCATTTCGCCGATTATGATCGTGTGGCCCTCGGGCTGCGGTTTCAGGCGCTAAAACCAGACGATCCGCAGCTTTGGCAGCGCCAGGCACGCGCCAAGCTGGCTGAACTGTCTGGCTATCGGCGTGAGGCAAGTGTGCCGTATAGCGTCGGCGAACAACGTTTCGCTTTGCCGGATGGCTTGCTGCGTCGGCGAATTTATCTGCGCGCGCGGGAAGGCGTGGATATTCCGGTGCACCTGGTTCAGCCGGAAAATGCCAGCGGCCCGCTGCCTGTTATGCTATGCCTGCAGGGCACCAATAGCGGTGCGCACATCTCCTGGGGCGAAGCGCGCTATCCTGCCGATCTTGAGAAAGGCAATGGCGATTACGCTATTGCCCTGCAAGCAGCGCAGCGCGGTTATATGGCCGTTGCTATTGAGCAGAGTTGCTTCGGCGAACGTGGGGAGCGGCAGATCAGGCCGCGCTCCGCTGCGCCCTGTGTGGATGCCACAATGCATGCGCTTCTGCTGGGGCGTTCGTTGATCGGCGAACGCTGTTCGGATGTGTCGGCGGTGATCGATTGGCTACAGGCTGAAGCAGCAGGTTTGCAAATCGATCCTGCCCGAATCCATGCCATGGGCCATTCCGCCGGCGGCAGCGTGGCGTTGTTTGCGGCAGCACTCGACGAGCGGATTGCTGCGGTGCTGGCCTGCGGCTGCATAGGTTATATCCGCGACACGATCGGTCGCCGCCGCGACGACCAGGGCCAGAATGTGATCCCCGGTATCCTGAACTGGCTTGAGATGGCCGATATTCTGGGCCTGGTGGCACCGCGGCCGCTTGCTTCGGTGGCGGGTGCCGCCGATCCGATCTGGCCGGGAGAGGGCGCTCGGGCCGTATTTGCAGAAGCCGGAGAGATTTATGCCAGGCTAGGCGCGACAGGGCGTCTGCAGTTGCAGATCGAGCCAGGCGGTCATCGCTTCCGGCCAGACCCCAGTTGGCTTGGATTTCTGCAATTTATTGACCCTTAAGGGCTGCTTGACGGCTGCCCATAGGCGCCGTAAGTTCTTGAGTGTTCGCGTCGTGAACATGCGAATCGGATCGAGTCTGGAGTGAAAACGGGGCGCATAAGCGAAACCTGGATTCACCCGGACTGTGGTAACATGCTTGAAATAGCGCAAAAATCACTCAAGTGACTGATTCAAATAGAATATCTACTGGAATGCCGGCGCCTTTCGGGCTCGCCGGCAAGCGCGCCTATGTAACTGGAGGCTACGGCCTGATTGGGGCCGCCATCTGCCGTGCCCTGGCTCAGGC
Organism: Ferrovibrio sp.; assembly: GCF_019636075.1. Lineage (GTDB taxonomy): Bacteria > Pseudomonadota > Alphaproteobacteria > Ferrovibrionales > Ferrovibrionaceae > Ferrovibrio. Next base: position 16,891 of record NZ_JAHBYG010000050.1, read on the forward strand.
GGGGGCAGAGGTGGTTACCTTGGAACGCCAGGGCGGGAAACGACCGGCGGAACTGCCAGAAATCGTGCGGGCCGAAGAATTCGATGCGGGCTCGGCCGATGGAGTTCCAGAGCGTGTTGCAGCGCTGGAAGCCAGCTGTGGCGCGGCGGATATCTGGGTGAATGCCGCTTATCCGCGCACTGCCGACTGGGGCGCCAGCAATCAGGACAATCTGGTGCAGGATGGCGGGGGCGATGCCTGGCGTACCAATGTAGATTTGCAGCTTAACGCGGTGTGTCTGATCTCTGCAGCGATCTGTGCACGTATGGCTGGTCGTGGCGCCGGTGTGCTGGTGAATATCGCTTCGATCTATGGCGTTGTGGGGCCTGATTTCAGTGTCTATGGCGATCTGCCAATGACGACCCCGCCGGCCTATGCCGCCATCAAGGGTGGGTTGATCGCCTATACACGTTATCTGGCAGCTTATCATGGCAAGCATGGCGTGCGCGTCAATGCCATCTGCCCCGGCGGTGTGGCCAACAATCAGCCGTCGCAATTTGTTGCCAACTACAACGCACGCACGCCGCTCGGCCGCCTGGCTAAGGCTGATGAGATTGCCTGGCCCGTGCTGTTCCTGGCCTCTGATGCCGCAGCCTATATCACTGGCACCGCCATGATGGTGGATGGCGGTTGGACAGCAATATGAACGAGCCCATCGAAGGCAGCCTGGTGCGCTTGGCGCCTTTTGCAACAAGGCACCGCGATGATCCCGCCTATCTTGGTTGGTTACGCGACCATGATGTGATCCGCACGCTGAATCTGCCTGGCTACATGGCCAAGCCGGTATCGGTTGAAGACGTGCGAAGCTATTGCGATCGGGTGATGCGCTCGGCAAGCGAGCGCTTTTTCGCTATCGAACGCAAGGCGGAAGGTGATTTCGTTGGTACGCTGAAGGTGGGCAGCATCAACAGCCACACGTCAACCGCCGATATCGGCATCATGATCGGCCGCCGCGATCTTTGGGGACGGGGGCTCGCCCAGGATGCCATTGCCGCAATCTGCCGCAGGCTGTTCCGAACAGAGGGCTTTCGTCGCCTCACGGCCGGTGCCATGGCGATCAACCCCGGCATGATCAGGGTGTTCGAGAAACTGGGTTTTCAGCGCGAGGGCTGTTTTCGCCAGCATGATAGATTGGGTGATGAGTATATCGACCACATCCATCTCGGCTGCCTGGCCGAGGAGTTTGCCGGGTGAATAAACCCACTGCCACAAAAGGTGTTGTTGCCACCTATCGAGCGGCCCTGGAGCTCGGCTATCGACCAAGCTGGGTGCTTTTGGTGGTGGCGCTGGGCTTTCTGGCCGCACTATTCGAAGGCGTCGGTGTCGGCATGTTTCTGCCGATCCTGGAATATATCAATGGCGGCGGCGATACCGCCAAACTGGCCGAAGGCTCTGCGCTGTGGCGCCACGCATTGGATATAACGGCTGCGCTGAATCTGCCGCTTACCCTGCCTTTGCTGTTGGTGGCGATGTTTGTGCTGGTGGTGGCGCGGCAGGTGGCGATGTATGCCAGCGTGGTGGTGCGCAACCGCTTGGGCCAGGATTTCGTACGCGATGCCCGGCGGGAAGCCTTCCGGCGCTTTCTCTCTGCCAAGCTGGAATACCATGACCGGATTTCCGGCGGTCAGGTGATCAATGAGCTGGCAAATGAATTAAATCGCGCCGCATCGTTATTCGTTTCGGCTGCAGAGTTGATCTCGGCCTTGCTGCTCGGCGTGGTCTATTTCGGTTTGTTGCTGGTGCTGTCCCCGTTGATGACGGCGCTTAGCGTGGTGGTGCTTGGTTTGGCCGGCTTGCTGTTGGTGCGACCGCTGCGCATGGTGCGCCCAACCGGCGAAGCTATGACGCAGGCAAATCAGAGCTTCTCGCAATTTTTGTTCGAGCGTGTGAAGTCGATCCGTCTTATACGGTTAAGCGGAATGGAAGCCCATGAAAGCGATGTGCTTCGCAATATCACGGCCGAGCAGCATGGCCAGTTCATGCGGCTGCTGCGGATTGTTACGGCCAGCGGGGCGGCGGTCGAACCGATTGTGATCGGGATTGCAATGGTGCTGCTCTACGTATCCACGGCGGTTCTTGGCCTTGGTTTCGAACGTATCCTGGTTTTCTTTCTGGCTTTGATGCGCTTGTTGCCGGTGATGCGTCAGGTTCTTACCAGCCTGCAGAGCTTGTCCAGCATGATGCCCTCTGTGGACGTGATCCTTGCGCGCATGCGTGAGCTTGCGGCGGCGGTGGAGCATGCCCATGGCAATGTGTTGCCATCGCGCCAAGCCGCAGAAATCGTTTTTGAACGCGTTGGCTATCGTTACCCTGATGCTTCTCAAGATGCTTTGAGGGATGTCTCTTTCAAAATAGCTGCTGGTTCGGTAACGGCAATCGTTGGTCCTTCTGGTGCGGGAAAATCCACGTTGATCGATCTCATCCCAGCATTGCGGCGGCCGCAGAAGGGGCGCGTTCTTATCAATGGGCGTGACGTTGCAGATTATGATGTGGCTGCGTTGAGGGCTGCAATTGCTTATGTGCCGCAAACGCCAGTATTGTTCAGCGGCACGCCAGCCGAGCATATTGGCTATGGTGCGGCCAATGCAGACCGTGCTGAAATCGTAAAGGCTGCAAAACTCGCCAATGCGGATGCATTCATCCGTACAATGCCGCAGGGCTACGATAGCCAGTTGGCTGAGGGTGGGGGCGGGCTTTCTGGTGGTCAGCGCCAGCGCCTCGAATTGGCACGTGCTTTGGCAAGGCAGGCGGGTATCTTGGTTCTAGATGAACCCACCAGCCAGTTGGATGCCAATGCAGAGGCCGATTTCCATTCCGCTCTGCGCGATATCCGCGAAACGGGTCAGGCAACGGTGCTAGTTATTGCGCATCGCCTGGCCGCCATCGCTTATGCTGACGATATCGTTGTAATTGAGAATGGCGAGATCACCCATCGCGGCGACCATTCGGCCATGCTGGCAGGCGATGGCTGGTATCGTCGCGCTTTCGAATTGCAACATGCCGCAGATACCGTTTAACCCACTACGGACGTAGACAATGAAAAACACCTGGCGCTTTACCGATCGCGAAATGAATTATGTGCGTGAGGTTCTGGATTCCGGTTTCGGCTCGGGCACGTCCGGCAGCATGAACAACCGTTTCGAGCAGGCCTTGGCTGCCAAAGTGGGCGCTAAATATGCCGTCACTTTCAATTCCGGCACGTCCACCCTGCATGCTGCGCTCAATGCGGTGGGTGTTGGCTATGGGGATGAAGTGATCACCACGCCGTTGACGGTGATTTCGAATCTGGATGTCATCCTGGCGCAGAATGCTGTGCCGGTTTTCGCCGATATCGACCCGGATACTTTCAATATCGATCCTGCTGATGTGGCGCGCCGGATCACACCGCGCACCAAGGCGATCATGCCGGTTTCACTTTATGGCTTGTCCTGCGATCTGGATCCGTTGATGGAGCTTGGCCGCAAACACGGTATTGCGGTGATCAATGATGCGGCGCAGGCCTTCGGCACGCTCTACAAAGGCCGCCCGATTGCCGAGATTGCCGATATCACCAGCTACAGCCTGGAAAATTCCAAGCATATCACCACGGGCGATGGCGGCATCGTGGTCACCAACAATCAGGCCTATGCCGAATCGATGCGCAAATTCGGCAGTCTTGGCTATGCCGCACTAAAAGCCACCGATGGCCGGATCCGTTCGAACAAGGATATTTTCCAGAATCCGAACTACAAGCGCCATGATGCTTTCGGCTACAATTACCGCATGCCGGAAGTGGCCGCAGCTGTAGGTTTGGCGCAGACCGAGCGGATGGATTTCTTCCTGAAACTACGCGCCGATATCGCAGCGATGTTCCTCGATGCCGCCAAGGCGGCGGATTATCTGGTGCCGCAGAAGGTGCCGGCTGGTTTTAACAACAGCTATTGGACTGTCGCCTTCCGCTATGAGCGTGAGGACGTGTCGTGGCAAGACTTCCGCTTCAAATATATCGATTTCGGCGGCGATGGCATTTATGCTGCCTGGGCGTTGCTGCATCACGAGACGCTGGTTTCCTCTGGCGCTTGGAAGAAACGCTGCCCGCCGCTTTACGATGGCATCGACTTTCCGCCTTTCCCCAATGCCGAAGCCGTGCAGCCCAAGATCATGCAATTCGTGAATAACTATGGCAGCACGGACGAGGCGGCCGCCCAGGTGGATGCTTTGCGCAAGACCATCAAGCATTTCAGCTAAGCGGAGCCCAAGCGATGAAGATCGGTGCGATCATTCCCATTCGCCTGGCATCCGAGCGGCTGCCTGGCAAGGCGCTGGCCGATATCTGCGGTCGGCCGGTGGTGGCGCATCTGCTTGATCGTGTGGCGGCCAGCCGTTTTATCGCGGATCGCAAGGATGTGGTGGTTTGCACCACCACGGCAGCCACGGATGATCCGCTGGAGGTCGCGGTCAAAGCCGAGGGATGTTCGGTTTTTCGCGGCAGCATAGACGATATCATCAAGCGGTTCGGCGATGCCATCGAGGCTTTCGGCTTTGATGCGGTGATCCAGGCGGATGGTGACGATCCGCTTTCGGCCACGGAATGCATGGATGCCACCACCGAGGCTTTGCTGGCCGATCCATCGCTGGATATCGTTACCATGCGCGGCCTGCCGCTGGGCTGTGCAACCAAAACCTTCACCCGCAAGGCAATGCAGAAGGTGTTGGCAGCCTATCGCACGGAACGCAACGATACCGGTTTCATCTATTTCTTCACCAAGAGCGGCTTGTGCAAACATCTTGATCTGGAAAATACCAAGCCGGAATGGCGCCAGGACAAAGCCCGCCTGACCCTGGATTACGAAGCCGATCTGGTGCTGTTTCGGGCAATCTTTGAGGCGCTCTACAGGCCCGGCAAGCCGTTCAGCCTTGCCGAGGCCGTGGCTTTTCTCAATGCGCACCCTGATTTGGTTGCCTCCAACCTGGATGTACAAGAGGAATATTGGGCGCGGACGGCAGAGAAAGCGAAGCTAAACTTTCGCGATGCCGAGGGTAATGAGCGCAGCATAACGCTATGAACACTCAGGGCAAATCATCATCCAAACAGCAATATGTGTGGCTGTTGGCCAACAGCTTTACGCGGTGGCTGTGGGTTCCATTGGCAACATATATCGAGCGCGCCACCGGATTGATCCCGCTGCTGGTCGTGTCTTCCAAGGAAGACGAGCGCTACTATCGCCAGTTGCCCGGCGGAAAAAATCTGATCATGGTGGAAACGCAGGATCCCTATCTGGATATTGTTGATCATCCAGAAGGGCGGCGCGGTTGGGCTGCTGTGGCGGCTGAAGCCGAAGCGCTGGAACGCCGGCTCGGTTTTCGGATCATGCGTGATTTCGTTCTCGCGGACAGGCATCTGGGGCGTTCCTATCTGTTTGCCGGGCAAGGGCATCCGGATTCTCATACATCGCGTAAGGCGCGGTTTGGCGGTCTGGCTGAGGCGCTATTAAAGCAATTCAGTCACACCGAAGCGCTATTTGATGAATATCCGCCGGAAGCCATCCTCAGCTATTACGGCGGTGGTGGTATTCGACAGAAGCCGATCGCCGTGCTGGCGCGGGCGCGCGGCGTCGCATTCCGAGCAATCTGCCCGGCTCGCCTCAAAGGTTTGGCCTATTGGGCCGATGACGAATATGAAGGGTCGAAAGCGCTGCGCAGCGTGTTGGCGAAAGGCCTACCTATTCTTCCTGAAGCCGAAATCCAAGAACGGCTTGCGCATCTTGCTCCGTCTTCGCTCGCTGCTAGCCCCGAGGCACTGCGCAAGATGCATCAATCCTTTGCGCTGAAGACCGTGATCAAACAATCGCTTCTGACAGTCGCCAAACGGTTGAACGCTATTCGCCGTGGCTTCCGTTTCGCCAAGACCGGTTATCTGGTGAGCGAGAATGTCGCCTATATTTTCCGTAAGCGCAGTCATTGGAAGCTGCTCAATCGCATCGCCAGTCGCGAGTTGCCGCCGCAGGATGGCCGTAAGGTGGTCTATGTGCCTTTGCAACAGGAGCCTGAAGCTTCCACGCTATCATTGAGCCCGAACCATACCAACCAGATCGCGACCGTGGCGGAATTGTCACTCGCCTTGCCGGCGGATACTATCCTTTTGGTCAAGGAGCATATCTGGCAACTCGGCCGCAGGCCTGTCTGGTTCTACGAGGCGATCCGGCGGATGCCGAACGCGATCCTTTTACATCCCGCCGTCCCCGGGTTAGAGGTCGTTAAGCGCGCAGATTTGGTTGCCACGATCACCAGTTCCGCAGGCTTTGAAGCGGCGGCAATGGGCAAGCAGGTGGTGTTCTTCTGGGAACGCTGCCCGATCATTGATTTGCCGCACGTGCAACAGATGTCTCGCTTCGAAGGGCTGGAGCGCATCGCCGATTTATTGCATGCCGATAACGATACCGAACGCAGCAAACGTCGTGCCGATGGCGCCGCCTATATGGCAATGATGGATCGTTTCTGCCTCGATCTGGATCAGATTCGCTTTTACACGCGCAAGGAACCCCCCACCGATGCTGAGCTGGATTTTCTCGTTGGTCCGCTCTTTGCCGACGGTACCTTCAATCGCTTTTCGTCCGCAGCCTGAAGCCCCGGGACAGATATGACCAGACGCACTTCGCCCACCCCTTATCAGCCGCTGGATACTGTCGCACGTCGCTCCCGCGAAATGCGCGAGCAGGCTGATGCCTTGCGTGCCGCAGATGGCATTCGCCGCTGCGCCAAATGCTTGATCCCGGAAACTGAGCAGACCGTTACCTTTGACGAACATGGCGTCTGCAATATGTGTAGTTCAGCACATAACCGCGATACGGCGATTGATTGGCCGGCGCGCCGCAAGGAATTCGAAGAAATCATTGATAAGCATCGCGGGAAGGGCGCCTACGATGCTGTTGTGCCGTTCAGCGGCGGTAAGGATAGCGCCTGGGTTGCTTACATGCTGGTGAAGGAATTCAAGCTCAAGATACTGCTTGCTACCTTCGACTCGCATTTCCGCCGGCCAGGCCACCTTGAGAATATGGAGCGCGTTGTTCGTGCTCTGGGTTGTGATCATGTAACGCTGCAAGCCAGCGACAAGGTGATCCAGAAGACCATGGTGGAGTCGCTCAAGCGTCGCGGCGATTTCTGCTGGTATTGCCATACCGGCGTGGTCGCTACACCTTATAAAGTGGCACTGATGTATAAAATTCCATTGGTTATCTGGGGGGAGCCGGGTTCTGAATATTCAGGCGGCTATTACAATTACAAGACCAAGACACCGCCGGACGAGCGCTGGTTCAACCGCCAGATCAATCTGTCGATTAATGCCGAAGATATGTATGGCTTTATCGATGGCGTTGAAATGCGTGATCTGGAGCCTTTCCGGTTGCCAGCCTGGGAAGATATGAAGGCGCTTGGCCTTGAGGCTGTACATCTGGGCGATTACATCAAGTGGGATGCGCCGCGTCAGTTCGAGATCTTAAATCGAGAGCTTGGCTGGGATATGGCGGAAGTGGAGAACCTGCATCCTCGTTATCATTACGAGAAAGTGGAATGTTTCCTTCAAGGCGCGCGCGACTATTTGCGTTTTATCAAGCGTGGATACAGCCGTACTGTGCAGCGCGCCAATCTGGATATCCGCAATGGCGTTCTCACCCGTGAAGAAGCCGAGCAGATGATTCATTACGATGCGCAGCGCCCGGCCAGTCTGGATGTGGTGCTTGATTATCTCGGGGTGGATGAAGGCGAGTTTAATCGTATTGCGGCGGCTCATCAGGTTTACCCTCATGTGCATGATCCGGATGCAACCAGGCCAGCGCAACGCAAACTCGAAGAGCAGCCGGCATTCGCCGATCGGCTGGGGCGGCTTGCAGCCGCGCGTCGTGAGCGTGAAAAACCCTGATCGCTCGGGAAGGTATTAGCACATGACACATCCTGAAGCTGCGCGAGTTGCCATTATCGATTATGGCATGGGTAATGTTGGCTCTGTTGCGCGCATCGTATCTCGCACCGGCGCAAAGGTCACGATTACCGACAAGGCTGTTGATATTGCGGATGCTACGCATTTGATACTACCCGGCGTTGGCGCTTTCCCGGATGCGATGAAGGCACTGAACGCGCGGCAACTTATCGCTCCGATGGAGGCGGCTGTTTTACGGAACGGCAAGCCGATCCTTGGCATTTGCCTCGGCATGGAGTTGCTCGCGCGTGCCAGCAGCGAAGTTGAACCAACGCAGGGTCTGGGTTGGATTGATGCGGAGATGGTGCCATTCCCGAAATCGAAGACCCTTAAGGTGCCTCATATCGGCTGGAATCAGATACGCCATAAGCGCCGCGAGACGCTGATGGAAGCCATGGACGATGGCGACTTCTTTTACTTCGTTCATAGCTATCACATGGTTTGCAATAACGCTGACGATGTTGTTGCAGTATCCGAATATGGCGGAGAATTCGTGGCGGTCGTTCAGCGGAATAATGTGATGGGCACCCAATTCCACCCGGAAAAAAGCCAAGCCAATGGCTTTCGTCTATTGTTGAACTTCCTCATGCACCACGGTTGACCATGAGCTTTACGAGATTGATCCCAACGCTGACGCTGAAAGATGGGCGTGTGGTTAAAACTATCGGCTTCGATGAATATCGCGATGTCGGTGATCCCCGGACCATGGGTAAGGTGTTCGACTCCCAGGATGTGGATGAACTCGTATTCATGGATATGACCGCATCCCAGGAGGGGCGAGACCCTGATTGGGTGAATATCAAGCGGTTTGCAGATGAATGCGCAATGCCCCTCACTATTGGCGGGGGCATTGCAAGCGTGGAACACATTCGTCGCCTACTTCAGATCGGCGCCGATAAGGTAACGCTCAACAGCCATGCAGTGAAGAATCCGGGGCTCGTTACTCAAGCCGCCAACGCTTTTGGAGCACAATGCATCGTTGTTGCGATAGATGCCAAACGGAAACCGAATGGCGAATATGAAGTGATGGTGGACGGCGGTGCGGTGCCAACCGGCTTATCGCCGAAGGAATGGGCGATGCGTGCCGAGGAACTGGGCGCGGGCGAGTTGATGATCACGTCGATAGATCGCGATGGTACGTTTGAAGGCTACGATACCACTCTGATCGACATCGTGGCCCGGGCTGTCGATGTTCCTGTGATTGCCAATGGCGGCGCAGGCCTGCTCTACGATTTGCTCGAAGTCATCAATAATACCAAAGCATCGGCGATTGCTTGCTCCAGCATTTTTGCCTTCACTGATAATAAACCGATCAAGGCGAAGGCGTTTTTGCAGGATCATGGCGTTCGCGTGCGGCCAATCTGAGGTGAGCGATATGGCGCAGGATGGTTTCTTTCTAAGCGGAAACAAGGCGGCACTACGCGCCCTGCGGCATGACGATCTGGTCGCGTTGGGCCGTTGGTGGGATGATGCAGAGGTAACCCACCTTTTGGAGATGGGTGCGCGCCCTAGCCGCGATAAGGAGCTTGAGGCTTTTTGGCGCCTGGCAGCGGAATCCGATGACAATGTCGTATTCGCCATTTGCGATCCGGAAAATGGCCGGCTGCTTGGTACATGCGGACTTTATGCAATCAGCTGGGTCTGTCGCCGGGCTCAGTTCAATATTTTAATTGGCGAAAAGAATGCTTGGGATAAAGGCGTAGGCTCGGATGCGGCCCGTATTATTCTGGATTACGCATTTGCAAAGCTCAATCTAGAATCGGTTCAACTTGGCGTAAATGCTGAAAATAAGCGGGCAATAGCTTCCTATCGCAAGGTGGGCTATGTGCATGAGGGTACGCGGCGTCGCTTCGTTTATCGCAACGGTCGATATTACGACATTGAAGTATTCTCGGTGCTGCGTGATGAATACAAGCCCATGGGTAATTCGTGAGCCGAATTATCGGTGTGATTCAGGCGAGGATGGGCTCATCGCGTCTGCCTGGCAAGGCGCTGCTTCCGTTAGCAGGCAAGCCGCTAGTCTGGCATATTATAGACCGCATGCGCCGCGTGCGTGGCGTTGAGCGCATCGTGCTGGCCACCACCACGGATCCCCGCAACGACAGCATGATAGATTTCGCCCGAAGTGAGGGTTTGGAGGTTTTTCGCCATCCCGTGGAAGATGATATTGCGGGGCGTATTGCTGGAGCGATCGCGCCCTACCCAGGCGATGTCGTGCTCAAGACCGGTGGCGATTGCCCGTTGATCGACCCCGCCGTATTGCAGCGGATGGTGGATGCAGGGCTGAATGATCCGGCCGCAGACTTCATATCCAATCGCGTGATCTGGACTTATCCGCAGGGATTGAGTGCGGATGTGCTATCGCGGCGTGCCATTTTCTGGGCAGATGAGAATTTGCACACCGAACAAGATCGGGAATTATTTGCCACTTATCTGCGCGATCACCCGGATCAGTTCAAGGTTGTGCCGATCACTCAGGCAAAAAATATGAGTCATCTAAACTGGTGCGTCGATACGCCAGAAGATATGGCGTTTGTAGGCGGTATTTTCGATGCGCTGTATCGCGAAGGCGAATGTTTCGGCTTGGCTGAAACTTTGGCCTTCCTGGGATTGCCTGGCGCATGAGCATTGCTGTGGCGATCATCGGCGGCGGGCGCGTCGGTGCTGGTAATGTCGGCCTGGCGGGCGGTTTGCCCCTCAGTCATCTGGCTGCAGTGCTGGCTGCTGCGCCCCAGGGGGTGCGACTTGCCGGCATTGTGGAGCCAGAGTTCGCGCGTAGGGCGGCGATAGCTGCCGATTGGCCCGAACTGCCATCGGCCATGGTGCAGGCGGAATTGGCAGCTCTGTCGCTGCCGTCTGATTGCATTGCCGCTATCTGTGTCCCGGAATCAGCCCGTATTGCAGCCATCGAAATGGCCTTGAAGGCGGGTGTGCAGGGGCTGATCGTTGAAAAGCCGCCGGCTCGCAATCGCGCCGAATTGCGGCATATTGCCAATTTGGCCAAAGCCGCCAATGTGCCTCTACTGTTCAATTACAATCGCCGTTTCGATCCGCGTATTGCGGCATTGCGCGCGAGTTTGCCACGCGATCCGACAG
>NZ_JAHBYG010000051.1 GCF_019636075.1 Ferrovibrio sp.
CCGTTTCCGCATAATGCGGGCACCACCACGATAGAGGCTTTGTGGATGGGCGTGCCGGTGATCAGCAAGGCGGACCGGCCGACGGTTGGCCGTTTTGGCGCCAGCATCTTGGGTGCGCTGGGTATGAGCGACTGGGTGGCGGAGACCGGCGGAGCAATATGTTGAGATCGCGGCACGCTGGGCGAGCGATTTGGGCGGCCTGGCGAAATTGCTCTGCAATCTGCGGCCGCGCTTCCAGGCATCGGCGCTGTCCGATGGTCCCGGTCTGGTCAAGGCCATTGAGGCCGGATATCGCAAGCTCTGGAAAGAATGGTGCGGGCGATGACGCCGGACATCGCCGCACAGCTTGACGCGGCCTTGGCTGCCTTGAAAGCCGGAGCGTTGGATCGCGCCTTTAGCTTGGCGAAAACGGCGTTGAAAGTCGCGCCGGATGCCGAACCGGCACAAACCGTGGCTGGATTGGTTTTTTGCGAACTAGGCCTTTGGCAGCGTGCGGTGGATTGCCTCGAAAAAAGTTTGGCACAGAAGCCAGGCGCTGCAAAATTTTCTGCACTTGGCCTGGCGCAATTCCAACTGGGACGGTTGAAGCAAGCCGAAGCAGCATATCAGGCTGCATTGCAGCGTCGACCGGATGATCTGGCCGGCCTGATTCAACTGGGAAAAATTCTCACCCAACGCGGTAAGCTGGAGCAGGCGGAAACCATCAATGCTCGGGCCTTGGCCCTGGCCCCGCAAAATGCCGAGGTGCTGAGCAATCTTGGTTATGCCGGTCTCGCGCAGTTGCAGCCGGCGGTGGCAGCCGATTGGTTTCGTCAGGCATTGGCGCAACAGCCAGGCAATATCGCAGCCCATGATGGCTTGTTGATGAGCCTGGCATATTTGGATGATACGACGCTTGAGGATTTGCGTGCGGCTCATCTCGCCTATGGCGCGGCTATGACGCAATCCCCGCTATCGCGCCGCGTTGATTCGGGCGATCCCAATCGCAAGCTGCGTATCGGTTTTCTCTCGGCCGACCTACGCCGGCATTCGGTGGCGTATTTCCTGCTGCCTGTGTTGCAGCATCTCGACCGCACGGCTTTCGAAATCCTGCTTTATGCCGATAACCGCGTTTCCGACGATTATACCGCGAAATTTCAGGCTTTGGCCGATCACTGGCGGCTGGTGAATGGCCGCAAGGATGCTGAACTGCATCGCATGATCGCGGAAGATGCCGTGGATATCCTGATCGAACTTGGCGGCCATACGGCAGGCAACCGGCTGGGTGCATTGGCGCAGAAGCCGGCACCTGTGCAGATAACCTGGCTTGGCTATCCCGGCCCCAGTGGATTGCCGGCGATGGATTGGCGTATCGTCGATGCCGTGGCGCATCCTTGGCCGATATCACCCGGCCCGGATCGACCGTTATTCCTGCCCGGTGGCTATCATTGCTATCAGGCGCCGCAGGAGGCACCTGCTGTGGCCTTGCGGCCCAATGGCGCGGATATTGTGTTCGGCTCATTCAACAATGCGATCAAGATCGGGCCACGTTGCGCCGCGCTCTGGTCGCGTGTGCTGCAGGCCGTGCCGCAAAGCCGGTTGCTGCTGAAAAGCGTGAATATGGCCTCGGCAATGCAACGCGAAAGGCTGTTGGGTTTATTCACCGAGCCGGAGCGGATCACGCTGCTGGACACGGCGCCGGATGCAGCGGCGCATCTGGCCCAATATGCGCAAGTGGATATTGCCCTGGATACGCTGCCCTATAACGGCACCACCACCACATGCGAAGCCTTATGGATGGGCGTGCCGGTGATCGGCCTGCGTGGCGCGGTGCCGGCTGCCAGGGTGGGTGAGAGCTTGCTGTTGCAGGCCGGCTTGCCCGAACTGGTGGCGGAAGACGAAGCTGCTTTCGTGGCCAAGGCAGTGGATTTGGCGGGCGATGCAGGGCGCCGAGCGGCATTGCGGCAAGGTTTGCGCGGGCATATGGCGGCTTCAAGGCTATGCGATGCAGCGCGTTTCGCTGCTGCCTTTGGCGCGGCGTTGCGCCAGGCCTGGCGGGAGTATCGCTCTAGCCAGTCGCCAGCCGGCTGACACTGCCATCGTGCCAGAGCGCGGCATTCAGATGATCCGGCGTATCGACGAGCAGTTTATCGGGTATGGCGGGCGCCTTGCCGGCACGGGCCTGGCGCAACCAATGCCGGCGCAGCATGGCGGCTGGCGCATCGGGCTGGTTGCACAGCCATTCCAGCATCGGCGTTGCCGGTGCGAAAAATCCTGAAAAAGCCGATATCGTTTCCTGTGCTTCGGCAAAAGCCGGCAAGAAGGCTTGCGCCGGATCGATGCCATCAAACCGCGCCAGGGCGGGCAGGAAGGTTTCGCCGTCAAGCCGGCTACCCTGGCGCAGCATGGTCTGGGCCAGTTGCGCTGCCCGTGCCGCCAGGCCGCGTGCGCCGCTTTCCCAACAAACCCGCATCAGGCTGGAAAGCCGTGTCAAAGATGGCGCGCGCTTGCAAAGTCGGCGCAGGCTGTCCTGTGCGATCAAAAGCGCAGCCACGCGTTCACGCCAGTCTAAGCCGGCGTTACGCCATTGCGCATAATGTTGCAATGCCTGGGCATGATCGGGTTCGACCCGCAATATTGCGCCGGGATTGGCGAGAAACCCTTGAGCGGCGAGAGCCGCGGCGCGATCCGGCTTGGCGGCAAACAGGTCGAGTTCAAAATCATCCAGCGCTTCATCGGGTGCCACCGGCAGCAGCAAGGCTGTATCGGGCAGGCAGCGATACAGCGCAAAGCCGCGCTGGCGCAGCAGATCGGCCAGGCCGGTATTGATGCTGCGTCCGGCTTTCATTTCCATCAGGATCAGTGGCGATTGCCGACTTAGGAAATCGCTGCCACCCATGATGATGGCGGCTTCCGCGCCTTCCGCGTCGATTTTCAGGAAATCGACATCGCCCCAATCCTGGCGCTGCGCTTCGTCATCCAACGTGCCAAGCGGCACGGCCTCGCCGGCACCATCTTCCGCCTTGCCCAATGCGTTGAGTTCAGAAGAGGCGCCGAAACGCAGCCAGCCATCGCCTATCTGGTCGCTCAAAGCTTTGTCATGCAGGTGGATATTGCCAAAGCCATTGGCGGTAATGCCGGCCTGCAGATGAGCGCGGCTGGCGCCTGCCGGTTCGTAGGCATGCACGCTCGCCGCAAGCCTGGCGGCTGTCAGCGCGAACACGCCGATATTGGCGCCGATATCCACGACGGTCATTCCGGGCTGCAACCAGGCGCGCAGGAAAGCCAGTTCCTTTTCGAACCAATCTTCCTGCTCCAGCAACACATAGGTGGTGATGGTTTTCAGATCGGCGGGCGCTGCGATGCTGATATCGCCGGCCATGCGCAGGATCAGGGGATCGCGCATGGTCGCCTCGCTCATGCCCTGGCCGGGTTCAGCCGATGCGCCGGCCGGTGAGATCATAGGCATCGGCCTTTTCGATCTTCACCTTGATAATGTCGCCAGGCTGCACGCCCTTGGCATCCTTGATTTTCACGATGCCATCTATTTCCGGTGCATCGGCATAGGTGCGGCCCAGCGCTGTGCCACGTTGTTTGGCTTCATCCACCAGCACATCGAATTCGCGGCCCACCTTGGCTTTCAGCTTGGCGGCGCTGATCTTTTGCTGCACGGCCATGAAGCGCTCCCAGCGCTCCTGTTTCACATCGTCGGGCACATGGTCGGGCAGGTCGCGCGCGGCGGCGCCTTCCACGTTTTCGTATTTGAAGCAGCCGACACGATCCAGCTTGGCTTCTTCCAGCCATTGCAGCAGGAATTGGAAATCTGCCTCGGTCTCGCCGGGGAAACCGACAATGAACGTAGAGCGGATGGCGATATCCGGGCAGGTTTGGCGCCAGGATGCGATGCGCGCCACCAGTTTTTCCTGATTGCCGGGCCGGCGCATCGCCTTCAGCACGCGCGGCTCGGCATGCTGGAAGGGAATATCCAGATAGGGCAGCAGCTTGCCTTCCGCCATCAGCGGGATCACCTCATCCACATGGGGATAGGGATATACGTAATGCAGCCGCACCCAGGCGCCCAGCGAGCCCATGGCATCGCAAAGTTCGGTCATGCGCGCCTTCACCTGGCGGTCGCGCCACGAACTTTCGGCATGCCGCAGGTCCAGCCCATAGGCTGAAGTATCCTGCGAGATCACCAGCAATTCCTTCACCCCGGCCTTCACCAGCCGCTCGGCCTCGAACAGCACGTCGTTCGAGGCGCGGCTTTTCAGTTTGCCGCGCATGGAAGGAATGATGCAGAAGCTGCAGGTATGGTTGCAGCCTTCGGAAATCTTCAAATAGGCATAATGCCGGGGTGTGAGCTTGATGCCCTGCGGCGGCACCAGATCGATGAACGGATCATGCTGCGGCGGCGCTGCCTCGTGCACCGCGTTCACCACCTGCTCGTATTGCTGCGGACCGGTAACGGCCAGCACATCGGGAAACATGTCGCGGATGCGGCCCTCTTCCACGCCCATGCAGCCGGTCACGATCACGCGGCCATTCTCGCGCATCGCTTCGCCGATGGCTTCCAGGCTTTCCTGCTTGGCGCTGTCGAGAAAGCCGCAGGTATTCACCAGCACCACATCGGCATCGTCATAACTGCCGGAAATCGCATAGCCCTCCGAGCGCAGCTTGGTGATGATGCGTTCGGAATCCACCAATGCCTTCGGGCAGCCTAGGCTGACCACGCCGACCTTGGCACCGGCTTGCGGAGAGGTTTGGGGCTTGTTCATGGCGGGGTTATAGGGCGGAACGGCCCTATTGACCAGAGGCTATCCTTTCAACACGTTTTCCGCTGAAAGCGCCATGCCGAACAAGGCCTTATCCTGGCCATTGGGGGCTGCCAGCATCAGGCCGGCAGGCAATCCGCTGGTGGTTTCCAGCGGCAGGCTGATGGCGCACATATCGAAGAAGTTGAACGGCGCGGTGTTGCGCAACAGGGCCATATTGGCCGTGTTGAAAGCATCGGCCGTGGCCAGATCGGCAATCTTGGGGGCCTGGATCGGCGTGGTGGGCAGGATCAGGGCATCCAGCCCTGCCAGATGGGTGGTCATTCGCCGCAGCAATTCGGGGCGGCGGCGGCTCAATGCGATGTAGTCGGCGGCGCTCATCGCCTTGCCGCGCGCGATGCGCGCATGCACCAGCGGATCGAAATCGGCGGCGCGGGTGTCGTAATAGGCGCGGTGAATCTGATAGGCCTCGGGCGCGGTGAAACCGCCAGTGGCATTGGCTTCGGCCATTGCCGCCAGCAGATCGGCTATCGAGTGATCCACGATCCGCGCTCCGGCCTTTTGCAAGGCAGTACAGGCAGCCTCGAAAGCCGCAGCCACCGCCGGCTCCATGCCGTCCAGCAGCGGGCCCTTGGCAATGCCCAGCCGCAGGCCGGCCAGCGGCAATGCTTGCGGCACGGCTATCTCGTCGCCCGCCATGGCGGCATCGGCCAGGGCGCAGGCTGCAACATTCGGCGCCAGCGGGCCGATCGAATCCAGCGTGTAGGAAAGCGGGAAGGCGCCATCGCGGGTGATGCGATATTGGCTGGGCTTGAAACCGACAAGGCCGCACAGGGCGGCGGGAATCCGGGTGGAGCCGCCGGTATCCGTGCCGATGCCGATTTCGGCCATGCCGTCTGCCACCGATACGGCAGCGCCTGAAGACGAGCCGCCGGGAATGCGCGTGCGGTCGGCGGGGTTGCCCGGCGTGCCGTAATGCGGATTGATGCCCACGCCGGAAAAGGCGAATTCGCTCATGTTGGTCTTGCCGATGATCACAGCGCCGGCTTGCCGCAGCCGTGCAATGGCCGGCGCTGTTGCCTGGGCGGGCGCAGCATCGCGCAGGATTTTCGACCCCGCGCATGTGGGCAGGCCCGGCCAATCGAACAGATCCTTGATCGAGATGATGCTGCCATCCAGCGGCCCCAGCGCCAGGCCGGCTTTGGCGCGGGCATCGGCGGCATCGGCGGCTTGCCGCGCGCTGTCGGCAAACACGGCGGTGAAGGCGCGGCTGCCTTCGCCGGCCGTATCGTTGATACGGGCCAGGGCGGTTTCCAAGCGGGTGCGGGAATCAACGCGGGATTTCATTGCATCCTCCAAGGGTCTTTTCCGGCAATACCGCTCCCTGGAGGGCGGCGCAAGGCTTGCGGGAGCATAGCTGCCCTGGGCATAGTCCGGCCATGGTGTTTGTCACGCTTTATAGCCGCGTTCTCGGCCTGCTTGCCGCCGAAAAACGCCTCGCCTGGCTGCTGGCCCTGGCCAATATCGGCCTGGCCGGCATCGGCTTCATCGAACCGATGCTGTTCGGCCGCATCGTCGATCTGCTCGCCGGCAGTGCCGGCCGTCCGGTCGATGATGTTTGGGCCGATACACTGAAGCTGCTGGGCCTGTGGAGCCTGGCGGGTGGTATCGGCATCGTGGCCGGCATCCTGGTGGCGTTGCATGCCGACCGTTTGGCGCATCGCCGCCGGCTGGCCGCCATGGCGTTGTATTTCGAGCATGTGCTGAGCCTGCCGGCGGCTTTTCATGGCGCCACCCATTCCGGCCGCCTGCTGAAGATCATGCTGGCCGGCGCGGATAATCTGTTCGGCTTGTGGCTGTCGTTTTTCCGCGAGCATCTCTCCACCCTGGTGGCGGTGCTCACCCTGCTGCCACTGGCGCTGTGGCTGAATTGGCGATTGGGCATGTTGCTGATCCTGCTGATCGTGGTGTTCGGTCTGCTTTCCGCCATCGTGGTGCATAAGACCGAGCAGGCTCAGGCGGCGGTGGAAGGTTATCATTCAGAATTGGCGGCGCGCGCCGGTGATGCCTTGGGCAATGTTACCTTGGTGCAGAGTTTCGTGCGCCTGGCGCTGGAAGCGCGCGAACTGGGCACGGTGATGCAGAAGCTGTTGGCGGCGCAATTTCCGGTGCTGAATCTCTGGGCGCTGATGACAGTGCTGAGCCGCATGGCATCCACCATCACGGTGCTGGCGCTGTTCCTGCTCGGCTCCTGGCTGCATCTGCGCGGCGAGGCCAGCGTGGGCGAGATCGTCACCTTCATGGGCTTCGCCACCATGCTGATCGGCCGGCTGGAACATGCCATGGGTTTTGTCAGCCGGCTGTTTTTCCAGATGCACAGCCTGCTCGAATTCTTCGATGTGCTGGATACCAAATCCGGCGTGGCCGATAAACCGGGTGCGGTGGCTCTGGGCGATGTGAAAGGCGCGGTGCGGTTCGAGGCCGTGTCGCTCTCTTATGATGGCGGTCGGCCAGCAGTGAGCGAACTGGATTTCGATGTGCCGCCAGGCGCTTCGGTGGCCTTGGTGGGTGCTACCGGTTCGGGCAAGAGCACCACGATGGCCCTGCTTTCGCGGCTCTGGGATCCGCAAGCGGGCCGCATCACCATCGATGGCATCGATATCCGCGATGTTACGCTGGAAAGCCTGCGGGCCAAGATCGGCGTGGTGTTTCAGGATAGCGCGGTGTTCCATCGTTCGATCGCCGATAATATCCGCGTCGGCCGCGCCGATGCGTCGCTTGATGAGGTGCGCGAGGCAGCAAGGCTGGCTGAGGCCGAGGATTTCATCCAGCGCCAGCCGCAGGGTTTCGATACCATCGTGGGCGAACGCGGCGTCAATCTTTCAGGTGGCGAACGCCAGCGCTTGGCGATTGCTCGCGCGCTGCTGAAAAATCCGCCGATCCTGATATTGGATGAAGCCACATCGGCGTTGGATGCCGCAACCGAGGCCCGGATCCAGGCGGCGCTGGATCAACTGATGCGGGGCCGCACAACGTTTATCGTCGCGCATCGCCTGTCTACGATCCGCAAGGCCGATACGATATTGGTGTTGGATAGGGGCCGCATCGTCGAGCGCGGCAGTTTCGATGCTCTGGTGGCCAGGCCGGGCGGTGTGTTTGCAGCGCTAGCGAAAACCCAATTCCAGGGATTGGCGCCTTGAGGGTGCTTCCGGCGCTGCTGCTTTTGCTGGCGGCGATGCCGGCTTGGGCTTTCGATTTTTCCGGCCGCTGGTATGGCTTCGGTTATCAGCCGGCCTGGGGCTTTGCCACGCAATGGATCGCCCAGCGTTTACCCAATGGCGACCTGCAGGTGGAGTTCCGCCGTTATGAGAATTGCCAGCTTGTGCTGCAACAGGTAGAGCGCGGCAGCTGGATGGTGGAAGGCAGCCGCTATTCCTCGCTGATCGTGCAGGTCGATGGACAATCCGCCATGCGGGTAGAGGATTACGAATTGCTGGATCAGCAAGGCGATATCGTGCGCTATCGCCATCTGCGCAGCGGCCAGGTGTTTCAGGCCCGCCGCGTGACGCAGGATTTCGCCTGGCCGGAATGCAGCGGCGGGCAGTTCATCTCCTAGCTATCAGAACGGAAACAGCGTGCTGCCGATTTCCGCCAGAGCGGCGCGGGTGGCCTTGATATCCTCGCCCATTTCGCGGTCTTCCACCATGGCCGGCACCCGCTCGCGGATCGCCTTGTAGATCGGCTGCAAGGCCGGAGCAGGCGTAAGGCCGCGCAGGTCATAGGCCTGGGCTGCCAGCAGCGCCTCGATCGCCACGATGGTTTCCGCAGTATCCACCGCGAAGGCGGCGCGTTCGGCGGCCAGCGGCGACATCGGCACATGATCCTCGGTATTGGCACAGGTCGGCACCGATTGCAGCGAGGCCGGCACACTGCGCATGCGCAATTCCGCCACCAGCGAAGCAGCGGTGTATTGCGCGATCATGAAGCCGGAATTTTCGCCCTGGCGTGCATCGGGATGAATCAGGAAAGCCGGCAGGCCGCCGGAATTCTTCTCATCCACCAGGCGTGCGGCGCGGCGTTCGGAAATAATCGCCAACGAGGAAATCGAAGTGGCCAGCATGTCCAGCACCTCGCCGGCGCGCTGGCCGTGGAAGTTGCCGGAATTGGACGTGACGAAACCATCGGCCAGGCCGAAGATCGGATTGTCGTTGGCGGCGTTGATCTCGATTTCCAGGGTATGCGTTGCATGCTCCACGGCATCGCGGCTGGCGCCCAGTACCTGCGGAATGCAGCGCAGGCTGAGGCCATCGCGTAGCCGGCTGGGGCGCGGCGGCAACACGGCCTGGCTGCCGGCAGTGAAATAGCGCAGCGCCTCTGACGTGGCGATCTGTCCGGGATGCGGCTTGGCCAGTGCCACGCGCTCATCGAAAGCATCGGAAACGCCGCCTAGCACTTCCAGGCTCATGGCGGATACGGCCTCGGCCATGCGCACCAGGCGCCGGGCATCATAGGCGGCGAGCACGCCGATGCCTGTGGTCTGCTCGGTGCCGTTGATCAGCGCGATGCCGTCGCGGCCATCCACCGGCGGCTTGGCGATGCCAAGGCTGGCAAACGCCATCAGGCCGGGCAGCCATCCGCCGCCTTTCAGTTTGGCACGACCAAAACCGATCATCGGCAGCACCATATGGGCCAGCGGAGCAAGGTCGCCGCAGGCGCCCACCGAACCGCGACGCGGCACATGCGGTACGATGCCGGCATTCAACATGGCCAGCAGGGCTTCCAGCGCACTCATGCTCACGCCGGTCAGCCCGGTTGCCAGCACATTGGCGCGGATCAGCATCATGGCGCGCACTTCATCGTCGCGCATCGGCGCGCCGATGCCGGCGGCGTGGCTTTTCAGAAGATTATGCTGTTGCGCGCGGTTGGATTCAGCCGGCACCGGCCGGCCATCCAATGCGCCGAAACCGGTGGTAACGCCATAGATCGGCGTACCATCCTTGATCATCTGCCGCAGCAGCGCGTGGCAATCTTCCACTTTCTTGCGGCCTTCGGCAGAGAGACCGACTTTTTCATCCGCCCGCGCAACGGATGCCACGGATTCAAGGGTGAGGGATTGTCCGTCCAACTCCAGCATGGTGGTTATTTCTCCAGGAAGGGAAGATTGAGGCCCTGTTCGCGGGCGCAGGCTATGGCAGTTTCATAGCCGGCATCGGCATGGCGCATCACGCCGCTGGCCGGATCGTTCCACAATACGCGCTCCAGGCGCCGGGCGGCTTCCGGCGTGCCATCGGCCACGATCACCACGCCGGCATGCTGCGAATAGCCGATGCCCACCCCGCCGCCATGATGCAGCGAAACCCAGGTGGCGCCAGATGCTGTATTCAGCAGCGCATTCAGCAGTGGCCAGTCGGATACCGCATCCGAACCGTCTTTCATCGCCTCGGTTTCGCGATTGGGGCTGGCCACCGAACCGGAATCGAGATGGTCGCGTCCGATCACGATCGGTGCTTTCACTTCGCCCTTGGCCACCATCTCGTTGAAGGCCAGCCCTAAGCGATGGCGTTGGCCCAGCCCCACCCAGCAGATGCGCGATGGCAGGCCTTGGAAATGAATGCGCTGGCGCGCCATGTCCAGCCAGGTATGCAGATGCGGATCGTCCGGGATCAGCTCTTTCACTTTTTCGTCGGTACGGTAGATGTCGTCCGGGTCGCCCGACAGCGCCACCCAGCGGAACGGACCGATGCCCCGGCAGAATAGCGGCCGGATATAGGCCGGCACGAAGCCGGGAAAATCGAAGGCTTCCGCCACCCCGGTTTCGCGCGCCATCTGGCGGATGTTGTTGCCGTAATCGAAAACCGGAATGCCCAGCGCCTTGAAACCCAGCATGGCGCGCACATGCACGGCCATGGAGTCTTTCGCGGCTTTCGCCACGGTCTGCGGATCGGTTTCCTTCTTGGCTTCCCATTGCTCCAGGCTCCAGCCTGCCGGCAGATAGCCGTTCACCGGATCATGGGCGCTGGTCTGGTCGGTCACCGCATCGGGGCGGATGCCGCGCTTGAGCATTTCGGGCAGCAATTCGGCGGCATTGCCCACCAGGCCGATAGACACCGCCTTGCCGTCGCGCTTGGCGGTTTCCAGCATGGCCATGGCTTCGTCCAGGCTGTGGGCATGCAGATCGAGATAGCCGGTGCGTAGCCGCATATCCAGCCGCGATGGCTGGCATTCGATGGCCAGCAACGAGGCGCCGGCCATGGTGGCGGCCAGCGGCTGCGCGCCGCCCATGCCACCCAGACCGGCGGTGAGAATCCAACGGCCCTTCAGGCTGCCGCCATAATGCTGGCGGCCCATTTCCACGAAGGTTTCATAGGTGCCCTGCACGATGCCCTGGCTGCCGATATAGATCCAGGAGCCGGCCGTCATCTGGCCATACATCATCAGGCCCTTGCGATCCAATTCGTGGAACTTGTCCCAATTGGCCCAGGCCGGCACGATATTGCTGTTGGCGATCAGCACGCGCGGCGCATCGCTATGGGTGCGAAACACGCCCACCGGTTTGCCCGATTGCACCAGCAGGGTTTGTTCGGGCCCGAGTTCGCGCAGGGCATTCTGGATCTGGTCGAAGCTGTTCCAGTCGCGCGCCGCACGCCCGATGCCGCCATACACAACCAGTTCTTCTGGCTTTTCCGCCACATCGGGATCCAGGTTGTTGCGCATCATGCGATAGGCGGCTTCGATCTGCCAGTTGGCGGTATGCAATTCACTGCCATGCGGCGAACGGATCAGGCGGCTATTGTCGCGGCGCGAAGCGATGCTCGTATGCGGGGTCATGCGGGGCCTCAGAGATAGGAGCGTTTCGAGGTGCCATCGGCACGATAGGCAAAGCGCGTGGTGAAACGGTGCGAGTTGCCCGGATAGAACAGCGTGGCGGACGATACCACCAGCCCGCCAGACCAGGTGCGGCGGCGCAGGCGCAGGCAGGGTTCGTTATCGGCCAGGCGCAGCAGGCGGCGGGTGCGCGCATTCGGCATGGCGGCTTCCACCACGTGTTCCACCTCGGTGGCAGGCGCTGCGCGCGAGAGATGTTCGTTGGGCGTCTCGGCCGTGAAATCCGCGTTCAGGTAATCCGGCGCGGTGCGCGGATTCACCCAGCGGTCTTCCAGTTGCAACGGCATGCCATCGGCGAAATGCGTGATCAGCGAATGAAACACCTGGGCGCCGGTTTCCAGCCCGAGATCGCGTGCCACATCGGCGGTGGCTTTTTCGGCGCGCAGGAATTCCACCTTGGCGGAATAGCGCTGGCCGCGCTCACGGATTTCTTCGGCGATGTTACGCAGTTCAACCAGATTGGCGATCGGGCGTTTTTCGGCCACGAATGTGCCGGTGCCCTGCACCCGCACCACCAGGCCTTCCTGGGTGAGCTCGCGCAGCGCGCGGTTCACGGTCATCCGGCTGACCTTGAGGGCGCCCACCAAAGCGCTTTCCGATGGCACCTGGTCGCCCGCGCGCCAATCGCCGGCATCGATATGCCGAACGATGTATTCCTTCACACGGCGATAGCGTGGCGTCGGCCCGGTCGCGGTCATGCGGCTCTCCGATGGGACTTGCGCGGGAAGTATAGGGTTGATTGTATATACAAGTCCAGTGGGGTGCGGGCATCCTCTGCCCGGTATAGACTATCCTCAAATCAGACAGCAGGCCCGCTCATGTCGCAGAATCTCAGCCGTTCCTTGCGCTTCGTGAAACAGCCGGTGCGTGGCAGCGGCGTGGTGGCGGCGCAAAACCAGCGGGCAGCCGATATCGGCGCCCGGGTGCTGGCCGAGGGCGGCAACGCGGTGGATGCCGCGGTGGCCACGGCTTTTTCGCTGGCGGTGCTGGAACCCTGGATGAGCGGCCTGGGCGGCGGCGGCTATATGATGGTGTACGATGCTGCCCGGCGCCGCGCGCATTGCGTGGATTTCGGCATGATCGCGGCAAGGCGGCTGGATCCGGCTTTCTATCCGCTGGCCGAGGGCAAGGGCGGCGACCTGTTCGGCTGGCCCTCGGTGCTGGAAGATCGCAACATCCTCGGATATCCCTCCATCGCCGTGCCGGGGCAGCCCGAAGGCATGCGGCTGGCGCTGGAAACATTCGGCACGCGCAGTTGGGCGCAATCCCTGGCGCCGGCCATCGAGCAGGCCGAACAGGGATTGGATGTGGATTGGTATGCCAGCATCGTGCTGGCATCGGCGGCGCCTATATTGACACGCTTCCCGGCCAGCAAGGCGGTATTCCTGCCCGATGATTTCGTGCCGGTGGCGGAATGGGGCGGTGCCACGCCGCGCATTCGCAATCCGGCGCTGCTGGCCACGCTGAAGCGCCTGCGCGATGCCGGTGCCCGCGATTATTACGACGGCGAACTCGCGCGTAGTCTGGCCGCCGATCTGGCTCGCGGCGGCTCGGCAATCGCCGCCGATGATCTGAGCCGCTATCATGCCCGGCTGTTGCCGCCGCTGAGCATGCTGCATGGCGGGGCGGAATTGCTGCTGCCGCCCGCGCTCACCGCCGGGCCCACCCTGGCCGATGCGTTGTCGATTGCCGCGCCGCATCTGCAACAGGGGCTGAATGCCAGGGCTTTCGTTGCCTATGCCGAAGCGCTGGATGCGGCCTATGAAAAACGCTTGAACACCATGGGTGAAACCGAGAATCAAGGCGGTTGCACCACCAATCTCTGTGTGATCGACAAGCAGGGCAACATGGTGGCGCTGACGCAAACCCTGCTGTCGCTGTTCGGCAGCCGCGTGGTGTTGCCGCAAAGCGGCGTGCTGATGAATAACGGCATCATGTGGTTCGATCCGCGGCCCGGTAGGCCGAATTCCATGGCGCCGGGCAAGCGGCCGCTTTCCAACATGCTGCCCAGCCTGGGCCTGAAGGATGGCAAGCCCTGGCTGGCCATCGGCGCATCGGGCGGTCGCCGCATCCTGCCGGCGGTGATGCAGTTGGTCTCGTTCCTGACCGATCATGGCATGGGTCTGGAGCAGGCTTTCCATCAGCCGCGCATCGATGTGAGCGTGACCGGCCAGCCGGCTTACAGTCCGCTTCTCGATGATGCCACGATCGCGGCGCTCTGCCAGCGCTTTCCCAAGGCGACGGCCCGGCCGCTTTACCCCTATCCGCTGGCCTATGCCTGCCCCAGTGCGGTTGCAATCGAGCCTGATGGCACCCGTATCGGCATGACCGAAATCGGGCAGCCCTGGGCCGGCGCGGCCGGGAGCGCATAAAGCTGTCCGGCGCGGCCGGGAGCGCATAAAGCTATCCGGCGCGGTCTGGGGGGGACGGTCGGGAGCGCATAAATTCTTGCCAGCCGGCGGGCTCGGGCGTATACCAGCCGCGAATTCCCCAAACTTGGCTGGCATGGCTGGCTCAAACAAATAAATACGCGGAGTGACGGCGATGAGTCGTGTGCGATTGGAAGGTTTTGCGTTTTTGGCGGCGTTCATTGCCTGCGTGCCGGCAGCCAATTGGCTGATCGGTAATTGGGGCACTTTTTGCGTACCCAATGGCCCCTGCCTGATCCCGGTTGCGCCTGGTCCCAATGGGGCTATCACCGCGCCTTCGGGTGTGCTGATGATCGGCGCTGCCCTGGTGCTGCGCGATCTGGTGCAGCGCCGGCTCGGCAAGGGCTGGTCGATTGCCGCGATTGCGGTGGGTGCCGCGCTGTCCGCCTTCATTGCTCCGCCGGCTTTGGTGCTGGCTTCGGCCGCTGCTTTCCTGTTTTCCGAGCTGGCGGATTTTGCGGTTTATACCCCGCTGCAGCGTCGCGGCCTGGTCCGCGCCGTGCTGCTTTCCAGCATGGCGGGTCTGGTGGTGGATTCGGTGGTGTTCCTCTATCTCGCCTTCAACAGCCTGGATTATCTGGGCGGCCAGATCATCGGCAAGGCCTGGATGGTGCTGGCTTCGTTGCCGGTGATGTACTGGCTGCGCCGGCGCGACGAACGCCTGGGCTTGCAACCGGCCTGATCAGGATCCCGCGGGCGCAGACGAGCGATCTGCTACGGCTCGTTTCCAGAATTCGGCATCCTCGTATTCCGTAGGATCGGGGATGCCGGCCAGATGGAAGGCCTCGGCGCGCTCCACGCAGGTGCCGCAGCGGCCGCAATGCCTCTCGCCGCCCTTATAGCAACTCCAGGTTTCCGCATAAGGCACGCCCAGCCGCGCCCCTTCCGCCACGATGCCGGCTTTGTCGGTATGCAGGAAGGGGGAATACAACGCCACTTCGCCCATGCCTTCCAGGGCACGCTGCTGCATCTCGGCAAAGGCGGCAATGAAGCCTGGTCGGCAATCGGGATAGATGAAATGGTCGCCGCCATGCACGGCGATGCCCACCGCCTCGGCGCCCTGGCCAGAGGCGATGCCGAAGGCAATGGTCAGCATGATGGCGTTGCGATTGGGCACGATGGTGGATTTCATCGTCTCCTGGGCATAATGCCCATCGGGCACCGCGTCGGCGGCATCGGCCATCAGCGATGAGCCGCTTAAAAACCGCGCCAGCGCCCGGATATCCACCACATCATGCCTTGCCCCCAGCCGTTTGGCGGTGCGTGCGGCATAATCCAGTTCCTTGGCATGGCGCTGGCCGTAATCGAAGGTCAGCAACTGCACAAGCTGGCGTTCGGCGGCTACCTTGTGCGCCAGGGTGACAGAATCCACCCCGCCCGAGCATAGGATGACGGTGCGGATGCTCATGCCTGCTTCCGGCGGCGCAATTGCAGCAGGGTGATCAGGCCAAGCAGGGCAAGGGCCGGCAGATAGACCAGATGCTTGGATGGCCGGTCTGCCGGCAGCAGCACTTCGGTCACCGTGTAGCCGCTTTCCAGCCCCACGCGCTTGGCGGCGGAACCGAAGCGGATCGCACCGACTTGCATGTCGTTGCCCATCGGCACGATGCCCGCTCCGGCGGCGTTGATGCGTGCGCGGCCTTCGCCGGGCGCCCCCAACGGCAGCGATACGGTCTTGGTAATGTCGTCGCCTTCCAGATTCATGCCCTCCACCCGCAGCAGCAAACGGCCGCCTTCTGGGATGTTGCCGGCGATATCGAATAATTCCTTGCCGGGGCGATGCTCATAGGGATCGTAGAGCATATCCATGAAATAGCCGGGCCGGAACAGCGCGAAGCAGACCAGCAGCAGCACCGCGCTTTCCCATAACCGGCTCTTGGTAAGGAACCAGTTCATGGTGGCGGCCGAGAAGAGCAGAATCGCCAATGTGGAGGCGCAGACCACCAGCAAGGCTTCCAGCCAGTTGCCGATATCGATCATCAGAATCTGCGGGTTGAAGATGAACACGAAGGGCAGGATGGCGGTGCGCAGGGAATAGACCGAACCCTGTATGGCAGTCTTGATCGGGTCTTCGCCGGAAATCGCCGCTGCCGCGAATGAAGCCAGGCCCACCGGCGGTGTCACATCGGCCATGATGCCGAAATAGAACACGAAGAGATGCACTGCGATCAGCGGAATCGCCAGGCCTGATTGTGCGCCCAGTTCCACGATCACCGGCGCCATCAGGGTGGCCACCAGGATGTAGTTGGCGGTGGTGGGGATGCCCATGCCCAGGATCAGGCAGATCAGCGCGGTGAACAGCAGCATGATGATCACGTTGCCGCCGGAGATGAACTCCACGAAGTCGGTCATCATCAGGCCCATGCCGGTGAGCGTGACCGTGCCCACGATGATGCCGGCGGTGGCGGTGGCGATACCGATGCCGATCATGTTGCGCGCGCCCATGGCAAAGCCATCCACCAGATCGCTTATGCCAAGACGGGTGGCGGAAGCCAGGCCCTGGCGGCGGAAGAAGGCGATGATCGGTCTTTGCGTAACGGTGATGCCCATGATGGTGGCTGTGGCCCAGAAGGCTGAAAGCCCGGGCGACAATTCCTCCACCATCAAGCACCAGAGCAGCACAACGATCGGCAGGATGAAATGCAACCCTGTGCGCGCCACCGCCCAGGCCTCGGGCAGTTCGGTGATCGGCGCATCGGGATCGTCCAGCTTCAGGTCGGGATAGCGCGCGCCATAGGCCAGGGTGCCGAAATAGAGCGCAATGCCTGCTATCGCCACCACCCATGAGGCAGAGGCGCCGAACACGGCCTGGATCGCCAGGATGCCGTAATAGATGCCGCACATCACCGCGATGCTGCCGCTCCAGCCCAGGCCCAGCCTGATCCAGCGTTGCATGCGGGTATGGCGGGCGCTGCGCATCAGCGGTTTCGAGCCGATCTTCACGGCTTCCAGGTCGACGATATAGAACAGCGCGATATAGCTGATGATTGCCGGCAACGCGGCATGCTTTACGATTTCGGAATAGGGCAGGCCCACATATTCGGTCATCAGAAAGGCGGCAGCCCCCATCACCGGCGGCATGATCTGGCCGTTCACCGAGGATGCGGTTTCGATGGCGCCGGCCTTCACACCGCTCAGGCCGGTGCGCTTCATCATCGGGATGGTGAAGATGCCGCCCGACACCACATTGGATACCGACGAGCCGGAAACCACGCCGTTCAGCGCCGAAGAGACGACCGCCACCTTCGCCGGTCCGCCGCGCAGATGGCCCAGCAGGGCTACCGAGATTTGCATCATGTAATTGCCGCCGCCGGCCTTTTCCAGCAGCGAGCCGAACAGCACGAATAGAAACACGAAACTGGTGGAAACCCCCAGAGCCACGCCGAACACGCCTTCCGTGGTCAGCCATTGATGCTGCAGGAATTTGGTGAGCGATGCGCCTTTATGCTGAATCACTTCGGGCATATAGGGCCCGGCGAAGGTGAAGGCGATGAAGAACAGCGCCACGATCACCATCGGCGGACCCAGGCAGCGCCGCGTCGCTTCCAGCAGCAACAGAATGCCGATGGCCGAGGTGGCAAGATCCAGCGCGGTGGGTTGGCCGGGGCGTGTGGCCAGCGCGCCATATTGCGTGAACAGATAGCTGGCGGCGGCGGCGCCAAGCAGCGCCATCACCCAATCCGCCACCGGAATATAGTCGCGCGGCGAACGCTTGAAGGCGGGATAAGCCGTGAAGGCCAGAAAAACCGCGAAGCCGAGATGGATTGCACGGGCCTCGGTATCGTTCAGGATGAACACACCGAAGATGAAAGGCAGTGGCGAGGCGTACCAGACCTGGAAGCTCGACCAGGCTACTGCCACAGCGGTGAGCAGAATGCCGATGGATCCTGCGGGAATGCGGGCGCCGGTATCGGCTTCGGCCACCATTTCCTGCAATTCAGCTTCCGTGGCCGGCCGTCGCTTGCTGTTGCTCATCGCGTGATCCCTGTTGCCGCCTCAGGGTTTGGAATGGCCCTGTCATCGGCTTATTCATCGAAACGGCTGAAATAGAAACGGCCGGCCCGGTTTTGCCGGACCGGCCGCAAGAGGGCGGGTTACTGCCAGCCCTTTTCCTTGTAGTACTTCGCCGCGCCGGCATGCAGCGGAGCCGAGTTGCCATTCTTGATCATATCCTTGGGATCAAGATTGGAAAAAGCCGGATGCAGCTTCTTGAACTCGTCGAAATTATCGAAGGTGGCCTTCACCA
This sequence comes from Ferrovibrio sp., assembly GCF_019636075.1. Classification (GTDB taxonomy): domain Bacteria; phylum Pseudomonadota; class Alphaproteobacteria; order Ferrovibrionales; family Ferrovibrionaceae; genus Ferrovibrio. The sequence goes on from NZ_JAHBYG010000051.1 coordinate 18,312, forward strand.
GATTGTAGACTACATCGTCGGGCACCTTGGCGGAGCTGACCAGCGTGGCCAGCACACCATAGGTCTTGGTCGGGTTCGGGTTGTTGTTGTACATGCCGCCGGGGATGGTGGCGTAGGCGTAGTAGGAATTCGCCTGCACCAGCTTGTCGACCTGCGGGCCGTCGATGGTCACCAGCTTGGCGCCGCAAGTGGTGGTCGGATCCTGGATGTTAGCCGACGGATGGCCAACGCCGTAGAAGAAGGCGTCGATCTTGTTGTCGCAGAGCGCCGGGCCATGTTCATCGGCCTTCAACTCGGAGGCCAGCGAGAAATCGCTCAGCTTCCAGCCCAGGGTGGTGAGCAATTCTTCCATCGAATTGCGGGTGCCCGAACCGGGGTTGCCCACGTTCACGCGCTTGCCCTTCAATTCGCTGAAGTTGCTCACGCCGGCTTCCTTGCGGGCCAGCACGGTGAACGGCTCGGGATGCACCGAGAAGACCGAACGCAGGTCGGCGAACGCGCCGCCATCCTTGAAGGCGCCAACGCCCTTCAATGCATTGAAATGCACGTCGGACTGCGCCATGCCGAAATCGAGTTCGCCGGCCTTGATGGTGTTGATGTTGTAGGCCGAGCCGCCGGTGGATTCCACCGAGCAGCGGATGCCATGGGCCTTGCGGTCCTTGTTCAGCAGGCGGCAGATCGCGCCGCCGGCGGCGTAATACACACCGGTAACGCCGCCGGTGCCGATGGTGACGAATTTCTGCTGCGCAATGCCGGCGCCGGGCAGGGCCGCCAATACGGCCGCTGCAAGCGCGCCGCCAGCCAGGGTTTTCAAATTGAAAAAGCTCATCGAGTTGCCTCCTTGTTTGTTTCAAGCCCACCCCGATGCATCATGGTGGATGCGATCCAGGCGGCATCGGGCCGATGCCTTTGTGTATGGCATGGGAGCCGATCAATGGGCGGCGGGATATGTGAAATATCCTGCCGCAATCTTGTGTCAGCCTCCTGCCTTGTTGCTATGGAGGCCGTGCAGGGCGGTTTCGTCAAGCTTTTCCTGCTTGCGAGATGGCCGATATTTTTGCGGGAACAGTGACGCAACGTCATTCGCGCGCTAATTTGGCGATCAGAAAAGCCCGCCGCGCCCCGGATATGGAGTGTGTTATGCATGTTGTGGTGATCGGTGCCGGTGTAATCGGCATGAGTACGGCCTGGGCCCTGGCGCGCGATGGGCATCGTGTCACGGTGCTGGAAGCCGGGCCGGAGCCGGCCACCGGCACCAGCCATGCCAATGGCGCGCAACTCAGCTACTCCTACGTGGCGCCGTTGGCCAATCCCGGCATCTGGGCCGATCTGCCCAAGCTGCTGTTCGGCCCCGGCGCCGCCGTGCGTTTCCGTCCCGGCCTGGATTTGCAGCAATACCGCTGGGGCCTGCAATTCCTGCGCGCCTGCAATACCGACATGGCGCGCAGCACCATCCAGGCGCTGTTGCGTTTGGCCTTCCTCAGCCGCGATATCCTGACCAATGCCGGGGATATTGCCGGGCTGGATTTCGATCATGTGCAGGCCGGCAAGCTGGTGGTTTATTCCGATGCCGCCAGCCTGCAGGCCGCCGCCGGCCTGGCGCAATACCAGAACACCCTGGGCTGCCAGCAGCAGGTGCTGGATCGCGATGGCTGTCTGGCGCGCGAACCCGCCTTGCGCCATATGGGCCATCGCATTACCGGCGGCATCTACACGCCGGATGATGCGGCCGGCGATCCCTACAAACTCTGCCTGGGCCTGGCCGGCCTGCTGGGTGGCCATAATGGTGGCGTGGACTTCCGCTTCAATACCCGGGTGATCAGCCTGCTGCGTGCCGGCAATCGTATCGGCGGCGTGGAAACCGAAGCCGGCATCGTGCAGGGCGATGCCTATGTGCTGGCCGGCGGCCTGGATAGCCGGGCGCTGGCCCTGCCTATCGGCATCGATCTGCCGATCTATCCGATCAAGGGCTACAGTTTCACCCTTGATGTTGCCGACGAGGCCGAGGCGCCGCGGGTGAGCATCACCGATTATGCCAACAAGATCGTTTATGCCCGCCTGGGCAACCGGCTGCGTATCGCTGGCATGGCCGATATCGTGGGTGCCGATCACAGCCTGGATTCCAGCCGTGTGCAGCAACTCGAACGCCAGGCCGGCGAAGCCTTCAAGCTGCCGCCCGGCCCGCGCCGTGCCTGGTGCGGCCTGCGACCGGCCACACCCACCGGCCGTCCGGTGCTGGGTGCCAGCGGGCTGGAGAATCTGTGGCTGAATGTCGGCCATGGTGCCTTGGGCTTCACGCTTGCCTTCGGTTCGGCCGCCGTCATCGCGGCCCTTCTGGGGCAGCGCGAGGCACCTGTGCCGCTGGCGGATTTCGCGCTGCATGCCGCTTAACCGAACTGCCTGAGCCAGCCGCGCGCCGCATCCGGCGTCATCGCGGCGGCGCCCATCACGGCGGCATGATCGGCAATCTGGTGCACCAGGGCTGCATTGTCTGGCGCAATGCTGCCATCGGCCAGCAGGATGTTATTCTCGAAGCCGACGCGGGCATGGCCGCCCAGGCCGATGGCGGAAAGCGCGCAGGCGGCCTCCAGCTTGCCGAAGGCGCAAACCGCAAAGGCGCCCCAGGCCGGCTGCCATGCTTGCAGAAACGGCAGCAGGTCGGATGGAGTGGATTGCTGGTCCTTTGCGTAACGGCCGAGCACGAACAGCACGAAATGCCTTTCGCCGGGAATCACGCCGCGCTGCACCAGGTCGCGGAAGCGCAGCAGATCCTCGGCCGAATACAGGATGAACTGCATCGACACTTCGGCCTTCCGCAGTTCGGCCAGAAAGCCGGCACCTTCGGATTCCGAGGCTGCATCGGGCAAAATCTCACGGATTGCCAGGCTGCAGGCTTCGGGCAACAGGGCGCGCATCGCCGCCATCTGGGCATGGCGATCATATACGCCGGCGGCTTCCGATGTGCATTGGATGATGATGCCGGTGCCGGCCTCGCGCCGCACGGCGGACACGGCATCGCGGTACAGGTCGGCGTCCAGGCTGTGGCCGCCATCCTGGTTGCGCACATGCAGATGGATCATCGCTGCGCCGGCATCGGCGCAGGCGGCAGCGCAAAGGCCAAGCTCATGCGCCGTCAGCGGCACTGCTGCATGATCGGCTTTCAGCTTGCGGGCGCCGTTGGGCGCCACGGCTATCAGGGCCTGGCCGTTCATGCGCCGATGCTTTTCAAGGCGGCATCCACCGCATCGCCCAGCCGCTCCACGATGGCATCCACATCCTGCGGCGTGATGATGAAGGGCGGCGCCAGCAGCACATGGTCGCCATGCACGCCGTCTATCGTGCCACCCATTGGATAGCACATCAGCCCGCGTGCCATGGCTTCGCGCTTGATGCGGGCATGCAGCTTGTGCTTGGGATCGAAGGTGGATTTATCGGCGCGGTCTTGTACCAGTTCGATGGCCTGGAACAGGCCGCGTCCGCGGATATCGCCCACATGGTGGTGATTGCCGAAGCGCGCTTGCAGGCGCTGGCTCAGCACCTCGCCCATAGCCCGCACATTGGGCAGCAAATTGTCGTCGCGCAGCACATTCTGCACGGCCAATGCCGCGGCGCAGGCAATCGGATGGCCCAGATAGGTGTGGCCATGCTGGAAAAAGCCGCTGCCCTGCAGAATCGCGTCGATGATATGCTGGCCGATCAGCACCGCGCCGATCGGCTGATAGCCGCCGCCCAGGCCCTTGGCGATCACCTCGATATCCGGCGCGATGCCTTCCCATTCGCTGGCATGCAACCGGCCGGTGCGGCCCATGCCGCACATCACTTCATCCAGGATCAGCAACACGCCGTATTTGTCGCAGATTTCGCGGATGCGCTTGAAATAGCCGGGCGCGGCAGTGGCGGCGCCGATAGTGGCACCTACCACCGGTTCGGCGATGAAGGCGATTACGCTGTCGGCGCCAAGCTCCAGGATTTTCGCTTCCAGCTCGTTGGCTGCACGCAGGCCGTAAGCCTCCGGCGTTTCGCCGTCCTGGCGCTCGCGATATTCATAGCTGGGTGCGATATGATGGGCCTCGATCAGCAGCGGGGCGAATTGCTGGCGCCGCCAGGCATTGCCGCCCACCGCCAGCGCACCCAGCGTGTTGCCATGATAGCTTTGCCGCCGCGCGATGAAATGCCGGCGTTGCGGCTGGCCTTTTTCAACGAAATATTGCCGCGCCAGTTTCAGGGCGGTTTCCACGCCTTCCGAACCGCCGGAGATGTAATAGACATGGCTGAGGCCCGCGGGCGCATCGGCAATCAGCCGGTCGGCCAGTTCTTCAGCCGGCTTGCTGGTGAAAAAGCTGGTATGGGCAAAGGCCAGCGCCTCGGCCTGTTGCTTGATCGCTTCGATCACCCTGGCATTGCCATGGCCCAGGCAGCTTACGGCGGCGCCGCCCGAGGCATCGATATAACGTTTGCCATCGGCATCGATCAGGTGGATGCCCTCGCCACCCACGGCAACAGGCAGCGGGGTTTGCATTTGGCGGTGCAGGATGCGGCTCATGAACGGGATTTCCCTGGCTTGGGTTGGGATTTGACTTGCGTTTTGGATTTCGGGCGGTCGGTCCAGTAGGTGTCGAAACTCGCCAACTGGCCCTCGGCATTGCGGATGGCATCGGCCACCTTGGCGCCGCCGCGTGCCGCCAGCAGGCCCAGCAGCATCTCTGCCGTGGCAAAAGCCGGCGTGAGGGCATGAAAGAAGGAGGGGCTTTCCGTGGGCACGATCAGGCTTACCTTAGCTTGGCGGGCCAAGGGCGATAATTCGGAATCGGTGATCGCCACCATGGCCGTGCCGCGCTGAACGGCAAAGGCGGTTTGTTCCACGGCGGCGCGGGTATAGGGCTCCAGGCTGATGGCAAGCAGCGCATCCTGCGGCCCGGCCTGGCGCAATGCATCGGTGCCGGTGCCGCCGGCGCCATCCAGCAGCAGGCCGTTATCGCGCAGCAAGCCGTATACATAGGCAAACTGGAACGCCACGCCGAAGCAGGAGCGAAACCCCAGCACATAAACCCGCCGCGCCCGTTCGATGGTTTCGGCTGCCGTCGTGAAGGCGTCGGCATTGCGGGCGGTGAGGTGGGAGACCTGGCTGGCCAGGGCCTGTTCCATCCGCTCCGGCAATCGTTCCCCACGCTTTTGCAGGCCTTCCGCACGGCTGGCGAAATCGCTGCCCGAAGGTTTGCGCCAGGCCGCTGCATGCACCTGCCGGAAGGCGGCGTAATCGGGAAAATCCAGTTGGCGCGCCAGGCGCAGCATGGTGACCGGCGGCACCCCGGCGCGGCGCGCCAGTTCCCGCATCGAAAGCAGGGCCACATCCTGTGGATGATCCAGCACGAATCGCGCCGCCTCGCGCAATTGCGGCGTCAGGCTGTCGAATTGCCGCACGATGCGGTCGCTGAGCGGAGCTGCCGTCATGCCGGCAAGTGAAACACGGTTTTTTCGTCTTTGCAACAAATGATTCAAATATGCCTATAATGAAACAAATGAATCGAATCCGGTGGGCCGGCCGGCCTGGGCCTGTCGATAAGGAATGCTTATACTCTTCTCGCATAGGCATTAGTGGAGGCGGGCATGGCGGATTTGCGCAATCTGGAAACCTTCGTTTGGGTGGCGCATCTGGGCGGGTTTCGCGCGGCGGCCGAAAAGCTGCACGCCACGCAGCCGGCGATATCCCAACGCATCGCGTTGCTGGAGGATGAGCTGGGCGTGAAGCTGTTCGACCGCGAACCGCGCGGCGTTGTGCTTACGCCCAAGGGCACGGAGCTGATGCCTTATGCCGAACGCATGCTGCAATTGCATGCCGATCTGCTGCAGGCGGCGCGCGAGAAAAAAGCCATGCGCGGCGTGGTGCGGCTGGGTGTGGCGGAAACCATCGTGCATACATGGTTGGCAAAGCTGATCGAACGCATGCACATGGTGTATCCCGGGATCACGCTGGAAATCGAGGTGGATGTGTCGCCGGCCTTGCGCGAACGATTGGTATCGCATCAGCTCGATATCGCCTTTCTGCTTGGGCCGGTAAGCGAACCGCGTATGCGCAATCAAGCTTTGTCCAGCTATCCCATGGCCTGGGTGTCCAGTCCGAATATAGATCTGGGGCCCGAGCCGGTGGCATTATCGCGCCTGGCGCAATGGCCGATCATTACCTATCCACGCAATACGCGGCCCTATATTGTCGTGCGCGAGATGATGACGCGTTCGGATTTTCCCGGGCTGCGCATGTATGGCAATGCTTCGCTCAGCACCATTGTGCGCATGACGCTGGATGGCATCGGCATCAGCGCGATTCCGCCGGTGGTGATCCGGCGCGAACTGAGCGAAAAACGGCTGCGCTTGATTCGGGCCGAGCAGAACCTGCCGGATCTGAATTTCACCGCCACTTATCCTGCCAAGCCGGATAGCTACATGGCCGAAGCTGTGCTGGAAATCGCCCGCGAAATCGCCGATACCGAGGCGCGGCGCCGGAATCGCCAGAGTAAGATTGCCCGTTTGCCTAAAAAGGCATAGAACGCAAAAATATTGGGCAAATATACCGATAAGAATTTCTTATCAAACTGCATCCAAATTCGGAATTAGACAAATACCTCTCCGGTATGATGCCATGGCTTCACAACAGTGGAGCCGGCCGCAAAGCGGCGGAGGGGAATATGAATGCCATGCCCGGCCAGGATGCTGGCCAAAATCGGACGCTTGCCCAGGATGCGGGCCATATCCGGATATTTTCCAGCGGCCATGCGGCTCGTCTGGCCATACGCAACGGCGAATATAGCGGCCCCACGGCAGGCATCGCGCCCGGTCTGGTGCAGGCCAACCTGGCTGTTCTGCCGCGCGCGTTGGCGGATGATTTCTTCCGTTTCTGTCATTTCAATCCCAAGCCCTGCCCGGTATTGGCGGTGACCGAACCCGGCGATCCGCGCCTGCCCGGCCTGGGTCAGGATGTGGATGTGCGCACCGATCTGCCGCGTTACCGGCTTTGGCGTAAGGGCGAGATGGTGGCCGAGGTGGCAGACCTCAAGGAAGTCTGGCGCGCCGATCTGGTTGCCTTCCTGATCGGCTGTTCGTTTTCGTTTGAAGAGGCGCTGATCGAGGCCGGCATCCCGCTGCGCCATATCGATGCCGGAACCAATGTGCCGATGTATCGCACCAATATCGAAACCGTGCCGGCGGGCCCGTTTCGTGGTCCGCTGGTGGTGTCCATGCGCCCGATGAAACCGGCCGATGCCATCCGCGCGGTGCAGATCACCTCGCGTTTCCCCGCCGTGCATGGCGCGCCCGTGCATATCGGCAAGCCGGAAATGATCGGCATCAAGGATATCATGAAGCCCGATTACGGCGATGCGGTTGCCGTGCATGAGGATGAACTGCCGGTCTTCTGGGCTTGCGGCGTCACCCCGCAATCGGTGATCGCCGCCATGAAGCCCGAATTCAGCGTCACCCACGCGCCGGGCTACATGCTTGTCACCGATCTGAAGAATACCGCCTTAGCCACTTCGTAAAAAACTCCCAAACAGGAAGGATATTGTAATGAAACGGTTCAAATCCCTTGCTCATGGCGCGCTGCTTGGCGCGTTTCTGGCCGCCGGCCTCGGCGCGTCTGCCGCATTGGCGCAGGATATGCCCAAGACCCCGCTGAAAGTGGTCGGCGCCTGGGGCAATCTGACCCAGTACAAGAATTTCGAGCAGCCTTTCTGGTCGAAGGAAATCACTGAAAAATCCGGCGGTGCGATCACGGCGGAAATCACGCCCTTCAACGAAATGGGCCTGAAGGGCGCCGAGATTTTCCGCCTGATGCGCCTTGGCGTGATCGATTTCGGCTCCACCGTGCTGGGTTATGTGGCAGCCGACGACGCCCGCAACGAAGCCGTGGATTTGGCGGGTCTCGCCCCCGATGTGGCCGCCGCGCGCAAGATTTCCGATGCTTACAAACCGGTTTACGACAAGTTCTATGGCGAGCGGTTCGGCATCAAGGTGCTGGGCATCTGGCCCTATTCGGCGCAGGTGCTGTTCTGCAACGGCGATATCAAGGGCCTGGCCGATCTGAAGGGCAAGAAGGTGCGCACCGGCAACCGCACGCTGGCGGAATTCGTGGAAGCCTTCGGCGGCACCGGCGTGACGCTGGCCTTCAACGAAGTTGTGCCGGCCCTGCAGAACAAGGTGGTGGATTGCGCCATCACCGGCACGCTCTCGGGCAATTCGGCCAAGTGGTATGAAGTGGCCACGCATATCTATGCCTTGCCGCTGGGCTGGAGCCATGTGATGCACGCCGTGAACCTGAAATCCTGGCAGAAGCTGGACCCCAAGGTGCGCGCATTGCTGGAAAAGGAAATCTCCGGCCTGGAAGACCGCATCTGGAAGGCGGCCGCCGAGGAAACCCAGCAGGGCTATGATTGCAATGCCGGCAAGGATAATTGCACCATGGGCACCAAGGCGAAGATGACCATCGTGCCGGTTTCCGATGCCGATAAGGCCTTGTTGAAGAAGGCGCTGTCAGACACCGTGTTGCCGAAATGGGCGGCGCGTTGCCAGGGCGATTGCGTCGCCACCTTCAACGACAGCATCGGCAAGGTGGTGGGGCTCACCGCCGCCGCCAAGTAAAGCAACAGCCAAGGGGGCGCTTCGGGCGCCCCCTTCCTTATCCGGAGATCGCCGATGATTGTGCTCGACCGCTGGCTTGCATTTGCCGATCGTCTGTCGCGCTATGCGATTTGGATCGGAGGCGCCATGGTGCTGGCCTCCGCCCTGCTGGTCTCCGTGGATGTGTTGTTGCGCAAGCTGCTGGTGATTTCGCTGGGCGGCGCCGACGAACTCTCCGGCTATGCCTTTGCCGTCGGCACCACCTGGGCGTTGGCATTCACCCTGCTGCGCCGCGCCAATGTGCGGGTGGATGCGCTTTATGTGCGGTTGCCACCGGCCCTCTGTGCGGTTCTCGATATCGTTGCCCTTGCCGCCATCGGCCTGTTTGTAGGCTTGCTCACCTGGCAGGCCTGGGCGGTGCTGGATACCTCGCTGGCCTTCCAGGCGCGGGCCACCACGCCATTGGCTACGCCGCTGTGGATTCCGCAAAGCCTGTGGTTAGCGGGGCTGGCGCTGTTCGTTTTCACTTTGGCACCATTGCTGCTGCGTGCGCTATTTGCGCTGCTGGGCGGCGACCTTGCCACGGTGCGCCGGCTGGCCGGTGCACGCAGCATCGAGGAAGATGCCGCCGACGAAGCTGCGCATACTGCCGCTATCAAAACAGATTCCAGCAAAATCGGGTGAATGATCCATGCTCGCCACCACGCTGTTTCTGCTTCTCGCGTTGCTGGCCGCGGCGCTTCCCGTAGCCGCGGCTTTGGGCAGCCTTGGCCTGCTGCTCGACAAGCTGTATTCCTCCATGCCGCTCAGCCTGGCGCTGGGCGAGGTGGCCTGGTCGTCATCGAAGGATTTCCTTCTGGTGGCGATTCCGATGTTCATTTTGCTCGGCGAAATCCTGCTGCGTGCCGGGGTGGC
>NZ_JAHBYG010000052.1 GCF_019636075.1 Ferrovibrio sp.
GTTTCCGCCGCCGCAGCCAGCAGGCCGGCCAGGGGAGCCAGCAGCCAGGCCTGCCAGGCCCGCCGCATCTGGCCCAGGGCATAGCCGGCGCGATACAGCATCAACCAGCCGAACAGGCCCACCTGCAGCGTAGGGTCATAAAGTTCACGCTTGGCCTGCAGCAGGTAATGGATCAGCCCTAGCAGGGCGATGAAATAGACCAGCCGGTGCAGCCGCCCCCAGGCCTTGCCGCCCAGGCGACGCAAGGCGCTGTCGGTGGAGGTGGCGCCCAGAGCCACCAGGCCCAGCAACGCCACGAAGCCGATGGTGAGATAGAAGCGCAACACGATTTCGCGTACCACCCGCACCGGATCAAGCTTCTGTTCCACCACATACAGCGCAAAATGCAGCAGGATATAAACCATCGCCGCAAGGCCGATCTGGCGGCGCAGCTTGAGCAATTGCGGCCAGGCGAATAGCCGGCGCAACGGCGTAATGGCCAACGAGCCGAGCAGGAACCAGACCGCCCAGCGGCCGGTTTCGTGGGTGAGTTCATCCACCGGGCGCGGTCCGGTATTGCCGCTGGCGAGCAACCAGGCCATCCACAGGCCGGGCGCCAGCAGGCCAATGAAACAGGCCAGCTTGAAAGCCGAGAAACGGCCATCGCGCTCGCGCCAGGGAATGCCTTCGAAAAACAGCTTCATCGTGCGAGCAGGCTGCCCGATCGGCAGCGGCGATACAATGAACGGAAGCGTGAGCCTATTTCAGGCATTTCGCAACGATGGGGCCGCAGGCACTGAGGGTGCTGCGGCCGGTGGCGGTGCGCCCGGTCATCGCCACATCAATCACCCGGCCCTGACGAACCGCGAACGTGGCCTCGCAATAGCGGAAGTAATCATAGGGCGCCGGGCTGCGCGAAAGCGGCGATTTGTCGCTGTCGATGCTGCCGGTACCCAGCGACATCGGAGCGGAGCTGGATGTTTCGCGGAAATAGACCAGCAAATCGTTATTGCCTTCGCGATGCCGCGCCGTGGGCTCGCCGATACAGGCCAGTATCTGCCGCTCGCTGGCGCCGACCAGCTCCTTCTGGCCACGCAAGGCCATATCCTCCGAGGCAGAAGAGCAGCCGGCCAGCAGGCCCGCCAGGATAAAAATGGAAAACGATGCAGAGCGCATTGCCGATCCGTGCCAGAAACCATGCCTGCCGTCAAATTCCGGCTGCGGTAAATTCACTTACTTAAGCGGCCGGGCCGGCACCCCAGCCAGTTTTTCGCCAGCCGCCACATCGCGCACCACCACCGCACCGGCCGCCACCAGGCTGCCAGCGCCGATGCTGCGGCCCTGGATCACCACCGCGCCGGTGCCCAGATGGCTGCCCTCGCCCACCCGCACCTCGCCCGACAGCACTGCGCCAGGCGCCACATGGGCATGGGCGCCGATGCTGCAATCATGATCCAGGCTGGCACGGCTGTTGACGATGCAATTCTCGCCCAGGCTGCAGCCTGGCTGCACCACCGCGCCGGCCATCACCTGTACGCCCGCTGCCATGGCTACATCCGGAGAAACGAAGGCGGCCGGATCGATCACACTGGCGAAGCGAAAGCCCTTGGCCGTCAGCCGCTCGAACAACCGCTGGCGGGCAATCGGCAGGCCCACCGAGCCCAGACCGTTGACCAGCAGCAGGCTGCCAGGATCGACGCCTTCAAGCTGTTCGTCGCCGCCCAGCACGGGCTGGCCCAACAGCATCGTGCCATGCCGGCTGCGTTCGGCATCCAGCAGGCCGCGGATCGGCCGACCCAGCCGCAGCAAGGCCCCCACCAGCACCTTGGCATGACCACCGGCGCCGATCACCAGAACCGGCTTATCCTTGCTGTTCGGATTCATGGAATCACTCTGCCCCAGGCCGTGCGGCTGGTCTAGGGGCTGGCTTTCCGCTAAAGCTCGCAGAACGATATTCGGGAGGATTTGCATGGCCGATTACGTTACCGTTGCGCCAATCGCGCTGCGCGCCACCATTGCCGCCCATTGCCTGGCCAGCGGCAGCAACCGGCGCGAGGCCGCCCTGGTTTCGGAAAACCTGGTGCTGGCCAATCTGAGCGGCCATGACAGCCATGGCGTAGGGATGAGCCCGCAATACATCGCCGCCGTGCGGGAGAAACGACTGAGCGTGAACCAGAGCGCCAAGTTGGCACTGGATGCCGGCGCGCTAATCACAGTGGATGGCGGCATGGGCTATGGCCAGGTGATCGGCCATGATGCCATCGAGATGGCGATCCACCGCGCCCGGCAATTCGGCGTTTGCGTATTGTCGTTGCGCAACAGCCATCATGTGGGCCGCATCGGCCATTGGGGCGAGCAATGCGCCGCAGCGGGCCTGGTTTCCACCCATTATGTGAACGTGATCAACCGGCCGCCGCTGGTGGCGCCGTTTGGCGGCTCTGACGCGCGCTTCGCCACCAATCCTTATTGCGCGGCTTTCCCCAGCCCTGACGGCAAACCGCTGGTACTCGATATGGCCACCAGCATGACCGCCATGGGCAAAGTACGCGTGGCGATGAACAAGGGCGAGCAGGTGCCGCCCGACACGCTGATTGATCATCAGGGCAACCCCACACGCGACCCCAACGTGATGTGGAACGACCCGAAGGGCGCCATTCTGGCTTTCGGTGCCCATAAGGGATACAGCCTGGCCTTAGTGGCCGAATTGCTGTCGGGCGCACTGAGCGGCGGCGGCACCATCCGCGATGGCAATTGGCAACGCAACACCATTACCAACAACATGCTGTCGATCCTGATCGATCCCGGCAAGCTGGGCGGTGCCGAAAGCTGGCAGGACGAAATGGCGGCTTTTCTGCGCTGGGTGAAGGCCTCGCCCACGGCGCCCGGCGTGGAGGAAGTGCTGGTGGCGGGCGAACCCGAACGCCGCACCCGCGCCGAGCGCGCCGGTGGCATTCCGATCGACCTCACAAGCTGGAACGAGATCGTGGCCGCCGGCGAAAGTGTGGGCGTGAAAGCAGATGAAACCCGGCGGCTGGCCGGCCTGAACTGACGAGGGATTGCAAGCCATGGATAAAAACGCAATCGAAAAGGCCGCCCGGATTCTGCGCGAGGCGGAAGCCGCGCGGCAGACCTGCGCCCCGGTGCGCGATATCCTGGGATCGGATAGCGACCAAGCCCTGGCCTATGCCGTGCAGGATACCAACCGCGCCCATTGGCTGGGCCAGGGCCGGCGGCTGATCGGCCGCAAGGTAGCCACCAGCTCGGCGGCGGCGATGAAGGCTTTCGGCATACATGGCCCGAGCTACGGCATGCTGTATCACGACATGGTGCTGAACGATGGCGCCGCGATCCCCGCCGGGCGGCTCTGCCAGCCGCGGCTGGAATGCGAAGTGGCGGTGGTGCTGGAGCATGACTTGACCATGCCGCAGCCGACCCTGGTGGATGCCTGGCGTGCCGTGGGCTATCTGCTGCCTGCCATCGAGGTGGTGGACAGCCGCATCGCCAACAACGATGCCAGGATCGTCGACCTGATCGCCGACAATACCAGCGGCGCCTTTTTCGTGCTGGGCGCCATGGCGCGCAAACCTGATGGCATCGACCTGCGGCGTGCCACAGGCGTGCTCTATCGCAACGGCCAGGAGGCCGGGCGCGGCACGGGTGTGAATGTGTGGGGTGGGCCGATCAACGCGCTGGCCTGGCTGGCGGCGAAACAAGCCGAAATCGGCTTGCCGCTGAAGGCCGGCGACGTGGTGATGACCGGCACCTATTGCCCGATGGTGCCGGCCGAGCCAGGCGACGAAATCCGCGTGGAAATCGAAGGCCTGGGAGTGTGCGAGGTGGGGTTCGGGGGTTAGTCAGTCCTTCAGGAAAGCCGCCGGAGCGTTATAAAAGCTTCCGCCGCTTCCAGACCGGCCTGGCCTCCCCGAAATTCCGCCTGAGCACGGATCGCCCGCAGGGAACGCGCATGTGGCCAGGGACGCAGTTCCTCAGCATAACAAGCCATGGCCGCAAGTTTGCGTTCCAGCGCATTGCCGATATCGATATATTCTGTGGGCAGGAAGGGCTGCGCGGAAGCGCCTGCCCAGTCGGTTGCTGAATTCACTTCGCCCGCCAGCAGCGTGCGGACAGTAGCGCCCGGCAACGGTCGGCAGGCTGTGAGTACAGCCTGCTGCGCCACCCGATGATCCACATTCAGATCGCCCGCATGATGGGTGTAAACTCGCTCGGCCGGAAAATCGCGCAGGAAGCCCTCGATGTGCCGCACCACATCCAGCAGAGGCACATTGTCCATCCGGTTATCTGGAAAATCCGCGAACGCGATACTTGCCGCCCCCAGTATGGCGGCCGCCTTGCTGCCCTGGCTGCGCAGACTGGCCAAGGCTGAACCATCCAGCTCTCCACGCGATGCAAGGCCAGTGGCCAGGATCAGAATCCGCACCTCCGCGCCGGCATCGGCATGGCGCGCGATCACGCCGCCGAAACCCAGAATTTCATCATCAGGATGCGCGGCAATCACCGCGACGCGTTTGGTATTTGCAAAGCCCATGACTCTCTCCGAATCAAGCCTGATGGACATAGAGGCTATGTCCGGCGGCGGTTTGCTCCAAGGCAAAACCCAAGCGCCGGAACAAGCCATGCGAGGGCAGATTGTCGGTCAGCACTTCGGCATAAACCGGCTGCGCCGGCCAAAGCCGTCCGGCCTCGGCAAGAGCATGAAGCAGTGCCGCCCGGGCAAGACCGCCCCGTCGCGCTTCTGGCAGAATGAAGATATCTACCATGCGCCGCCCAGCGGCATCTGGCGCCAGCCGCACCTGGCCAACCGGTCGGCCGCCAATCTCAATGATCCACAACCGCGCGGCATTGTTGGCCAGCAAACGCGACAGCCAGCCCTGATGGTTTTCCCAGTGGATTGGCGCCGTCGTCTGCCGCTTGCCGGCCAGGGAATCCGGCCGGTTGACCCAATCAAACAACAGGCCTGCATCTTCAACCCCGGCCGGTCGCAGAGCCAGGCTCGGGATCATCGCACCGAGAAACCGGGCGCAACCAGCGGGCCGCGCAGCGCAGATCGCGGATCGGGGCCAGCCAGGGCCTCGCGCAGCACGGCAGCAGCGCCATCGAAGGCGGCTAGGGTTTCCGCTTCAACAGCAGGATCATCCTGCGCCAGGCAAAGATTGAAGCTGGCAGAAAACAGGATGCCGCGCTCGGCCAATTCCTGGCGCAGCAATGCTCCCAGCACTTCCGCACTGGCTGCACCCTGCGGATGCAACGTCAAGCGCGGCCACCAGCCCTCGCCACCCATGCTGATCTGGTTGGCCAGCCCGTGACGGGACAAGGCGCCATTCACTGCCGCAATCAGCCGCTCACCCAAACGCCACATCCGCTCGGGGCCATTTTCGCGCTCCAGCTTATCTATAGTGGCAATGGCAGCAGCCAACGACAGGGCTTCGCCGCCAAAAGTGGTGGAGAAGAAAATCTTGTCCATGTCGCGCATGATATCGGCGCGCCCGACCAGGGTGGAAAGCGGCAGGCCATTTGCCATCGCCTTGCCGAAACAGGCCAGATCAGGCGTGACGCCATAATATGCCTGCGCGCCCCCCATACCAATACGAAAGCCCGTGATGATTTCATCAAACACGAGCAACACGCCATGGCGCTGGGTTAGCTCGCGTAGACGCTGCAGATAACCCGGTAGTGGCGGTGTCTTGCTGGATGGTTCCAGAATTACCGCCGCCAGCTTGTCGCCGCGCCTGCGCAGCAAATCTTCAAGCGCATCGGCATCGTTGTATGGCACGGCATGGGTGAGTCGTTTCACCGCCTCAGGTACGCCGGCATTGCGCGGCGTGGTGCCTATATACCAATCATGCCAACCGTGATAGCCCAGCACAGCCACCTCGTCGCGACCGGTATACGCGCGCGCCAGGCGGATTGCCGCAGTGGTAACATCCGAGCCATTCTTGCCATAGCGCACCATCTCGGCGCAGGGGATCAGCCGGATCAGACGATCCGCCAAATCGGCTTCCAGCGGCGTAGCAAGCGAGAACGAAACCCCGCGATCCAGTTGCTCGCGCACCGCCGCATCCACATCGGGATCAGTATAGCCCAGCACGATCGGCAGCAATCCGAGCACATAATCCACGAAACGATTGCCATCTACATCCACCACATGGGCGCCGTGGCCGGATTGCAAAAATAATGGCCCCGCCCCCTGCACCAGAGATATGGACGCCTTTGACAGGGTTTGAGTACCCATCGGGATACTTGCAATCGCACGCTGATGCATGGCCAGAGATTTATCATAGCGACGAGATTGAGCCATCGACTTGTCCATTCAGTGCAACTCGGCGTTACGCGCCAATGCGTCGCGCCACGAAAAACCCTCGGGCAATACGGCGAAGAAACGCCGGATGCGGGCCAGATCATCGGCAGTGTCGAGCGTCCAGCGCAAAGCGGAAAGATCGGTATCGTTGAGCAGATCAGCACGGCTAAAATCACCCGCGCCATAATCTGGCCGCGTACCGCGGATATAGAGTGTAACATGCTCACGCAACAGCGGGTGCCTGGCCTCACGGTCGGATCGCTCCAGCGCAGCCAGGCTCATCACCTCAACATCCAAACCATCGGGAAAAGTGCGCTTCACGGCATTGGAGGCGTAATCGCATCCGCTGTTTCGGAATAGCGCAATCGCCGCATCGATTACACCAGGATCATGCATCGGGCAATCGGCGGTTAGCCGCAATACAGGATCGGCATCGAAAGCACGCGCGGCACCCGCATAGCGCCCGAGCACATCCTGCTCATCGCCCCTGAAACAAGGCACATCCAGGTTCGCGCAGAGTTCGGCCACAGGGTCATCGCTGACCAGGCTAGTGGTTGCCACCACAATGCCATCCAGCAGGCGGGCCGGGCGCACGCGCTCGATCATCCGCTGCAATGCCGGTTTGCCAGCCAGATCCATCAGCACCTTGCCAGGCAAGCGGCTGGATGTCATGCGGGCCTGGATTATGGCGAGGGCACGAGGCATGGATGCGTCAAATCTGCAGATAGGACATCAGGATATGCAGATCAGGATTAAATATATTCGGCTTGCGGAAAAAACCCACATACTGGGTTTTAACATTCGACCAATTGTAATGCCCAGTCAGAACCCCGATCAGCAGGCCATAGGGCACCCGGAAGATTTCATATACTGAATCATCGATGGCCGCTTCCGGCACGCGAGAAACGGAATCATCGTTGAGCGGGAAGCGATAAAGCGTATCATCGCCAACATCGATATAAAAAACACCATCCGATGTGTAGTCACGGCGCTTTTGCCACTCCATCTGCCGCTGCCTGGCTTTTTGCAAGAGCTTCGTAAGGTCGATCCGCTCACTTTCAGCAATCCAAAAACGACCACCGGCATCGAACATTCCCGGCGCCTTGGAAATGGCATCAATATATTCAAGCTGATCCGTATAATATATCTCGCGATAGTCACCCTCATAATGACCCGTATCGAAATCGTAGATACAGCCACGGGACAACTTCAATGGCTCGAATGCCACCCGCTTTAAAGCATAGGCCACGGCCTCACTGCATGTGCCAACACCATAATATGGAAACAGCTTGGCGCGCGGCCCGCCATATAATGCACCCGCAGCAAACGGAAACAGCATGCGCGGCTTGAGGGTTTCCGCAAAACGCGTCATCACCTCGTAATTGCGCACCTTCTTACGTGCTGCTTCCTCTGTCCGCTCCTCTACGGATAAATTCTCATAGAAAGCCGGATACGGGCCCTGAAAGCTGAAGGGAACGCAGGCAAGATCGATCGGCGCGAAACGCTCAGCAAGACTGCGGCATTGCGCTTCATGGAAAGGGTTATCGTTCAGATTAGCAACTGTCACCCTATCAATGCGCGCCACCATGAGGGAATCGACCTCGGGATAAGCGCCATTGGGCTCAAGCCAAATCCAATCATCGCCATTCAGCCGCATGCCCTCGCGGCCATTGACAACACGAATGTCGGTGAAACCAAGGGCCGCGAGATTCCGAGCGGTGAAGTTATGCTCATAATCGGCAATGAGAATGGGCGTATCCTGCGGAAACAACGCAAGGGTTATGGGATCAAAATGATCTTCATGCGTGTGGCTAATATATATGTAATCCGGCTTCAGGGCAGACACCTCCTCCGGCTGCATGCGCAATTCCGGGAAGGTGAAAAGGCCGCTCAGGGAATGCCGATTAAAAGTGACCCACGGATCGCAAAGCACACTCGAATTCTTGCCCCGCAGCATGATCATGGCATTGGCAAAATATTCGATGCGCATGCCATCAAACCTTTGTAGCCATGGCCAGAATGGTGCCGCTGCGCCCCTTTAGGAACTCCGGAACAAAGGCTGGTGCATCACCGCGAAATGGCAGACCCCACCATGCGAATTCAAAAGCATATTTCAGATCCCACATCCAAGCCGGCTTCTTCACGATCCATGGGACGACATAGGGGCTGGAAAAGCCATGATTAAGAAGTTCTTTCCGCAAGGATAGCGGCGTGTAGGGATGGAAATGCGTGGGATCATCATAGAAATTGCGCCAGCTATATTTCCAATTCGGCGTCACGAGGATTATCACGCCCCCCGGACGAAGAATCCGCCGCGCCTCTCCCAGCATCATATTTGGCACTCGGAGATGTTCGATCACTGAAACCGACGTAATAACATCCTGAGATGCATCCGCCAGAGGCAAGGCGTCGGTTTCAAAATCCAACCCATCAGCCGCATCCAAACCCACCGCATCCAATCCATGCGCCTTACATACGGATACGAGAGCCCCATCGGCACTGCCGATATCCAATAACCTGGTACCCTGCACCAGGCCAGGATGTCCTCGATGCCGTAGCAGAGCATCAAAGGTATCGAATACGCGTTTCTTCAGCGCGAACTGGCGCTCGGGATCGTATTTCGGGCTGGCGGAAAGCCTGGCCTGGTAAGACATGAGTGCTTCGGAACGCTGCTCGGCTTTCATATCACACCTATAAATAATCCTGCTCGTTGGCAGGCGGAATGGCTGCCATGGTGAGATAGGGCCGGAGCACAGTACCGTTGCGGATTTCCAACGCCTTGTACGGCATATCCATGAGTACGCGAATAAGCTGGCCCGGGAAATTGGCGCCTGCAGCCAAGGAGCCGCCGACCGAACCGCTGAATCGCGCGGCCGCATCGAAAAGTACGGGTTTGCCCGTGGCATCCAAGGCGATATCGAAATCCGCAGCCCCATTTATCTTGAATGCCACGCAAAGCGCGCGCGCCATGCCGATAACGCCAGGATGCAAGTCCAATTTATGGCCGGTACTGGTCGGCCAAAGCGGATTACGCAATTGCCGGAGCCGGGTTGCCACATCGAGCAATTCACCATTGCGTACGATACAATCCACATCATAGACGGGTCCATCCACATGCGGAACGGCAATCAACCCGGAAAAGCCGAAACCCGCACCCGCCATAGCTTCAAAGGCAGGCTCGATTGCAGCCGTGCCACAGAACCGGTTGGGCAGCAATGGCCGCCAGACGGCCTCATTCGCATCCACAATCACAACGCCGCGCGAACCCGCACCACGCCGCGGCTTCAACACAATCTTGCGATCCGGGTAGCCGAGTTCCTTCAGAGCGGCGCGACCATCCACCTCGGATTCCACGCCAACATATCGACCGATATCAATCCCCGCCGCCTCTGCCCCCTGCATCAACAGCAGCTTGTCTGTTAACGCGGCAACTACCGCCATATCGCTGACGGATAACCTGATGCCGCGCGCCTTGAGACGGGCTCCATGCCGGGCAATGGCCCTGGCCTCGCCCTCCGAAAGCGGAAACAAGACATCAAAGCCATATTCGGCATGCAATTGCTCAAGGCGGGAAATATAGTCTTCTTCATCCACCTCCGCTCGCGGCACGACCGCAAAATGGTCGCAGAGCAAACGGCCATGGGCTTCGGCATCGGTATCTGTTCCGAGGATTCGGACCTGCATGCCTGCTGTTTCACGCAGTCCGCGCAGGATATCGTAAATAAGCCGTCCACCTACGCAGGTGACGCAAACACTGACCTCTGGGAGAGCGTTGATTGCCGGACTGTTCATAGCGTGGAATAGGAATGCAGCGACGAGCCGGTCAATTGAAAAGCACCACCCTCACCAACATCAAGCCGCGTATGCAACATATGCTTCGGACCGAATATCTTGGCATTCGCCTGAT
Organism: Ferrovibrio sp.; assembly: GCF_019636075.1. Classification (GTDB taxonomy): domain Bacteria; phylum Pseudomonadota; class Alphaproteobacteria; order Ferrovibrionales; family Ferrovibrionaceae; genus Ferrovibrio. The sequence continues at coordinate 10,203 of NZ_JAHBYG010000052.1, forward strand.
CATGCAAAGTATTCTGCTTGTTGGAGGGGCTTTTACGAATCAGATAGCGCAACGAAATGCGGGGATTCTTGCTATCATTCAGCCCGGTTCCATGCAGTGTCATGCAATGGAAACTGAAAATCGAACCCGGGCCGCCGGTAACGGTTTTCAGCGGGCATTTCATATGAGTGCCCAGACCATCGGAATAGAACCAGACGTTTTGATCGCGCATGGAGCGCCGCAACGAATGCGGATAGACGGTCATACCCATCTTATGACTGCCACTCAAGATTTGCAGGGGTGAGTAGATCGGATCAACCTCGTCCAGGTAAACATAGACCGTCACAAAATCGCTATCCACGCGGGTTTTATCCTGATGGAAATCCGTGAAAAGAAAATACTGCACATCCTGGAACTCATCCCGCACGAAGGGATTCATATTCGGGCGCCCGACATCCATCACATAATCCAGCAACCAATCCGGCGTGGCCCAGCGCGGCATGGAGCGGATAATCGATTTCTTGAAAATATTGTAATCGTCGCCGCACAAAGCCTGCATCTTGGCGACGAAAGCTGGATTCTTCTCAATGAAATCCAGATTCAGAGACGGATCGAGCAAAAGATTATGAGAAGCACGACCTGGCGCATAATTCTGCCATCGCCCCTTGGCTTTGAATTCAGCCTCGGATTCATAAAAAATCTGCTTGCCGACCGGACGGCGATCATCGATCCACTTTCGCAAGGCGGCGCAAGCCTTTGGGTCCAGCGTATCGCCAAGATCTGCGCAGCCATTCTGAGGATAATTGTCCAAACTGTAGTCACTGGCATCGCCGGCAACAGCAGGGGCATTAGTGTTGTGCAAGGTCATGGAAGTTCCTCAACTACTGTTTCAATCAATTCTTATCGGGGGCACGAGATGCTGTGTATGCGGCCAAACACCCTCTGGCAAAGGCAACCGAGGCATCGGGTGATGCTCCCTGCCCTATGCTGCGATGACCATCCGGCCAGTGAAGACTGACGCTCGCTTTTACGATCGGCATATTCGTTCCATTGGCATTCTGGATCGAAATCGCACCGAGGCTTTGCCCTCCCGGCAACAACTCGGCCAGGGCATCGGCAATTGCCTGGAAGCTGCTTTGCGCGGATGCGGAAGCAACGCTTATCTCGCTGCCGCGAGCTATCTCCACCCGCACACGAGCACTGCCATTGGCGGACACTTCGCTTTGCAGATTATGCAAAATCGGCCGCGCACGCGCGGCGCCCTCGGAAGTTTCCACCAGTGCAATAATATCTTCGTCATCCAGGATTTTCTGTTCGTCCGCAATTTCCTTAAAACGCGCGAAGATGTCTTGCAGCTTGTTTTCGCCGATAACATATCCAAGCGCGTCCAGGCGGGCGCGCAATGCATGTCGCCCGGAATGCTTGCCCATGACCAGCCTGCTGCCGCCCGCCCCAACTGTTTCAGGATCTATAATTTCATAGGTTCCACGGTTCATCAGCACTCCATGTTGATGAATGCCCGATTCATGCGCGAAAGCATTGGCGCCAACCACCGCCTTATTTGGCGGCACCGCAAAACCCGTAATGTCGGAGACCAGTTGCGAAATAGCAGTCAGTCCTTCCGTGCGGACTCCCGTCGACACCCCTAAGGAGTCGCGACGAGTATATATCGCCATGACAATCTCCTCCAGAGAGGCATTTCCGGCACGCTCCCCAATACCATTCACCGTACACTCGAATTGTCGAGCGCCCGCACGTATGGCGGCCAGCGAATTGGAAGTGGCCAGCCCGAGATCATCATGGCAATGAATGGAGAAGCGCACCTTCTCCATGCCTGGTACCGTATTGCGCAGGCGCGTAACCAATTCGTAAAACTCATCCGGCAGGGTGTACCCCACCGTATCCGCAATATTCACCGTGCGGGCACCAGCCTTTATCGCTGCCTCAAAACATCTACGCAGAAAATCAAAATCACTGCGCGTACCATCTTCACACGACCACTCCACATCGTCGCATAGATTCCGGGCATGCGAGACGGAATCCGCCACCGCCTGCAAAACCGCATGTGGCTCCATCTGCAGCTTATGCTTCATATGCAGGTGACTAGTCGATATAAAGGTATGGATCCGTCTGTTTCGCGCCGGCGAGAGCGCCGCGGCAGCTGCCTCTATATCGCCGGGCTTTGCACGGGATAGAGCGCAAACCGTGGCTTCTTTCACTGTGGCGGCAATCTTCTCAACAGCCTGAAAATCTCCTGGCGAGGAGGCCGGAAAACCCGCTTCGATAACATCCACGCGCAATGCATCCAGCGCCTGAGCTACGCGCAACTTTTCCGCCACGGTCATCGATGCGCCCGGACATTGTTCGCCATCGCGCAAGGTCGTATCGAAGATCAGAACCTGATCATCGCTCATGCCTCCCCCTTTTCAGTAGTTATACCCAAATCTTCGAGCCGTATTGGGCCCCATTGCGGGATTCGCCGAATTACGCGCGCATCGAGTATCTGGTCATAGAATCTGGGCAGCATGCCGGTGGTGTTGGGTGCCAAGCGCATCACGCCTATATCATCGGCGGAGAGCCGATCACCAATTTCAATGTCTCGTCGCGCCACAAGGTATCGCTTCATGTTGCGAGCAACCGTGGCCGCCTCCGGAGTCAGCCTTTTATGGTCAGCCCCCAGCATGACCTCGGCAAGACGCACCTTATCAACCATCACACGAAAGCCATCAGAATCAAGCGACAAAGCATGATCATATGATGGCCTAGTTACATCCAGGGAAAAATGCTTTTCCAATATGCGGGCACCCGCTGCCACCGCAAGCGCTGCTGCTTCATAGCCTTTCGAGTGATCGGAAAAGCCGGCAACGCAATCAAAACGCCGTTCAATATCCGCGATGGCACCCAAATCAAGCTTATCGAGCGGACATGGATAGAGCGACGTGCATTGCAATATGGCCAGGTTATTTGCGCCATATTGTCGCGCCCAGGCAACGCTTGCGGCCACATCTTCCATTTCCGCCATGCCGGTGGAAATGATCATGGGGCGCCCCGTCCGCGCAGCCCGCCTGACAAGAGGAAAATGCCCTAGTGTCGATGAGGAAATTTTATAGCAGGCAGGCTGCAATCTTTCTATCCAATCGAAAGTATGCATCCCCGTAGTCGTAAAGACCTCAACGCCAAGCGCGCGGGCACATGCAAACACTTCTGCCGTAGCTTCTGCCCCCAGAAATGCCGATTTGAAAAGCTCGTAGGATGCCGTACCTGGAATATAATTCTCGTCTGGATCAGCCGTCTGCAGCTTAACCGCATCCGCTCCGGCCTTGGCTGCGGCTTCCACCAATTCCAGGCAACGCGCCTTGTCTCCCTCGTGATTGATGCCGATCTCGGCAACAATCAGGGTAGAGTGATCACGCCCCAGCATACGATTCCCGAAATGCATCTCTGGCTTATGTGGCATAGGAGGTTTCATGTTCTTTTCGTCCGGATATTTTTCATCGCCTTCACATCATCGCATATGATGCGGTATGCATTCAGGCCTGAATCCCCGTCGGCCAGGCCAAAAAAGTCCCGCTGGACGATCCGGCGCGCATCGGATTTTTCCGCGGATTGCTTCTGGATATCCTTAATCGGCTGAGACAAAAATTCGAGGAGGTTTTGCTTGTAATTCTTATGCGCGGCATCAAAAACGAAAAATGCCGCATCGAACTTCTCGCGCGCCTTAGCATTCAATGGCTGTGCTTCAGGATCGTCTATAAACACAAGCGGCAGATTTGATAATGCACACCAACCCACCGTACTCGTTGCCCCGCTGGTAATAGCCACCTGATGACTCTGCAGCATATAGCGCAAATCAATTTCGTCTTCGAACATATCCAAGTTGCCGGCAGATTCCACTGCCTCATGCACGGGATCTTCTCCTTCATAACGCAGCGACGGGTAAGGCTTATATCGCACCTTATAGGGCAATTTAGCCAGCACATCCCTTACCAACCCTTCTTCCTTTTCCGAGCGCTGCGGATCTGAAAGGCAGGTATTGGACAATTGCCTGCCACCCCGATACAGCAGCGTGGATATATAGATCAGTGGCTGCTTCGCGGGGCGGACAAATATATTGCGCCTGCGCCGATAGTCACCCGGCATTCCCACTGGGCGGGCCTCAGAAATGGCAAATGGGCTGTCTTTCGCGCTGTAGGAAGCACCCTCCGAATTATAGCAAAACAACATATCCGAAAAATTATTCTCGTTAAGGATTCGGACATCCAACGGCCAATTGGCGATCTCCCGGCGAACTCCATGCTGAAAACCATACAGCCGAACGCCCTCTTCGCGCGCCGCTTTATGCAGCGCACGACCGCGCCCGCCAATCGGCCCACCATGAAGAATGACCGCATCGCTATGCGACACTTTAGCCAGACGCTTCCGCCAGGCCGGAGCACCAGCAGCAATGACTTTCAATTCGCGGATGGCGGCGGAGGATAAGCGGCTGCGCAGAACATCCCGCAAAGGCTCTTTGAACAGGCCTGCAAAAACCTCATCGAAAAGCCGCGAGCAGGTTTGCTCGACAACGGCCACAATATCTGCGGCAATGCATGCATCGGGGAACGCTTCTTCCTCCAGAAGAACAAGCGGATGACCCCGGAATGCAAAAGATACAGCAGTTTCTTTAACCAACTCATTACTGTCACGCAGCACAAACACCGCCGGCTTCTTGCTCAAAGCGCCAAACAAGCCACCAAACCGTGAAAAGGCATGATAGGCAAAGCGGTCGAAACGCAAATTCTGCAACCGTTGCGCCAGAGATGGCGCTTCCCCACCAAGCGAAGCACCCCTGCTAGGCTTTGGGACGGCCAAATCAATGCTAACGGCCTGCGCATTTACCTGCAAAAGCGTTGGCCATAGACTCTGCAAAACAAAATCCAAACGCTTATCGCCGGTCTTGGGCTGCAAGATCGCCCTGGGCTCCTCACAATCCTGCAATGTCAAAGCCAGTGCTTTATGCAGATATTTATGCTCGTTAAAGGCGCCCAAAGCAGCCGCGCAAGCATCTTCTCCAATATTGGAACAATCCCGCAGCGCAGCATGCAGCCTTGTTACATACTCCCCCACGGCCGCAATGAAATGCGCTGTAATTTCGGAGGGAACTTTCGCCTCGACATCAATCGCATTGGCTTCCTGCCGCATAACGGCAGGCGCTGTTGTTAAAATTCTTGCATCACCCCTCAGGCCCAATGCCCGCGCCGAAATCAATGCCGCGGGACTGTCACAGAACGCTACGTCAAAAACACTCAAATCAACCATGATGCAAAACACTCATTGCAGGGTGAGGATTGCCTTGGCAACGCGCTTTGCTCCGCAACCATCGATCAGGAATCTCGCACACTTGCGCATTCTCAACCTTATATCCGGTTTGGCAAATAAGCTCGAAACCACATGGCAAAATGCCGATTGATCAAAATTCCAAGCATCACCGCCATCAAGAATGGCCCCAGTATTCGCCAGAGCCGTGAGTAAGCGCCGCTGCGTCGCATTCTGGGCAACAGCTATCGATATTGATCCGGCTGCTAAGCGCTCCAGCAAACTGACGCCAGCAGCGCCAATTGTCAGACCCGCCGTCATCACCAAATCATCGATCTGCGGGCGCCCGATATGCAACTGCACGCCAGCATGAGACGAGAAACGCTGTCGCAATGGCTCAAGATGTGCGGCCATATTGCCCAATGCAACATCGATGGGCGGCAGGTTCGAGATACTCAGAAGCGCCTGAAGCGCCTGCTCCGTTGCATTCACAGTATCGATTTGGCCGAACGTAACCAGAATTCGCTCAATAGGTTTGATCGGGTCGGGCACAGAAACATAGGACCAGCGGCTGTCTATCAACGCATACTTCAGGCCGCACAGGGCCGGAACGCCCCCGATGGCCTCACCTTTCAAATCGGCATGCGGATGTATAATGAGAGATGCGCCAGCAAGGCCGGCTGCATCATCATCAATATAAACTAGCCCGCTCCCTTTGATATCCGCCGCCAGAGAACGTTCGGGATGGTCAAACAACACCTTTATGTTTATGTCTTCGGCTGCGCTTATGCCTCCAGTCGCCTCTGCAACTGCAAAACCAGCAGCAGCCAGACGTTCACGCCAACTTGCAGATTCCGCGTCCAATACGAAACCGATATCCAAGGAATGCCGCATGGAACGCATTTCATGCGCAAGAATCAAGCTTCGGGCCATATGGCCACCGCCATAGCGCGGGGCTGAAGCCACGCGAAAAACCCAGCGCTGCATCATCCTTCTTTTACAATGCGAGAAACTGTCTCAATCACATGATCTACGTCCGTATCCGTCATGGCCGGATAAAGCGGCAGAGACAACGCCCGTTCGTAATAAAGCTCCGCACCAGGCAGCCTCATCTCGCCATAACGATTAAGGAAATATGGCTGTCGGTAGAGTGGGATATAATGCACTTGGCTACCAATTCCCGCCGCCTGCAATCGCTTCATCAACGCTGTGCGCGACATGCCAAGCTTCTCAAAATCCAGCAGCACAACGAATAGATGCCAACCTGGCCGCGAATCTAGGCGCATTCGCAACGGTTCGAGAAGCGGCGATAGATTGGCAAGACCCGCTTGATACCGCTCAACAATGGCCGCCCGACGCGTCACAAAAAGATCCAGTTTGGAAAGCTGGCTCATACCTAGCGCAGCCTGAATATCGGTGGCCCGATAATTAAAGCCAGGTTCCTGCATTTCGTAATACCACGGGCGTGGCGTGCCATCGGGTTCAAAACCATCGCCATTCGCCCGCCAAAGGGTAGGATCTCGCTGCATGCCGTGATTGCGCGCCAGCAACAACCGATCCGCCAAGGCTTTGTCACGAGTGGAGACCGCCCCGCCCTCTCCCATCGTCATCGTCTTCACCGGATGGAAAGAGAACGCGCACAGGGCGGCATGATGCGCGGCGCCAATCGGCATCCATGTATCCTGCGATAAATACCGTCCACCCACAGCATGCGCGGCATCTTCCATCAGAATCATACCGTTTTCTGCTGCCTTTGCAGCAAGGCCGGGAATATCGCCGCTTTGCCCTGCCATATGCACAACAGTTGCAGCACGCGGCGTCTTACCAAATCGCCGCCTGGCGGAAGTAATGGCGGCACTCAGTGTTTCCGGCGTCATCAGCCCGGTTTTCTGGTCGACATCCGCAAACTCAACCTCCGCGCCCACGTACCGCGCAGCATTGGCCGTAGCGAGAAACGTAATCGCTGGCACAACAAGCACGTCGCCAGGCTGCAATGGCAAGGCCAGGGACATCATGTGCAAAGCGGCAGTGCCGTTGGAACAGAGCACCACATACGCGCCATCCAATTTTGCGGAAAGCGCAGCCTCGAAAGCATTGATGGTGGGGCCGGTGGTGAGAAAATCGCCGCGCAGAATCTGGGTTACTAGCGCAATATCTTCTTCATCCACACTATGCCGGCCATAAGGCAGAAGCTTAGTCATGCCGCCATCTCGCCATTGAATTTCGCCATCTGCAAAACATCCAGGGGCTGGCCCTCATATATTGCATGGGCCTTTAATTTAGCTTCCTGGATATAACCGGCGCGTTCAAATGCAACACGGCTGCCGATATTCACTTCGTAAATACCGGCGCAGAGTTTGCGCAAATGCAGCTTACGAAAAGCGAAATCGGTCGCCAATTGAATCGCCGCACGGCCGATCCCACGCCCCCAGACCGCGCGTTCTCCGATTAGCAACGCTATTGTCGCCCTGCCATGGCGCGCGGAAATGCCACCGATACGAAGGTTTCCTACATGGCCATGCGATTCAGACTCGATTGCGAAGAAAACACTCGCCGGATCGTTCTGCACCGATGCAATATAGGCATGCAGCCGGGCAACATCATAACCACCAGGCAGAATCTCTGTATAACGGACAACCTCCGCGTCATTCATCCAGCTTACATAGCGTTCGCTGGCGTGCTTTTCCGTAATAGGAATAAGCCGCGTGACATTTAACTGCAGCGGCTCATCCAACGCGACAATCATAACTTCGAATTCTCCAGGATTGATCGCAATTCAGCAATACCAAGCCAATCGGCATTCGCGTCGCTGGAAAACTCGAAATCTTCGGCAACACGCTTGAAGCGGCTATCGGCAAAAGCTTCACGCGTGAAATGATTGAGCATCGGCTCGATCAGATAACTGTCCTGGCTTTCCCATGTAAGACGCGCATCATCTCGGGAAATCAGCATTTCATGCAATTTCTCACCCGGCCGGATGCCAACCACTTTCAAGGGCAAATCGGGCGCCATGGCCTGCGCAAGATCGGTGATCTTCATGCTGCGAACCTTCGGCACGAAAACCTCGCCACCGAGCATGTCGTCGAGATGGCTCAGAACGAAATCGACCCCCTCGCCCAAAGTGATCCAAAAGCGCGTCATGCGCGGGTCCGTTATTGGCAAATGATCGGTTCCATCCGCCAGCAACTTGCGGAAATACGGAATGACGCTACCGCGCGAGCCCAGAACATTTCCATAGCGAACAACCGAATAGCGCGTACCATCCGCGCCACTCAAGTTATTTGCCGCAACAAAAATCTTGTCCGAGGCAAGTTTGCTGGCGCCGTAAAGATTGATCGGATTCACTGCCTTGTCTGTGGAAAGCGCAATCACCCGCCTTACGCCGGCGCGCATTGCTGCGTTCACTACATTCTCCGCACCCATCACATTGGTCCGAATGCACTCAAATGGATTATACTCCGCAGCAGTCACATGTTTCATCGCCGCGGCGTGCACCACATATTCAACGCCATGCATAGCGCGGGCCAGGCGGCTTTCGTCGCGCACATCGCCAATGAAATAACGCAGGCATGGAAATTCCGATTGTGAAAATTGCTGCGCCATCTCGTATTGCTTCAGTTCATCGCGACTGAACACCACGAGGCGGCGCGGCTTGAAACGCGCCAGAACTGTTGAAACGAAACGTTGCCCGAAAGACCCCGTGCCGCCAGTTACCAGCAGCGCTTTCCCATTCAAGTCGATCATTCAGTAAGTCCTTTACCTGATAAATTCACTTGGCCTGGTCAGAAATCAAGCCACGCCTGCTGCTGGCAAACCAGCCATCTGTCGCAAGGCCAGAACACCGCGCAACACGTCCAAAGCATCCCGCGCCGAACAGCGCACTTGCCCCCGACCATCCGCAGCCACCAGAAATGCGCTCAACTCCGCAACATAATCATCGGCATGTTTTCCGCCGAATTCGCAAATCTCCACCAGGTCGCCACCCGCATCCCAGCGACGCAATGCTCGCCCAGGTAAATCTAATTCGAGCCGGCCTTCGGTGCCGAAAATTTCTGTAAAGCGCCGACGGGGGCGCGGCAGATAACTCAAATTGATTGATGCCAGCGGACCGCTTTTATCATGCCGCAACACCAGCGCCGCTGTGTCTTCCGATTCTATATCCAACCGCCCAGAACGTTCTGCCACCGCCGCCAGGGGAGTGAAGGGGCCAAAAAGGTAGACCAGCATGTCAATCTCATGAACCCAATCAAAGATAACGCCGCCTGATCGAGAATCCGCAGCGTAATTATCCCTCACCGACTGGTGTGGCCGCCAATCCGCCAAATGCGAGACACCAACCGAAACAACCGAGATCGGCTGGCCGACCGCTCCCGCCGCGATGAATTCGCGGGCCGCGTGTACCGCCGGATGATACCGTAGATTCTGCGCAACAGCGAAAACCAGACGATTTTGCTCCGCAATCTGCACCAGATTTTCCAATTCACCAATGCGGTCTGCCAGGGGCTTTTCCACCAAAACGGATTTTCCGGCCATGATCGCAGCCTCGGCCTGAGCAAGGTGATAAGCCGGCGGAGAGGCGATCACGACTAGGCTGCAAGCCTGCAACGCAGCAGCCAAAGTTTCCACTGGCCGGCCGCCAATCTCGCACAGTCGCGCCAATGCAGCAGTTGATGGATCATAACCGACAACATTATGCCCATCGGCAATTGCCGCTGCGGCATGTTTCAGCCCCATCGAGCCAAGGCCAAGCACGGCTATGTTATGCATGGCGTTTCAAATCTCTCGCTGCGCCGATTGGAAATCAGTTTCACGACCAACATCTCGCCAATATTCATGTATGGGGAACAAGCCGATCCGCAGGCCAGCTTTACTGCCTGAATTCAGCAATTCCGGCATATCGAAACGTTGCCCCCTGGGCACGAGACTGCAGAATTCCGGCGACAGCAGATATATGCCAGAGGATACGAAATGTGAATAACGCGGCTTCTCATCAATGCCATCGAAATTGCCGTCCTCATCCTGACGTATGACACCGAACGGAATTTCAACTACATGAGGGGCAACGGCCAGGGTTCCATCATAACCATGGCGATGGTGGAAGGACGTGAACGCACCAATATCCAGTTTGGTAAGAACATCTGCATTCACTACCAAGAAGGACTTTTTTACCCGCTCGCCCAGATAGGACACGGCACCGGCCGTGCCCAATGGCTCGTTTTCTCGGATGATTTCATGCTGCATGCTGGTCTGCCGGGCCATCAGATAATCCTCGATCTGATCCGCCAGATAATGCACGGCTACAAATACACGTTTGACGCCGCCGTTTTCCAGCCAGCCCAACATATGTTCGAGCAGCGGCTTCTCGGCCACCTCCAGCAACGGCTTTGGCGTGTTACGTGTGCGTTCACCCAAACGGCGACCGTACCCACCCGCCATCACCAAGGCATCTTCCACAGTTTCATCAGCAGCAGAGGGCAGCCAAATCTCTGCTAGAATCCCACCTGAATCAACCATGGGCAGAAAGGTCAACCCACCTTTTAGCTGGTCAACTGGATTACCTGTCTGCCCAAGATAGCCAATGCGCGGCTTATCATTCATCGCAGAGGTGGCAACAGCATCCACCGTTTGGCCGCGCAGGATACTACGGCGCAGATCGCCATCCGTAATGGTGCCAAGAGGCCGGCCTGCTTCATCAACCACCACCATGAAGAGATGCAACAATTCATTGAAGCGCAGCATCACATCGCGCAATGGTGTATCCGGCTTGCATGTATAGCCGGCAATGTCTCGCAGCCGAAGCATCACGCCTCTCCCGCCATGCGTCGTGCGCCAGCCAACAAACGAGAAAACCACGGGCCGCCATTTCCACGAAAGCTCTGCATCGCCCACTCCGAAACCGGCTGCCCGGCCGTTAAAAGTGCAATCGCGGCCTCCACAGCAGACAGGCGCGACGCTGCCCAATTCTGCCCTTGAAAGGCGGCATAATGCGCCGCAAGCGCCTTCATGCGTCGCAGAAGATCCGCCGGAGACGGATCCGATTCACTGCCAAGCGTGTTTGCGTCATGCAGCCTATAGCCCGCCACCGGGCCAGTCACACGCAAAGCCTTCGCCCCTCGCGCCAATAGCCGGGTAAACAACCACCAATCATATGCGACAATCGCCGATGGCGGCTGCAAATCCGGCACCTCCAACAAAGCCGTGCGCAGTGCCGTGTTGGAAAAACCCAACATATTGCCATCATACAGCTCGGCCTGGCTATTTATGGAATCTGGTAAACTCTCACCAAACATCGGCATGCCCAGGTCAGCGCCATCCGCATCTAGCAAAGCAAGATCGCCATAGGCAATGTCCGTTTGCAGATTCGCAAAGGCCTGTGTGTATTTCTCCAGCATATCCGGCTTGGCCACGTCATCATAATCTAGAAAGGCGACGGCCTCACAGCCAGCCTCTCGGCCGACCGCCAGGGAATGCGCACGCAAGGCCGGCGGATTCCGGCTCAATTGGGTTGGAATTACCCGAGATTCTGCAACCTGAGAAATTCGGTCCCGCACAGACTTCGGATCGTAATCCGCTTCCGCTACCAACAAGACCAGGTAATGCCCGGATCGTGCACATGCAACAGCCACACTATCGGCGAATTGCCTACAGCGGCTTTCAGGCTGAGGATACACGGCTGATACAAGTGCCATTTCAGGCATGGAGGTTACTTGCCCTGTTGTGCCACCAGCATGTCGAAGCCCAGAATTTCCTCGGCGCCGATATCGCGGGCGGCACGGCTTCCCACCACAAGATTGACCAGGGTGGGATCTATGCCGGTGCCGGGCCTGCGGAAATCCAGCATCGCCTCGTCAAATACTTCACCGCTTTTCACGGCACGCGTGGCAACAATCGAGCGACGATATTCATCGCGCCGCTGCATCTCGCGCGCGCCCACAATGCGGCGCGATGAACCAAGCGCCGCATGGATACGGTCGCGGCCCCGGCAAATTGCCGCCAGCTCGGCCGGGTCGGCGGAAACCTTGTGATCCCAACCAAACATATTCTTGTCGAGCGTGAAATGCTTCTCGATCACCATCGCGCCCAAGGCCATAGCGGCCAGCGGGATTTCGATCCCGATGGAATGGTCGGAAAAGCCCACCGGATAACCGAATGCCTGTCGAAATGTATCGATATTACGCAGGTTTATTTCATCATCCTGCGGCGGATAAAGCGAAATGCAATGCAGAATCACGATTTCCTTCGCCCCCTGGGCCTCAAGCAGGCGCACGGCACGATCGATCTCCTCAAGGCTGCCAAATCCGGTAGACAAAACCACAGGTAGGCCGCAAGCGGCGGCGGCCTTTAGCAAATACGGATTATTCAAATCCATGGACGCGATCTTGATGTACTTTGTGCCCAATTCCACCAAATGTTGGAGCTGCTCCACATTGAAAGGCGTGCTGGAAAAGTCGATTCCGATTTTGACGCAATAATCCCGCATTTCAGTGAGTTGAGCCGGGCTCATGGCGAAGGCTTCAACAATCTGCTTCAGCGTATAATCACTGCGATTTCGGTAATCATCGCCAAGAAAGTAGTTCTTATCATAAACTGATTTTGAAAAGATCGTGGTATCCCATGATTGGAACTTGACGGCATCGGCACCAGCAGCCTTCGCCGAATCGACCAATTGCCGCGCCAATTCCATATCGCCATTATGATTGGCACCAATCTCGGCGATGATATAGGGGCGCTGGTTATGCTGGAACATGCTGTTGGCTCCGCGAATATCGTCTCAGATGCTGGGACCCTGCCACGCAGCCAGGGCTGCCAGCACGGTGTTCAAATCGGCATCGCCCAGATGGCTGCTGGAGGGCAGGCATATCGTGCGATCATTCAAGCCATGCGCTAGCGGATTGGCTGGCGAGGCATAACCGCGATAGGGCGGTTGATCTGACAACGCACACCAAAATGAGCGCGCATCGATGCCAGCCTGCCTCAGATGTGCTGCCAAATCGGCATTGGCTTCAGACGACGCCGTACGCACCACGCTGAGCCAACATCCCGATTGCGTGAAATCCTCCACAGGCATGAAGGCTAGGTCGTTGCGGCCCTGTAGCGCTGCCTTATAGGCGGCGGCAATCCGCCGTTTGGCGGCCAGCATTTCATCAATGCGCTCCACTTGCGCTAGTCCGATGGCCGCATTCACATTGGTCATGCGGAAATTGAAGCCCACCCGATCATGCCGATAATCTGCGCCGGTGCGGGCTTGTGTGCTGAGATGGCGAATCTCCCGCGCCCAATCGGCATTGTCGGTAACAACCATTCCACCACCACCAGCCGTCACGGTCTTGTTTCCATTGAAGCTGATGGCAGCTAGATCGCCATAGCCGCCGCCACGCACCCCATCCTTACGCGCGCCCAAAGCGCAGGCAGCATCCTCGATAAGCACCACGCCATGGCGCTGCGCAACGGCTCGCAATGGTGCTGGATCTGGCAAGTTTCCGAGCACATCCACAGCAATGATTGCCCGAACATTGTCCTTGCTGTTGGCTATAGCAGCAGCAACAGCGGTCGGATCTATGCTCCAATCGCTTTCCAGAATATCTACAAACAAAGGTACACCACCAGCATGTACGATTGCATTAGCCGTAGCGGCGAAGGTCCAATCCGGCAGAATGACGATTTCGCCAGGCCGGAGGCCGATTGCGTGCAAACTAAGCTGCAAAGCCGTCGTGCCATTCACGCAGGCAATTCCATGAGCGCGCCCCGCAAGAGCCGCCACTTGTTTTTCCAATTCACTGACAAAGGGGCCTGCCGACGACACCCAATTATCAGCCACACATTGTGCCAGATACTGAGCTTCTCTGCCGCGCAAATCAGGAACGGCTATGGGAATCATGCCGGCAGACACTCCTCAATGGCAGTTAAAAAGCGCGCTGTGCCATTGGCCATATCCGCGCGAAATGAAGTGTTGTCAGGCAATGGCGCTTCCAAAACCTCAATCAACTGCTGAGAGCCAGTAACGCGAGGCGACAGACCAAATCGGCTGAGCGGCGCCATATCGATGCTGCCGGCACGTGGCTGCAAGCTGATCGAGCGTCGACCGGCAATATAGGCCTCGATCAACGGCGCCGAAAACATGCCGACAACTTGTCCGATATCGGCAAGCCTCCCCGTGGAATACGACGAAATAGGTGCCGAAACAGCAACACCTTGTTGTTCAGGATGTGGGGCATACTCGAGATTGCTCACCAGATCCGGACGCTGTTGGGCAACTTCGAGCAAACAAGCCCAAGCATCATCCTCGGTATAGCCAAGACTATTGCCATAATCGCGCTTCACCGGCGCACCGATAAATAATGTCGCTCGGCTATCGATGGGGGGCAGCAGAGCGATTTCACTCCAGAGCGGATGGCCACAAGCATGTAGTTTATCTGCAGGCAAGCCATCTGCTTCTGCTTCGGCAACTGCACGCGGATCGATCACCAACAGATGATCAGGCAGCAATGCGTCTGCCCCCTCCAGAAATCGGCGCCGATAGCCATACCAAGTATCAACGAATTGGGCCGCAACGATGCTGCGTTGCTTCGCCAGCCGAATCACTGCCCGCTCCAGAGGCCAACCGCCAGCCGAGGCCAGCACACGACGAGGCTTTACCATATCCAGGATATCACCAGCCATTGCAGCGCTGGTACGGTCCAGATCGCTCCACAACAGGCGTGTAGCAGGCACGTCGTCGGCCAGACCACGTAGCGCCACTGGGGTGGCCGCCAACACCCAATTCAGATCTGCACGCTGCTGTAAGGCACGCACAACCGGGCGCAGAAACGATGCTGCACCGGCCTCAGTAATCAGGATCAGCAGATCGCACATGGTGCAGATCTCTTCTGGCTCAGGCCGCCATCTTCAACAATGCGTCGCGGTTAGCCAAAACTTTGCGGATGCCAGCCACGTAACGATCCATGTCTTCCAATGTTTGCGGCGGCTGCATCACCGCCGTGATCATCAATTCACGATTTTCGAATCGTTCGCAAACCGGGCAAAGGCCCTGCTCATAGCTTAGATTTTGATTGCGGGGATTGGCGGTAAAGGGAAATCCTTTATTGCCAATCGCAATGCGCTTTTGGTAGGTGGGATAGAGGTAGGTCGGCTTCAGATAACCGCCCCGGATGAACAAGCCCTCCGCCAGCATCGCCTTCACAAACAAATCGCGCGGCAGCCCTGTACGTGCAGCGTCATATTTCATCGCATACATGTAATAAACATGGCGATCGCCTTCACCCACATGCGGCGCGATTACACCATCAATGCTCGCCAAACCTTCATTCAGCCGCTGCGCTAAAGCCTGACGTTCTGCGTTCAATCTGGGAAGTTTCTTGAACTGCTCGATGGCTACTGCAGCTTCCAGTTCAGTCATACGCAGATTGAGCCCGATAGCATTCACTAGATCGTCGATGCCAAAGCCTTCCAAAACCGCTTCGCCATGATTGCGCATCAAGGCGGCCTTTTCGAACAGCTTGTCGTTATTGGTAACGACCACGCCACCTTCGCCACATTGCATGACCTTATGGCGGTTGAAGCTGAACACACCCAGATCGCCGATTGTGCCAGTCAGCCTGCCTTGATGAACAGCATCGGGTGCCTGGGCATTATCCTCGATCAGAAACAGGCCGTGTCGATCGGCAATAGCGCGAAGTTGATTCAGCCTTGCGGCATGGCCGAAAATATTCACCGCGATGATCGCCTTGGTATGCGGTGTGATATTTGCCTCCACCGAAGCTGGATCGATGCCAAAGGTATCCGTTTCGATATCGGCAAAAACCGGCACGGCACCCAGCATGAGCGCCACGGTGGAAGTGGCGCTCATGGTATAGGGCGAAGTAATCACTTCGTCGCCCGGGCCAATACCCGTAGCCGACAATGCACAAAGCAGGCCCGATGTAGCGGAATTCACTGCAACCGCATGCTTCACGCCATAATGCTCGCAGAACATGCGCTGCAATTCGCGCACCGCCTCACCGCCCCAGAAAGGTTCGCCCGGCGAAGCGATGAAGCCCGACAATTCCCCCCGATCCAACACCCCAAGCACTGCCCTGCGTTCTTCCTCACCGATGGCATTGTTGAACTGAAAGGGTTTATCATTGATCGGCTTGCCACCTAACAGGGCAAGGGTTTCGGCATTACGCATCTGTTTTGTCTCCGTGCTTCAGGCCAGCGCGATGGCTATGCCGCCACTGGCCTTAGATTGGAACACTGCATCCATGGCTGCCATCGTGGCATCGGCCTGTTCAAAGCCGCAGCCCTGGCGATGCAAGGCGGCTATACCGCCCTGCCCCAGCAGGCGATACATCTCCACAAATCCCCCCACTGGTTCAGCATCACGCTGCATCGCTGTGAGGTGGCTATAACCTTGATAGTGCAACCCATGAACCGGCGCTTCACGTATGATTTCCGCACCTCCGGCACGCAGCGCCATGCGGCTATCACGACCGATCACATCCATATCCAGCAGATCGTAATTCAAGCCAGAGAAACCGCTGAAGAAAGCATTCAGGCCGGCAAAGTCCAGCAGGAAACTGGGATTCGGATCAAGGGTATCCGTCGCCTCGGCCCTAGCATCAT
>NZ_JAHBYG010000053.1 GCF_019636075.1 Ferrovibrio sp.
ACTTCCTGCCGCCCTGGACCATCATCCTCGGCTTTCTGCTGCTCGGCGAACCGGTGAGCATGCGGGAGATTCTGGCCACGATGATCGTACTGCTCGGCGTGGCCATCGTCTCCCGCCAGGTTGGCTCGCGGCGTTAGAACCCTTCCAGCACCACCTTGCCCTTGGCCTTTCCAGTTTCGATGAAGGCATGGGCGCGCTTGAGATTGGCGGCGTTGATAACACCGAAATGCTCGCCCAGCGTGGTGCGCAAAGTACCGGCATCCACCAAGCGGGCCACCTCGGCCAGCAACCTGCCCTGCTCAGCGATATCAGCCGTGGCAAACATCGAGCGGGTGAACATGAATTCCCAATGCACCGACACGCTCTTGCGTTTGAACGGGCTGATATCCAGGCCAGCGGGATCGTCGATCAGCGCGAAGCGGCCTTGGGGCGCGATCAGCTTGGCAATCTCTGCCAGATGATCCTCGGTATTGGTGGTGGAGAACACGAAGCCGGGGGCAGCGATACCCAGCGCCGCAATCTCATCGGCCAACGGCTTGGTATGATCCACCACATGATGGGCCCCCAGCGCCTGCACCCATTGCCGGGTTTCCGGCCGTGAGGCAGTGGCGATCACGGTTGCATCGGTAAGCCGGCGGGCAAGCTGCACCGCAATCGAACCCACACCGCCAGCACCGCCGATGATCAGAATGGCAGGTTTCGCGCCTGGCACGGCTTTGCGGATATCAAGACGATCGAACAGCGCCTCCCAGGCCGTGATCGATGTGAGCGGCAGGGCGGCCGCTTCGGCAAAGTTCAGGGATTGCGGCTTATGCGCAGCGATGCGGGCATCCACCAGATGATATTCGGCATTGCAGCCCGGGCGCGTCAGGTCGCCGGCGTAATAAACCGCATCGCCGGGCTTGAAGCCCTGCACCTGCGGCCCTGCCTCCACCACCACGCCGGCGGCATCCCAGCCCAGCACCTTCCATGCCCCCTCGCCGCCGGCCCGGCGCCGCACCTTTGTATCCACCGGGTTTACCGCGATGGCCTTTACCTGCACCAACAGGTCATGCGCCTGGGGCGTGGGCCGCGGCAATTCGATATCCACCAGGGAGTCCGGCGCCTCGATGGGGCCGATTTCCTTATAACCGATGGCACGCATGGTAAGCTCCTTGCTCTGTCGTTTGGGCTCTGTCGTTTGGGGTGTATTGTCCAGCGATGATTTGCGCCATACAATGCATAAAGACAAGAACGCACATTTAACGCCCATAGTATCAAAAACGATACTGTGGACAGGAGGAGCCATGGCCCGCCTACGCCACAAGAGCCTGGATTGCAGCCCCGGCTGCGCCGTGGAAGCCACGCTGTCGCTGATCGACGGTAAATGGAAAGGCGTGGTGCTGTATCACCTGTTTGAGGGCACGCTGCGCTTCAACGAATTGCGGCGCCGGCTGACCAACTGCACCCAGCGTATGCTGACCAACCAGCTGCGCGAGTTGGAAGCCGACGGCTTGATCAGCCGCAAAATCTATCCGGAAGTGCCGCCGAAGGTGGAATACAGCCTCACGCCCAAGGGCCGCAGCCTGGAGCCGGTGATCATGGCGCTGAAGCTGTGGGGCGACCGCAATGCGATGCTGAAGCAGGCAGCCTAGGATCTGCTGTCTAGGCTGGCCGCCGCGCCGAAAGCTGCAACAGCAGGCCAGCCAGCGCAAACAGCGCGCCCAAAGCCGACACTGCCATCCAGCCCGCCCATTGCCAGGCCAGCATGGCAAGCGCCGAACCGGCAGCACCGCCCAGAAACATCATCGACATGAACAATGTGTTCAGCCGCGCACGGGCATCGGCACGCAGGGCATAGATCACATGTTGGTTGCTCACCAGCACCGCCTGGGCTGCGAAATCCAGCAGGATAACGCCGAGGACCATGCCGACCAGCGATGGCCACAGGCCAAGGATCATCCAGGACAGCAATACAAGCAAACAGCCCAGCAGGATCACCCGCTGCGGCCCCTTTGCATCGGCGATGCGGCCGGTAATCGGCGCGGCAGCCACGCCCACAAGGCCTACCACGCCAAACAAGCCGGCTACTTCCGCACCCAGGCCGAATGGCGGCTGCTGCAACCGCAATGCCAGCACGGTCCAGAACACCGAAAACGCACCGAACAGACAGGCCTGGATCAGCGCGGCACGGCGCAAAGCCGGCAATTCGCGCCACAGATGCAGCAACGACAGCATCAACCGGCCATAGCCCAACCTGCTTTCGCCACGACTGGACGGCAACACGAAAGCCAGCCACAAAGCCGTGCCCAAGGCCATCGGCACCGCCAGCCAGAACATCTCGCGCCAGCCATAATGGCTGGCGACGAAACCGGCCAGGGTACGGCTGAGCAGAATGCCGCTGAGCAGGCCGGCCATGACAATGCCCACCACCGCGCCGCGCTTCTCCGCCGGCGCCAGATGCGCGGCAAAAGGCACGATCTGCTGCGCCACACAGGCACTGACCCCGATCAGGAAGGAGGCCGCCACCAACACCCAGCCATTGGGCGACCAGGCCGCCAGCGCCAAAGCCAGCGCCAGCAGCCCGAACTGCACCAGGATCACCCGCTTGCGATCCAGGATGTCGCTCAGCGGCACCAGGCAGAACAACCCAAGCGCATAGCCCAGCGGCGTAGCCGTCGGCACCAGGCCGCCAATGCCGGTGCCGAAAGCGGCCTCGATATGGCCCAGCATCGGCTGGTTATAATAGATATTGGCCGCACCAAGCCCGGCAGACGCGGCCATGGCGAAGGTGAGCATCGGCGGCAACGGCCGCTGCGCGGTCTCGCCGGATTTTATCTGCGGCGCATTCATCTGGGGGGCATTCATTGTCATCACATCCTGCACGGGATGCCTCCATCTCTAACGGATAAGGCATAGTACCGACAGTGAGAGGCTGGATTTAGTGTTTGAATTTGAACTTCCAATACATCATAAAATGATGCAATGAATCTCACCGACATAGCCATCTTCGTGGGCGCCGTGGATGCCGGCAGCCTGGCCGAGGCCGCGCGCCGGGCCGGCATTCCGCCCTTGATGGCCTCGCGCCGGCTGGCGGCATTGGAAGACGAAATCGGCGCCCGGCTGCTCAACCGC
This sequence comes from Ferrovibrio sp., assembly GCF_019636075.1. Taxonomy (GTDB): domain Bacteria; phylum Pseudomonadota; class Alphaproteobacteria; order Ferrovibrionales; family Ferrovibrionaceae; genus Ferrovibrio. The sequence goes on from NZ_JAHBYG010000053.1 coordinate 3,115, forward strand.
ACCACCCGGGCGCTGGCATTGACCACCCAGGGCGAAACCTTCCTGCCCCATGCCCGCGCCTTGCTGGATACCGAAACCGCTGGCCGCGCCTCGGTGGGGGGACAGCAGGATCAGGCCAGCGGCCTGTTGCGCCTTACGGCCTCCGTGGCCTTTGGGCGCAAGATCGTGACCCCGCTGCTGGTGCGCTTCATGGAACGGCATCCGGCACTGCAGGTGGATCTGATGCTGACCGACAGCATCGTGGATATCGTTGGCCAGGGCTTCGATCTCGCTCTGCGCATTGCCCTGTTGCGCGACAACAGCCTGGTGGCCCGCCGCCTCAGCGACAATCCGCGCAGATTGTATGCCGCGCCCGCCTATCTGCGCCGCGCCGGCAAACCGAAAACTCCCGCCGATCTTGCCCGGCATCAATGCCTGGCATTGGGCGACACAAGCCATTGGGTTTTTATCCAGGATGGCAAAAACCGCACAGGCAGGAAAACCCTGCGGCAAAAAATCGGCGGCCGGTTGAAACTCAATTCCATCGACGCCATCCATCAGGCCTGCCTGGATGGCGCCGGCATCGCCCTGCTTGCAGAATGGGATGCGCGCGAGGATGTGGCCAGCGGCAAATTGAGTCCGCTCGCGCTTGCTGGTCATGTGCCGGAACCGCTCGGCATCTGGGCGGTTTATCCCAGCGCGCGATTATTGCCGCATAAGGTGCGGCTATTCGTGGATTACCTGCAGCGTGAGATACGGCGCTGACGCAGCTTCCCTCCCGCTGAACACCTACCCCGTCGGCATGCGTTCGAATACCGCCAGGCTCGGATCGAGATGATCCCAGGCATGGGCACGCTGATGATAGGTCACCGCCTGCGGCTTGAAACGGCCGGGATTGTCCAGGCTGGCGGCGTGGATGGTGAACAAGTCGGGCATCGCGGCAAAAGTGAGGTAGACCGGCGCGCCGCAATCGGGGCAGAAGGCATGGCTTTTCACATTGCCGCTATCGGCCACGATATCGTAATGCCGCGCCTGCCCGCTCAGCTTCACCGCGGCGCGGCTCGGGAAGGTGAGATAGCTGCCATGGCCCGTGCCGCTTACGCGCTGGCAATCGCGGCATTGGCATTCATTGGAAAAGATCGGCTCGGCAGCGATTTCGTAACGGATGGCGCCGCAGATGCAGCCGCCGGTATAGGCGTCAGTCATGACTCGCTTCCTTGTCTTGCTCGGCGGCCATGGCATCGAGATTCTTGATCACCTTCGGCCAGCCATCGCCCATGCTCTTGAAGGCAGTCTGGTTGCGCGGCAATTCGAAGCCGGAATGCACCACGCGCAGCCGCGTGCCCAGCGGCACTTTTGTGAGCGTGAAGGTGACCCGGGTATCCAGCTTGGAACCATAGCCGACATTCGCTTCATCGCCGCCCTGCCAGGAATAAACGAAGCGCTCGCAGGGCTTCACTTCCAGCACGCGGCAGCGGATGGTGCCATCCCATTTGCCTGCCGGCGTGGTCTGAAAGCTGAAACGCTGGCCCTCGATGGCAGCGAAATCCTTCGGCGGCATCATCCAGCGGGCGATCAGGTCGCCATCGGTCAGCACCTTCCAGATCACGTCCGGTGCATGAGGAAACACCTCGTCCACCACGATATCGTGCAGGGCAACCTGCGGCATGGCTTGGCTCATGGATCGATTTCCTTCAACAGGTTGCGAATATTATTGAAGCGCTTGCGCCAGAAAGCGCGGTAATGGCTCATCCAGTCGGCCAAGGGCAGCAAACCGCCAGGCTGGGCGCGGTAATACACATTACGGCCTTCCGGGCGCTCGGCCACCAGACCGGCCTGTTTCAGCGCCTTCAGATGCTGCGAAACAGCACCCTGCGTTACGCCGCTGCCGCGCGTCAGCTCGGCCACGGTGATTTCATCGGCCTCGGCAATGCGCTCGAAAACCGCGCGCCGCGTGGGGTCGGCCAACGCGCGCATGAGGATGGTGATCTGTGTGGTTTCGCTGTTCATGCGGAAAGCATTAGCCAATACTTATTCATTAGTCAATGCTAATTTTAATGCGCCAACCTATTTTCTCCTGCCCCGATTTACGGCAGACTCACACAAACCATAACGGAGGCAACGACATGAGAGTGACGCAACATCTCTGGTTCGAAAAGGATATGCAGGCGGCGCTGCACTGCTACATATCGCTGATTCCCGGTTCGTCGCTGGATTGGCAAACGGCGGTGATGGCGGATAATCCCAGCGGCCCGGCTGGCAGCGTGCAGATGGCGGGCTTCACCTTGGGCGACCAGCGCTACATGGCCATCGAAGCCGGACCGCTGGATTCCTTCAACCACAGTTTCTCGATCATTGTGGAATGCGACAGCCAAGCCGAGATCGACCGCCTGTGGACCGCGCTGGGCGAAGGCGGCAGCTATGAGCAATGCGGCTGGCTGCGCGACCGCTGGGGCCTCAGTTGGCAGATCACGCCGAAACGGCTGGGCGAATTGATGAGCCACCCCGATCCCGCCGTGGCCAAACGGGTGACGGAAGCGATGCTGAAAATGGCGAAGCTGGATATCGCAGCGTTGGAGAAAGCCGCCAAATTATAGGCACTGTATAACGTTGATTCAGTCGGCTATAGCCGGACCAGTATAGCGCGCGCGGGGGCGGATCAACTTGCCCTCGCGATGCTGTTCCAACGCATGGGCGATCCACCCAACCGTGCGGCCGATGGCGAACAATGCCAATGCCGAATCTTTCGGCAAGCGCAAGGCGCGGCGCACCGAAACCAGCGCAAAATCCACATTCGGTAATTTTCCCGCACCATCCCGCATCACCGCCGCCAGGGCATTTCGGCTGGCATCCCGGGGCAGCAGCGGCAGCAAGGCGGCGGCGCGTGGATCACCTTCCGGATAGAGCTGATGCTCGAATCCCGGCACGCCTTCGCCACGCCGCAAGCGAGCCTCCACCACGGCGGCCGCATCGCCGACAGTGTCGATCTCCTGCAACAGCAGTTCCACCAAACTCGTCGTGCCGCCATGCAGCGGGCCGCTGAGCGCCGCCAAGCCGCCAGTCAGACAAGCCCCAAGCGATGCGCCGGTGGATGCCACCACGCGCACGGCAAAGGCGGAGGCATTGAATTCGTGATCCGCCAGCAGCACCAGAACGCGGCGCAGAATATCCGCGCCCGATGGCTTGAGTTGCCAGGCACGAGCCAGATGAAGATGGATCGGCTGCGCATCCGGCTCGCTCAGGCTGGTAGCGGCGGCCAATGCGCGCAGCAAGGCCGCCGCGCCCGACCAAAGCCTGCTGGCATCGCGCTGCCATGCCGTTGCACGGCCGGCCGCGATCAATGGCAACATAGCCTGGCAACGTTCAATCAACGGCAAGGCCGCCAAGCGCTTCAACAATCCGGGCTGCCAGGGCGGCGGCAAGGCCTGGTCGGCGATGAACGGATTCTGTGCCTCGCATTGCCAGAGCAGCCGCGCAACATCCTCCAATGTCGCTGTCTCGGCCAGACGCGCGGCATCTTGGCCGCGATAATACAAGCGCCCATTCTCGATCAACGTGATGCCGGAACTCAGAACCGGCAAACCCCAATCCAGGCTTTGCGCCGCCGCCTCGCGCGGGCGCCGGCCCACCGCCTTGCGCTTCTTCAATGCCTCAACGTCATGCGCGTTATACAGCCGCTGGCGTGTATCGCCATCCGCCGCGCTGGACCGGATCAGCCCACGGCTGACATAGGCATAAAGCGTAGCGCGGCTGACGCCGAGGCTTTTCGCCGCCTTGGCGGCATCCAGGAATAGCGGCGGCTTGGAAATCTGCGGCTTGGCCATGGCGACTTTATATTGATCATTTGAATCAAGATTGACTATATAACCACAATCAACATCCTCATGACAGTGAAACATGAGGATAGCCATGACCAACTCAAGCAAAACCGCCCCGCAACTCGCCGTCGATCAATCCCAGGGCAATGCCGGGCTGGAGGGCGTGATCGCCGCCGAAACCCGGCTGAGCCATGTGGATGGCATGGCCGGACGATTGATCCTGCGCGGCTATGATCTGGATGCTATCGCCGATTGGCGTTTCGAGGCTTTGCTCGCCCTGCTCTGGCAGGATCTGGCACCGGAAAACCTGAATGCGGCGCAAATCCAAACCGCTTTGGGCAAGGCGCGGCAGCACGCTTTCGGTTTGCTCGATCCCCTACTCGGCATGACCGACCGCCTCTCCCAGGTTGAGGCCTTACGGCTGCTGCTATCGGCGCTGGCCGATGCGCAAACCGAGGCGCATCATGTACTGGCTGTAGCGGCCGTGCCGGTCTTCGCCGCCGCCATTGCGCGCCGCCGCCAGGGTCTCGTGCCGCTGCAACCCGATGCGTCGCTCGGCCAGGCCGCGGATTATCTGCGGATGCTGCATGGCAAGCCGATGCCGGAAGCCATGGCCAAGGCGCTGAATACCTACATGGTGACCGTGGCGGATCATGGCATGAATGCTTCCACCTTCACGGCGCGGGTGATCGCCTCCACCAAGGCGGGATTATTCTCGGCGGTGATCGGCGGGCTTTGTGCGCTGAAAGGCCCGCTGCATGGCGGCGCGCCCGGCCCGGTGCTGGATATGCTGGACGCCATCGGCGAGGCGCAGTGCATCCGGCCCTGGCTGACAGATGCCTTGGCGCGCGGCGAAAGGCTGATGGGTTTCGGCCATCGCATCTATCGCGTGCGCGATCCGCGCGCCGATGTGCTGAAAGCGGCGGTTGCTAACCTGCGCGATGGCAGCGGCAGAATCCGCTTCGCCGAAACCGTGGAAGCCGAGGCATTGGCCTTGCTCAGCGAAAAGAAGCCGCTGCGGCCGCTGCAAACCAATGTGGAATATTACACCGCGCTGGTGCTGGAGGCCGTGGGCTTTCCGCGCGAAAGCTTCACCAATGTTTTCGCCGCCGGCCGCATGGCGGGCTGGACCGCCCATGTGCTGGAGCAGGACAGAACCGGCCGCCTGATCCGCCCGCAATCGCGCTATATCGGCCCTGCGCCGATGGCGAGCCACGCAGCGGCTTCATAGCCGCTGCGGGATAGCCATAAAGGCCCGCTGCCTCAGCCCTGCTTGGCGCGCACCCGCAGCAGCAGCGGATTGGGCTGCGGTTCGGCCACTTTGCGCAGGCGGTTCACATCGCGATGCCGGAACAGCTCCGTGCGGCCGCGCACCATCAGCATGGTGTCGGACACGTATTTCCAGCTGCCATCGGGATCGAAGGTGATTTCCAGGCGATAGGAATCCGTGCGGAAGGCGTATTCCAGAAAGTCCGTCGAGCAGATGCCGTAATTGGTCTGGCCGCGCGTGGCTTCCACCACCAGGCTCGTGTCGTCCGGCTTGGCCTGGCCGACCGCCAACGCGGTCTGGCCGCGCGGAATGGTGAGCGATTGCATGATCAGCCCGGTTGCCGGCTCCCACAGCCAATATCCGACTTGATCGTGGAAGGTGATATCTTCCTCCCGCGTATTCACATGCACATGATAACGCAGGCCATAGAAAAGCTGCGGCCCATTGGCCTGCGGATCGGTGGGCTGCATCTCGATGCGTTCGATATACGGACGCCGCTCCGGCCCATCGGCCTTGGGGTTGAGGTCGACGCCCTTCTCGCCTTCCCACACGCCAGCCAGGCGGCGCAGCGGCCCGAGATTGGCCAGGGTATCGGGATCGACATCATCCGGCTCGGTGAAGATGTCTTCGGGAAATGGATTCATGCTGGTCCCCTGCCTGACGATTCAGGCCCGCCACACTGCCGGTCCGCCACGATTTCCGCAATGTCCCGGCCGTGTCACCAGATTGTAAAAACTTCCGGATAACACTCTGGCCAGCGAAAAGAGGATCCCATGACCGAGCCGACCGAAACCCGCAGCTGGCTGGAAATCGAACTCGAGGACGATCTCGACGAAGAACTGGAGCAGGCCGTCGATGACGCCCGCATTCCGCCCGAACTGCGCAAGTTGCTGGCCACACGCAAAAAGGGCACCATCGACCGGCAAACCTATTTCACCGAGTTGCTGCGCCTGCAGAGCGAGCTGGTGAAACTGCAAGACTGGGTGCGCCACAAGGGCCTCAAGATGGTGATCCTGTTCGAGGGGCGCGACAGCGCCGGCAAGGGCGGCGCCATCAAGCGCATCATCCAGCGCGTCAACCCCCGCACCTGCCGCGTGGTGGCGCTGCCGGCGCCATCCGACCGCGAGAAGACCCAGTGGTATTTCCAGCGCTATGTGCCGCACCTGCCAGCCGCCGGCGAGATCGTGCTGTTCGACCGCAGTTGGTACAACCGCGCCGGCGTCGAGCGCGTGATGGGGTTCGCCAGCCCCGGCGAGGTGGAGGATTTCTTCCGCGACGTGCCGGAATTCGAGCGCATGCTGGTGCGCTCCGGCATCATCCTGGTGAAATACTGGTTCTCGATCACGGATGAGGAACAGCAGCTGCGCTTCCTGATGCGCATCCACGATCCGATCAAGCAGTGGAAACTGTCGCCCATGGACCTGCAGTCGCGCGTGCGCTGGGAGCAGTATACCAAGGCCAAGGAAGACATGTTCGCGCGCACCAGCATCCCCGAGGCGCCCTGGCATATCGTGGAAGGCAACGACAAGAAGCGCGCGCGGCTGAACCTGATCGCGCACCTGCTTTCGGTGATTCCCTACGAGGAAATCCCGCACGAGGATATCGCCCTGCCCGAGCGCGTGTTCGACCCGAATTACGAACGGCGGACGCTGCCGGCGGAGCTGTATGTGCCGCAGAAGTATTGAGGTGAGAACAGTCCCGAAAATTTAGCTTTTAGATCAAGGTGATCACCAGGTCTCTGGACCGGTTATAACCACTTTAGATTCCCCACCGTCCGCACTTCAAAAACCGCTGAAGCTCCCTACATACGCATAAAACAGCTCGCCATGATGGCAAGCAGGGGACTTCACGATGCCACGTTCAAATACCGTGCTGTTCATTTCCGCAGGACTGTTCTCGCCGAAAAAAAGAGATCACCCGCTGGCGCGCCGCCAACTCTACTTGAACTACGGAGCTTTATCTCTCGCCACTCAGTTACATAAGCAAGGATTGGATACCAAGTTAGTTCACGGGGAACACGACGATCCAAAAGAATTTCTCACCAGTTTAATTAGCGATGGCCTCATACCTTCCGCATACCCCATAATGTTGTCTATACCCAGCTTTTACGCTCTGGGTTGGACGAAGGCATTTTGTTATGAACTCAGGGCTTTCGACCCAGAGGCCCATATCATTCTAGGAGGACGATGGGTTACTAGCCCGGACCCAGACTGGCTTGCGCAGCACATTCCTCAAAGCGACAGAATCATCTGCGGACTTGCCAACAATAAAATTAATGGCCTACTTGGGCTCAAAAACGAAATCATCGATGGCGGCGACCTTCCCGAAGTTCCGCTTGACCATCGGTTGGTTCGTAACTTTCAGCTATTTCAGCCTAGCCTCGAGGCATCACGGGGCTGCGGCATGGGTTGCAAATTTTGTGAAGAGCGAGATATCTCGCTTGGTAGATTAAAATCACCAAGTCGACTCGCGAGCGATCTGGCCTCTTTGCAGGACCAGTATGGCGATCGCAATATTCGGCCGTATTTGCAATCTTCTTATTTCCTGCCTAATCCGCGCTGGGCTAAAGAATTCCGCGAAGAAATGGAGCGTCGTAAACTCACTATTCAGTGGCGCACGGAAACTCGTGTAGACAGCATGCTAACAGAGACAGTTGGGCATCTAGCTGCAGCGGGTCTTAAGGTGATCGATCTAGGGTTAGAATCAGCATCTCCGGCTCAAATCTTAGCTATGCGAAAATCAAAATACCCCGAGAAATACCTCGCCGCAGCATCGCGCTTAATACAGGACTGCGCTGCTAATGATATCAATGTAAAAATCAATATTCTGCTCTACGCTGGAGAAACAGAAAGAACATTATCCGAAACAACATCATGGCTGGATGCCCATGCAAGTTGCATTAAAGGCGTTTCAGTTGGCCCTGTAATCACCTACGGCCCACCGAAGCAAGCATCCCCTCTATTAGCCGAGCTAACCAGCCAAGGCGCCCGACCGGTTGACCCCAACAGTGCTCAACACACTGGGGTTACGCACCTTCATCTTAGCGATACTCTTGATGCAGACGCTGCAGAGGGGGAAAGCTTGAGAATCTCCCGCCGCTACATGACGCGGGATGAATATTTCGAATTGAAGGCGTTCTCTTACTATCCTCGAAACTACACTCGGACCGATTTCGATGCTGATATCGCCAATTCTCCGAAAGATCGGCTGCCTTTCCAAATATAATGATCACCCCGGATGCAGGCCGGGTGCTTCCTGGCCGGTGCGCGCCACATACTCCGTGTAGCCGCCGGTGAATTGATGCACGCCTTCCGGGGTCAATTCCAGCACGCGGTTGGACAGGGCTGCAAGAAAATGCCGGTCATGCGATACGAACAGCATGGTGCCCTCGAAATTCGAGAGCGCCGTTACCAGCATTTCCTTGGTGGCCATATCCAGATGGTTGGTCGGTTCGTCCAGCACCAGGAAATTCGGCGGATCGAACAGCATCATCGCCATCACCAGCCGCGCCTTTTCGCCGCCCGATAAAACGCGGCAGGTTTTTTCGATATCGTCGCCGGAGAAGCCGAAACAGCCGGCCAACGTGCGCAAAGTGCCCTGCCCGGCCTGCGGGAAAGCCTTATCCAGGGTTTCGAAGATGGTGTCGTCGCCATCCAGCAGGTCCATGGAATGCTGGGCGAAATAGCCCATCTTCACGCTGCTGCCGATGCTGACGCTGCCCTGGTCCGGCTGGGTATCGCCGGCCACCAGCTTCAACAGCGTGGATTTGCCCGCGCCATTGGCGCCCAGCACGCACCAGCGCTCCAGCCGGCGCACCTGGAAATCCAGGCCGGCATAGATCGACTGGCTGCCATAGCCCTTATGCACGGCCTTGAAGCCGGCCACATCCTCGCCCGAACGCGGCGGGCTGCGGAATTCGAATTGCACGGATTGGCGCCGACGCGGCGGCTCGACACGTTCGATCTTGTCCAGCTTCTTCACCCGGCTCTGCACCTGGGCGGCATGGGAAGCGCGTGCCTTGAAGCGCTCGATGAACTTGATCTCCTTGGCCAGCATGGCCTGCTGGCGCTCGAACTGCGCCTGGCGCTGCTTTTCGTTCAGCGCGCGCTGCTGGTCGTAGAAATCGTAATTCCCCGAATAGGTGGTGAGCGTGCCGCCGTCGATCTCGATGATCTTGCCGACGATGCGGTTCATGAATTCGCGGTCATGCGAGGTCATCAGCAACGCGCCGTCGTAATCTTTAAGGAAGGCTTCCAGCCAGATCAGGCTTTCCAGATCGAGATGGTTGCTCGGCTCGTCCAGCAGCATGCCATCCGGGCGCATGAGCAGAATCCGCGCCAAAGCCACGCGCATCTTCCAGCCGCCCGACAGCAGCCCCACATCGCCATCCATGCGCTCCTGGCTGAAACTCAGGCCCGCCAGCACCTCGCGCGCCTTGGCTTCCAGGGCATAGCCATCCAGTTCCTGAAAGCGCGCCTGCACATCGCCATAGCGCTCGATCAGGGCTTCCATCTCGTCGGCCCGCTCGGGATCGACCATGGCGGCCTCAAGCTGCGCCATCTCGGCGGCCAGCGCGCTCACCGGCCCCACGCCATCCATCACGGCGGCGACAGCAGACTGGCCGGACATCTCGCCCACATCCTGGTTGAAATAGCCAATCGTCATGCCGGTATCGATCGCCACCTGGCCGTCATCCGGCTTTTCCTCGCCCACGATCATGCGGAACAACGTGGACTTGCCGGCGCCATTCGGCCCCACCAGACCGGCCTTCTCGCCTTTTTGAATGCCCATCGACGCATCGATGAACAGAATCTGATGGCCGTGCTGCTTACTGACGTTATCGAGACGAATCATGGGGTCCGTGCGGGCTGGAAAGGACAGGCGCATGGACATATCCACGCGCCCAGGCCGCACAGGCGGCCCGGGGATGCCCTATCAGGACCGGGCGGAAATTTCCAGTTACTTGCCCGATACGCGTTAAATCGCCGCCGGCTCAGGGCGCAATCGGGGCCGGCTGCGCCAAGCCGGGCGCTACATGGACGGCATGCGTGCCGCGCCCCATGGCGGCAATCCCTTCGGCAAAGCGCACGCGCGGCGCATAGCCAAGCTCGGCGCGCGCCTTGGCGATATTGATGGTGAACGGCTTGCCGATCAGGCGGAGCATCTGGCGCGTGATCGGCGGTTCGCCGCTGCGCCCCAGCAGGCGCCATGCCGCCCCCATGAGACCTGCCATCATCCAGGCCAGGCGGAATGGCACAGCGCGATCTTTCGCCACCACGCCTCGCGTGGCCAGCAAAGCCGAGATAACACTCTTCAGCGTGCCATTCTCTCCATCGGATACAAAGTAGGACTCGCCGCCCCGCCCATGATCGGCGGCCAGCAGCAGCGCGTCGCAGAGATTATCGACATGGCAGGTGGACATGGCCTGGCCGCCGCCATCGACCCACTGGAAGCGCCCGGCCCGCACGGTTTCGGCCATGTGATCGAGGGTTGGCATATGCGGCCCCCAGATAAAGGGCGGGCGGATGGCGATGGTCTCGAAGCCAGGGCGGCGGTTATTGGCGGCCAGCAGCAAGCGCTCGCCTTCGGCCTTGGAGGATGAATAGGGCGCGAAGTCGCGCGTCTGGAGCGGAAGCCTCTCATCGGCTTCGAGCATCGGCTCCGGATCGCCCATCACCACCGCCGCGGCGCTGACGGCAACCACGCGGCGCAAGCCTTGGGTCGCGGTTGCGGCATCCAGCAGCATGCGCATCCCCTCGACATTGACGCGGTCGAATACGGCGCGCGGTCCCCAGAGCCTGAAATGCGCCGCGACGTGAAAAACCACCTCGCAGCCCTCCATTCCAGACCGCAGAGCCGTCGCGTCCGTGAGATCGCCCTGCACCGGGATAGCGCCGGACCGGCGCACGGCTTCAATCGCCTCAGGGCTGCGCGCCAGCGCCTTCACTTGCCAGCCCTGGCTGACAAGGCGCGCGATCAGGCGGGCGCCGACAAAGCCTGAGCCACCAGTGACGAAGGCGGATCGTAGCGTCGCTGCGGTCTGTGGGCTGAAAGTCTGCATGGAAACCTCCGGGTGGGGCGATGGCGATGCGCCCTACTATAGACCCAAATGAACAATATTCAACGAACATTTTATATAAAGTGTTCGTTGTTGCATTTTATGCCGTTGTGCCTTAAAGGTTCCGCTTATGCCGGCGCCTCGCCCCACCAGTGAAGACCCCTCTTTCCGAGACCAGATTCTCGATGCGGCTCGTACCCAGTTGAGACGCTTTGGAGAGGCGAAGACGAATGTCGTCGATATCGCCCGCGCCCTCGGCACATCGCACACCACCATCTACCGCCACTTCCGCTCCAAGGCGGAAATCTTCGACGCCGTGGTGGCGGAAGCCATGCGCGATGAAGAAGAGATGGCGCGTCGCTTCGTCGATGTGGATGGCCCGGCGGCCGAGCGGCTTGAGGCCATGGTGCTGGCCCTGCATGCCCGCAAGCGCGAGCGTTTCGCGGGCGACCCGGAGGTTTACCAGCTCTATCGGCGCATTGTTGATGAGCGGCCAGATATCATCGCGGCCTATGCCCGCGCGATGACGGCGCTCATCGCCCAGATACTAGCGGATGGCGTCAAGCGACGGGAATTCAAGATCGACGACGCTGCAATCGCGGCAGGCGTGGTGCGGGATGCCGTAACCGTGTTCGTGCATCCGGCTCATGTCGAGGCAGCCGTAAAGGCCGGCCTGCCGGTGGAGGCGATGGCAAGGAATGTTGTGCGCAGCCTTGTCGCTGCCTTCCGCGCCGGCATGCGGTACGGACAGGATGGCTCAGAAGGCTAAAGGCCGCCTCTGGCGCAGAAGCGGGCATGGCCGCCTGAATCATCCTATTCGGTTATAAGCAAGTCAGATTTTCCTGACGAATTCCGACTTCAAGCTCATTGCCCCGAAGCCATCAATTTTGCAGTCGATGTCATGATCTCCATCGACCAGACGAATATTCTTGACCTTGGTCCCCATCTTCACGACCCCGCCCGATCCCTTGAGTTTCAGGTCTTTGATGACGGTGACGCTATCGCCATCTTGCAGCACGTTTCCAGCGGCGTCGCGGTAAACACGTTCGTCCGACCCGGCGACGGCCCCGGTGACGGCTTCGGCCTGAACCAGCCATTCGTTGCCGCATTCGGGGCAGATATAGAGCCCGCTGCCATCTTCATAGGTGAGGCTGGATTGGCATTTGGGACAAGGGGGCAGAATGCTCATATCAAAAAATCCTAGAAACTTTCTCCGGCATATCCGAGAAGCCTACAGATACCATGCGGGCCTCACCGGCGCGCTTATGGTATCGGCATTACCTTTGAAATTAAATCAACAGCTTATAAAAACCTCACAGCATCGATGAACAAAATCTGATGGCCGTGCTGTTTGCTGATGTTATCGAGGCGAATCATGTATCCGAACTAACTGAAAAGTCTGAAGACTCGTCATTCTCAACTGCGGTAATCTGTTAGGTCGAAGATATCGCTGCAGCTGAAGGGGCCGACGCCTCGCGATGCGAGGGAACATGGATGATTTTCTCCAGCCATCCCCGCTCGATTAGCACATTCAGAGCCAAGGCGATTTGATCAGCAGCAAAGAGCTTCTTGCGAACATTCCATTCGTAAAATTTCGATTGAACGTCCAGCAGGGTCCGCGCGCCTTCGTTTTTTGCGACCCAATAGACTGTGGACAGAAGTTCTAGTCCATACGGTGTTTCAAATCCGTCCAAGAGTTTAGCCACGCGATCAAAGCGCTCGCGCGTCTTAGTTTGATCAGTGAGAAACCGATCCGCATCTTCGTATGCGCCTGGGACCAGATTTAAGCGCTTCGCGGGATCATCGCCGCCATCGGAGTAACCCGCGACCAAGTGCCCTTCAATGCTGCTCAGCACGTGACGCAAATTTTCCGCGTAAGGTCCGTAGTTCGCCTTGCGATAGGTAAGCCGGAGTTGTTCGCCGGCCTCTTGCAAAAAAAACATTAGCTTATGAACTTCCAGAAGCGTTACGAAGGGGTCCATTAGCCCGTTTAAATAGCGTTGCATAAGTACAACTAGCGCGGCGCGCCCGGCGGTCATATGTGGAACTTTGCGATTCCGGGCGAGCGCTGCCGAATCTGGCGCCCCGGACGGTTCATAAATAACCACAGCAACATTGGGAGGCATGTGCTCCACCGCTGCGATGATTCGTGGGCGGACTTCGCTCCAATTAAGTCCACCCAGTCCAGAACCGAGGGGCGGAATTGCAATAGATCGAATTTTGCGCTCGTTGACGACCTTTGAGAGATCAGCCAAGCCCACCTCAATATCTTCTATACGACTCTTGCCTTTCCAATGCCGCTTCGTCGGGAAATTGATGACATAGCGCGGCGAGAGGACGCCCGTCTCGTAGACAAACATTTTCCCCGGTTGAACTTCATTGCGAGCGCAAGCTGCCGCATAGGCTCTAAAGTTTTCCGGAAATGTGTTTTTGAATTGCAGCGCGATACCTCGCCCCATCACGCCAACGCAATTGACGGTATTCACAACCGCGTCAACATCAGCTTCGAGTATATCACCAGTTCGGAATTTGATCATTGCGTCACCTCAGTAATACCAAGCCGGAAGGATTTGAACCAGTGGCTTGTGCGTTGCTTTGATTAACGCGGTCGCAACAGAATTGAATACGCCCTTTGAATAAACGCCGATACGCTCCACTAGGTGCCATGGGAAGTGCTGGTACATTAGAAATTCGGCCTGCTTGGCTTCCTTAACTTCGGCGCCCGCCCATTGCTCCGCGCTGATGTGCTGCCAATTCAATTGCTTGAGACGGGCTGTATCTTTCCAGAACTGAGTGTACGCTGCACCAGCGTTCGACCCACTGAACGCCCAGCTATGCTTGTGCTGATCGGCCCATTGTATGACCCTATTTAGGTCTGCTTCCAAATGGACGATCGGTTCCTGCCCCCCTCTATATGTGAGCTCAGAGCTATTAGCGCAATGAATTACGTAGAGCATCACAGATCTCGGGCAAAAGTAGAAAGGCACGAAATCGCCAACCATCGCGTTGGAATAACACGTGACCGGAAGCTGCAATCGGCGCGCTTTGATTGAGCCCATACCGATGGTTGTCCCTGGCAGTTTTAACTTCACGATCTCCGCATCACACAGCAGTTTGTTGTGCTCGATGATTGATGGAAGGCGATCAACATTCACGATGTGGTATATCTTGGGGGCTACCGGGGGTGGAGTCATTTGCCCCCCTCCGGATAACCGAGCTTGGCCAATCGCTCTCTGAGGAGCAGACGGATCGCCTCGGGCCGCGTGGGTATGTCCTTCTGCTTACGCCGGTAATCATCGAGCAGGGCCAAAAGCGCTGACGGCAATCTGACCATCACGGGTTCAGTGTCCGCCTTCGGCCTGCCCTTCTGCGCCATCACCTACCTCGAGTCGCCATGATTTCTTGATATCAAAAATCTGACGCGAAGCCAAGAGCTATTACCTCCCCCTCACTCCCACTCAATCGTCCCCGGCGGCTTCGAGGTGATGTCATACGTCACACGGTTGATGCCGCGCACTTCGTTGATGATGCGGGTGGCCACGCGGCCCAAAAAGTCGTGCGGGAATGGGAAGTAATCCGCCGTCATGCCATCGGTGGAGGTGACGGCGCGCAGGGCGCAGGCCTGATCATACGTGCGGCCATCGCCCATCACGCCCACGGTGCGCACCGGCAGCAGCACGGCGAAGGCCTGCCAGATCTGGTCGTACAGCCCGGAGCGGCGGATTTCGTCGAGATAGACCGCATCCACTTCGCGCAGCAGATCGAGCTTCTCGCGCGTGATGTCGCCCGGAATGCGGATGGCGAGGCCGGGGCCGGGGAAAGGATGGCGGCCGACCAGGCTTTCCGGCAGGCCGAGTTCGCGGCCCAGCATGCGCACTTCGTCCTTGAACAATTCGCGCAGCGGCTCGACCAGCTTCATGTTCATGCGCGCCGGCAGGCCGCCCACATTATGGTGCGACTTGATGGTGACACTGGGGCCGCCGGTGAAGCTGATGCTTTCGATCACATCGGGATAGAGCGTGCCTTGCGCCAGGAATTCGGCGCCGCCGATTTTCTTCGCCTCGGCCTCGAACACATCGATGAACAGGCCGCCGATGGTCTTGCGCTTGGTTTCCGGGTCGCTGACCCCGGCCAGCTTGCCGAGGAAAAGGTCGGACGCGTCGTTATGCACCAGCGGGATGTTGTAATGATCGCGGAACAGGCGCACGACCTCTTCGCCCTCGCCCTTGCGCAGCAAGCCATGATCGACGAACACGCAAGTGAGCTGCTCGCCGATGGCTTCGTGGATCAGCACGGCAGCCACAGAAGAATCCACGCCGCCGGACAGGCCGCAGATCACGCGGCCCTTGCCGACCTGTTCGCGAATCTTGGCAATCGCCTCGCTGCGAAAGCCCTTCATGGTCCATTCGCCCGAACAGCCCGCCACCTTGCGCACGAAATTATGCAGCAGCTTGGCGCCATCCAGGGTGTGCATCACTTCCGGGTGGAATTGCACGGCGTAGATTTTGCGCGCATCGTTGGCAATCGCGGCATAGGGCGAGCCGTCGCTGACACCCACCACGCGGAAGCCATCGGGGATTTTGGTGATCTTGTCGCCATGGCTCATCCAGACCTGGTGCTTTTGGCCCTTGGTCCAGACGCCATCGAACAAGCCGCAATCATCCTTGATCTCGAGGAAAGCGCGGCCGAATTCGCGGTGATGGCCGGTCTCCACGCTGCCGCCCTGCTGCATGCAGATGGTCTGCTCGCCATAGCAGATGCCGAAGATCGGCAGGCCGAGTTCGAAGGCCTTTTGCGGCGCGCGCGGCGAGAATTCCTCCGTGGTGGAGGCCGGCCCACCGGAGAAGATGATGCCTTTCAGAATGCCATGCTCGCTTTCGATGGTCAGCGCGGCTTCCGCCTTCTGGAACGGCACGATCTCGCAATACACGCCGGCCTCGCGCACGCGCCGGGCGATCAACTGCGTTACTTGCGAACCGAAATCGATAATGAGAATACGCTCGGCCATCGTTGCCGCTCACCTTTCCTGGAGGCTGATGAAATTCAGCTCGGTTTGGCCGCTTTGTAAGCGGCGATCTTGGTCTTCAACTCGGTATACTCGGCGCAGCCGAAGCTGCAAAGGCCATCCAGCTTCTTGAGTTGCTCTTCCGCCTTGGGCAGATCGTTGGCCTTCAGATAGGCCTCGCCCAGATATTCATGGGCGCCGCGATGCTTGGGGTCGATGGCCAGCGCCTTGCCATAGGCATCGAAGGCCGCCGGCAGGTTGCCGTTGTTGCGCTGGGCGAAGCCGAGCCAGTTATAGGCATCGGCATTCTTGGCATCCTTGGCCACCACGGATTCGAGCAGCGGAATGGCCGCCGCCCAGTTCTTGGCATCGATGGCCTTCTTGCCGGCATCGAGATTGGGATCGGCCTTGGCCGGCTCGGCGGTGGCCGGCGCGCTGCTGCCGCCCATGGCCAGGGCCGGCATGCTGAAGCCCAGGCCGAGAGCCAGGGCGGAGATCACGGCAAAGCGGGTCATAGTCTTCATGGCGAACCTCCAGGTCTGTGCCATTATAACAGCTTCCCTCATGCTTGGCGCTGCATCACGGCGGCGAAGAAACCATCCGTGCCGTGCCGCAAGGGCGAAAGCCGCAGTCGATCATCGCTGAACGGGCAATCCGTGGATAGCGCCGCCCCCCAGGCCTGGGCCAGGGGGACCGGTCTCACGTCCGGGTGATCGGCCAGGAATGCGTCCACCGGCTGATCATTCTCGAAGCCGAAGATCGAGCAGGTAGCATACAGCAATATGCCGCCGGGCCGCAGCAGCCGGGCGCCCTGGCGCAGCAGGTCGGCCTGGGCAGCGCGCAGGTCGTCCAGCGCCTCGGGGCCGAAACGCCAGCGGCTTTCCGGGTTGCGCCGCCAGGTGCCGCTGCCCGAACAGGGCACATCCAGCAGCACGCGGTCGGCCTGGCCCTCCATGGCTTCCAGCAAGGCAGGCAGCTTATCCGGCCCGCAGGTTTCGACGATATCAAGGCCGGCCCCATTCAAGCCGGCGCGGCCTAAACGCGGCTTCAAACGGTCCAGCCGGCGGCCATCACGGTCGGCGGCGATCAGGCGGCCCTTGTTGCGCATCTGGGCGCCCAGCAGCAGGGTTTTGCCCCCTGCCCCGGCACAGAGGTCGATCACGGTTTCGCCGGGCCTGGCGCCCAGCAGCAGGCCGGCCAATTGGGCGGCCTCATCCTGCGGCTCGATCAGGCCATCGGTGTAAAGCGGATGGCTTTCCAGCCGCACCTGTTTTTCCAGCCGGATGCCCAGCGGCGAATACGGCGTGGGCACGGCGGCGATGCCTTCGGCAGCCAGTTGCTCAAGGATATCGGCACGCTTGGCCTTCAGGCTGTTCACCCGCAGGTCCAGCGGCGCGCGGCCGTTCAGCGCGGCCAGTTCGGCTTCCAGGCTGTCGCCGAATTGTTCGGCGGCCAGATCGCAAAGTTCGGGCGGCAGGTTCACTTTTGCCCAAAGCGGCGCCTGATCGGCCGGCGGCATGGCGGCCAGCGCCGCGCGCTCGGCCTCGTCCAGCGGCGGCGGCGCATGATTGCTGCCATCGCACAGCGCAGCGGCCTGCTCCGGTGTCAGATCCGGATCGGCCAGCATGAAATGCCGCGGCGTGAGTTCAAGCCCTGCGGCTTCCAGCCGCCAGCGCCGCACGCCCTGTTGGCGCAGGCCGGCATAAACCATCTCGCTCACCGCGCGGCGATCCTTCGCCCCGGCATAGCGGTTGTTGCGTTGCCAGCTGGCCAGCAGGCGGTCGGCGGCGCGGTTGGAGCCGAGCACGGCGCCGAGGATTTCCATCGCGGCGGCGAGGCGGGCCTGGGGCCGCATGCCGCCTTAACTATCCTGCCGGTAGTTGGGCGCCTCACGCGTAATCGCCACATCATGCACATGGCTTTCGCGCAGGCCGGCAGAGGTGATGCGCAGGAAGGTGCAGCGGGTACGCATGGCTTCCAGATCGGCATTGCCGGTATAGCCCATCGCCGCGCGCAGGCCACCCACCAGCTGATGCAGGATGGTGCCCACCGGGCCCTTGTAGGGCACACGGCCCTCGATGCCTTCCGGCACCAGCTTCAGCTTGTCGGACACTTCCTGCTGGAAATAGCGATCCGCCGAACCGCGCCCCATGGCGCCGATCGAGCCCATGCCGCGATAGGATTTATACGAACGGCCCTGATACAGAAACACTTCGCCGGGCGCCTCGTCGGTGCCGGCCAGCAGCGAGCCGATCATGCAGCAATCGGCACCGGCCGCAATCGCCTTGGCCACATCGCCGGAAAACTTGATGCCGCCATCGGCGATCACCGGCACATTGGCCTTCTGCGATACAGAAACGGCATCCAGCACGGCGGTCAGCTGCGGCACGCCCACGCCGGCCACGATGCGCGTGGTGCAGATCGAGCCCGGGCCGATGCCCACCTTCACGGCATCCACGCCGGCATCGATCAGCGCCTGCGCGCCCTCGGCAGTGGCGACATTGCCGCCCATCACCTGGGTGGAGTTGGAGCGCTTCTTGATTTCCGAGATCGTGCGCAACACGCCCGCGCTATGGCCATGCGCGGTATCCACCACCAGCACGTCCACGCCGGCGGCGATCAGCGCCTCGGCGCGCGCCAGGCCATCCTCGCCCACCGAGGTGGCGGCGGCCACGCGCAGGCGGCCCTGCTCGTCCTTGGCGGCATTGGGATATTTCTGCGCCTTCTCGATATCCTTCACGGTGATCAGGCCCACGCAATGGCCCTGATCATCCACCACCAGCAGCTTTTCGATGCGGGCCTGATGCAGCAGGCGCTTGGCCTCTTCCATCCGCACGCCCTCACGCACAGTGACCAGGCGATCCTTGGTCATCAACTCGCGCACCGGCTGGCTCATATCGGTGGCGAAGCGCACATCGCGGTTGGTGAGGATGCCAACCAGCTTGCCGCGTTCGCCTTCGGTTACCGGGATGCCATGAATGCCGTAACGCTCCATCATCGCCAGTGCGTCGGCCAAGGTGGCATCAGGCATGATGGTGAGCGGGTTGATCACCATGCCGCTCTCGAACTTCTTCACGACGGCCACTTCGCGGGCCTGTTCCTCGATGGTGAGATTCTTGTGGATCACGCCGATGCCGCCGGCCTGCGCCATGGCAATGGCCATGCGGGCTTCGGTAACCGTGTCCATCGCCGACGAGATCAGCGGAATGTTGAGCTGGATCGAACGGGTAAGCCGCGTGCGGGTATCCACCTGGCTGGGCAAAACCTCGGAGGCGCCGGGCTGCAACAATACGTCGTCGAATGTATAGGCTTCGCGGAATTTCATACTGTCCTCGTTTCAGCAGCCTCGGCGGCGAAATCGCCGCCCAATGTGCGTTGCAGGCTGTCGCGCATCAGATTTGGGTAGGCTTCGTTCATGCCGTGCAGCCAATCGGCGAAGGGCAGGTCGGCGAACTGGCCGCGATCGGCCACGTATTCCATATGGCGGCGCTGATCGGCATCGAAAGGATGGAAGACCGAATCCTGCTCGCCATCGAATTCCAGCGGCAGCACGCGGAATTTCTCGCAAAGCTCGATATTGAAGGCCGGCGTGGCCTTCACCCAGCGGCCATCGATCAGCAATTCGGTATAGCCGTGATAGAAAAACACATCGGTGCCCATCAATTCGCGCAGGCGCGGGGTGGCCAGATGGTTCTTCACATCGGCAAGGCCGATGCGCGAGGGGATATCCAGCGCACGAGCCACGGCAGCCAGCAACACCGCCTTGGAAACGCAAAAGCCGCGCCCGGTTTCCAGCACGCGGCTTGCCTTCATCCCCGCCTCGGTGGGCTCGATCGAATAGGGATCGTAGAGGAATTTGTCGCGCACAGCGTAATAGGCCGCGATGGCGCGCGCTTTGGGATCGGCGATCTTGGCGAATGGCGCCGCAAAGGCGCGCACGGCCGGATGGTCGCTATCGATATAGGGGGTGGCGGCAAGGTAGGCCTGCTCCACCGTCTTGTCGGTTTCGCCCGACACGGTCATGGGAGACTCCGTGGTTCCTTGCCGCGGAGGATATAGACGGCTTTCACCCCGCCGTAAAGCCGGCAATATCCGCCTGAATATCAGGGTTGCGTCTCAAGCATGGGTTCCTGGCATGGGTCCCTGGCATGGGTCCCTGGCATGGGACGCCGGAAATCAACAGGTTAGGCCGAATCGCCGCGAAAACCGGTGGCAATCACGTAGCTTTCGGCGCTATCGGCCCGGCTGGCTGGCGGTTTCACATGGCGAACCGTGCGGAAATCTCGCTTCATGGCATTCAGCAGTTCGTTTTCCGTGCCGCCGCGCAGCACTTTCGCCACGAATCCGCCGCCCGGCGCCAGCACCCTGCGGGCCAGATCCAACGCCGCCTCGCAAAGCGACATGATGCGGATATGGTCGGTCTGCCGGTGACCGGTGGCCGGCGAAGCCATGTCCGACAGCACCACATCCACCGGACCGCCCAAAGCCTCGATCACCTTGGCATCGGCGCCTTCGCTCAAGAAATCGAGCTGCATCACGGTGGCACCGGGCAATTCCGGCATCGGGTTGATATCCACCGCCAGCACCGAGCCGCCGCCCTTCTCTCCCGCCTTCACGCGCTGTATCGCCACCTGGCTCCAGCCGCCGGGCGCGGCGCCGAGATCGACCACGACCTGCCCCGGCTTGAGGAAGCGGTGCTTGTCGTCGATCTCCTGCAGCTTGTAGGCCGCGCGCGAGCGAAAGCCCTCGCGCCTGGCCTGCGCCACGTAAGGGTCGTTCAACTGGCGCTCCAGCCAGAGCTTCGACGACAGCTTGCGCTTGCCGCCGCTCTTCACCGTCACATGCAGTCGCCCGGTGGTGTCCTTGGCCATGGAATGCGCTTCCGCTACGACGCCACGAGCGCGCCGTCGACGCGCATCATCTCCACCAGCATGCCCTCGCGCAGGCCGCGATCGGCGACGCGCAGCCGCGGCAGCGGGAAAGCCCGGCGGATGGCGTCGAGGATGGCGCAGCCGGCAAGCACGAGGTCGGCGCGCTCGACGCCGATGCAGGCATTGCGCGCGCGCTCCTGATAGGTCATCGCCAAGAGCCGCGCGACGGCGCGATCGAGGTCGCCGCTCGCCATCCACAACCCGTCCACCTTGCGCCGGTCGTAGTGATGCAGCCCGAGATGGATGCCGGCGACGGTCGTCACCGTGCCCGACGTGCCGAGCAGGTGCATGCCGGCGAGATCGCGGCCGTGCGCGGCGGCGAAGGAGCCGAGATGCCCCGCCACCTCCGCGACCATCGCATCGTAGATCGCCGGCGTCACGTCCGCCCCGCCGAACCGCTCCGCCAGCGTCACCACGCCGAGCGGCAGCGACATCCACGGGCCCTTGACCGGCGCCGCCTGCGGCATGCCCGCAGGGCGCTCGATCCGCACCACTTCGGTGGAGCCGCCGCCGATATCGAACAGCACGGCGCCGCGCGCCTGCGGATCGAGCAGCGGCGAGCAGCCGACCGCCGCGAGCCTCGCCTCGGTCTCGCGATCGATCACCTCGAGGCGAATTCCGGTCTCCCGTTCGATCAGGCCGAGGAAGGCGTCGGCATTGTCGGCCGCGCGGCAGGCTTCGGTGGCGATGGTGCGCAGCCGGGTCGCGCCCTTGGCGCGGATCTTCTCGCCGCACACGCTCAGGGCTCCGACCGCACGGGCGATTGCGGCCTCGCTGATGCGGCCCGTGGTGGAAATGCCCTCGCCGAGCCGGATGATCCGCGAGAACGAATCGATCACACGGAAGCCGTCGCTCGCCGCGCGCGCGATCAGCAGGCGGCAGTTGTTGGTGCCGAGATCGAGCGCGGCATAGGCCGTGGACGAACCGGGGCCGCGGCGGAACCCGCGGCCCGGCAGCCTCTCGGCAGCCGGTTCCGGCAGGTCAGCGCGCAGCCGGCCGCTCTCGCGCAACCGTGCTTCCTCGCCCATGCAAATCCATCTCTGCGCCGCCGGATCGGGCGGCGCGCATTCTGTTCAAATCAAGTCTAACAGCGTGTGTCGGCGGCGCAACCGCAGCATGCGCCCCTCACATTGCGGTTCGGATTTCACCGACCTGGCCCGATGTGCTATCAGCGCAGGCCGCGCGGCGTTTCGCGCCGCAAGCCGTCATTTCAGCGGATTTTCCATGCTTCACCATGCTCCCCGGCAGCCCGGCCGAAAATGATATCGCACTGCAAAAATTCGCCGTCGGGCAACCCGTCCGCCGCAAGGAGGACGACACCCTGCTGCGCGGCAAGGGCGAATATACCGACGACATCAGCCTCCCCGGCCAGGCCTACGCCTGGATCGTCCGCAGTTCCCACGCCCACGGCATCATCAGGAGCATCGACATCGAGGCCGCCCGCGCGATGCCCGGCGTGCTCGGCGTCTGGACCGGCAAGGAGCTGGCGGCGGCCGGCTACAATCCCTTCACCGCCAGCCTGCCGCTGAAGAACCGCGACGGCTCGCCCCTGCTGCAGACCAACCGCCCGGCGCTCGCCACCGACAGGGTGCGCTACGTCGGCGATCCGGTCGCCTTCGTGGTGGCGGCGACGCCCGCGCAGGCGCGCGACGCCGCCGAAGCGGTGGAGCTCGACATCGATCCGCTGCCCGCGGTGACCGGTGCGGAGGATGCGGCGAAGCCGGGGGCGCCGCAGCTCTACGACCACATCCCGAACAACATCGCGCTCGACTATCATTCCGGCGACACCGCCGCGCTGGACGCGGCCTTCGCCAAGGCCGCCCATGTCACGCGGCTCGACATCGTCAACACCCGCCTCGCCGTGGCGCCGATGGAGCCGCGCGCGGCGCTCGCACGCTACGACAAGGCGACGGAGCGCTACATCATCGACGTGCCGACGCAAGGCGTCGCCGGCAGCCGCAACACGCTGGCCAAGCTCCTGAACGTGGCGCCCGACAAGGTGCATCTTCTGACGCACAATGTCGGCGGCTCGTTCGGCATGAAGGCCGCGGTCTATCCCGAATATGTCTGCCTGCTGCATGCGGCGCGCGACCTCGGCCGCCCGGTGAAATGGACCGATGAG
>NZ_JAHBYG010000054.1 GCF_019636075.1 Ferrovibrio sp.
GGTCCAACACGATGGCCAGATCGGCCTCGCGCCGCGACAGTGAAAACATGCGCGGCAACGGCACCAGTTCGACCACCAATCCGGCCCGGGCCGCCACAAGCGGACCCAGAGCGGCGGCGAGAAAGCAATTGCCCAAACCATCCGGCGCGCCGATACGCACATTGCCGGCCACCTCGGCTTCGATATCCCGCAATTCCTCCGAAATCCCCAGCACCTCGGCTTCCAGTCTTTCGGCCACCTGCATCAGCCGCTCACCCGCAGGCGTAAGCACCGAACCGGCTGGGCGGCGCACGAAAAGCTGGGTGCCCATATCCGCCTCAAGCGCATCCAGCCGCCGCGATACCGTGGCGTGGTTCAGTCCGAGCTTCCTGGCGGCTGCCAAAAGCTGGCCCTGGCGCGCTATGGCCAGAAAAACCCTGATATGATCCCAATCCATCACTTTAATTTCCGCACAATGATTTCTAATAATTTGCGATTGATGTGCGAATTATAATGCTGGAAGAGTTCAATCACCAGTCAGCATTCTAGATTTTTCTCTAAAAACCAAGCTTCCGGGAGTTTCTCATGTCCAAGACGATTGCCCATTTCATCGGCGGTAAACAGGTGGCCGGCCAGGGCCGCAAGGCGCCGGTTTTCAATCCCGCCACTGGGGCGCAATCAGGCGAAGTCGCCCTGGCCACCACGGCTGAAGTGCGCGCCGCCGTGCAAAATGCAGTGCAGGCCTCGGATGGCTGGGCCAATACCCCGCCGCTGCGCCGCGCCCGCATCCTCAACGCTTTCCTGCACATCCTGGAACAGCGGATCGACGAACTGGCCGCAGTGATCACCGCCGAGCATGGCAAAGTACTGTCGGATGCCAAAGGCGAGATTCAGCGCGGCATGGAAGTGGTGGAATTCGCCACCGCCGCGCCGCAATTGCTGAAGGGCGAAGTGACCGAAAATGTAGGCAGCAAGGTAGACAGCCATTCGGTGCGGCAGCCTTTGGGCGTGGTGGCCGGCATCACGCCGTTCAACTTCCCGGCCATGGTGCCGATGTGGATGTTTCCGGTGGCACTGGCCTGCGGCAATTGTTTTATCCTGAAGCCTTCAGAGCGCGTTCCCTCAGCGGCATTGCTGATTGCCGCCTGGCTGAAGGAAGCCGGGCTGCCCGATGGCGTATTCAATGTGGTGCAGGGCGACAAGGAAGCGGTGGATGCCCTGTTGTTCGATCCCGATATCCAGGCCATCAGCTTTGTCGGCTCCACGCCGATTGCAAAATACATCTACGAAACCGCCGCCCGCACCGGCAAGCGTTGCCAGGCGCTGGGTGGTGCCAAAAATCATATGATCATCATGCCCGATGCCGATCTGGACCAGGCCGTGGATGCCCTGATGGGCGCGGCTTATGGATCGGCCGGCGAACGCTGCATGGCGATTTCCGTGGCTGTGCCCGTGGGCGAGGCCACCGCCAATGCACTGATGAGTAAGCTGGAGCCCAAGGTTCGCGCGTTGCGCGTGGGCCCGGGCACCGATGCAGAAGCGGAAATGGGCCCGCTGGTTACCAAACAGCATCTGGACAAAGTGCGCGGCTATATCGATAGCGGCGTTGCAGAGGGCGCCAAGCTGGTGGTGGATGGCCGTGGCCTGAAGCTGCAGGGCTATGAAAATGGCAATTTCATCGGCGGCACCCTGTTCGATCATGTCACCACCGACATGACGATCTACAAGGAAGAGATTTTCGGCCCCGTGCTTTCCGTGGTGCGCGCCGACAGCTATGCCACTGCCGCCAAGTGGATCAATGACCACGAATACGGCAACGGCACTGCTATTTTCACCCGCGATGGCGATGCGGCACGCGAATTCGCCAACCAGATCAAGGTGGGCATGGTGGGCATCAATGTGCCGATCCCGGTGCCGATGGCCTTCCATTCCTTCGGCGGCTGGAAAGCTTCGCTGTTCGGCGACATGCATATGCATGGCCCTGAAGGGGTGCGGTTTTATTCGCGGCTGAAAACCATCACCTCACGTTGGCCCACTGGCATCCGCGCCGGCGCCGAATTCGTCATGCCGACGATGAAATAAACCGCCGATTTGATCCGGCCCCGGCATTTCCTTGTTTTTAAACGGGAATGCCGGGGGCGCCGTCCGGCGGAGACCAGGATCATACCTATGTATAGGCAAAATTGCCTCGGCGCATCGGATTGTGTGGTGTAGAGTCATACCACCGATCCGGCCCTGAGGTTGCAATGGTCCATCCCTCAAACGTTAAAGCCCCCATCCCTCCTGCCCCCGTCGTTCATATCATCGAGGACGATGCATCCCTGCGCTTGGCTATCGACAGCCTGCTGCGCTCGGTTGGCTTGAACACCCGCTGCCATGACAGCGTGCAATCCTTCCTGGATGACAAGCCCCTGGATACGGCCGGTTGCCTGGTGCTGGATGTGCGGCTGCCCGGTATCAGCGGCCTGGATTTTCAGGCCACACTGGCTCAACGCGGCATCCATCTGCCCGTGGTGATGATGACCGGCTATGGCGATATCCCGATGACGGTGCAGGCCATGAAGGCCGGTGCAGTGGATTTTCTCACCAAGCCTTTTCGGGATCAGGACATGCTGGATGCGGTTTCCACCGCCGTCGCCAAGGATCGCCAGCGCCGTAAAGACCTCCAAGAGACCGAGGCCCTGCGCAACCGCTATGCAAGCCTCAGTCCGCGCGAACAACAGGTAATGGCGTTGGTCACTGCCGGCAAGATGAACAAGCAGGTGGCAGCCGAGCTCAACTTGAGCGAAATCACCGTAAAAATCCATCGTGGCGCGGCCATGCGCAAGATGCAGGCCCGCAGCCTGGCGGCCCTGGTGAAAATGGCGGAAAGCCTGCCTCAGGCAACGCACTGATAACGGCCCGACTATCATACCTCTGTATGAATGCCGCGGGATCACAGCTCGCCTATATTGCCGACAGGTTTAATCTGCGCTGAGCAATATCCCAGCATCAGGAATCGAGTCTGCGCGTGCCCAACCAAGCCGATCTTGCCCCCCATATTTCCGTTGTCGATGACGATGAATCCCTGCGTCTGGCTTTGGTCAGCCTGCTACGTTCGCTGGGCTTCACCGCTTCGGGCTTCGGTTCCGCTGAGGAATTCCTGGATTCACCGGATATGACTTCATCTGCCTGCCTGATCACCGATATCCATATGCCCGGCATGAATGGCATTGAACTGAAGCATAAAATGACCCATCTGCGGGCGGCATTGCCGGTGATCATGATAACAGCGCGCAGCGAGCCGGAATTGCGCGAGAAAGCCTTGGCAAGTGGTGCGGTTTGTGTGCTCATGAAGCCGTTCGATGCAGAGAAATTGGCAAGCTGCATCGGGCAGGCACTGGAATAATTACGATACCTGCGGGCTTTCGGGGGCGGAATGGCCGGCGCGGCACCAACAAACGAGACGCAACTAAACTGCGCGCAAGCCGCGCAAGCAGACATGCTGGATTTCGTGCATGAGAGCATCCTGATGCGCACGCCCGATGGCCGCATCACCCATTGGAGCCAAGGCAGCCAGGCGCTTTACGGCTGGCCAAAGGAAAACGCCGTTGGCGCACTGGTCGATGACTTGCTATCGTCCACTTACCCTCTGCCGATAGCCGAAATCGAGAAGCAGCTAAACCGCAATGAAAAATGGGAAGGCGAAATCCGGCGTGTAATCGCGCGGGGGGAAAGCCTCGTGGTATATACCCGTTGGGCCCTGCAACGCGATGCAGCGGGCCTCCCTGCGCGTATTGTGGAATCGGCTTTCGCTGTCGGTTCCGTTGGCCAAGCAGAGGCCTTGCGCGCCAGCGAATACAGATACCGCAACCTGTTCCAGGCTATGGCGGCCTCTTTCTGGGAGATAGATTTCACGCCCGTTGGCGCCATGCTGCGCGAATTGCGCGCCGAAGGCGTCACCGATTTCGCTGCCTATTTCAGAAAGCATCCTGAATTCGTACGCGAGATGATGCGGGTTAGCCGCATCATTGATGTAAACGATCAGACCGTAGCCCTGTTCGCCGATGGTGATCGCAGTAAAATGAATCTGCCGCTGGATGCCTTCTGGCCCGATGAAAGTATTCATGTTTACGCTGAAAGCGTTCTGGCGGCGATATCGCGGCAACCCAATTATTCCACAGAAACCAAACTGCGCAAAACCAACGGCGAAATTTTCGACGGATTGTTCACCGCCTGCTTTCCGTTGGAATCGATTGCGAAGGGTACTTTGCTGGTGGGTGTGATCGATATCAGCGAACGCAAGCGAGCCTTTGCCGAACTGGGGCGCAGCGAGGCCCGTTATCGCAATTTATTCAATTCCATGGGAATCACATGCTATCAGCTCGATATCAGCGGCGTGATACGGATATATGCACGCCTGAAAGCCGAAGGCGTGACCGACATTGCCGAGCATATTCATAAGAATCCAGGATTGATTACCGAAGCGATGCAAGCGACGATCGTTACCGATGTGAATGAACCAGGCATAGCTTTCGTGGGCGCCAAAGATTACGCGGAAGTGCTCGGCCCGGTTTCGCGCTTCTGGCCAGCGGATGACCCAGAGGGCTTTCGACAGGCCTTCATCGCAGGTTACAAAAGCGATGCCCGGTTTGAAACCGAAACCAGCCAGCAAACATTGGATGGGCGGCGCCTTGATGTGCTGTTCACCTTCGTTTCACCACCGGCCATGCGGGAGGCTGGATTGGCCCTAGTTAGCCTGATTGATATATCCGAGCGCAAAAACGCCCAAAAGGCGCTGGAGAAACTGCAGAATGAATTTGCCCATGCTTCGCGCATTTCGATGTTGGGCGAATTGACGGCCTCGCTGGCTCATGAAGTGAATCAACCTTTGGCGGCGATTTCCGCCAATGGCGCCGCCGGTTTGCGTTGGCTCGATCGACCGAATCCAGACACGGCAGAAGTCACCACATTGATGCGGCGCATGGCCGCCGACGCCCAACGTGCCGCTGAGATCATCTCGCGCATCCGGTTGATGGCCTCGCCGCAAACTCCGGAAAAGGCTGTGATTTCCATCGGCAGCCTGCTTCAGGAGGCTCTGCTTTTTTTACGCCATGAAATGCAGGCGCGCGGGGTCAGCGTTACCACTGAACTTGAAAGCGACCTGCCCGGCGTTCTGGGCGATCGTACACAATTGCAGCAGGTTGTTGTCAATCTTGCAATGAATGCCATTCAAGCCATCACTTCCACACAAACACCCCATCGGTTGATCAAGGTATCCTGCACCTTGCCCGATGATCGCGGGATCCAGGTTTCTGTGGACGATAGCGGGCCCGGCGTGGCAGAGAATCAACGCGCGCGTTTGTTCGACAGCTTCTACACCACAAAACCCGATGGCATGGGAATGGGCCTGCCAATCTGCCGTTCGATCATCGAACACCATGGCGGCACCATCTGGGTGGAGGATGGCTCGCTTGGCGGCGCTCGATTTTGCTTTTCCTTGCCGCCAGCGTCAGCAGGCATCACGTCCGGAAATCATACCTAGGTGTGACATCGGCATATTTCAGTTCGATTGAAAGCAGCGTTCACAATTCTATTCTCCTGCATATCGCACCAACGCGATCAGCAAGCAGGATAGAATCATGCGCTATCGGATTTTCGGCCGGACTGGCCTTCGCGTTTCCACCTTCGCCCTCGGGACTGGCAATTTCGGCAAAGGCTGGGGCTATGGCACCGAACGCGATGAAGCGCTAAAGATTTTTTCCACCTATCGCGATGCTGGCGGCAATTTCATCGACACCGCAGATCAATACCAGTTCGGCCAATCGGAAGAGATGTTGGGCGACTTTATCGCCAAGGATCGCAACGATATTGTGCTAGCCAGCAAATTCTCGCTCGGCGCAAGCCCCGGTGTCGGGCTCCAAAGCAGCGGCAACAGCCGCAAGGCCATGGTGCAATCGGTGGAAGCCAGCCTGAAGCGGCTGAAAACCGACCGCATAGATCTGCTGTGGGTGCATATGCCCGATGGCGTTACACCCATTGACGAAATCGCTCGTGGGCTGGATGACATGATACGCTCTGGCAAAATCCTCTATGCTGGCTTATCCGATTTTCCCGCCTGGCGTATAGCTACCGCCGTTACCATGGCCGAAATGCGCGGCTGGTCGGCAATCTCCGCTGTGCAGATGGAGTACAGCCTGGTGGAACGTACAGTCGAGCGCGAATTGCTGCCGATGACGACTGCCTTTGGCTTGGCTCCGGTGATCTGGTCCCCACTGGGCGGCGGCCTCCTAACCGGAAAATACCGTAAAGGCGAAACCGGCCGAGCCCAAGGCCTCGGCGTGGTGATCCAAACCGAAGACACCGCCCGCAAGACGGCAACACTGGATAGCGTGTTTGAAATCGCCGCAGAAACCGGCGCCACTCCAGGTCAGGTGGCGATTGCATGGGTGCTGAGCAAAGGCGTTCTGCCGATCCTGGGCCCACGCATCTTGGAGCAATTGCTCGACAATCTCGGCGCCACGGACGTGACGCTAAGCCCGGCGCAAATGGTAAAGTTGGATGCGGCCAGTGCGATCCCGCTGGGCTTTCCGCATGATATCGTGGCCCAAAGCGCTCAAGCCCTGGCCGGCGGCAAGAATGAACTCATAGATGCTTCAGTGGCCGTGCGCTGATCCTGCTGGCTATTTCCGCGCCAGCCACGCCGTTATGCCATGCCCGGCAGCAAAGCCGGTGGCAAAGCAGGCCTGCAGCAGATAGCCGCCCGTAGGCGCCTCCCAATCCAGCATCTCGCCTGCCGCAAAAACCCCTGGCCGGCGGCGCAGCATCAGATGCTCATCCAACGCGTCGCGCGCGATCCCGCCGGCCGTTGAGATCGCACGTTCAATATCGAAAGGTGCGGTCAGTACAAGCGGCAGAGATTTCACCAGACGTTCCAGCGACTCAGCCGCAGCGCTGTTATGCAGCGCCTCCTGCACCAGGCCGATGGCCACAGGCGAGAGCCCCACCCGTTTACGCAGAAAATTGGCCAGAGAAGCGCCACGCCGAGGCTCGGCTACAATCTCGGCCAATGCCGTTGGCTCCAGATCTGGTCGCAAATCCACCTGCAATATGGCCTGGCCATCCCGCGAAATAGCTTCGCGCAGCGCTGCGGATAAGGCATAAACCGCGCCGCCCTCGATCCCTTGAGCGGTGATAACGGCTTCACCACGCCGCACCGCATCACCGAAACGCAATGCTATACGCTTCAGCGGGGCTCCGGCATGACGATGGCGAAGAATATCAGACCATGCGATGTAGAAGCCGCAATTCGCAGGCCGCAATGGCGATACGGCGATATCGGGCAGCAATGCCTGCCAGCCGCCATCGGCGCCAAGCCGGGGCCAAGACGCGCCACCCAACGCCAACAAAACTGCATCAGCCTTCTGCCTACTACCGTCCTTAAACAACAGCATGCCGGCATCGTCAAAACCCGTCCACTCAGCGCGCGTAACGATCTCTACTCCCATACCAGCCAAACGATTCAGCCAGGCCCGCAACAATGGGCTTGCCTTCATGGCTTCAGGGAAAATCCGTCCGCTACTGCCAATGAAGGTCGGCTGCCCAAGCGCTGCGCACCAGGCAACCAGAGCTGAAGGCGGGAAAGCCTCAAGGTAGGGCGCGAGCCAGCATGCCGCTTCGCCATAGCGTGCACGAAATGCATCAAGTGGTTCGGAATGGGTGATATTCAGGCCGCCACGCCCGGCCATGAGGAATTTACGCCCCACACTGGGCATCCGCTCGAACAACCGCACACGAATGCCCGCAGCGGCAACCACCTCGGCGGCCATCAGCCCGGCCGGGCCGCCACCAATGATGGCTACGGTCTGATTATTCATTTCAGGCATTTGCCCATTACTGGCGACGATCCGGCGCCATCTGCGGATATGGGCATTCGATACCCCGCCCGCCGCACTTGGTCAATATGCCTGTTTTTTTGACTTCTTCAGAGAGCCAGGGCGCGCTCCACCAGGCTGATACCTTCCTCCAGCACGTCATCTTGCACCGTCAGCGGCACCAGGATACGGATCGTGTTGGCGAAAGTTCCGCAGGAAAGCAGGATGAGCCCACCCTCATACGCAGCCTGAATCACCTTTTTGGTGGTGTCGGGATCTGGTTGATCACGATTATCGCCTTTGACGATATCGAACGCCACCATGGCGCCGGGCCCGCGAATATTCGCAATTGGCACCAGGGCATTATGCTTGGCCAAGGCGCGCAGACGATCCTTCAGCCGCTCACCGATCACATTGGCGCGCTCCACCAGCTTGTCGCGCTCGAATACCTTCAACACCGCCAAGGCCGCTGCACAGGCCAGCGGATTGCCTGCATATGTGCCGCCCAAGCGACCAGGCTCGGCGGCATCCATGATTTCGGCCTTACCGATCACACCTGAAAGCGGGAAGCCGCCGGCCATGCTTTTGGCCACACAGATGATATCGGCAGAAATGTCGTAATGCTCCATGGCAAACATCTTGCCTGTGCGGCCAAAACCGGTCTGCACTTCATCGGCGACCAGCATAATGCCATGCGCATCGCAAATCTGCCGCAATGCGCGCATCAGATCAGCAGGCACTTGATGGAAACCGCCCTCGCCCTGCACCGGTTCGACAATGATGGCAGCCACTGCCGAAGGGGCAATATCCGCCTTGAACAGAAAATCGATATGGCGCAGAGCATCGGCCACGCTCACGCCATGGGCCTCGATCGGAAACGGCACATGCCAGATTTCCGGCAATGAGCTGCCCATGCCCTTTTTATAGGGCAGAACCTTGCCGGTAAGATTCATGGCCAAAGTCGTACGGCCATGAAAAGCGCCGGTAAAGGCAATCACGCCATTGCGGCCGGTGGCGGCGCGGGCGATCTTGATGGCATTTTCGGTGGCTTCGGCACCAGTCGAAAACAGAATCGATTTGGCCGGCCCGCTTATCGGCGCCAGCGCATTCAACCTCTCGCATAATTCGATATAGGGTTCATACAGCATCACCTGGAAGCAGGTATGCGAAAATCGCGTAAGCTGTTCCTGCACAGCTTCCACCACCGTGGGATTGCTATGGCCAGTATTGAGCACAGCAATGCCGCCGGCGAAATCCACATAGCGACGGCCTTCCACATCCCATATTTCGGAATTCACCGCACGTTGGGCCGAAAGTGGCGTGGTATTGCCCACACCGCGCGCTATGGCGGCCTGGCGACGCTTAAATAATTCGGCATTGGTGCTCATGGCGGTTTCCTTTATACGGCAAGCAAACAGAGGCAGGCCGGGCATGCGGCATGCCCGGATTCTTCTAGGCCGGATTGTTTTGGCAGGCGGGTCTAGACCAAAGCTTTATACATTTCCGGACGGCGCTGCTGGTTGAGCGGCCACCAGCTGCGCACCTCGCGCACATAATCCAGGTCTACCACGGTGGTAGTGCAAACCTCCCGATCATTGCAGCAAGCCTGCACAACACCCCATGGATCAACCACCGCACTACGCCCCACATACGCGATGCCTGAATGCTTTTCCTTACCGGCCATGCCCGTGGCGACCAGGAATATCTGATTATCGCAGGCCCGCGCCTTGATCAGGAATTCCCAATGATCCACCCGCGGGCTCAGAAAAGCCGTGGGTAGGATTACCATCTCCGCACCCGACAGGGCATATTGGCGGAAGATTTCCGGAAAGCGGATATCCGAACAGATCGCCACGCCAAAGCGACAGATATTGCTATCCACTAGCGTGAATTGGTCGCCAGCAGAAACTTTGCGCGATTCATTGAGAATACTAGGCAAATCCACGCGGCCTTCGCCGTCATAAAGATGGGTCTTGCGATACTTGGCCACCACATCGCCGGTTGGGCCGATCACTGGCGCAGTGTTGTAGTATTTGCCATCTTCACCTTTCTCGTAGATCGAGCCGACGATATACATGCCGTATTCGCGAGCCTTTTCCGATAATGCGCCAGTTACATCGCCTGGAATCGTATCGGCAATCTCTTTCAAGCGCCCATCACGGCTAAAGCCAGTGCCTGTCCACACTTCAGGCAATGCTACGATCTGCGAGCCTCGGTCGCCGGCAATTCTCAGATACTCCAGCACCTTTGCCACATTTGCTGCGCGATCATCATCATCCGCGCAAATTTGGATCATCGATACCGTGACATTGCGATTCTTAGACATGCAACCTCCTGAAAAAACGTCAAACCTGCAGGGCCATACCGTCATGGCCCGGATCAGCACCGCCATCCAAGCGGTCGCCATCTATACGAATGCCGTGAATGGCGGCGAAACCGAAAGGGTGTGGCGAGCGGATCACATCATAACCGGCCGCCTCGAGTTCGCGTGTCGCGGCAAAAGAAATGCGGTTGGATACATCGATAGCATCGCTGGTAGCCGAGAAACGCGGCGCACTCACTGCCTCGGTCATGGTCATATCGAAGTCCAACACATTCAAAGTGGCTTGCAGAACGCCCATGGCAATCTGCGTAGCGCCTGGCGCGCCAATCACCAGGCAAGGCTTGTCATCGCGAAATACAATACTGGGGCAGATAGAACTGAAACGGCTTTTGCCCGGTGCGATCGAACCAGCCCGGCCTGGCCGCGGATCGAACACGCCCATGCAGCCGTTATACATAAAGCCCAGCCCATCCGTTATCGCGCCCGATGGCATGCCCAGAGAATGCGTCATGCTCACGCAGATACCATCGCGGTCCACGATGGAAATATGCGTGGTATCCTTGGCCGGCAAACCGCTATTGAAGCGCGGCACACGTGCAATCTCGCCGCGCTTGATGGAAGCTGCCTGTTCTTCGGCATAGGCCTTGGATGTAAGCTCAGCCACCGGCACCTGCACAAAAGCCGGGTCGCCCACTTTGGCATCCTTGTCGGCAGTAGCCCGCTTCATGACTTCGGCCAACAGCTTTATATAAGCCACGGAATTATGGCCAAGTGCGCGCAAATCGAAATGCTCCAATACATTCAGCATTTGCAGCAACATCAAACCGCCGCCCGGCGGATGATTGGTGGCCACCCGATAGCCGCGATAGCTGCCCCAGAGCGGATCGCGCCAGATCGGCTTGTAGGTTTCCAAATCTTCACGGCGGATCAGCCCGCCTTGCGCCCGCATATCGGCATCGATACGGGCGGCAATATCACCGCGATAAAACGCATCCGCGCCATCGCGGGCAATGACGCGCAATGTTTCGGCGTAATCCGTGTTGATCACCTCATCACCAACCTGCTTGGGCGAACCATCAGGCCGGCAATACAATGTGCGGCCGGTCTTGGTATAGGCAAGACGCTGCGGATTTGGCTGACGACCAAGCTGTTCTTCCGCCGACCAGAAATAATGCACATGCGGTCGCACCACCCAACCACGCAAGGCCCAATCTATTGCAGGTGCGATAACCTCGGCCCAAGGCATGCGGCCGAAGCGGGCATGCGCCTCGCTATAGCCTTTCAATGCAGCCGGAATGCAAGCTGCCTGATAGCCAAGGTCATTCACATGGCCTTTGAGAATGAAGCCAAAACCATCACGGGTTTCAGCTTCGATCAGGTCAGCCCACATATCCGGCCGGGCAGCGGCCGGCGCTGGCGCGTGAAAATCCACATAACCATGAAATTTATGCGATGGGCTGTAGATGCCCATGCTGCCAAAGCCTGCAATCCCGGTCATCAGCGGATCAACCACACCCTGCACAAAAGCGCAGGCAATGGCTGCATCGACGGCATTACCGCCAACCTTGAGCACCTCCGCTCCTGCATCCACGGCTTCCGGCTGAGGCGCAGAAATCATTGCCGACTTCGACATTCCCTACCTTCCCATCATTTCGTTAGACCCCGCCCAGCCATTCGCGCCCAGGCAAAGCGCTGAGCAATTGACGGGTGTATTCATGCTCGGGCGAGGCAAACAATGTAGCCGTATCGGCCAGTTCCACCACCTTCCCATGTTGCATAACAGCAATGCGGTCGCAAAGCCGGGCTGCTACGCGCAAATCATGGGTGATGAACAGGATCGCAATATTCATTGTATCGCGAATAAATTCGAGGAGTTCGAGTACTTGCGCCTGCACGGATACGTCTAACGCTGAGACCGCCTCATCAGCCACCAGGATTTCCGGCTCCATTGCAAGGGCGCGCGCAATTGCAATGCGCTGGCGCTGGCCGCCGGAGAATTGATGCGGGAAGCGATCAAATGCAGCGGCATCAAGGCCCACAGTCTGCAACAAGCCGCGCGCGCGCTGTAAAGCAGCATCACGCGACACCCCATAATTCAACGGGCCCTCGATAATAGAATCCCCGATCTTACGGCGCGGGTTCAGCGAACGATAGGGATCCTGAAAAACCAACTGAATTCGCCGCCGATAAGGATGCAAAGATTGAACGCCTAACGGCGCGATATCGACTCCATCGAGATTGATCTGCCCTGCCGTCGGCTCTATCAGGCGCGACAGACACCGTGCTGCGGTAGACTTGCCGGAACCCGACTCACCAACAACCCCCAATGTTTCGCCTTTATGCAGGGTAAGATCGATGGCATCCACTGCGCGATGGGGTTTTCCGCCAGATGCCGCCGGATAGACCTTGCTAAGCCCGCGAGCCGCCAGCACCTCCGCCGCATCACT
Organism: Ferrovibrio sp.; assembly: GCF_019636075.1. Classification (GTDB taxonomy): domain Bacteria; phylum Pseudomonadota; class Alphaproteobacteria; order Ferrovibrionales; family Ferrovibrionaceae; genus Ferrovibrio. The sequence continues at coordinate 12,603 of NZ_JAHBYG010000054.1, forward strand.
CGTCCGCTTCTGTTTTGGCACCAGGCGCGGCACGGCCTTGATCAACAGCTTGGTATAATCATGCTGCGGATTACGCAGCACCTGTTCGGCGCCCCCCTGTTCCACCAATTCACCATGACGCATCACAGCAACGCGATCGGCAATATCCGACACCACTCCGAAATCATGGGTGATGAACAGCACGCCCGTGCCACGATCACGTTGCAACTCTTTCAACAGGCTGAGTATCTGCGCCTGTGTGGTCACATCCAAAGCGGTGGTCGGTTCATCGGCAATCAACAATGATGGCCGCAAGGCCAGAGCCATGGCAATCATGACGCGTTGGCGCTGACCTCCGGAAAGCTGATGCGGGTAACGTTGCATGATACCGGCCGGTTCCGGCAGCCGCACATCTCCAAACATCTGTTCAACCGCCGCAGCAGCGCTCATATTTCGGCCATCACGCCCAGATTTCCAACCATGGGTGTTCAACGCCTCGATCACCTGGTCGCCCACCCGGTGCACCGGATTCAAGGCCGTCATCGGCTCCTGAAAAATCATCGACATACGCGTACCACGCAATTCGCGCAGTCGCTTCTTCTTCACTTGGAGAACATCTTCGCCTTGCAACAAGATGCGGCCTTGCTGCACAGGCAGCGGATTGAGCCGCATGATCGAAGAAGCGGTAACCGATTTTCCCGAGCCGGATTCGCCCACCAGGCATACGATTTCGCCGGGATTGACATCCAGCGACAGATTGCGCACAGCAAGATCGCGATCCCCGCCGCGAGGCAAAGAAACCGAAAGATTCTGAATGCTGAGCACGGGCTGGGTGGTCATTGGCTCAATTTCCCATCCGCTTTTGCATGCGCGGATCCAGGGTATCCCGCAGGCCATCGCCAAGAATGTTTACGGCTAGAATGCTGATGGCCAGCATCATCCCAGGGAATAGGATGGTCCAGGGCGCGCGCTGAAACACCGCACGGCCCTCGGCGATGATATTGCCCCAGGTGGGCAACTCGCTTGGCAGGCCCGCCCCCAGAAAACTGAGAATTGCTTCGGTGAGAATGGCTGAAGCGCAGATATACGTGCCCTGCACGATAAGCGGCGCAATGGTGTTTGGCATGATATGCCAGAACAGGATTTTGTAGGAAGGCGTACCAAGACCAATCGCTGCCTCCACATAAGGCTCTTCTCGGATAGACAATACGACCGCCCGCACCAGACGTGCCACGCGGGGGATTTCCGGGATTACGATGGCAATGATCACCGTTAGCAGCGTGGCACCGGAAAGCGTTACCAGCGCAATCGCCAACAAGATGCCAGGAATTGCCATCAGGCCATCCATGGCGCGCATTGCCACCCCATCCAGCCAGCGGAAATAACCTGCCGCCAAACCGATCAACATGCCGCAGGTGAGCGCCACCGCAGCAACACAGGCGCTGACCAGCAAGGATGTGCGACCGCCATAAAGCACCCGCGTCCAGATATCGCGTCCATAAACATCCGTACCCATCCAGAATTCCTCGGACGGCGGCTTCAGGCGGAAGCGTGGCGCGATCTGCAACGGATCGAAAGCCGACAGCAGCGGCGCTGCAAGCGCTGCGATCAGCAGCACAAGCAGCAGGCTTCCGCCAATCAATACCGAGGTGTTGCGGAAAGCCGCGTGTTGGAAGAACCCGCGCATCAATACCGTATCCTCGGGTCCAACAAAATATAAGCAATATCCGTCAGCAGGTTGATCAACACATATACGCCGGACAGGAGCAGGATCACCCCTTGAATGACCGGATAATCGCGGGCCAAAACAGCATCCACCACCAAACGGCCGATACCCGGGATGTTGAATACTGTCTCGGTGATGACCACGCCGCCAATCATTAATGCGAAGCCTATACCAATCACGGAAACAATGGGCACAGCCGCATTCCGCAAGGCATGCTTCACCAGAATCACGGATTCTGGCAGGCCCTTGGCTTGAGCTGTACGGATATAATCCTCGCGCAACACCTCCAGCATCGCCGAACGGGTGATGCGGGCAAACAACGCGATGTAGATAAAGCTGAGCGCCAGAGTGGGCATAGCAATCTGGCGCAAGAAGTTCGGCAGGTTCGCGCCGATCGGCGTAAAGCCCTGCACGGGCAACCAATCCATCTGCATCGCAAACAGATAGATGAAGATATAGCCAAGCACGAATACCGGAATGGAGAAGCCGAGAACCGAGAAGGTCATGATCAGTCGATCGAGCCAGCTATCATGCCGCCAGGCAGCGAGCACACCAGCGGGGATCGCAATAACGATGGACAAGGCAAGCGTGGTAAAGGCCAGTGAAACCGTAGGCTCGATACGCTGCAAAACCATATCGATCACAGGCTGCCGGGAGAATACCGACAAGCCGAAATCACCCGAAAGCAACTGGCCGATCCAAACCAGGAATTGATACCAGAGCGGCTTATCCAGACCGAGGCCGGCACGTATGGCCGCCACGGCTTCCGGCGTTGCCGTATCGCCGGCGAGAATGAGAGCCGGATCGCTCGGGCCGAGGCGCAGCATCAAAAAAACCAGGATTGCCACCATCCCCATGACAGGGATGGCAGCAACCAGGCGGGAGGCGATAAGGCGCAACATTCCTGAACGATCCGGAATTACTCAGTTCTTTTCGACGTTCCAGAACACCGTGGCCGGGCCGATAACGAAACCCGTGATGTTCTTATGGTGCGCCGGGGGCTGAATATACAGGCCGAGCGGGATGTAGGGTACAGTTTCGTAAGCACGCTTCTGCACGGCCACAGCGAGTTCCTTCTGCTTAACCGGATCGACTTCACGCGAGAAGGCATCCCGCAGTTTCTCGATTTCCGGATCATTCGGCCAGCCGAAGAAAGCTCCATCGCCACGCAGGTAATTGTTGGCAACCGGATTCATCTGATCCGGCACAGCCTGAGCCGTGTGGAAAATATGCCAGCCACCCTGATCGGCCGGGCCTTTGTTGGCACGCCGCAGCATCATAGTGGACCAATCCATCGCCTGCAGATCAACCTTCATACCGATAGCACGCAGGGCCTGCACGGTTACCGGTGCCAGCGGCGTGATGATACCCACATCCATTGGCTGCATGATGGTGATGGTTTCACCCTTATAACCACTCTCGGCCAGCAATTTTTTTGCCTTGGCGATATCAGGCTTCTTCAATTGTACAGCGCCCACATCGGATTCCAGCGGCGTGCCGCAGCCATACATCGAACCGCACAGGCGATAATATTCCGGGTCACCCACTTGTGCCGCCAGATAATCTTCCTGGTAAACGGCATGCAGAATGGCTTGGCGCACCTTCACGTTATCCAGAGGCGGCTGCAGCCAATTCAACCGCATCAGTGATCCTTCGCCGAGCGGATTGCGGTTGGTGATAACGATATTCTTGTCTTTCTTCACCTGGGGCAGCAGATCGTAGGACGGACGCTCCCACATATCCACTTCACCCTTGATGAGTGCATTCGCGGTGGTTTGCGCGTCACCGATGATCAGCCATTCCACGCGATCAAGCTTCACCACCTTGCCGCCCGACATGCCATTGGCCGGCTCTCTGCGCGGCCTGTAGTCCAGGTTCTTTTCGTACACAGCCTTCACACCAGGGCGGTATTCCTCGGTGACAAAGCGGAACGGACCGGAACCGACATATTCTGTCAATTGTTGCGTCGGCGGCGTTAGCGCAATGCGCTTGGGGAGAATGAAGGGCACGATTGCGCTGGGTTTTCCGAGCGAGGTGAGCACCAGGCCATAAGGCTCCTTCAGAATCATCTGAAAGGTGGTGGCATTCACCGCCTTCAGTTCCTTGATGAAGCCGAAAAGCTTACCACCCATGCCATCGACCTTGCTCCAACGCTCCAGCGAAGCAATCACGTCGTCGGTGGTAACCGGTGCGCCATCATGAAACTTCAGGCCATCTCGCAGCTTGAAGGTATAGGTAAGCTGATCGGTGCTCACCTCGTAGCTATCTACCATCTGCGGCTTGACGTTCAGCTTCTCGTCCACCGAAAACAACGTGTCGTAAATCATGTAGCCATGATCGCGCACAATATAGGTGGTACCAATGAAGGGATCGAGGATACGCAGGCCCGCGTGCATCGCAGCGCGCAACGTCTTCTTTTCCTGCGCCTCAGCAGCCAGCGGCCCCGCCAATACGGCGCTGGCGCCGATCGCCAATCCCATGAACATGTTCAGATAACGGAATCGCATTCTGTACCCCCTTGTTTTTCTTTCAATTGCGTTGCGAATTTCACCCTTGGCACGCATTTGCCTCTGCAATCCTTGAGCAAAAGCTATGCCAGTGTGAAAAACGTAATAAATGTAGCGGTTGCCGATACTTATTTTTGAAAGAACCGCGTCGATGTGGCGTTTGCGCAGCATCGACGCGGATTCGCAGCACTCAGTATCATCAGGCCCGATAGCCATGGGTCAGGTAATGATCGAGGCCCTTGGTGCGCTTGCCATCCTGATGCCAGGTGACAGGGAAATAATTATCGTCCACATCCAGCGTACCGAAACGCATATAGCGGCCATAAACCGGGCCTGTACCGATATTCAGACTGTTCGGGTTGTAACGAACCTCACTTGATACCGTATGGATCGAAATGCTGCGGCGTGGATTTTCCGTCTTGTTCACGCGCGAACCATGCCAAACCCAGCCATCATGGAAAGCGCCGCCACCCGGTGGCACCACAATCGGCACCAACTTTAATTCCAACCCGAGATTCTCAGCCCATTCACGGGCCTCGCGCAGATCATCTTCCGGCCCATGGAATTGCAGAATCGGCTTGGCTTCGCCCCAGCGATGCGATCCAACGATATACATCAACGAACCGCCTTCGGCAGTGGTTTGATCCAGCGCAATCCAGCAGGTTGTCATGTCGGGTTTATCGAGCCAGTAAAGATAGGCGCTATCCTGATGAAAACCGATAGCGCGGCCGCCTGGCGGTTTCCATAACAGGTTGTCGATCTGCACGCGAGCACCCGGCCAACCAGCAAGCTGGGCGCATGCTTTGCCGATCTGTTCGCTCAGCGCGATTCTGGCAACCGTCAGATCAGCGCGCCAGCCATTGCAGATTTGCTGCGTATATGGCGGATTGCCCTGGGGCTTGTTCACTTCATCGGGGCATAGGCCAGTCTCATACTCCGCCTTATCGAAAAGCGGTTCGTAGCGCGCCTTCAACTTGGCAGCATCCGCCGGATCGATGATACGATCCAGGATGAGGAAGCCTTCCTCGCGATATTGCTCGATTTGTGCCTTGCTTAATTCCAGCATGATGATTTCCTGCTTGCAATCAGATCAGGGGATGCTTTCCAGATAACGATCGAAATCCCACTCGGTTACCGTGGCGATGAAGCGATCCCATTCATCGCGCTTGTAATGCATGAATACCTTCAGCATGTCGCCAGGTAATGCCGAGCCGATCACCGGATCGGCTTCCAATGCGTCCAATGCCGCCGCCAGATGGCTAGGCAGGCGCCGCACCTGTTTGCCGGCTTCCATCGCCTCGTAAATGTTGCGCTGTTCCGGTTGCCCCGGATCGATCTTGTTGGTCAAGCCATCGCTGAACGCCTTCAACAATGCGGCCGACATCAGATATGGATTCACCATAGAATCCACCGCGCGGTACTCCACCCGACCCGGCGCCGAGACGCGAACGCCAACAGTGCGATTCTGGAAGCCCCAATCGGCATATACCGGTGCCCAGAAGCCTAGGTCGCTCAGGCGACGATAGGAATTCACTGTGGATGCGCCAATAGCGGTGAGTGCATTGAGGTGCTGCATCATACCGCCGATACAATGCAGTCCCACCTGCGCTGGCATCCACTCATTGGTGGGACGCAGAAATTCATTCTGCCCGCCACGACGATAAGAGAAAACCTCATCCATACCCGGCAATTCGTCGGTATATCTTAGGCGATTGACTTCATCCTGGCCGCCTGTCCAAAGCGAAACATTGTGGTGGCAGCCATTAGCCGAGACGCCCATGAAAGGTTTGCTCATGAAGGTGGCGATCAGATTGAACTCGCGCGCAACCTGAGCGCAGATCTGCCGGTAAGTGATCAGCCGATCCGCATTGCGCAAAGTGTCGTCGAACGTAATATTCAGCTCGAGCTGACCGGGGGCATCTTCATGATCGCTCTGGATCATATCCAGGCCCATGGCACGGGCATACTCGTTCACGCGCATGATAACGGGCGAAAGCTGCTCGAACTGATCGATGTGATAGGCAAAAGGCCGCGTAGTGCCGCCAGCGAACTTGCCATCCGGACCGCGCTTCAGCCACATCATTTCCGGCTCGCAACCGATACGGAGATGCAAGCCACCATGGTCTTTCTTAAATTGCTCATGAATGCGCCGCAGATTGCCGCGGCAATCCGACGTGAGATAGGCGCCTGGGGCTTCCGCTTCCTCGCGATTGCGGAACAAGGTACAGAATACGCGCGCCACCTTCTTGTTCCAGGGTAACTGGCAGAAGGTTTCCGGATCTGGCAACGCCACCAATTCGGCGGCATTGGCGGAATAACCGATATATTCACCGCGGCGATCCACACACACATCGGCCACAGCGCCATACCATAGCTGTACGCCCTTGTTGGCCAACGCCTCCCAATGCGGCGTGGGCGCTGCCTTACCCATGACCCGACCGGTTACCGATATGAACTGGAAATAGATATGCTCGATGCCCAGAGCATCAATCTTCTCACGTACCTTGCGGACTAGTTCCTTGCGCTTCTCGTCATCCACATAAGCCTGAATATCGGTAACGGTCTTCGACATCTAGATTCCCTCGTTGTCAAACATATTCGAAATAGCGGGCGCGCTCAGTCGCGCTTACTGCGCGCCTCAGGGCATCGGATTCGTTACGTCGCGATTGCACGAAATGCGCAACAAATTCCTCTCCCAACAAATCCTTCGCCATGGCACTGCACTCGAATGCCTGCAACGCAAGCAATAGATCGTGCGGCAAGGTCTGCATGCCGACCGGTATTTCCAGGCGGCCATCGCCCTGCACCGGCTGCGGCGGCTCGATCTTTTCGCGCAGACCCCAAAGGCCAGCCGCCAGAAACATCGCCATACCCAGATAAGGATTTACATCCGAGCCCGGCGTGCGAAACTCCAGCCGCGCGGCATCATGATCACCGCTCACCGCGCGAATGGCCGTGGAATAGTTTTCCAGACTCCAGGTGGCCGTGCGCGGTGCCCAATTGCCAGGCGACAATCGCCGGTAGGAATTCACCGTATGGAGCGGCAACACCAGAAATTCAGGCAGCAATTTCAGAACGCCGCCGATGAACCAGCGCGCTGCCTGCGACACCGCACGGGTATCCTTATTGCGAAACAGGGCATTTCCAGCTGCATCATGCAGCGACAAGTGAATATGGCCGGAAAGGCCAGGCGTGCTGATATCCGTCTGCGCCATGAAGCAAGCGCTGAGGTTATGCCGCCGAAAAAATGCTCGCGTCACTTGTTTGAAAAACAGCGCATCATCTGCGGCCCGCATGGCATCCGTGGCTGCCAAAGTTGCCTCTATGCAACCAGGGCCAAGCTCCATGCCAAGATTTTCCAGCGACACTTCCGCTGCATTCAAGGTTTCCTGAAGATCGTAGATCAGGCCCGCATGAATGGAAGCGCTGAGCGCATCCCAGCAACGATTATCCGGCGCCCAGGGTGTGAGGTTGGTATAATTCTTAGCGCGCAGGCTTTCTGGAGTTTCGTCGAAAACCAACCACTCAAATTCAAAGCCGGCCTGCACCTGCAAGCCCATGCCGGCAGCCGCCTCAATCTGGCGCGCCAGCAATGCCCTTGGGCTATAAGCCAGCGAAGGGCCAGCGTAATCCGCGAGAATCCAGGCCGCTTTCGCTTCGAAAGGGTAATGGCGCACCGATTCAGTGTCGAGGGATATCGCTTCTCCAACGAAAGGTCCGGCGCCGAACACTTTGTCTGCCACATCCCATTCGTACAGCACATTGCAAAAGCTGGCCGACGGACCAAGCGGGGCGCCTTTTTCTCGGATCGCATGGCGGCGGCCGCGCAATCCACCATCCAGATCGGGCGTTACTACATGCAGCGTTTTAAGTCCGCGCTGGCGCAGTGCATCGCCGAAAGCAGATAGATCCTTATTACTCACGCCATCCTCTTCGTCATCGCTTATTGATCCCCCGCGATTGCGATGACGACAGGCAAAGCATGAATCGCGCCAACTCGCGGGCGCCTTTATTTACAGGGATTTATCACTGCTTCATTGATTGAGCGGGGTTTGGCCGCAGCGATGCCGCATCGTTTGTTGCAATACTGCTGCAACCTATCGGCATGCAAAATCATGCAGCGCCTTACGATAAGCGGAGAATATCTGCCGCGACACAGCATCGCCCATTGCGTCATATTCCGGATGCCACTGCATGCCCAACGCGAAGCCAGGGGCCTCGGCCACACGGCCCGCCTCAACGGTACCATCATCAGCCACAGCCTCGACCAGCAGGCGCGCGGCACGGCGATCCACGGCCTGATAATGCAGTGAGTTAACCATCGCAGTTTCACTCTTGAGCAAAGTTTGCAGCATGCCCCCGGGCGTAAGGGTAACCCGGTGAGACGGCAGGTATTGCGCAGTGATATCGGGCACTTTCGGGCGACGATGGTCCATCCGGCCAGGCAGCGCATGTACTTCTGGCACCAAGCTACCGCCCAAAGCCACATTCAATTCCTGAAATCCACGGCAAATGAATAGGGACGGAATGCCGCTATTGATCGCGGCATCGATTAGCGGAAAGGCCAGCTGATCGCGGTCCATATCATAGGGTTCGGCGGCTTGGCTCGGCTCGGCGCCATAACGCGACGGATGCACGTTGGAGAGGCTACCGGTAAAAATCAGGCCATCAAAATTGTGCAATGCATGTTGGCCGATCTCGTTGCCACCCAATGCAGGGATCAATACAGGGACAGCATCCATAGCCTGGATGACCGCTCGCGCGTATTTATCCCCCACTGTGTGATAGGGCATGCCATCCAGCATGCGCATATCACCAATCAACCCGACCAGCGGCAATCTAACCGTCATCGTCTTTCCCCGTCTTACGCATAAATCTGGACATAACAGCAATATCTGCGCCAACGACTTTTGCCAGTCTTTCTTATCGTGACTCCAAAATATTGCTGCATTTTCTCGCGCAGCGTTGCAATGCCGCAGCAGGCAGCATCGGCAAACTGCATATTTTTCTTCTGCCAGAGCGCGGCATAGAACTTGCTGGATTGAAGGCTTGGATTTTTTGGCAATTATTCAGGAAGGCCGTTGGCAATGAATACCATGCGTATCGATTGGCATGCGAAGGCGCGCGATCTGGCCTTGCCCCGGCAGGCCTTCATTGATGGCCGTTATGTGGATGCCATATCCGGCGCCACCATGCCCTGTATCAGCCCGATCGATGGCCGCATTATTGCCACCGTGGCCAGCTGCGATAGCGCCGATGTGGATGCGGCAGTGCGTAGCGCACGCTCTGCTTTCGAGGATGGCCGCTGGCGCAACCAAAACCCCGCAGAGCGCAAGCGCGTATTGCTGGCTGTGGCCGACCAGATGGAGGCCCATGCGGAAGAACTGGCATTGATGGAAACCCTGGATATGGGCAAACCGATTTCGGATGCCTTGTCCATCGATGTGGCCAGCAGTATCGCCACGCTACGCTGGTTTGCCGAATGCATCGACAAGGTTTACGACGAAATCGCCCCCACCCCGCAAAACAGCCTGGCGCTTATCACTCGCGAGCCGGTGGGTGTTGTTGGCGCCGTGGTGCCGTGGAATTTCCCCTTGATGATGGCAATGTGGAAATTGGCGCCTGCATTGGCGGCTGGCAATTCCGTGATACTTAAGCCTGCCGAACAGAGCCCGCTTTCCGCCTTGCGCCTGGCTGGATTATTTGCCGAAGGCGGCCTGCCTGGCGGCGTACTGAATGTTGTACCTGGCCTTGGCCCCACAGCCGGCAAGGCTATCGGCCTGCATATGGATATCGACGCCGTGGGTTTCACGGGCTCCACCGAGGTTGGCCGGCTGTTTCTGCAATATTCAGGGCAATCCAACATGAAGCGCGTTGGCCTGGAATGCGGCGGTAAAAGCCCGCATATCATCCATGCCGATTGCCCGGACCTAGACCGCGCAGCACAGGCCGCCAACAGCGCGATCTTTTTCAATCAGGGTGAAATCTGCAATGCCGGATCGCGCTTGCTGGTGGATCGCCGCATCGCCGAACCTTTCATGGAAAAGCTGATGCAGGTGGCCCGCACCAAAGCCGCCGGCGATCCGCTGGATCCCGCTACCAGCATCGGCGCGTTGGTGGAAGAGCGCCACATGCAGCGCGTGCTGGATTACATCCAGATCGGAAAAGGCGAAGGCGCCAAACTGCTGCTGGGCGGCCAGCGCACGCGCTCGAATAGCGGCGGGTTTTATGTGGAACCCACCATCTTCGATGCCGTAACGCCGCGAATGACCATCGCGCAGGAAGAAATTTTCGGGCCGGTGCTTTCTGTTCTGTATTTCGATACACCGGAGCAGGCATTGCAGATCGCCAACGACACCATGTATGGCCTGGCCGCTGCGGTATGGACCGGCAGTATCGACACCGCAATCCGCTCTTCCCGGGCGCTTCGCGCCGGCATGGTCTATGTGAATTGTTACGACGTGGATGATCTGACCGTGCCCTTCGGCGGATTTAAGCAATCCGGCATGGGGAGAGACAAATCCCTGCATGCGCTTGAGAAATACACCGAGCTGAAAACCACCTGGATTGCCCTATCCCCCTGATCGCTGCCCGCTGCATTTCTGCCGCATGCCCGCTGCATTATCGCGCGCAGCAGAAATGCAGCAGGCTAAGGTGGGGGCTATCTGCTTGATCCGCCATGGATTGCTTGCGGCATGCGGCTTGCTTATCTGGGCCATAGGCTGTGCTATGGCGCTGCCTATGTTTCCGTGGCATCCTTGTGGCCTGGCCAAGGTGAAAAATTTGATTTTCAGCGACTTTGCCGCACAGTTAGATTCCGTATCCCATATCGCTCATGGCCGGGGCCGGCCATGACACTAGGCAGCGACGCTCAGCCGCCCTTTTCAGTTGCACTTCGAGGCGACCAACAACCAACTTCGATTGCCCGCCTGCAAGATGTGTCCGGCAGTGGCGATGGCGGCGTGATCCTGGTGGATGTGATCGATCCGCAGGGCATCGTGGTTTGGGTCAACCAAGCGCAATGCGAATTGAGCGGCCAGCTTACCCAGGATGTGATCGGCAAGCCGCTGGAATCTATCTACACCGCCGAATCCGCCCGCGAGATTCGTGCTTTGCTCGCCAATCCGCCGCAAGATGCCCGCCTGCCACCAATGGAGCTGGCCTTGCGCCGCCCCAATGGCCGCAGCCTACCCGTCATCGCCGCAGGCCGCTTCCGCCGCTTGCCCACCTCGGATGCCTGGGAACTGCAATTCAACAAGATCGATTTCGGTCCGATGGCGCGGCGCGTC
>NZ_JAHBYG010000055.1 GCF_019636075.1 Ferrovibrio sp.
TTGATCTGGTCGGTATCGCCGCCCTTCGGCGCACGGGCCAGATTGGCCACCACGCCACGCGCCCAGGCTTCGGCGCCGGCTTCGCCCAAGGTTGCCAGCATCGCTCCGGCCAGCGACTGGTTATACACATTGGTGGAGGAGCGGATCACCACCTTGCCCTTCCACTTCGGATCGGCCAGATCCTCGTAGCGCGCAATATCGCCGGGCTTCACCTTGGTCTTGTTCACAACGAACACGCGGGCGCGCTTGGAAAAGCCGAACCAATAGCCATCGGGCTCGCGCAGATGCGCCGGGATGGCCTTCTCCAGCGCCGCCGACTTGGTGGGCTGCAACAGGTCCATCTCCTGGGCGCGCCAGAGGCGGCCGGCATCCACGGTGATCAGCACGTCGGCCGGGCTCTTGTCGCCCTCGGCCTTCATGCGTTGCAGCAACTCATCCTCGCGCGCCTCGAGGCGGTTGATCTTGATGCCGGTCTTCTTGGTGAAATTGGTGTAGAGCGCCTCGTCGGTATCGTAGTGACGCGAGGAATACAGGTTCAGATCGCCAGACTGCGCCTGGGCAAGACCCGGCAGCGCCATCGCCGAAGCCAGCAGCAGACCCGCAAGGGTAAGGCCCCTGCGCGACAGATGACGCAATGCCGGACGGCCGGAAAGATGACGGGACAGCATAGAGTTCGCTCCTGCATTATTATTGCGAATGACTTTCATTGATCTTGTAATGGAAGCGCAGGCATCCAGCAAGTGAGACTAAGTCGCAGCCCGAATTGACGGCATCACGCTGTCGTGAAGCCGGGAAACCGGAAAAATACCGGCTAGTTGAGAAGCGTTCCTGTTTGTTTCACGTGAAACACTCCCCGCGCCTGCTTCACGCGGCCGCTGCCCGGCGGTGGAGTGCGACCTTAAGCCGCGTCGCTCTGCGCGGCTTCCAACTCGGCCTGGGCGTTCAGCCAGGCTTCTTCCTGGTCTTCGATCAGCCGCAGCACTTCGCCATGGCGCTTGCTCAGCGCGCTCTGATCGGCGGGGCTGAGCTTGGTATAAGTGTCCGGGTCCGCCAGTTTGGCATCCAGCGTATTGCGCTCGGCGGTCAGCTTCGCCATTGCGGTTTCGGCGTCTTTCACGGCCTTGCGCAAAGGCGCCAGCGCCTTGCGCGCCTCGGCGGCCTGGCGGCGATCCGCTTTGCGGTCGGTCTTCGACAGCGGCTCGCCAGCAGCCTCGCGCGCCGTCTCCTTCACGCCCTTGCGGCGGTCGGCCAGCAGCTTGGCGTAATCGTCCAGGTCGCCATCGAAAGCCGCAACCGTGCCATCGCCCACCAGCAGGAAACGATCCACGCAGGCCTCGGCCAGATGGCGATCATGGCTCACCAGCAGCACGGCGCCGGAAAACTCGTTCAGCGCCTGCACCAGCGCATCGCGGGTATCGATATCCAGATGGTTGGTCGGTTCGTCGAGGATCAGCAGATGCGGCTTGTGATGCGTCACCATGGCAAACAAAAGCCGCGCGCGCTCGCCGCCCGAAAGCTTGCCGGCCACCGTCTCGGCCTTGCTCTGGGTGAGGCCGAAAGCGCCCAGCCGCGCACGGATCTGCATCGGCGGCAGATCGGGCAGCAATTCCTGCAGATGCTGGATCGCCGTGCGGTTGGCATCCAGCACATCTTCCTGGTCCTGCGCAAAATAGCCGATGCGCAGCTTGCCGGCCTTGAACAGCTTGCCGCCATCTGTCGTAAGCGCGCCGGCCAGCAGCTTGGCGAGCGTGGATTTACCGTTGCCGTTGGCACCCAGGAAGGCAATACGGTCTTCCATGTCGATGCGCAGATTCAGCTTGCGCAGCACGGGTTTTCCGGGCTCGTAGCCCACGCTCACATTATCCAGCGTGATGATCGGCGGCGCCAGTTCGTCCGGCTCCGGCAGCTTGAAGATCACCGTGGGGTCTTCCAGCGCCGCCGAGATCGGCTGCATCTTGGCCAGCATCTTCAGGCGGCTTTGCGCCTGGCTGGCCTTGCTGGCCTTGGCGCGGAAGCGATCCACGAAAGCCTGCAAATGCTTGCGCGCGGCCTCCTGGCGCTGGGCCATCGCGGTCTGCTGCGCCATCTTGGCGCGGCGCTCGGCTTCGAAGCTGTCGTAATCGCCGCGATACAGCACCAGCTTGCCGTGGTCGATATGCAGGATATGCTCAACCGCGTTGTTGAGAAAATGCCGGTCGTGGCTGACCAGCAGGAAGGTGCGCGGATAATTGCGCAGATAGCCTTCCAGCCACAGCGCGGCTTCCAGGTCGAGATGGTTGGTCGGTTCATCCAGCAGCAGCAGATCGGGCTCGATGAACAGCGTGGCCGCCAGCGCCACGCGCATGCGCCAGCCGCCGGAGTAAGTGTCGAGCGCGCGGTTCTGCCCGGCCTCGTCGAAGCCCAGGCCGGCCAGGATGATGGCGGCGCGGGCCGGCGCGGTATGGGCCTGGATATCGGCCAACCGCGAATGGATATGCCCCACGCGGTCGGGATCGGTGGCGGTCTCGGCCTCTTCCAGCAAAGCGGCCCGCTCGGTATCGGCGGCCAGCACATACTCGATCGGGCTCTGGCTGCCGCCCGGCGGCTCCTGCGGCAGCTTGGCGATACGGGTGCGTTCACCCATCTCCACGCTGCCGGATTCCAGCCCGATCTCGCCGCAGATGATTTTCAGCAAAGTGGACTTGCCGGTGCCGTTACGCCCCACCAAACCCACCTTATGGCCGTCCGGAATCGTGGCGGATGCCCCCTCAAGCAGGGTGCGGCCAGCCAGCCGGCAGGTTATGTCGCGGAAAACCAACATGTTCGTGACTAGGGAGGGAGGGCCAGACAGTTGCGGGATGGAAACGAAGCCTCTATATACCCGCCAGAATTTTCCGGGCAATGGTAACCGCCCGCTTTTCATACAAGGACGCAAAACAATGGCCCTGGAACGCACCTTCTCCATCATCAAGCCCGACGCCACCCGCCGCAACCTGACCGGCGCCATCAATGCCAAGATCGAGGCCGCCGGCCTGCGCATCGTGGCGCAGAAGCGCATCTGGATGAGCACGGCCCAGGCCGAGAGCTTCTACGGCGTGCACAAGGAGCGTCCGTTCTTCAAGGATCTGGTCGGCTTCATGATCTCCGGCCCCGTCGTCGTGCAGGTGCTGGAAGGCGACAATGCCATCGCCAAGTATCGCGAAGTGATGGGCGCCACCAACCCGGCCAATGCCGCGCCGGGCACCATCCGCAAGGAATTCGCCGAGAGTATCGAAGCCAACTCGGTGCATGGCTCGGACGCCCCGGCCACGGCAGCCGTGGAAATCGCCTATTTCTTCTCCGGCACCGAAATCGTCGGCTGATACCGTTTCACGTGAAACACGAAAAGGCCGGGGCTGTACCCCGGCCTTTTTTGTTGTCCACTGTCGCCGCGCGGTGTTGACTGCTCACTCTCATCGTCACCCTCGGACTTGTTCCGAGGGTCCATGCCTGACATGGCACGGAGGTGCAACGATGGACCCTCGGAATGAATCCGAGGGTGACGCTCAATGGAAAGCCGGATCAAAACCCTCAGCCTCGGGCCTATCCCGGGAATGGCGCCTCACGGAGACGGGCGATAGGAACGCTAATCCGCGCCGCGCAGATCGGCGATGGGCTTGCTCATCACCGCTTCCTGATCCCAAGGAAACAGGATCCAGGTATCCTGGCTCACTTCGGTGATATAGGTATCCACCATCGGCCGGCCCGAGGGCTTGGCATAGATGGTGGCGAAATGCGCCTTGGGCAGGATTTCGCGCACCGCCTTGGCCGTGATGCCGGTATCCACCAGATCGTCGATGATCAGCCAGCCTTCGCCGGCATCGGGCAAGGCCGCCGTGGCGGGCTTGAGTACGTTCACCTTGTCGTTGCGGCCCAGTTCGTCGTAGAGCGAGCAGGAGATGGTTTCGATCACCCGCAGCTTCAATTCGCGCGCCACGATGGCCGCCGGCACCATGCCGCCGCGGGTGACCGCCACCACGCCCTTATACTTGCCGCCTTTGCTCTGCACGCTGTCGTGCAGGCGCCAGGCCAGCGCCTTGCAATGGCGGTGCAGCTCTTCCCACGACACCGGGAAGAAACGCGTATAGCCGTGGGTTTCGGTGGTCATGCGGCAGAGCCCCCCGCTCTATTGCTGTTTTGTCGTTGCCTGCTGATAGGCCTGCATCGGCTCGCGGATGAAGGGCGGAATGCTTTCCGACTTCAGCTTGGCGGCATTCACGATGCAGGAAACATGATCGGCGCTGAAGCAGACTATGCCTGCCTGGTTCACGCCGCGAAAATCGAACCGGATGGTGGCGCGGCGGATTTCCTTGATGCGCAATTCCACCCGGAACGGCTCGCCGGCCTTCAGCGCATGCTGGAAATCCAGATGCGAGCTGACAGTGGGCGCGCCCAGGCCATGGCGCAGATGCAATTGCTGGAAATCAAACCCCACCACCTGGCGCCAGAAGGCTTCCAGGGTCTCCATCACGTAATCCAGGAATTGGGTGGTGTAGACCATGCCGGCAGGGTCGCATTCGCCCCATTGCACGATACGCGCGGCATAAAACGGATGGTCTGGCGTATAGGCGGATTCGCTGTTCATGGGGCCGGATCATACGGAGCCAGCCCGTAAAAATGAAGGGGTGCCGGCCAGGGCACCCCCGCTATTCACGCCCGGACATACTCGAAATCGACCGGCATGTTGTTGATGCCGCGCTGCGGCGGGGCGATCCAATTGGCGAATTTGCCGATCTCGGTCACCGGCCGCATCAGGCTGATCACATAGAGGCGGTCTTCCTCGGTGGGCAGCCAGGCATGGTGGCGGGCATCCCAATCGGCCTGGCTGATCACCCGGCCTTGGGGGTCTACCCGCAATTCCGAGAACTGGCCGATCTGGCGATGGAAGGCGCGATGCGGCAGCTTCAACTCGAAATCGATGCCGGCACGCTTGATCACCTGGTTCCAGCGCATCACGCCACGCGCGCAATCGGCCACGTAATCGTCGCGCAGGCGTTCGTTCAGCGAGATCAGCGCCGCCTCTTCCTTCTCGCGGAAACCGTCGCCGTGCAGTTCAAGCACCTTGTAGCTGGCATCGGTCAGCTTGTGGTCGTCGCCGATGCGGGCTTCCTCGTAACGGCCCTTGATGCCCATCGTGTAATAGTTGGCGGCGTTGGTGGAGATTTCCGAACCGAACAGATCCAACGACACCGAGAAATGGAAGTTGAGGTATTTCTGCAAGGTGGGCAGGTCGATCACGCCATGCTTGCGCACGTCGTCGGTCTTGAAATCGCGCATCACGTCGCAGGTGCGCTGGATCACGCGGCTGATGCCGGTTTCGCCCACGAACATGTGGTGGGCTTCCTCGGTGAGCATGAAGCGGCAGGTGCGCGACAGCGGATCGAAACCGCTTTCCGCCAAGGATGCCAACTGATACTTGCCATCACGATCGGTGAAGAACGTGAACATGAAAAAGCTGAGCCAGTCGGGCGTCTTCTCGTTGAAGGCGCCGAGGATGCGCGGCTTGTCGTCGTCGCCCGAGCGGCGCTGCAGCAGGGCTTCGGCTTCCTCGCGGCCATCGCGGCCGAAATAGGCATCCAGCAGATACACCATGGCCCAGAGATGGCGGCCCTCTTCCACATTCACCTGGAAGAGATTGCGTAGATCGTAAAGCGACGGGCAGGTCTGGCCCAGCAGGCGCTGCTGTTCCACCGAAGCCGGTTCGGTATCGCCTTGCGTCACGATCAGGCGGCGCAGCACACCGCGATATTCGCCAGGCACTTCCTGCCAGGCCGGCTCGCCCTTGTGGTCGCCGAAATTCACCTTGCGCTCGGCTTCCGGCTCGGCCAGGAAAATGCCCCAGCGATAATCGGGCATCTTCACATAGCCGAACGTGGCCCACCCTTGCGCATCCACGCTGGTGGCGGTGCGCAGATACGCCTCGCGGGCCTGGAAGCCGGTGGGGCCCATATCCTGCCACCAATCGAGGAATTTCGGCTGCCATTCCTCCAGCGCGCGCTGCAGACGGCGGTTGTCGGAAAGATTGACGTTGTTGGGGATACGCGAGATGTAGTCGATGCCCATTGCGATGTCCTCCTAAACCCTTTTGCGATCATACGCGGCGCGCTGGCCGGTGCCGTACAGCTTGAGCGCGCCCTGTTCGCCCACCGCATTGGGGCGCTGGAAAATCCAGTTCTGCCAGGCGGTGAGGCGCGCGAAGATTTTGCTCTCCATGGTTTCCGGCCCGCCGAAGCGCAAGCTGGCTTCCATGCCGGTGAGCGCATCGGGCGAGAAAGCCGCGCGTTCCTCGATGGCGATGCGCACCTCGTCTTCCCAGTCGATATCGTCGGGCGTGAAAGTCACCAGCCCGAGTTCGTCGGCATCGACGGCCTCGATATCCTTGCCGATATGGCGCTTGAGTTCGTCGACATGCGCAGGGTTATCGAGGTTGCGGCTGGCAAGGCGGGTCAGTCCGTTCACCATCGGATAGGCGCCGAAATTCGCCTGCGTCATACGCAGGGTGGCGGGCGGACGATTGTCGCCCTCGAACTGGCCATCCAGCATGTAGGTGCGATCCGCGGCCAGCGCCAATTCCAGCAGCGTGCCCGTAAAGCAGGAACCCGGCTCCACCAGCGCGAACACCGTGCGCGACGACACATCCACGCGCTTCAGCACGCGCTTGAGGAACAGGCGGATTTCGCGCACCAGCCAATGATCCTTGTTGGCTTCCATGAAATCGTCATGGGCCGCAAGCAGATCGGCATCGCCCTCGGTGCGGATCACCCACATGCCGGTTGTGTCTTCATTGGTGCGCAGATGCAGCACCAGGTCGTCCAACTCGCGTGCCAGCGCCAGCGGCCAGAAGCCGGCATCGATGGCATCCAGCTTGGGCGGCTGCACCTTGGGCGCATGCACGGTGATTTCGGCGATGCCCTTGGCGCGATCCAGCTTGGCCTGCACATGGCCGTAGCGGATTTCGTTTTCCGTGATGCTACGTTCCAGTATGGGCAGCGCGATGCCCTTGGCGTTGCGCGGGCGGTCGGATTTCGCGGCGATTTCGGCGGCGCGCTGTTGCACGGTCTCGCTCAGCTTGGTGCGCGGCACGACTTCATCCACCAGGCGCCAATCCACCGCGCGCTTGCCCTTGATGCCCTCTTCCAGCGTGCAGAAAAAATCCGCGCGGTCGCGGCGCACCATGCGCTTGTCCACCAGCCGCGTCAGGCCGCCGGTACCCGGCAGCACGGCCAGCAGCGGCACTTCGGGCAGCGACACCGCGGTGTTGCCGTCATCGGCCATGATGATGCGGTCGGCGGCCAACGCCAATTCATAGCCGCCGCCGGCACAGGGGCCGTTCACGGCGGCGATATAAACCTGGCCCGATTGGGCAGAGGCCTCCTCGATGCCGTTGCGGGTCTCGTTGGTGAATTTGCAGAAATTGACCTTCCAGCCATGGCTCGACTGACTGAGCATGCGGATATTCGCGCCCGCGCAGAATACCCGCTCCTTGGCCGAGGTGAGCACCACCGCGCCGACTTCCGGATGCTCGAAGCGCAGGCGCTGCACGGCATCGTGCAGTTCGATATCCACGCCAAGATCGTAGGAATTCAGCTTGAGTTCGTAGCCCGGCCGCAAGCCGCCATCTTCGCGCACATCCATCGCCAAGGTGGCGACCGGACCATCGACGCTCAGCTTCCAATGCTTGTAGCGGGACGGATCGGTGCGGAAATCGACAAGATTGTTGAGCTGCGCTTCAGCCATGACGTTTCACCCCTTTGATGAAACGCATTATAATGCATGAAATGCCGCGATCAAGAATTATTTTGCAGGTTTGCCAACCAAGCCGGATGCCGTTGCAGGGCTGCCAGCAGATCCACCGCGGCCTGTTCGCTGGCCTTGCCGGCGGTATCGAAAGCCAGATCGGCCTTGGCATACAGCGCCTCGCGCTGGGCCAGGATTCGCTTGAGATCGGCCATCGCCTCGCCATGGCCGGCCATCGGGCGCATGTCGCCCTGGGCGATCACCCGGCCCATATGCTCTTCCGGCCGCGCCTTCAACCAGATGGTGAAGCAATGGCTGAGCAGATGGGCGAAGGTGGCCGGTTCGGATGGCAGCGAACCGCCGGTGGCGATCACCGCCGGCAGCGTGGAAGCGGTGATACGCTCCAGCGCCCGGCGTTCAAAGCGGCGATAGGCGGCCTGGCCGTAGAGATCGAAAATCTCGTTCAGGCTCAGCCCCGCCTCTGCTTCGATTTCCTTCGCCATCTCGATGAAACGCAAACCGAGTGCGGCGGCCAGCGCATGGCCCAAGGTGGTTTTGCCGGCGCCGCGCAAACCGATCAACGCCACATGGCGTTTCACGCTGGGCGCCACGCCGAAACGCTCGCGGATCAGGCTTTGCAATTCCTGCTGCTGGGCGGGCGAGAGTTCGTCGATCTGATTCAGCAGCAGCGCCTGCTCCACGCCATGGCGGGTGCGATCCGCCAGGAAATCCACCATGGGCAGATCCATCGCCCGGGCAATCTGGCGCAGCAGCAGGATGGAGATGTTGCCGCTACCGGTTTCCAGTTGTGCGAGATAGCGTTCCGACACGCCGGAATCACGGGCGAGTATCTTGCGGCTCATGCCGCGCCGCGCACGGGCATTGCGCACACGCTCGCCAACCGCTGCCAGAAATGTGCTATCATCTTCCGCCGTTGCGGCGGGTCTGGCATTTTCCACCATTGCCAACCCGGCATCATCCGCCGCAATGGCAGGTTTGAGGGCGGTTTTTTCGTTCCGTTTCGATGCCTTGGTCATAACATGCATTATAGTGCTTTTTTGGCTGGAGCGCCAGAAAACTATGCGCTATATTTCGAGCCCAGCACAAGGAGGTTGTCAGTACCATGGACTTCAACATTCTCGTCGGCACCATGACCGGCACGGCCGAGTTGGTGGCCGGCGATATCAAGAAGAAGCTGGAAGCCGACGGCCACAAGGCCGATGTGCTGTTGATGGACAGCCTGAAGGCCGACGTGTTTCAGCGCCCGGGCATTTTCCTGATCTGCACCTCCACCTATGGCCAGGGCGACGTACCTGACAATGCCCGCGACTTCCATGCCGACCTGACCGGCAGCAAGCCCGACCTGGCCGGCAAGCTGGTGGGTGTGATCGGCCTGGGCGACAGCACCTATATCGATACGTTCAACCATGGCGGCAAGCAGTTCGAGGATGTGCTGCGCGATTGCGGCGCCACCCTGGTGGGCGAGCGCCTGGAGCATAACGCCTCGGGCGGCACCATGGCGGAAGATGATGCCCTGGTTTGGGTAGACGAATGGATCAAGCTGCTGGAGCCACTGGCCAAGGCAGCTTGACGGACAGGGCCGCCGCCCGGGAACGGCGGCCTTTTTCATAAGATGATCTAAGGGGTGGGAAACGATGCCGCGTCTGCTGGATTTGCCGCGCAGTTATAATGCCGCCAGCCATTTCATCGACCGCCATAGCGCAGAAGGCCGCGGCGACAAAATCGCCTTCATCGACGACAAGGGCCGCTATTCCTACGCCGAACTGACCGCCCGGGTGAACCGCGCCGGCAACCTGCTGCGGTCGCTGGGCGTGCAGCCCGAACAGCGCGTGATGCTGGCCCTGCTGGATGGCATCGATTTCCCGGCGCTGTTCTTCGGCGCCATGAAGATCGGCGCCGTGCCGGTGCCGGTGAATACCCTGCTCACCACCCAGGATTACGATTTCCTGCTGCGCGACAGCCGCGCCGTGGCGCTGGCGGTATCCGATGCGTTGCTGGAGAAATTCCGCCCCATCGTGACCGACCAGCCCTATCTGCGCCAGGTGCTGATCTCGGGCCGGGTGCCGGCCACCATCACGCCGCTGGAAGCCTTGCTGCAGCAGCAATCAGATCAACTGGACCCCGCACCCACCACGCCCGACGATATCGGCTTCTGGCTGTATTCGTCGGGCTCCACCGGCAAGCCGAAAGGCACCATGCATTTGCATGGCGATCTGGCGCATACGGCGGTGCTGTATGGTGAGGAGGTGCTGGGCATCCGCGAAGACGATGTCGTGTTCTCGGCCGCCAAGCTGTTCTTCGCCTATGGCATGGGCAATGCCATGACCTTCCCGTTGCATGTGGGCGCCACCGCATTGCTGATGGCCGAACGACCGACGCCGCAAGCAGTGATGCAACGCCTGAAGGATCATCAGCCCAGCATCTTCTACGGCGTGCCGACGCTGTATGGCGCGATCCTGGCGGATAATACGCTGGGCCGCGAACAGGGCTCGGCGAAACTGCGCCATTGCGTGTCGGCCGGCGAGGCGCTGCCCGAGGATATCGGCAAACGCTGGCAGGAGCGGTTCGGCGTCACCATTCTCGATGGCATCGGCTCCACCGAGATGCTGCATATCTTCCTGTCCAACCGGCCCGACGATGTGCGCTTCGGCACCACCGGCAAGGCCGTGCCGGGCTACGATCTGCGGCTGGTGGACGAACACGGCCAGGACGTGAAGGACGGCGAGATCGGCGAATTGCTGGTGGCCGGCTATTCCTCCGCCACCGGCTATTGGAACAACCGCACCAAGAGCCTGGCCACCTTCCAGGGCATCTGGACCCGCACCGGCGACAAATATATCCGCGATGCCGATGGCTATTACACTTACGCTGGCCGATCCGACGACATGCTGAAAGTGAGCGGCATCTGGGTTTCGCCGTTCGAAGTGGAATCCGCCCTGCTGGCCCATGAATCCGTGCTGGAGGCGGCCGTGGTGGCGCATGAAGATGCCGACCGGCTGATCAAGCCGAAAGCCTATGTGGTAACCAAACAAGGCATCAGCGGCGATGGCGTGTTGATCGAAAGCCTGCAGGTTTTCGTGAAAGAGCGCCTGGCGCCTTACAAATATCCGCGCTGGATCGAATTCGTGGATGAATTGCCCAAGACCGCAACGGGCAAGATCCAGCGGTTCAAGTTGCGCTGATGCAAAGCGTTACGCTGCCCGGCGGCGATGTCGAATATCAATTCATCCCGGGCGCGCGGGATAAGCCTGTGCTGGTTTTCCTGCATGAAGGCCTGGGCTGCGTGGCGCAATGGCGCGACTTTCCGGCGCAAGTGGCGCAGGCCTGCGGCCTGCCGGCGCTGGTCTACAGCCGCATCGGCTATGGCGGCTCCAGCCCCTGCGCCCTGCCCCGGCCGATCACCTATATGCATGACGAAGCCGAGCATGGCCTGCCCGATCTGCTGCGCGCGCTGAACATCGATGATTACATCCTGATCGGCCATTCCGATGGCGCGTCGATTGCGCTGATCCATGCGGGAAGTTCACGCCCCGGCTTGCGCGGCCTTGCTGTAATGGCGCCGCATAGCTTCGCGGAAGATATTTCCATTCGCTCGATTGCCGCCGCCAATATTGCCTATCGCAAAGGCGACCTGCGCGCCCGATTGATGAAGTATCACGGCACGAACGTGGATTGCGCCTTTCATGGCTGGTGCGACAGCTGGCTCAATCCCGACTTCCGGCAGTGGAACATCGAGCACTATCTCGATGCTATCGACAAACCCTTGCTGGCCATCCAGGGCGAGGCCGACGAATACGGCACGCTGGCGCAGATAGATTGCATCATGGCCCGCGTGCAGGGCGCACAAAAGCTGATCCTGCCCGAATGCGGCCATTCCCCGCAGCGCGACAAACCGGCGGAAACGCTGGCTGCGTTGCAAGCGTTTGTGGCCGGATTGGTGTGAGTCGAAAAAAATCCCCCATAAGTCGTATTTCCGCCACATACACTCAATAAAGTGTTTAATAATTCACATTATGTTCTCTATTATGTCTCTAAATAATCAATAGAGGCTCCCATGACGCTGCTTCCCCTTCCCGATCCGCTCACCGAAAACGCCTTGCAAGCGATGATGCGCGATAAACGCTATTGGCACCCGCGCCAACGCGACCCAGCCTATCAGCAAGCCGTGGAGCGCGGCTTTGAATTGCTATACCCCACCACACGGCGCGACGCTTCCGGCCGCATGGAACGCACCGCGCCGCGCGAAGGCCGGCTTGCCGACCTGGAAGCCGAACATGCCCGGTTGAACGGGGGCGCCGGCGGCGAAATCGATGTACGCGCCTATCATCAGGACCGCGATGGCGAGGATGTCGCCGTGCGCGCCCATACCCGTGGCCGGCCCGGCAGCGGGACAAGCGCCGGTATGAAGGCTGAACCAGCAGGCATGCAGAGACGTGATGGCTCACCCAAGCCGGACCTAGGGATTATGGGCAATTTCATCCGCGAACAGACCGGATCGGATTTCGCGGAGAAACTGTTCGAGAATTATTGGTTGGGAAAAGGAGATATTCAACTCAATCAAGATCGCTTCGCTAAAATCATCGATTTTTCGAAACGACCAGACGTTATCGATGAGAAAAACACAACAATTGTCGTCGCACCAGATGGGGAAAAGCTCATTAGGAATGCAGGTGATCTTCTATAAGTCACCAGAATATAGACTGGCCTTTGGCAACGCCTTTATTTTCTTCGACATGGCGGGCCAACCCGTGGGTTTTTATGATTACTATAATTTCGATTGGAAAGATTTCGGCGAGCGGGATTTAGACCTTGAACTCAAAACGCGCGCCGTCGATATCGCGGGAAATGTAAATGGAGCAAAAAAACTTCCACATCGCATTTGGTAAATATGTGAAGCCATGAAAAACCGCCGCCGTATATTTCTGCTTCTTATCACCGTTTTCGGGGCCATACTGGCCTGGAAAGTCGGCTCATACATGTTTGAGCAATGGCAAAATTCAGGACATCGGCGATTTGCGGAACGGCTCTCTGGCCTTGATCTATCGGAAGCGAATCTTGTGCATAAGAAATCGGAATGGTCCATCGGCGGACCTGGCGGCTACAGCGCCTATGTATTCCAGCTTCCGGCATTTGACGATGAGACGTTTGCCAGGATGTGCCACCAAATTACCCGCCACGCCATCACGTTTGGCGCGCAAATAGCTGTTTCGACATACGGCATCGTATCGGAATTCGTGCCAAAACCGCCGATCTGCGGCTTATCCCAAACCCTGCCCAGCGCAGGCGTTCAGCGCGCCTTGCTGGGGCGCGGCGGAGACCTTTATGTGGAAACGGCAGAATAGATTCAAATGCTAGAACCCGATGCACAAGACTTATAAAATCGTCAGAAAGCCCTTTCACCTGCTGGGCTTTATCGCCGCGATTGCATTGGGTTGGCTCGCCTATGAACAATATCAACTCTACCAGTATCGGCGGGTTGCCAAAGCCATCTCGGGCCTTGATGCCAGCAAAGCAACATTCGTTATTTCAAAGTCGGAATGGGCAACCGGCGGGCCAGGCAGCTATCATGCTTTTGTCTTCCAGTTCCCCGCTTTTGACGAGGCCACTTTCATCAACAAATGCAATCAGATTGCCCGCCATGCCATTGCATTCGGCGCCATTGAAGATTCTTCAGGCTGGGCCATCGAACCGGAATTGATGCCCCCTCCCCCACGATGTGGGTTGAGCCGCAGAACTGACACCACCAGCTCAGAGACTGCAACACTGGGGCGAGACGGCAGGCTTTATATTGAATACAGCAATTAGGCCTCATACCCAGCTTTCATCATTCAAAAACAACACTCTTAATGATGAGACATTTTCCAAACATGAAAGGCGAAATACCTGCAAACCGAGGAAAGCTGGAGGTTTGCCGGCGTCGCGGCCTACAGCATCGATGTATTCCAGTTTCCATCATTCGATCGCGCTGCTGCCAGCAGGTGAGCGCGCGTTCGGTTCCCGGTTAATCCAGGATCGCAATCACCGGGCAATTCACCACGAAGCCGGCCGGCGCTAAGGGCGCGCCGCCTGGGCCGGACAGCGCGCCTTGCTGTAACAGGCGGTAGATCGCGGCCTGATCGGTCTGGCGACGATCCTGCCCGGTCGCCTTGGCCGCCGCGCTCCATTGCAACATCGAGATGCTCCAGAGCGGGGAATAGCCGCTGGCGGTGGGTCCGCGCGGAATCGCGGTGAGAATATTTCCCGGCGCGTCCAAGCGATGCGACTGCGCAAACCGCGCAGGCTGCGCCATGCCGCCGCGACCGATGAAATAGTCCAGGCCTTGCACCTCTATATCATCCCTCCCGGCGCGGCCATTGATCATCACCAGCAAGCCGATATCGGCATCGCCGACATCCAGCCCCGGCACATAGGTGGCGCGCTCCAGCACAGCTGCCGCCGGATCGGACGCATCGGTGGAAATATAGAGCACGCGCTTGCCTTCGGCGAAACCGCGGCTGAGCAGCAGAGTGACGGTGCGCCGCGCCGTATCGATGGCCAGCACGCGATCCATCACGTCGCCATGGCCGGCAAGATCGAACGGCCCCTCGCCCACCGCCATGATCGGTGCATTCAAAACCGGCGCGTCTTGGCCCGCGAACCGCACGAATGGCGTATAACCGGGGCGCGCCACCGCGCCGGGCTGCACGGAAGCGGGCGGAAAATCCTTGCCCGGCGCGGCAACATAGCGGCGGGCTGGGCTGAAATCCGGCGCGGCGGGAAATACCGTTGCGTCGCCGCGCTGGCTGACCTGCGCCACCAGCCCGGCGCGCGCCAGCAGCGGCGCATGCACCACACCGCGCTGCATGGCATCCGCGCGGTCCGATGAATCCGTAACGATATACCAGACGGTCTTGCCGCCGACCTCGCCCTTGAACAGCGGCAAGGTCACGCGGTTATTAGCGGCATCCACAGAAAGCGCCGAAGCCAGCATGATATTTTCGCGCGGCACTTCCACTGCGGCCGGGATAGCGGATGGCGGCAAGGCGGCGCAAGCGGCAAGCAGAGAGATCAAGAGCAGGGCAAGGAAACGCATGCGCGCAGCATTCACCAGGGCGCGATGTCCGGCAAGCAACAAGGCTGTGATGAAACGATCCAGGCGTTACGCCTTCTTCTCCCAGCCGCGTTCGCCTTGCTGCCAGTAGGTGAGCGCGTGGCCGGCGGCCTTGGCGGCTTTCCAGCGCTCCCGCGCTGCCTGCACGGCATCGTCGTTATTGCCATCGAATATATCGCAGACGCGCTGGTAATCGCCATGCCCGGCGGTGTCGGCGCCATCCACCAGGAACAATACTTCGGCCTGGTTGGGGCGTTCGTCACCCGCCGTGAGATAGATCGGCTGGCGCTCGACATAGCCATCGGCGGCGATGCCATGCGGCAGGAAGGCCGCCTTGTCGAAGGTCCAGAGATCGCCGTTCAGTGCTTCGGCGCGTTCCGGTGTGCCGCATTTCACCACCGCGCGCCAGCCGCGCTCCAGGCAGCGGCCGAGCAGGTCTGGCAAGGCCTGCTCCAACCGCCGCCGGGTAAGGTGATAGAAGAGAACCTCCGTCATCGCCGTGGCGCCATCAGCCCTCGTAATGATCCTGCACCAGGCGATTGAGCAGGCGCACGCCGAAAGCCGTGGCGCCCTTTGGCACCGTGGGCTTGTCGGCATTGCTCCAGGCGGTGCCAGCGATATCGAGATGCGCCCAGGCGGTGCCGTCCTTCACGAAACGCTGCAGGAATTGCGCCGCCGTGATGGAGCCCGCGCCGGCGCCCGGGCCGGCGATATTCTGCATATCGGCGATGGGCGAATTCAGCGCCTTGTTGTAGGCCTCCGATAGCGGCAGGCGCCACAGCTTTTCATCCTCGCCCTTGCCGGCGGCGGCCAGGCGTTCGGCCAACTCGTCGTTATTGGCGAACAGGCCGGCATGCTCATGGCCCAGCGACATGATGATCGCGCCGGTGAGCGTGGCGAGATCCACCATGATCTGCGGCTTGAAGCGTTCCTGCGTGTACCACATGGCATCGCACAGGATCAGCCGGCCTTCGGCATCGGTGTTGATCACTTCGATGGTCTGGCCAGACATCGAGGTGACGATATCGCCCGGGCGCTGGGCATTGCCATCGGGCATGTTTTCCACCAGCGCCACCACGCCGATCACATTGGCCTTGGCCTTGCGGCCGGCCAGGGCGGCCATGGCACCGATCACCGCGCCGGCGCCGCCCATATCCCATTTCATGCCTTCCATGCCGGCAGCCGGCTTGATGGAAATGCCGCCGGTATCGAAGCAGACGCCCTTGCCCACGAAAGAGACCGGCGCCTGGCCCTTCTTGCCGCCCAGCCATTGCATGACCACCAGCTGCGATTCGCGCACGCTGCCCTGGCCGACGCCGAGCAGGGCGCCCATGCCCAGCTTCTTCATCGCCTTTTCGCCCAGCACTTCCACCTTCACGCCCAGCTTGGCCAGCTTGCGGCATTCGGCGGCCAGGCTTTCCGGGTAGATCACATTGGCCGGCTCGGAAACCAGGTTGCGGGTGAGCGTGACGCCATCGGCCAGTGCGGCCAGCGGCTGATAGGCACGCTTGGCAGCCGCCACCGCCTCGGTAAGCACCAGGGCGGATTTCAGCGAGGGCTTCTCGGTGTCCTTCAGCTTGGTGCGGTATTTGTCGAACCGGTAGCCGCCCAGGCGCAGGCCCAGCGCGGCGCGCGCGGCAGCCTCGGCGGGCGCGGCCTTGGCGCCGGCCGGCAGGTCGATGGCTACCGCCAGGGTGGCATCGCCGGTGGCATTGGCACGCCGCACGGCGTCGCCGGCCACGGTTTCAAAGGCTTCCGCCTTCAGATCGGCCGGCTTGCCCAGGCCTGCCAGCAGAATCCGGCCCAAACCGCCGCCGGGACCGACGATTTCCAGCCATTGGCCCTTTGCTCCGGTGAAACGCGGCGCACCGGCCAGGGCGCGGCCGATGGCACCACCCAGCGTCTTGTCCAGCGCCTGGGCGAACTGGCCCAGCTTGCGGCCTTCGGCGGCGGTAAGGACAAGCACGCCCTGCTTGGGGCGGACCAAAGCGGCAAAATCGATCTTCATTGCGCGAATCCCGGGGTTCGAATGGTTGCGATGCCCCGCACTATAGCGGCCCCGTCCGGCCCGGATCAATCAACCCAGAACTCCCTGGCAAATAAGCGGAATACGCCCGGCATGGGTGGCGCTGAGTCGCGTTTTGGCTATACTCCGGGCCCATGCGGGGCATCACCCAATATATCCTGCGCCAGATTGCCTGGCCGCTGCTTTTCGCCACACTCACCCTGGCCGGGGTGATATGGCTGACCCAATCGTTGCGCTTCATCGACCGGATCGTGAATAACAATCTGGGATTCGGCTCGTTTTTCTATCTCACCATGCTGGTGCTGCCCAACGTGACCGGCATCATCCTGCCGATCGCCGCCTTCTGCGCCACGCTCTATGCCTATAACCGGCTGGCCAGCGATTCCGAGTTGGTGGTGCTGTCGGCCTCGGGGTTCAGCCGCTACAGCCTGGCCCGGCCGGCCATGCTGGTGGCCATACTGGTGATGACCGCACTCTATGCCATCGGGCTTTATATCGGCCCGCTCTCCTCGCGCACGCTGCGCGCCACGCAATTCGAATTCCGCTCCAGCCTGGCCAGCATGGTGATCCTGGAAGGCGTGTTCAACACCCCCTCGCCGAACCTGACGGTTTATGTGCGCGAGCGCGAGCCATCGGGCGAGATGAAGGGCATCCTGGTGCATGACAGCCGCGATGCCAACCGCCCAGTCACCATGATGGCCGCGCGTGCCGCCCTGGTGCTGACCCAGCAGGGTCCGCGCCTGCTGATGGTGGATGGCAACCGCCAGCAGGTGGAACCCGGCCGGCGCGGCCTGAGCATCCTGTATTTCAACGAATATGCGCTGGACCTGAATCTCTATATCAAGCCGGAAACCGAAGGCTGGCGCGAACCGCAGGAACGCTTCCTGTCGGAATTGTTCTATCCCGACATGAACAATCTCGATGATGTGAACAACCGCAACAAGCTGCTGGTGGAAGGCCACCGCCGGCTGGTGTCGCCGCTTTATGTGCCGGCGCTGATGCTGATCGCCATCGCCGGCGTGATCGGCGGCGAATTCAACCGGCGCGGCCAGGGCCGCCGCCTGATCTCGGCCGCCGGCGCGGGCATCGTGCTGCAGGTGCTGAGCCTGGGCGTGGCGCAGATCGCCACCAGGACCCCAACGCTGATCGTTGCGATGTATGCCGTGCCGCTGCTGGCGATGCTGATTGCGCTGTGGCTGTTGCGCGAACCCAACCGGCAGATCGCCCCGCATGGTGGCCTGGCGGCATTGGGGGGGGCGGAGTGATGCGCATCTCCTGGACCCTCGCCTACTATCTCGGCCGGCAATACCTGATGGCGATTGCCGTGGTGTTTTCCGTGCTGGTGGTGCTGGCCTACAGCTTCGATACGGTGGAATTGCTGCGCCGCGCCTCGGGCCGGGTGGATGCCTCGCTGGATACCGTGTTCGCCATGTCGCTGCTGCGGCTGCCCAATCTCTCCATCAAGCTGATCCCGTTCGCCGCATTGTTCGGCGGCATGCTGGCGCTGAGCCGCCTCACCCGCAGCCAGGAACTCACCGTCACCCGCGCCGCCGGCGTATCGGTGTGGCAATTCCTGGCCCCGGCGCTGATCCTGGCGCTGCTGATCGGCGGTTTCGTGATCACCGTCTACAATCCGCTATCGGCAGCCATGCTGGCACGCTACGAGGCGATAGAGGCCAAGGTACTGCGCGGCCGCGCCAGTATGCTGGCGGTTTCCAGCACCGGCCTGTGGCTGCGCGAGGCAGATGCCCAAGGCCAGGTGGTGGTGCATGCGCTGCGCGTGGCCCAGCAGGGCGTGGAATTGCGCGATGTGATCCTGTTCTACTACGAGGGCACCGACCGCTTCGTGCGCCGCGTGGATGCATCGGAGGCCTATCTGCGCGACGGCTATTGGGAATTGCGCGACGCCACCACCAGCTATCCCGACCGCGCCGGCGAAACCGCCGCGATCATGCGCATTCCCACCACGCTGACCTTCGACCGCATCCAGGAAAGCTTCGCCTCGCCCAGCACGATCTCGTTCTGGCAATTGCCGTCTTTCATCGCGGCGATGGAAACCGCCGGGTTTTCGGCGCTGCGCCACCGGCTGCATTTCCAAACCCTGCTGGCCGTGCCGCTGCTG
Organism: Ferrovibrio sp.; assembly: GCF_019636075.1. Lineage (GTDB taxonomy): Bacteria > Pseudomonadota > Alphaproteobacteria > Ferrovibrionales > Ferrovibrionaceae > Ferrovibrio. Next base: position 19,015 of record NZ_JAHBYG010000055.1, read on the forward strand.
CTCTGCGCCATGCTGCTGATCGCCGCCAGTTTCAGCCTGCGCCTCACCCGGCGCGGCGGCACCGGCGCCTTGCTTGGCCTGGGCGTGGGCGTGGGCTTCCTGCTGTATTTCAGCATCGAACTGGTGCAGCCCTTCGGCCTCAACGGCACCCTGCCGGTTGGCCTGGCGGCCTGGGCCCCGACCGGCATCTGCCTGATGCTGGGTATCTCGCTGCTTTTCCATATGGAAGACGGCTAGACGATGCGCGGCTGGCGGGCGGCATGGGCGGGACTGGCAGCGCTGATTTGCGCCACGCAATGGGCTGTGCCTGGCACGGCCCAGCAACAGCTGGCTGCCACCAACCAGCCTGTGCTGATGACCGCGGACTCGCTGAAATACGATCAGAATCTCGGGCAGATCACCGCCGAAGGCAATGTGGAGCTGGTGCAGGAAGGCCGCACCCTGCTGGCCGATCTGGTGAATTATTCCGAGCGCGACGGCAAGGTGGTTGCCAGCGGCAATGTGAGCGTGATGCAGCCCGATGGCGCCGTGCTGTTCGCCGATTACATGGAACTCACCGACAGCATGCGCAACGGCTTCATCCGCGATGTGAGCATGCTGCTGGAAGACAATTCGCGGGCTGCGGCCGCCAGCGCCGAACGTGTGGACGGCAACCGCACGGTGATGCACAAGGCGGTGTATACTGCCTGTTCGCTTTGCGCCACCGATCCGCAGCGCGCGCCGCTGTGGCAGGTGAAGGGCAACACCGTGGTGCACGACCAGGTGGCGCAGGAAATGGTCTACCGCGACGCCACGCTGGAATTGTTCGGCATCCCTGTGCTGTATCTGCCGTATTTCAGCCATCCGGATCCGACCGTGAAGCGCAAGAGCGGCTTTCTCACGCCGAATGCCTTCACCAACAACTTCTTCGGCTATACCGCCCGCACGCCGTATTTCTACGCCATCGATGAAGCCAGCGACCTGACCCTGACGCCGCAATATTCCGAGAAGGAAGGCGGCTTCCTGATGGGCGAATACAACCTGCGCACCAAGAGCGGCGAATTGCGCATGGATGCATCGATAACCCAAAGCTATGCCCGCGATGCCGTGGGCCAGCGCACCTCCGACCAGTTCTGGCGCGGCCATTTCCGTGCCGACGGCGCCTTCCGCTCAGGCGACGACACCACCTACGGCTTCAACATCTTCCGCGCCTCCGACGATACCTATCTGTCGCGCTATCAGATTCCCAACCGCAGCGGCAACACGCTGATCAGCCGCGTATACAGCGAGTCGCTGAACAACCGGCATTTCTTCGCCGCCAACGCCTTCAGCTTCCAGGGCCTGCGCACCAGCGACGACAATGCCACCACGCCGTTTGCCGTGCCGCTGCTGGATTATTCGATGGTGGGCGAACCGAATTCCCATGGCGGGCGCTTTGCAGTGGATGCCGGCCTGGCCGCCCTGTACCGCACCGGCGGCACCGATACCCGCCGGCTTTCCACCACCATCTCCTACAGCCAGCCGTATTTCGCGCCCAGCGGCGAGGTTTACACCGCCACCGCCGCGCTGAAGACCGATGGCTATTGGGTGAACGAACTCTACGAACAGCCCTTCCTGCGCACCGACCAGCGCGATGCCGAATTCGCCATGCGGGCCATCCCCATCGTGGCGCTGGATTGGCGCTATCCGCTGGTGCGCGACGACGGCACCATCCGCCAGCTGATCGAGCCGATCCTGGGCGTGGTGGTTTCGCCTTATGGCGGCAACCCACGCAACATCCCCAACGAGGATTCGCTCAGCTTCGAATTCGACGAAACCAACCTGTTCTCGATCAACCGCTTTCCCGGCCAGGATCGCTTCGATGGCGGCCCGCGGGTGAATTATGGCATGCGCGGCGCGGTCTATGGCAGCGCCGGCGGCTATTCCGAATTGATGGTGGCGCAATCGCTGCGCGCCAAACAGGACGACACGCTGGGCTATGGCACCGGCGCCAGCGACCAGCTTTCGGATTACGTAAGCCGCCTCACGCTGGCCCCCAACAGCTATATCAGCCTGACCAACCGCATGCGCCTGAGCCCGAACAGCTCGCTGTCGGTGCAGCGGCACGAAACCACCGTAGCGATCGGCCCGAAATCCTTGCGCTTCAATGCCACTTACGCCGACCTGCGCGGCGGCGCCTTTGAAAGCGGCCTCAGCGAACGCGAAGCCATCAGCGGCGGTTTCCGGGCGCAAATCGGGCAATATTGGAGCGTGGAAGGCCGCCATATCCGAGACCTTGGAGACAATGGCGGCTCGCTGCTAAACTTCCTGGGCCTGCGCTACACCGACGAGTGCTTCGACATCATGCTGTTCGCCGAACGCACCTTCACCGTGAACCGAGACATTCAGCCCGCCACCACGGTGGGGCTGCGTTTCCGGCTTGCGAATTTCAATTGAGCCGCGCGGAGCAGATCATGTCCACCTTTCGCCGCCTCGCCCTGATTGCCTGCTGCCTGCTGACCCAGATACCGCTGCTGCCCCTGCAATCGGCACCCGGGCAGGCGCAGGAAAACGCCCTCCGCATCGTGGCGGTGGTGAATGACGACGTGATCTCGGCGCGCGATGTGATCGAGCGCATGCGCATCACGCTCGCCACCACCGGCATGCGCGATTCACCCGAACTGCGCCGCGCGCTGCGCGACCAGTCGCTGCGCGCGCTGATCGACGAACGCCTGTTCATGCAGGAGGCCAAGAAGCGCAACATCACGGTGAGCGACGAGGATGTGAATCGCGCCATCGCCCTGCTGGAGCGGCAGATGAATCTGCAGCCGGGCAGCTTTGCCGACACATTCACCCGCCAAGGCCTGGATTCCGAAGTGATGATCGGCCAGATACGCGCCGACCTTACCCGCGCCCGCCTGGTGCGTGCCCGCTTCAACGTTTCCGGCGGCACGATTTCCGACAAGGAAGTGGACGAAGCCATCCAGAGGCTGAAATCCATCGCCGGCCAGACCGAGGAATTGCTGGCCGAAATCGTGATCCCGGTGGATAGTCCCGATCAGGAACAGGAAGCCAAGCAGACCGCCGAGCGCGTGCTGGAACAATTGCGCGGCGGCGCACCCTTCCCCGCCCTTGCGCGTCAGGTAAGCCGTGGCAGCACGGCATCGGCCGGCGGCGACCTTGGCTGGGTGCGGCGCGGCACGCTGGACGAGGATATCGAAGCCGCCGCCAGCAAACTGGATCGCGGCCAGCTTTCCGAACCGATCCGCGCGCTGGGCGGCTATCATATCGTGCTGCTGCGCGACCGCCGCCGCATCGCCGTAACCGATACCAACGACGTGAAGATGACGCTGTCGCAGATCATGCTGGGGCTGCCGCAGACTCAAACCCAGCGCGATGTGGAGAATGTGACCAGCCTGGCGCGTACCGTGCGCGAAACCATCGGCAGCTGCGGCGACATCGATGCGCTGGCGCAGGAATTGAAGGCGACCGGCTCGGGCAGCCTGGGCAATGTGCGGCTTGGCGACTTGCCGGAGAATTTCCGCAATGCCGTGACCGACCTCAAGGCCGGCGAAACCTCGCAGCCGGTGGTGACGCCGCGCGCCGTGCATCTGTTCACCGTGTGCGACCGCGAGGAAGCCAAGGATGGGTTCGACCGCGAACAGATCCGCACCACATTGTATAATCAGCGGCTGGTCCTGACCGCGCAGCGCTATCTGCAAGATCTCCGCCGCGATGCCACGATCGAATTCCGCTGAAGCGCGGAACCATGGCACCCGCAGATAACATGCCGCCGCTTGCCCTGAGTATGGGCGAGCCGGCCGGCATCGGCGCCGAAATCGCGCTGAAGGCCTGGCTGCAACGCAGCCCGGCCGCGCTGCCGCCCTTCTTCATCCTCGCCGATCCCGATCATCTGGCCGATGCGGCCCGGCGCATCGGCTTGGCCGTGCCGATGCAACCGATTGCCAAACCGGCGGAAACCGGCGCAGCCTTTGCCACTGCCTTGCCGGTGCTGCCGATCCGGCTGGCGGCAAAGCCGCAACCGGGCAAACCCGATGCCGCCAATGCGCCGATGACCATTGCCGCCATCGAACGCGCCGTGGCCCTGGTGCAGGCCGGCGAAGCCGGTGCGGTGGTGACCAATCCGATCCACAAGGCCGCGCTTTATGCCGCCGGCTTCAAGCATCCCGGCCATACCGAATTCATCGCCGATCTGTGCGGCGTGCCGCATCCGGTGATGATGCTGGCGGCCCATGCGCCAGACCCTGCATTGCGCGTGGTGCTGGTTTCGATCCATGTATCGCTGCGCCAGGCGATCAACAGCCTGAACAGCGACGGCATCATGCGCGTTGCCAGGATTGCCGATGCCGCGCTTAGGCGCGATTTCGGCATTGCCGCGCCAAGGCTGGCGATTGCCGGGCTGAATCCCCATGCCGGCGAGGCTGGCGCCATGGGCCATGAAGATGCCGAAATCGTGGCCCCGGCTGTGCGAGCCTTGCGGGCTGCCGGTATCGATGCCTTCGGGCCGCTGCCGCCGGATACCATGTTTCACGCCGAAGCCCGCGCCGGCTACGATGCCGCAATCTGCATGTATCACGATCAAGGCCTGATCCCGCTGAAGACGCTGGATTTCGAGCGCGGCGTGAACGTGACTTTGGGCCTGCCGATCCTGCGCGCCTCGCCCG
>NZ_JAHBYG010000056.1 GCF_019636075.1 Ferrovibrio sp.
GGCCCGCGGCTGCAAGCGGCGGTTCACCATGCCCAATGGCAAACAGCTGGATGTGAGCATTCCGCCCGGCGTGGCCGATGGCCAGCCGATCCGCCTGAAGGGCCAGGGCGAGGCTGGCCTGCTGGGCGGCGCGGCGGGCGATGCCATCATCGAGGTGAAGGTGGAGCCGCATGATTTCTTCACCCGCCAGGGCGACGACGTGCATGTGGACCTGCCGATCGGTGTGGATGAAGCCGTGCTGGGCGCCAAGATCGCGGTGCCCACGGTGGATGGCATGGTGGCGGTGACGGTGCCCAAGGGCACGTCCTCAGGCACCCAATTGCGCCTGAAAGGCCGCGGCATGCCCAAGGCCGGCGATACCGGCAATCGCGGCGACCAGTATATCCGGCTGAAAATCGTGCTGCCCGAAAAGCCCGATCCGGCGCTGGAAAAGGCCATCGAGGGCTGGTCCAAGACCAACCGGCAGGACGTGCGGGCGCGCTTCAAACTGGATTGAAGCACCTCAAGCCGGAGTCAGATTCGGCCGCCAAGTCTTAACGCTGCCTTAAGATTTTCCCTTTACACATTATTAAAGCACTTTGCCGGAGGGGCAGTGCTGGCTATCGTCTCGCGCGAGACGGGCGATTCGCCCGATTCGCTGGAAACTGGGCGGAAGTATGATGCAACGGCGTTTGTTCATCCGGTATGTACTGGGCAGCCTGGCGGCTGGCCTGTCGCTGGATGCCGCCCTGAATGCCGCTTCGGCCCAGGAAAAGGTTGCGCGCAAGGCGCCGCCGGTGCCGCGCGACAAGCCGGCCCAGCGCCCCACCCCCAAGCCGGTGGCCCCGGCCGTGCTGGTGCTCGATCCTGGCCATGGCGGCCGCGATCCCGGCGCCATCGGCGTATCCGGCACCCATGAGAAGGATATCACGCTGTCGATCTGCCTGCAGATCCGCGACATCCTGAAATCGCGGCGCGACATCAAGGTGGTGCTCACCCGCGACAACGACGAATACCTGACCCTGCCCAGCCGCGTATCCGTGGCACATAAGCATAACGCCGACCTGTTCATCTCGATCCATGCCGATGCGGCACCCAACAGATCGGCGCGCGGGCTTTCCGCCTATAGCCGTTCCGACCGCGCTTCCGACAGTTTCGCCAGCACCCTGGCCGAGCGCGAGAACCGCGTGGATGGCGTGTATGGCCTCGACCTGCGCGGCACCGACAAGGAAACGGCGGCCATCCTGCTCGATCTGGCGCGCCGGCATAACCACAATGCCTCGCTGGGCGCCAAGCGCCGCATCGTGAACGGCATCGGCAATCGCGTGCAATTGCTCGACAACCCGATGCGCTCGGCGAATTTCGCCGTGCTGCGCTCGCCGCGCATTCCCAGCGTGCTGATCGAAACCGGCTTCCTGACCAACCCGCAGGACGAACGCATCCTGCGCGACGCCAAAAGCCGCGCCCTGCTCGCCCGCCACCTGGCCGACCAGATCGCCCCGGTGACGCTGGATCTGCGGGAAGCCTGAGCCGACCGGCGATCTGCGGGAAGCGGAAGCAATTCCCGCCTCGGATCATTGCCCCCGGCACCCCCGGACTGTATTTTCCCGCCCACGTCTCCGTAGCTCAGCTGGATAGAGCGGCTGCGTCCTAAGCAGCGGGTCGGGAGTTCGAATCTCTCCGGGGACGCCAACTTCGCTAAGTAGTTATGGATCAAGGGAAAGTGCCGAGTAGTACAAGGCGCGCGTTGGACTCGGTGTACAACACTGACAAGTCCATAGACGCCATGCTCGACGCGAAGCAGCTGTTCCAACCGCGCGGACCGCATACCGGCTGGACCCTCAGACTGAAAACGCCGCCTACTCTCGTCGGCATCAACAACCCGCACAGCAACGAACCCTTCGGCACCAAGATCAGTATCGGCCTCAAGACGCGCGATGTGCACCAAGCGCAGAAACAACAGGATATGTCGCCCTCGGAACCGATTGTAACCGGTACAGCCCACTAGATGCGCGGCTACGACCTCATTGGCGGAAGGCCCAAGATAGCGGCACACGTCCGATATCACGAACCCATCATCACTTCGTCCGTTAGCAGCATACCTAACCTGCTGCCCGCCGAATGTACCGAACGCCTAATAGTTACTGTCGCCCATGTCTACCTCTACATGATCGCCCCGACCGGTACCATGTCAACGCTTGGAGAGGTCTTTGCTGCAACCAAATGGCGGCGGCCCATGAGATGGCCCGCAATCGAGACAACCCTAAATCGGACATAAGCAATGACGACATGGATAGAGTTGACGGAACTAGTTGTTACAAAAACACTGCCTTTAATCGGTCCTAGCGCCGTTGGTGCAGTTGCCGCACTTGCATCTAACTGGTTTCTCGAAGGGCGAAAACAGAAGCATGAGAGTCGCTCGTTGGCATTTGCTCTGGCCGCAGAAATTGAAGAAGGCATTGCGATGTCTGTCCGGCGTCAATACGAGCAATTTTTCAAAGGAATTCTACCAACATTAAAACAAGGTGTAGATGTCAGAATTTCTGAATTTGTAGGAGCAGAGCCCGACCCGATTTTCTCATCGAATATCGGAAAGATTGGCATACTTGGGCCTGAGCTTGCTGCCGAAGTAGTGCGCTACCACTCTCTTACCGTTGGAATTCGACGCGACATTCAAACGCTTGCCCGGCTTCCCATTCAGACTGACCCACGATTAGCTCAGGTACAGGCAATACACAAAGCCAACCTTATCGAAGAAGATTTACGTTTATGGGAAGAGGTGAAAGACTTGGCCCGCTCCGTCACCCAAACACTACGCAAATGAGAAAGTTGTCTCGAAACAATTTTCTATTGTAACAGCGCCCACCGCGACCAGCAGGCATTCTGCACAATATTTTTGTCTGGTTTACGTGTTTATTCAGATGCCTAGTCAAATGGCCACCACTTTTTCGAGGGGGGCCATTTCGTTTATTCTAACCTAGCAGTAAATTTTCCTCTCCTCGTCAAAAAAGCTCTATTGAGATGAGACTGCACCCCCAAAAGGGAAGCGATAAAACCAACCAATTTATTGAGGTATATTTAGCCAGCCTTTTTTATTGAGTGTGATGTTGATCCCTTTTGATTTTAAATGCTCAATCAAGTTCGGATAACTATTTAGAACTATACCATCCCAATTCCCGTTCCTGCATGTATCGCAGATAAAAACCCCCCATGCCGGCACGTTTCGACCTTCATAGCGGTGCGGCCCCACTTGAACCTCGCTGTTACACAAGAAACATCTGGTCATGTTTTTTCGTTCAACCATCTCGCGCTGCCCATGAATTATAGTTTTATCGAACTATTTGATTTTTCACTTCTCTGTATTAGCGGTTTCAAGAATCGGCCATATCTCCGCCCTCGTTAAAAATCGAATCTATATTCCATATTTGTATATCGATACTCTACTCTGATCCAAAAATAAGTCCCTACAATTTTATACTGGGCAATACATTCAAATGTTACCATGCACATCACATGCCTAATCCTGGAATCCTTGAGAGTAACCGGCGGTACATTGCTGGGTTAGCTGCCTTTGCGCTAGGTATTCTTCCGTCAGGATTGGAAGACTGGGAGAATTCAGTGTCTGAAGCATCGACAGCGGCAACGCCCGCTACGCAAGATCACGCATCGCCAAAGCCCCAATCTCCCCCTCGCCCCTTGGCCGGCCTGCGCGTGCTGGATTTCGGGCATACCGTGATGGGGCCCTGCGCCGGGCTGCTGCTGGCCGATCTGGGCGCCGATGTGATCAAGATCGAACCGCCCGAGGGCTGCCCCACGCGCAAGCTGCCGGGCTTCGCTTCGGGCTTTTTCGCCACCTATGCCCGCAACAAGCGCAGCCTGGCGCTGGATTTGAAGAAACCTGATGCCCGCGCCGTGCTGCATAAGCTGGCCGCCGGCGCCGATGTGGTGCTGGAGAATTACGGCCCCGGCACCATCGAGCGGCTGGGTTGCGGCTGGGAGGATTTGCGCGCCGTCAATCCGCGCCTGATCTATCTGGCGATGAAAGGCTATCTCGCCGGGCCCTATGAGCAGCGCGGCGCCTTGGATGAAGTCGTGCAGATGCAAAGCGGCCTGGCTTACATGACCGGGCCGCCGGGCCAGCCCCTGCGCGCCGGCGCGCCGGTGATCGACATGATGGGCGGCGTGTTCGGCGTGGTGGCCGTGCTGGCCGCCTTGCGCGAGCGCGACCAGACCGGCCAGGGCCAGCGCGTGGCGGCTTCGCTGTATGAAAGCGCGGCGTTTTTGATGGCGCCGTTTGCGGTGGGCTCTGCCATGATCGGCGAACCGATGCCGCCAATGCCGGCGCGCAAGAATGCCTGGGGCATCTACGATGTGTTTACGGCGGCCGATGGCGGCATGGTTTTCCTGGGCGTGACCAGCGATGCCCATTGGCGCCGCTTCTGCGCCGCGTTCGGTTGCAACGATTTGGTGGAGGATGCACGCCTGCAAGGCAATGCGGCGCGGTCGGAGGCCCGCGACTGGATGCTGCCCATCGTGCGCGAGCGCGTGCAGGCCTTGAGCGTGGCGGAGATTTCAGAGCGCGCCGAGGCCGCCAATATTCCCTGGGCCCGCGTGGGCCATCCGGCCGATCTGGCGCATGATCCGCAATTGCTGGCCCATGGTGGGTTGATCGACACCGCCGTGTCGCCGCTGGGCGGCGGCGAGGGTATGCAGGTTGCCGTTCCCGGCCTGCCGCTGGAATTCGGCGATCAGCGTATCCGCACGCGCCTGCAGCGCCAGCCGCCGGCCATCGGCGAGCATAGCGTAGACGTGCTGCGCGAAGCCGGCTTCAGCGCGGCGGATATCGCCGCGCTGCAAGCCAAGGGGATCGTGCTGGCTTAACGGCCCTTCTGACGATTCAGCAAACGCAAGCGCAGGGCGTTCAGCTTGATGAAGCCCTGGGCGTCCTTCTGGTCGTAGACCGAATCCGCCTCGAAGGTGACATGGGAGAGCGAGTAGAGCGACTTCGGCGACTTGCGGCCGACCACGTTGACCGAGCCCTTGTAGAGCTTGAGGCGCACGAAGCCTTCCACATTCTCCTGGCTCTTGTCGATCATCGCCTGCAGCATCTCGCGCTCGGGCGAGAACCAGAAGCCGTTATAGACCAGCTCGGCATAGCGCGGCATCAGCTCGTCTTTCAGATGCATGGCGCCGCGATCCAGCGTCGCCTGCTCGATGCCGCGATGGGCCAGATGCAGGATGGTGCCGCCGGGGGTTTCGTAGATGCCGCGGCTCTTCATGCCGACGAAACGGTTTTCCAAAAGATCGAGCCGGCCGATGCCATGCTTGCCGCCCAGTTCGTTCAACTTGGTGAGCAAGGCGGCCGGCGACAGCGCCACGCCATTGATGGCGATGGGGTCGCCATTCTTGAATTCCACCTCGATATATTCCGGCTTATCGGGCGCCTTCTCGGGATCGACGGTGCGGCTATAGACGAAATCCGGCGCCTCTTCCCAGGGGTCTTCCAGCACTTTGCCTTCCGCCGAGATATGCAGCAGGTTGGCATCCACCGAAAACGGCGCTTCGCCGCGTTTGTCCTTGGCGATGGGAATCTGGTGCTTCTCGGCGAAGTCGATCAGCGCGGTGCGGGAATTCAGATCCCATTCGCGCCAGGGGGCGATCACCTTGATGCCCGGCTCCAGCGCGTAATAACCCAGTTCGAAGCGCACCTGGTCGTTGCCCTTGCCGGTGGCGCCATGCGACACCGCATCGGCGCCCACCTGGCGGGCGATCTCGATCTGGCGCTTGGCGATCAGCGGGCGAGCGATGGAGGTGCCCAGCAGATACAGGCCCTCATACAGCGCATTGGCGCGGAACATCGGGAAGACGTAATCCTTCACGAAGGTCTCGCGCAGATCCTCGATGAAGATTTCCTTCACGCCGAACATTTCGGCCTTGCGGCGCGCCGGCTCCAGCTCTTCGCCCTGGCCGAGATCGGCGGTGAAGGTCACAACTTCACAGCCATAGGTTTCCTGCAGCCATTTCAGGATCACCGAGGTATCCAGGCCGCCGGAATAGGCCAGCACCACTTTCTTCACGCCGCTCTTCGAGGCCATGCCGCGCTCCATAGCAAAGGCTTATTGAAATCGCGCCGGAGTATAGGCAAGCGACTCCCCGGCGCAAGGCCGCTACGCCCGGCGGCGGGAGAACAAATTAGAAATCACCCCGCCCCGCCTGCCCGGGCATCAGAAATCCGGGCATCAGAAACCCGGGCATCAGAAATCCGACGTTATGCCCTTGCGCTCCCAGTCGCCATAGCGGGTCGGCTCCAGCCCCTTGGGGCCGTTCACCTCGCCAGGCGCCTGGGTCTGGGTGATGGCCGGTTTTTCCGGCATGGCGGGCTTAAGCGCGGTTTGCTCGGATTCCGGGGATTTCGGTCGTTCGGCAGACATGGCTTACTCTCTTGCAGCAAATCGGCGGCTCCCTACATATAAGGCACACGCCTGAATACCCCAAGAGGCGGCTTTAGCGAGGGTGACAATGAACTACACCAAGACGGCGATTTTGCTGGCAGCGATGACCGGCCTGTTCGTCGGCGTCGGCTATCTGATCGGCGGCAGCGGCGGCATGATGATCGCGTTTGCGATTGCCTGCGCCATGAACCTGTTTGCCTATTGGAACAGCGACAAGATGGTGTTGCGTATGTATGGCGCGCGGCAGATCGGTCCGCAGGATGCGCCGAATTTCTATGGCCTGGTGCAGGAACTGGCGCAGCGCGCGCAATTGCCGATGCCCAAGGTGTATCTGATCGACGACGCCCAGCCCAATGCGTTTGCCACCGGCCGCAACCCGGAGAATGCCGCCGTGGCCGCCACCACCGGCCTGCTGAGCATGCTGAACCGCGACGAAATCGCCGGCGTGATGGCGCATGAGCTGGCGCATGTGAAAAACCGCGACACGCTGATCATGACCATCACCGCCACTTTGGCCGGCGCGGTGGGCATGCTGGCGAATTTCGCCATGTTCTTCGGCGGCAGCCGCGACGGCGAAAACCGCAATCCGCTGGGCATCGTGGGCAGCATCGCGCTGATGATCCTGGCGCCTTTGGCCGCCAGCCTGGTGCAGATGGCGATCAGCCGCAGCCGCGAATATGCCGCCGACCGCATGGGCGCGGAAATCAGCGGCAACCCGGAAGGCCTGGCCTCGGCGCTGGAACGCATCAGCCAGGGCGCGGCGCATATCCCCAACGAACGCGCCGAAAGCAATCCGGCCACCGCGCATCTGTTCATCATCAACCCGCTTTCGGGCCGTGGCGCCGACAACCTGTTCTCCACCCACCCGAGCACGCAGAACCGCGTGGCCGCCCTGCGCGAGCTGGCACGCGGCATGATGGGCCGCGCCCGCAATTATGCCGCCGCCGCAACCGCCCCGCGCAACAGCTTCGGCGGCGCATCCGGCGACGGCAATCCCGGCAGAAGCTCTGTACCCTCGAGCGGTCGGCGGCGGTAAGGCCCTCTTGACGTCACTGTAATCGTTCGATTACAGTGACGCATGTTCACGATCAAGGCGCTGCCTGAATTCACCGCCTGGCTGGATAGCTTGGCAGATAACCAGGTGCAGGGCGTGATCGTGGCGCGCATCAAGCGGCTGGAGCGTGGCTTGATGGGCGATGTGGAGCCGGTTGGGGAAGGCATCTCCGAACTGCGCATCCATTTCGGTGCCGGCTGGCGAATTTATTTTACCCGGCATGGCAAGCAGTTGATCCTCCTGCTCGCCGGCGGATCCAAACGCACACAGAAGACCGATATCAAGCGCGCCAAGGCATTGGCGGCGTTGTTGGAGTGATACACCATGAGCAAGCGCATCAAGGCAGACAAGCTGCCAGATTTCGATCCGGCAGCCTATCTCGACAACGAGCAAGCGATTGCCGCTTATCTGAGCGATATCCTGGAGGCCAATGATGCCGGCCTGCTGGCCGCCGCCTTGGGTGATATCGCGCGGGCGCGCGGCATGAGCGAGATTGCGAAATCCGCCGGCATCACGCGCGAGGCGCTCTATAAAGCATTGCGCCCGGGCAGCGAGCCGCGCTTCGATACCGTCAACCGTGTCTGCACCGCCTTGGGCGTGAAGCTGGTTGCCCAGCCGATAGAAGCCTGATCGCTCAAACCCTGGCGTCGAAATCCGGCTGGTAGGTGCCGAAGCTCCACAGGAAGCCCTCGCCATCGCGGCAGGTGAAGTCGCGCGAACCATAATCGGTATCGTGCAGCGCCATCACGATGGCGGCGCCGGCCTGCTGCACCTTGGCATACAGCGCATCGATATCTTCGGCCACTACATAGATGCCGCCGCTATCGCTGCTGCCGGCGCCGCGCGGCTGCATGGCCAGCGCGCCGCCATCTCCATCGCCCAGCATCACCATGCCGTTGCCGAAAGCCAGTTCGGCATGGGCGATGCCGCCGTTATTGCCTGGGGCAACCATCACGGTGCGGAAGCCGAAAATCTCGGTGAGGAATTTCACCGCCGCCTTGGCATCGCGATACCGCAGATAGGGATAAACACTGGGGCGCATCGGGCCTCTCCTGCTGATGTTATCGACCCGCGCACCCTGGCAGACCGGCATCCTGGCGTATTGGATAAATGTTACCGCCCGGCATCGCCGATCACGCCGCCATGATCCGGCAATCGGCGGCGCAGGAAATCGCCCGGCGCGCTGCCGGCCAGGGCGCGGAATTCGCGGATCAGATGGGCCTGGTCGTAATAACCCGCCTGCAGCGCCAGATCGCTCCAATCCACGCTATCGGCCGCCGAAATCAGCCCCATGGCATGTTGGAAACGATGGATGCGCGCGATGGTTTTCGGCCCCAGGCCCACTTCATCGGCAAAGCGCGCCGCCAGATGCTTGCGGCTGCAATCCAGCCGCGCGGCTAGATCGGCGATCGGCATGTTGCCCTGGCTATCGGCCAATTGCCGCCAGGCCCAGAGCAAATCGCGCGGCAGGGATTTGGCATCGCGCAGCCGGCGCAGCAGCAGATCGTCGAGCAGCGCAAACCGCGCCGCCCAATCGCGGGTTTCGCGCAGGCGATGCAGCAGCGCGTGGATTTCGGAACCGAGCAGATCCTCCAGCCGCACCACGCGATTGGCCAGGTGATGCAGCGGCAGGCCGAACAACCGCCGCGCACCGAATGGCGTGAGCATCACATGCATGCCGCGCTGGGCGCCATTGGTTTCCGACACGGCATAGGAATCGCTCAAGGCACCGACAAAGCCCTGGCATTCGCCGAAAGCCAGGCTGTCGCCCACTGTATCGGTGATGCGCAGCGGATCGCCGAAATTGAGCAACACCACCACGCTGCCGCCGGGCATTTCGCGCCGGCTGTAAAACGCCGTGCCATGCTCGCGATAGCCGCCATAGCTTTCCACATAGCCGCGCAGGCGCGGATCGGGCGATGCGAACAGCATCGTCCAGGCGCCAAGTTCCGAGCTATGCTCCACCACGCGCATATCGCCCTGCATGGGCCAGTATGGGCATGGAATCCCCGGCTGCTCAAGTCGGGATTGGTGCACTCAATATGGCCAGGCTTCCCGCAGCCTGTGGTGCCTCCAGCCGCACCAGCTTGTCATGCGCGGCCTGCAATGCCCCACGATGGCCGATGCTGATAATGCCGGTCTGCGGCAGATGCTGGCGCAGCGCCTGCAAGGCACGCGACTGGCTGGTTTCATCCAGCGCCGCCGTGGCCTCATCCAGAAACAGCCAGGCCGGTTTACACAGCAGGGCGCGCACCAATTGTACGCGCTGCTGTTCGCCGCCCGAAAGAATCTGCGCCCAATTGGCTTCCTCATCCAGGCGTGGGACCAGGCCATCCAGATCGAGCACATGCAATGCCGCTTTCACATCGGCATCGGCATAGCTGTCTGCCGGCTGCGGATAGGCCAGGGCAGCGCGCAGGCTGCCCAGCGGCAGATAGGGCCGCTGCGGCAGGAACAGGCAATCCTCATCCTTGGGCCGATGCACCTGGCCTTCGCCGAATGGCCAGAGCCCGGCAATGGCGCGCAGCAGCGTGCTTTTGCCGCCACCGGATTTGCCCGTCACCAGCAGGCGCTCGCCGGCTGCCAGATGCAGATCATCCGCCCGCAGCAGCGCACGCCCATCGGGGCGCTGCAAGGCCAGATCGTGCAGCGCCACGCCGCCATCATGGCTGGGCTGTTGCACGATGCGGCTCTGGCTGGCCAAGGCATCGGCGCGATGCAGCCCGGCGCGGAAGCCGGTGAGCCGATCCATCACGGCGCGCCATTCGGCGATATCGGTATAAGCATTGATCAGATAGCTGAGCGCCACCTGCACCTCACCGAAGGCAGACACCGTCTGCATCAGGCCGCCAAGCTGCATGCTGCCGCCAAAGAAGCGCGGCGCGCAGACCACGAAGGGAAAGATCAGCGCCAATTGCCCATAGCCGGCAGTGAACCAGGTGAGCTGTTTCTGCTTCAGCATGATGGCAAGATAATTGCCCACCACCGATGTGAAGCGCCCCAGCAGACCGCTGCGCTCCACAGCCGCGCCATGCTGAAGCGCGATGCCTTCGGCATTCTCGCGCACCCGCACCAGGTGGAAACGGAAATCCGCCTCGAAGCGCTGCTGCACGAAATTCAGATCGATCAGCCGCCGGCCGATCCGGTTGGTCAGCCAGGTGCCGATGATCGCATAGAACAAAGCGGCCCAAACCATATAGCCCGGGATCGATATGTCATGGCCGCCGAGCGTAATGCTGAAATCGCCCGACAATGTCCACAATATGCCGAGGAAGGAAAACAGCGTCACCACCGCATTCATCAGCCCGATGCCGAGGCTGAGGGAATAGGTGGTGAAGAGTTTCAGATCTTCCGCCAGGCGCTGGTCCGGATTGTCGGTGGCGTCGTTTCCAAACACCTGCACGCGATAAAACCGCCGGTCGGCCAGCCATTCGGCCAGCCATTGCTCGGTAAGCCAGGTGCGCCAGCGCAATTGCAGCATCTGCCCGAGATATTGTTTATACACCGCCACCACGATGAAGGCGGCGGCCACCAGGCTGAACATCAGCAGCAGGCGCTTGAAATCGTCGAAATTCTTTTCCTGCAACGCATTGTAAAAATCGTTGTACCAGCTGTTGAACCACACGCTCAGCGCCACCGAGGCGAGGTTCAGCACGATCACCGCAGCCAGCAGGCCGAAGGCTTTGAAGCGGTCGTCGGATTGCGCCCAATAGGGCTTGGTCAGCGCCCAGAATTCTGCGGCGAGGGAACGGAACGTATTCATGGGGAGCCTCTGACGGAACGGCGAGGAGCGCAGTATGGCCGGAATTTCTGGCTTTTCCATGGCCTTGACGGCGGCAGGCGGCAGCGTATGATGCCCGCCGTGTCGGTTCGAAGGCGGTTAACCCCGCCAACGAGGCAAGAGGGAACACGGCAGGCCCGCATGGGCTTATCCGTGGCTGCCCCCGCAACTGTGAGCGCCGAGTTCGTTTCCACCTATGGCCACTGGGAAACCGGGAAGGCCGGAACGGACGCTGAAGCGCGAGCCAGGAGACCTGCCGCCACAGTCACCCAACCGATGGGCGGGGAGCACCATACGGAGCGGCTTTCGCAGCGGTGGCATCGTTGCCTGTGCGCCGGCTGGGGGAAGTTTAGCCAGAAATCCGTCGTCACGGGCTTGTCCCATGGATGCCCAGCCCCGGGAATATCTCGGGCTGCATCCGAACGATGGAGCATGCGATGCGCAATATGCGCCTTGTCTCGGCCCTTCTGGCCAGCACTACCTTGATAACCGGCCTGTCCCTCTCTGCACGCGCGCAGGATGGCGCCACCACGCTTTCGGCCGTCACCGTCACCGCCAGCCGCCTGGGCGGCGGCATCACCGGCGCCTCCACCACGGTGATCGACAGCGAAGAGATTGCCCGCACGCCCGGGGACACATTGCAGGATGTGCTGTCGCGCCAGCCCGGCATCCAGACGCGCAGCCTGTTCGGCGGCGTGGCCGGCACCGGCACCACCATCGACATGCGCGGCTTCGGCGCCTCGGCCGGCGCCAACACCCTGATCCTGCTCAATGGCCGCCGCCTGAACGATATCGACCTGAGCGGCGTGGACCTTGCCGCGATTCCGAAATCCAGCATCCAGCGCATCGAGGTGATCCGCGGCAACGCAGCCGCCGTGCTGTATGGCGATGGCGCCGTGGGCGGCGCGATCAACATCATCACCGCCACGCCCAGCGGCCAGCCGCAATATTCGGTCGATCTCGGCATCGGCACCCTGGGCCAGCGCGAAGCCAATGTCGCCAGCCGGCTCAATGCCGGCGGCTTCGATTTCTCGGGCTATGCCGGGTTCATCAACAGCGACGGCTACCGCGACAACAACAAGCTGCTGGAGCGCAATGCCAGCCTGGAAATCCGCCGCCTGATGGATTTCGGCGAGCTCTACGTCACTGCCGGCGTGGATGAACAGCAGCTTGGCGCACCCGGCGCCCGGCGCGTAACCCTGACATCGGATCTGATGGCCAGCGACCGCAAAGGCGCCACCACGCCATTCGATTTCAGCAACCGCAGCGGCCAGAACATGGCACTGGGCGGCACCTATGAAATCAACGACGCCCTCGAATTGACCATCGATGCCGGCGCGCGCCGCAAGGAACAGCATGCCAATTTCCGCGATAGCGGCGGCTTCCACAGCTATGTGGATACCGAACTGACCACGCTGTCTTTCACCCCGCGCCTGAACTGGCAGGCCCGGCCTTTCGATCTGCCGCTGAACAGCATTCTCGGCTTCGATTATTATCAATCCTCATACAGCTCCTACCGCCAACGCGAAGCCGGCGACACGCCGATCCATCGCTACACGGCGGCGCAGGACAGCGCAGCGCTGTATGGCCAGAGCACGCTGAACGTGACCAAGGACACCGCGCTATCCGGCGGCCTGCGCTATCAGCGCAGCGAAACCACGGCGCGCGATGCCTTCAACACCAATGCGCCGGGCGGCGGTTTCGGTTCACAGGTGCGGCCGCTCGACGATGTGGATCCCAATTGGGCCGCGCATCTGGGCGCCGAGCATCACTTCATGCCGGAGCTTGGCGTGTTCGCCCGCATGGGCCGCAGTTTCCGCCTGGCCACGCTGGATGAACGCATCGGCGGTCCGACCGCGAATTTCCGCCTCAAGACCCAGACTTCGATGGATTACGAAGCCGGGTTCGAGGGCCGCATCGGCCCGGCGGATTACCGCATCAGCGCCTATTACATGGAGCTGGAGAACGAAATCCACTACAGCCCGGCCACCTTCAACAACATCAATCTGGATCCCACGCGGCGGCGCGGCATCGAGAGCAGCGGCAGCTACCGCGTGATGGACGGCGTGAAACTGCGCGGCGCGCTGGCTTACACGGAATCGGAATTCCGCGAAGGCCGCTATGCCGGCAACCGGGTGCCGCTGGTTTCGAATTGGACTGGCTCACTCGGCTTGTCTTGGGATATCCTGCCGAAATATCTTCTGCTGGATATCGACACTCGCTTTGTTGGCAACCGCCGCATGGATAACGACCAGAGCAACTTCCAGCCCACGATCCCCGCCTATGCCCTGGTGGACCTGCGGCTCAGCGGCAAGCTGGATGTGTTCGACAACAGCGCTCGCTGGTCGTTCCTGGTGCAAAATCTGCTGGACCGCGACTATTACAACTACTCGGTCGCCAGCAGCAGCACATTCGGCACCTACAATGCCTATCCCCTGCCCGGGCGCACCGCGATGGCGCGCATAGGCATGGATTTCTGAAACCACCAACCGGAGGTCTGATATGCCTGCCCTCACGCAGATCCGCGCATCCTACGGCCCAGCCATCCTGCTAGCCGCCGCGGCCACCCTGTTCAGCCTGGCCTTTGCCTGTGCCGCGCCCTTTGCCGCCCTTGCGGCATTGGCCGCACGGTATCAGGCGCCGCGCGAGGCGATGCTGAGCATCGGTCTGGCCTGGATCGCCAACCAGGCCATCGGCTATGGCCTGCTGGGCTATCCGCAGGATGCCAACAGCTATGCCTGGGGCCTGGCCATCGGTATCTCCGCATTGGCAGGCGGCAGTGCCGCCATCCTGGTGAATGCGCGGCTGCAACATTGGTCGGCCCTGCCGGCCGGTTTTGCCGCCGCCTTCATCGGTTATCAGGCGGCGCTCTGGCTCACCGGCCGGATGCTCGCCGATAGCGATGGCGCCTTCAGCCTGGATATCCTGGCCGAAGTGCTGCGCGCCAACCTGATCGGCTTCGCCGTGCTGCTGGCGGGCTGGCAGTTGCTGCGCCTGTTCGGCCGCAGCGAGGCGCAGCAGCGAGCCGCGTGAACTGGCCGCCGGAGCGGATCGTCTGCCTCACCGAGGAGACGACCGAAACGCTCTACCGCCTCGGGCAACAGCATCGTATCGTCGGCATTTCCGGCTATACGGTGCGGCCGCCCGAGGCGCGGCGCGACAAGCCGCGCATCTCCGCCTTCACCTCCGCCGATACGGCGAAGATCCTGGCCCTACAGCCCGATCTGGTGCTGGCCTTCTCGGATATGCAGGCCGATATCCTGGCCGATCTGGCCCGCCATGGGCTGAATATCCATCTGTTCAATCAGCGCGACATTGCCGGCATCCTGGCGATGATCCGCCTGCTGGGCGCCATCACCGGCGTGCCCGAACGCGGCGAGGCGCTGGCCCGCGAAATGGCGGCCGGCCTGGCGCCGGTGCAGTCCGCGCAACGCCCGAAAGTCTATTTCGAGGAATGGGACGAGCCGATGATCAGCGCCATCGGCTGGGTATCCGAACTCATCCATATCGCCGGCGGCGAGGATGTGTTTGCCGATCGTGCGCAAGGCAAGGCCGCGCGCGAGCGTTTCGTCACGCCGGACGAAGTGATTGCCCGCGCGCCGGATATCGTGATCGCATCCTGGTGCGGCAAGAAATTCCAGCCCGCGCGCTTTGCCGCAAGGCCGGGCTTCGATAACCTGCCGGCGGTGCGCAACAAACGGCTGCATGAAGTGAAATCCCCGCTGATCCTGCAGCCAGGCCCGGCTTCGCTCACCGATGGGCTAGCGGCGCTGAAACGGATTATCAGCGCAGGCTGCTGATCGTCTTCTGCAACACGCGTTTGTATTCCAGAAAATCCACGAAGATGCCGTGTTCGCCGGCATCGGCGGGGCGCGGCGCCGCGCAATAGGCGGCAACGCGCTGCTGGAATGCCGCGCGTTTCTCGGGCATGGCCTTGATATAGGCGGTAATCGCTTCGGCCTGCAGATCGCGTCCGGGCCAACCGATGCCGGCGCCTTCCAGCAGCCCGGCCACGAACAGGTTGTGATGCCGGGGCGGAAAGATGTTGAGATAAAGCTGCGGCGCCGGATCGCGCCAGTTCAATTCGGCGGTATCGATGAAGGGAAACACCGTGCGATAGCCGGTGGCCAACAGCACGATATCCACTGCATCGCGGCGGCCATCCTTGAACACCACATGATCGCCATCCAGCCGCTCGATCGGCGCCCGCACATCCACATCGCCCTGGCCCAGATGCTGCAACACCAGGGAATTCACGATCGGCGTGCGGTCGTATAGCCGGTGTTTCGGCTTGGGCAGGCCGAACCGTTCGGGCGGCCCCACCAGGATGCGCAAGGCCGCTTCATGCAGGCGCGAACGCAGCCAGCGCGGCAGCACGAAGCGGCGATTGTGATTGCCGGCATCGGCAGGCTTGCCCGCCACGAATTTCGGCGTGAAATGATTGCCGCCGCGCAGGCTCCACAACACGCGGCTGGCGCGATGCACCGCATCCACCACGATATCGCAGCCGGTATTGCCCGCACCCACGATCAACACCCGCTTGCCGGCGAAAATATCCGGGTTCTTGTAGGCCTTGGAATGCAACAATGTGCCGTTGAAGCTGCCCGGCAGAGCCGGCATGCTGGGCTGGCTGAGATGGCCATTGGCGATCACCACGCCCACATACACGCCGCTGCGGCCATCATCGAAACTGGCATGCCAGCCATCGCCCTCGGGCACCAGCCTGGTAAGCGTGGTGTTGAAGCGGATGCCGGGATAGAGATCGAAATGCCTGGCGAAATCGCGCATGTATTGCCCGATCTGGGCATGATGCGGATAGGCCGGCCAATCGGCAGGCATCGGAAAACCGGTGAAGGCCGTGGTGCCTTTGGATGAAATCAGATGGGTGGAATCATACACCGCGCTGTTGGCCGCATTATGCAGCCATTGCCCGCCCACATCGGCATGGCTTTCCACTGCCTGCCAGGCCAGGCCGGCCTGCTTGAAGGCCCGCATCGCGGCCAATCCTGCCGGGCCGGCACCCACGATAAGCCAGGTCATTGCACGGCTCCCTGCCAATAGCGATCGAAGGCGGCGGCCGAATCATGCTGCGGGCGATAGCCGAATGCGGCCTTCAGGCGGCTATTATCCAGCACCGGGCGGAATTGCAGGAACCGCACCTGCCCCGGCCCCAGCCTGGTGAGGCCGAGCTTATTGGCGACCCAAAGTGCCGCCTTCATCAAGGCCGGCGGTATCGGCAGATAAGGCTTGCCGATGCGGCGCGCGATCTGGCGCAACGACAGCGTGCCATCGCCGGCCAGATTGTAGATGCCCGGCGGGCCGCTGCCATCGGCGGCGCGGGCCAATGCCGCCACCACATCGGCTTCCGATACGAAGCTGAACGGCGTGGCGCTGCCGGCCAGGCCGGTAATCATCGGGCGTTTGAAAATCGCGGTGATCTGATTGTCCACTCCCGGCCCCAGCACGGTGCAGGGGCGAAACACCACCTGCTGCAATTGCGGATGCACGCTGCGCCAATGCGCCAGCATTTCCTCCACCCGGCGTTTGTTGTCGGCATAGGGAAAATCCGCATTGCCGCGCAGGGCATGGCTTTCGTTCAGCGGCTGCGGATTATCGGCATGATAGCCATAGGCCGCGCCGCTGGAGGTAAGCACCAGGCGCTTCACCCCGGCCGCCAGGCAGGCTTGCAGCACATTCTCGGTGCCGCCCACATCGATGGCGCGATCGAGATCGGCATCGCCGCCCGCCGCCACCACGGAAGCCAGATGCACCACGGCATCGGGCTGCCATTGCACCATCGCCGCACGCAGGCCCAGGCCATCGCGGATATCCAGTTGCCGGAACTGCACCGCGACCGGCAACGTCACCGGCCGCCAATCCACGGCATAAAGCGGCCCCAGGCCGGCCGCCTGCAAATGCCGCAGCAAAGCCGCGCCGATGAACCCGCCACCGCCGGTGACCAGAATGCCGCTCATGATGCCGCTGCTTTCCTGTCCCGCCAGCGCCAGATGGTGGCAAGCGTCCAGCCCGATACGATATGCCAGATGCCCCAGCCGGCTGCGATCAGCGCAGCCCCGCCCAGCGCATCGAACTGGTTGAGAATCAGCGCCAGCCCAAGGCCGGAATTCTGCATGCCCACTTCGATGGTGATGGCGCGGGTATCGGGCGCATCGAGCCGGAACAGCCGGCTGATGCCATAGCCGAGGCCCAGTGCCAGCGCATTATGCAGGATCACCAGCGGCATGATATCGCTGAGGAAGCCGACGAAATATTTGCCATTGGCAATCGCCGCCGCCGCGATGAAGGCGACCAGGAACAGGAAGGAAGCCGGCTGGAAGAAACGCCGCAGCCGTTCGGCGGCACGCGGCAGGTAATGCGCCAGCAGCATGCCCAGCGCCATCGGCACCGCCAGCAGCATGAACGTGGACAGCAGGAAGGAAACCGGCTCGATCTGCACATCGCGCAACAGCTTGGCAGTGCCCGGATTGAGCGAAGCCCAGAACAGGATGTTGAGCGGCGTGGTGATCACCGCCGCAACGCTGGACAACCCGGTGACGCAAACCGACAGCGCCGTGTTGCCGCGCGCCAGATGGGTGATCAGGTTGGATAGATTGCCGCCCGGGCAGGCCGCCACGATGATCATGCCCAGTGCAACCGATGGCGCCGGCTGCAGCAACATGGTGAGCGCCCAGCTTGTCGCCGGCAGCACCAGCACCTGGCCAAGCATGCCCACCAGAGGCGCCATGGGTTTTTTCAGCACGGCGCGGAAATCGGCCAGGCGCAAATCCAGCGCCACGCCGAACATGATCAGGGCCAATACCACGCCGAGCGCCAATTGCCCGTCGGCATCGATATTCAGCACCACCTCGTCGATGGCCATGCGCCGCTCCCTCCCGCCGATCTTATCCGGCAAGCATCCCATTTTTGCCAAAGGAAGGAAAGGCTACGCCGGCTTGCCCGGCTGCCCTAGCGATAGCAGCGGTATATTTATTTGCGACAGCCTGAAGGCGGCATCAGGAGCTGGGCTTTGCCGTTACGGAAACCGGCGGCACCTTGAGCAAAGCTTCCACGCAATCGGCATCGCCCACCGGGCTGCCGCGCCGGCGCGGCAGCGACTGGCCGTGATGCACACGCAGCACCGATCCATCCGCGCCGTTTTCCGGATAGAGCACGAAGATCAGCACGCAGCCGCCGCTCTGGCCAACCGATTGCGCGGTGTATTGCCAGACCTCGCTGGGCGGCTCGCGGCGCAGCAGCCCGGGTTCGCCGAACAGCACGCGCATTTCGGCTGCGGTTTTGCCTACCGCATCGCGGCTTTCGGCGCGGCGCGGCGGTTCGCCGGGCACGGGGGCCGGCAGAGTCAGGGCAATGGGTGGCGGAACAACGACAGCCGGCGCGGCTGCCTGTTCAGCAGCCGGAGCTGCTGGCTGGCGCGGCGCGGCGCAGGCTGCCAGCAGCAGGCAGCACAAAAGCAGCGGAGCATTCAGAAACAGACGCCGCCGGCCGAATCCATTCAGCCAGCGGCGCGCCGTGTAACGCGTCATATTTAAGAATTATTCGGCAGCGTGCGACGTGGCAAGCCGGGTGGCGGCGGAAGTCTGCACCGTGCCGGTGATTTCGCCGCCGCATTCCACTTCGATCTGGCCATAGGCGATCTCGCCCATCACCTTGCCGGTGCCGCGGATCAGCAGGCGGCCGCGCACGGTGAGCTTGCCTTCGAAGCGGCCGCGGATTTCGGCATCGTCGATCTCGGCCGAGCCCTTGAACTGGCCGGTCTCGGCAATCTCGATGAAACGGCTGTCGGTGAGCGTGGCTTCCACCTTGCCTTCCACCACAACCTTGTCGCAAGCGGTGATCTGGCCGTTCAGGCTGATTTCGCGGCCGATGATCAGCACCTTCGGCTCGGGCGCATCGTTGCTGCGCGGGGCAGCCGGAGCGGCAGCCGGGGCGGCAGCGGCGGGAGCGGCAGGCGCCACCGGCTTGGGGCCGAGATCCATCGCCGGACGCTTGGCGATTTCGGGGCGGTAAACGGGGGTGGCGGGGGTGTCGCTCATGGTCTGTCCTCGGCTGCTGCTTACATTGCTGCTGATAGCGGAAATTTCTGCGCCCTGATTCCCTGGGCCCTGATTCCCTGGGCCCTGATTGGCCGGCTGCGGCGCGGCGCCTGCGGCGGATTCGGTTGCCGGCATATTGCCATTAGCCTGGGGCATGCCGGATATACCGGGCTTGCCAAAGCGGGCCAGATGGCCGGGCATCGGCGGAACATCTTCATCCTCGACCTTCGCGGCGCTTTGTGCAACAGGCAAGATCGGTTTTGCCTCGGCAACCGGCGCAATGGCCTGAGGTGCCGCTGGCAGGATCGCGGCGGAATCGGTGCTGGACTTCTTACGACCAAACAACATGCGCTATCCCCTCATCCTCTCTTCATACGAGAGGGCGGCAAACCGGGAGTCACGATGCCGGATTTCGCCCTTGCAGGCGCTTGAACACATGCACCATGAACGCAGTTGCCACCATCGGCACAACCAGATTTACCAGGGGAATGGTTAACAGAAGAACAATAACCGCGCCGCCAAGCCACAAATCGCCGCGATGCTGGCGCCGTAAACGGTCGATTTCCGGGCGCGGCACATAACGCGCGGCCACGGTTTCAAAATATTCGCGGCTCAGCAGATAGCCGTTCACCGCGAAGAAAACCGCGAATTTCAGCGGCGGGAAGAACAGCAGCAGCAAATACAACGGCGCCAGCAGCAGGTTGATGCCCAGCAACACCAGCAGAAAGCGCAGCGACATCAGCAGCGACGGCATCAGGTTCAGCGGCTTGCCGGGCGCATCCTTGGGATAATGCCGCTGCTCCACCGCTTCGGCCACATCGTCCAGGAACAGGCCGATCACCGCGCTCAGAATCAGCGGAAACAGCAGCAGCTTGATCACGAACAAGCCGATGCCGGATACCACGCCGATCAGGCTGTCGAGCCAGCCCTGGCCGGTGGAGGGAATTTCGCTGATGCCGAAGCCGAGCAAAAACGCCAGCAGCACGATCACAACCAGCGTGACGCCCAAACTGCGCAGCAGCACGCCGCGAAAGGCCGGGTCTGGCAATTGCCGCACCGCCAGCCGGAGAGAGGAAAAGATCATGCCGTGCCTTTGAACGTCAGGAAGGCTGTTTGGGATTCACCGGCAAGAGATGGGTAAGCCCAAGCTCGCTTTCAAGCAGCGCGGCAATCGCCAGCAACTCCGCCTCGCCACGCGGCCGCGCCACGATCTGCAACCCTACCGGCAATCCGGCCCGGGTGAATCCAACGGGAAGCGAAATCGCCGGCGTGCCGGTCAGCGTGATGGCGAAGGTGAGAATCAACCAGCTGATATAGGTATCGAACTTGCGCCCCTGGATTTCCTCCAGATAGCGCAGGCGGTGATCGAAGGGCGCCGCCGGTGTGCAGGGCAGCGCCAGAAAATCATGGCGTTCGAAAAACGCCGACACACGATTATAGATCTGCCCTTGCAAACGCCGCGCTTCGGCGATTTCCGGGCCGCTATGCTTCAGGCCCTTTTCGGCATTCCAGATCACTTCCGGCTTCACCAGATGCTGCTTGCCCTGGATGCGCGGCCAAACCGAGGCGGCGAAATTGATGGCGCGCAATACCTGGAAGCAGTCTTCCGCACCGCTGAAATCCGGCGCCGTATCTTCCACCTGCGCGCCCAGTTTTTCCAGCCGCCGCATCGCGGCTTCGCAGATCGCGGCCACTTCATCATCCACCGGGCAAAGCCCGAGATCGCGGCTATAGCCGATGCGGCAACCGCCGTTACGCCCCGGAGCGAACCGGCTGGGCAATCTTCCCATTGCAAGCTGCCGCGCCACCACGCTTTGATAGCTTTCATCTGGGGCAGGCAGACTGAGCGGATCGCGCGGATCCAGGCCGGTTTGCGCATCCAGCATCAGCGCCACATCCGCCACGTCGCGCCCCATCGGGCCCTGCACGCTGAGCGTATCGAAGGGCAGCGCGCGCGGCCCGAACGCCACCCGGCCCGGCGAGGGGCGCAGGCCTACCACCCCGCTGAATCCGGCCGGAATACGCAAGCTGCCGCCGAGATCCGACCCATCGGCCAGCCAGACTTCGCCGGTGGCCACCGCCACTGCCGAGCCGCCCGACGAACCGCCGGGCGTGAGCGCGGTATTCCAGGGATTGGTGGTGGTGCCGAACAGATCGGAGAAGGTCTGCGCGCCAGCGCCGAATTCCGGCGTGGCCGACTTGGCAACAATGGCAGCGCCGCGCGCTTCCAGCCGCTCGACCGAATAATCCGAACGCTGCGAGACATGATCGGCAAACGCCTTGCTGGCCCAGGTGCAGCGCACGCCGGCCACTTCATGCAAATCCTTGATCGCCACCGGCAGGCCGTAGAGATGGCCGGGCGGCGGATCCTCGGGCCAGGGCAAACGATCCACAAAAGCCCGGGCGCGGTCGAAACAGCGGGTGGGCAGAGCGTTCACTGCCGGTTCCACCTCGTTGACCCGAGCCTCGGCGGCATCGATCAGCTCATGCGGGGATATTTCGCGCGATTTCAACCGCGCCACAGCCTCGCGTGCCGAAAGCCGGATCAATTCATGCATTCTCGATCTCCCTATCAGGCGTATTTACCGGCCCGCAGAATTGCCTTCCGGGCAGCGCCGGGGTATGGGAATGGTAACGTTAACGCGCGCGCCCGGATAGATTTTCATGACCCGACATAAAACCGACGTGCTGGCCATCGGCAACGCCATCGTGGATGTATTGTCCCAGGTGCCCGATAGCTTCCTGCATGATCGCGGCCTTTCCAAGGGCCACATGACCCTGATCGATGCCGGCCAGGCCGAAAGCCTGTTTTCGGCCATGGGCAACACCAAGCAGATGTCTGGCGGTTCGGCGGCCAACACCGCCGCCGGCCTGGCCGATCTGGGCAGCCGGGTACGCTTCATCGGCCGCGTGCGCAACGACACCCTGGGCGACGCCTTCACCCGCGATATCCGCGATCTGGGCGTGGCCTTCGATACCCCGGCGGCCAGCAGCGGCCCCTCCACGGCGCGCTGCCTGATCATGGTGACGCCGGATGCCCAGCGCACCATGCATACCTATCTCGGTGCCTGCGTGGACATGACGCCCGACGACGTGGATGGCAATGCCGTGTCGGATGCCAAGGTGACGTATCTGGAAGGCTATCTGTGGGACCAGCCGCGCGCCAAGGAAGGCATGCGCAAGGCCATGCGGCTCTGCCACGAAACCGGCGGCAAGGTGGCGATGACGCTGTCGGATGCTTTCTGCGTGGAACGTCACCGCGAGGAATTCCTGCATCTGGTGGAACACCATATCGATATCCTGTTCGCCAATGAGAGCGAGATCGTGGCGCTGTATCAGGCCAAGGATTTCGATAGCGCGCTGCAGCAGCTGCGGGGCAAGGTGGAAGTGGCCGCCCTCACCCGTTCGGAAAAAGGCTCGGTGATCCTGACCGAAACCCAAGTGCATATCATCGACGCCGTGCCGGGCGTGAGCGTGGTAGACACCACCGGCGCCGGCGATCTTTATGCCGCCGGCTTCCTGCACGGCTTCTGCGCCGGGTTTCCGCTGGATGCCTGCGGGCGGCTTGGCAGCCTGTGTTCCGCCGAAGTGATCAGCCATGTGGGTGCGCGGCCGCTCACCTCGCTCAAACCCTTTGCCCAGCAGGCGCTCAAGCCATGATCCTGCCATGATCGGCGGCTAAACCGCCGCCGGCCTGAAAACCTGATGTGAGTCTCCATGGACCGTATTCGTATTCGCGGCGGCAAGCCGCTGCAGGGCAGTATCCCGATCGGCGGCGCCAAGAATGCCGCACTGCCGTTGATGGCGGCAGCGCTGCTCAGCACCGACACGCTCACGCTTTCCAACGTGCCGCATCTGGCCGATATCGCCACCATGGCGCATCTGCTGCAGCAGCATGGCGTGGATGTGATGATGGA
>NZ_JAHBYG010000057.1 GCF_019636075.1 Ferrovibrio sp.
CTCGTCGTTTCCAGATGATGGCGGCGAAATTCAAGCATGCCCACCTTCATTCAGCTCATCGCCCTATAGTATGATAGGAAACGATGCCGCCTCTTCAAGTAACCTGGGGCGGCAAGGGCAACGCAGACAACCTGCTAAATCGGCAAGGCAATCTTATCCTGCATCGCCCGCTTTTGCGCGGCGATCCGGACCGGCGCATTGGCAGCACCATACCCGCCATAACGATGGCGCTGCACAATCTCGAAGAAAAATCCTTCGCCGTGATTGGGGCTGTAAATCTGGAAATACTCCCCTTCCGCATCGCGGTCATAAAGAATATTCATCTCGCGCATGCGATCCAGCAATTCCGGCGCCAAACCAAAACGCGCCTCGATATCATCGTAATAATTCGGCGAAACCGGTAAAGCCTGAAAGCCATTGCGCCGCAACGCCGCCACTGTGGCGAAGATGTCTTGCGTCTCGAAAGCCAGGTGCTGCACCGCCGAGCCGAAACTCTCGGCAATGAAATGGCCTGCAAGCGTGCGGCGATTCTCGGCACCATTCAAGGTCAAGCGGAGGCTGCCTTCGGTATTCTCGATCACCTGACTGCGCACCAAACCGGCAGGATCCACAATATCGACCATGGGCGTCTTATGCGTTGCGAAAATCGCCGTATAAAACAACACCCAGGTCAACATTTCTTCGTAATTCATCGTCTGCGCCACATGATCGATCCTGATCAGGCCGGCATCTGCTCCGGTTTGATCGTCCATGGGCAGGAAATCGATATCCCACAAATGCGCAAGATCGCTTTTCCCATCGATGAAATGCATCACGCCGCCGCCAACGCCGCGTATGGCCGGAATGCGCAATTCCCCAGGCCCCACGGATTGTTCGAAAGGTTCGGCGCCTAAGGCACGCGCTCGTTGCGCTGTGGCCGCCGCATCCTCCACGCGAAGACCGATATCGCACACGCTGGTGCCGTGCATCAGATAAGCCGAATGGGCAAAGCCCTCCCGTTCGGTATTAATCAGCAAATTGATGCTGCCTTGGCGCCAAAGCGTGACATCCTTGGATTTATGCTGGGCCGCTTTGCGGAATCCGAAGGTACGGAACAGGGCAGACAAATCGGAGGCTTCCTGCTCATTGGCAGTGAATTCGATGAACTCCACCCCCTCCACACGGATACGGTCCGGAATACTCGGCACCGCAATACGCGTGCCGGGCTCTTCCCGGCGCACCCTGTCCATCAGGTAGACCAGCGACCGCTTGCCGTCCACCGCCACGGCCTTAGGGGAGCCTCCGCGGAATTGATCATTGAAAATTTCCAGCGACAGAACTCCGTCATAACCCGTGGCCGCAACGGCCCGCATGAAATCCTGCACCGGCAAATCGCCTTGGCCCGGCATATTGCGGTAATGTCGGCTCCAATGCAGCAGATCCATATTGATCAACGGTGCATCGGCCAATTGCACGATGAATATCTTATCCTTTGGAATGGCGCGGATTGAATTGACATCGATCCGGCGCGCCAAAGTGTGGAAGGAATCGAGGATAAGGCCGACATTGGGATGATTGGCGCGGCGAACGATCTCCCAGGCATCGCGATGATCGCTGATATGGCGCCCCCATGCCAGCGCTTCATACCCCACCCGCAAACCGCGTTTTGCTGCGCGTTCGCCAAGTTCATGGAAATCCTCAGCCGCACGGTCGATGCCGCCCAGGGCCAGCGGCGAGACATTGGAGCAAACCAGCATCAGATCCGCGCCCAGTTCCTGCATCACATCGAACTTGCGTTCGGCGCGATCAAATGTACGGCTCCGCTGAGGCTCCGGCATGCCTTCGAAATCACGGAAAGGCTGGAACAGCGTGATGGCCAAACCAGCATCCCGTACCATCCGCCCCACCTCGTGGGGCGAGCCATCGAAGGCAAGAAAGTCGTTTTCAAAAATTTCCACGCCATCGAACCCCGCCGCAGCGATTGCGTGCAACTTCTCCACCAGAGTGCCGCTGATGGAAACGGTGGCAATCGAACTGCGCATTGTCGTCGCCGATGGTTGCGGGTTTTGTGCGGGTGCGTTTTGTACGGATGGATTTTCCATGATCGGAGCCTCCCTGGCGTTTCTGTATATGAGCGAACTGGTTCGTACATAATCTGCAGCGAATGATCTTCGCGGCCAACCACATATTTCTGTCGCTTGTTTAAGCCCGGCCTGTCGCTTGTTTAGGCCCCGCCTGTCGCGTGTTTCAACCCGGGTTTTTCAGCACATTCCGCATGACCATATCGACCACCTGCATACGCAAATGAGCCAACGCCTTTTTGGAAGAAAGATCGACACGGAAAATCTGCGAAAACGTGGCGCGATTGGATACGCCGAAAAAACACAAAGCACTTATCTGCCAGTGCAGTTCAATGGCATTCAGCCCCTTGCGGAATATGCCATCCTGCAGGCCTCGCTGATAAATACGCTCCAATTCGCCGATTGCCGAAACATTGAGTTCTTGAATCGTCTTTGAACGCGCCAGATATTCGCCATGATGGATATTCTCGATCATTACAAGCCGGATAAAAGGCTCATTGGAAGTATGATGATCGAAGGTAAACTCTACCAGCTTGCGGAGCGCATCGACAGGCTTCAAATGCTCCAGATCCAGTTGCGCTTCTGTCGTGCGGACTTTTCGGTAGGCTTCTTCCAGTACGGCCAGATAGAGGCCATCTTTGTCCCCAAAATAATAATAAATCATCCGTTTGCTGGAGCCGGTCTTGGCCGCGATCTCATCCACCCGCGCGCCCGATAAACCATTCTGGGCGAACTCCCGGCCGGCCACATCGATGATATCCTGCTTAGTGGCTTCCGGTCTGCGTGCCTTCGCACCGGCATGGCGCGTTTCGGCTTTAGTCGTAACGCTCATTTGCAGAGGCTTTTTCGACTCAAACTTGGATTTGGGTCCGCCTTTCTTCGCCGATGCCATTGCTTTGCCCCAATCCACGAAAGATAACGTTTCGTGCATACTGCCCTCGCTTGATATCTTTTCAAATAGCCAGCACAGCCAGGCCGGCAGATTTCCAGCTGTTTTTAAACGATTTGGCTGAAGAGCAATTTCAGCATTTGACTATACTAACTATTTCGTACATTCTACCAGCAAGAAAACGGGGGAACCGCCCTCGCAGGAGGAAACGTGCCGGAACCGCACGCCATATGCGTCGAAAAATTGCGCGCCGTAATGGCTGCGCGCACCGATCCATTGGCTAGCCAGGCGCTTTGTGTTGGTTTGATCGGTCGCGGCATCCAACAATCCCGCACGCCGAAAATGCATGAGCGCGAAGCGGCGCGCCTGGGCATGGATTATGCTTATTTTCTGGTAGATTTTGATCAACTTGAACTGGGTGACGCGGCCTTGCCGGATCTCCTGTCGGCCGGCGCCACCCTCGGCTTTCAGGGTTTTAATGTCACGCATCCGTTTAAACAGCAGGTTCTGCCTTTACTGAACGCATTGTCTGATGAAGCGGCCGCCATCGGCGCTGTCAATACAGTGGTTTACGAGCGCCTGGCAGCAACCGGCGAGATAAGGTTGACAGGCTACAATACCGATTGCTGGGGTTTTGCAGAGAGCTTCCGCGCCGGCTTGGCCGGCGCTGTAATGCGCAATGTCGTGCAATTCGGCGCGGGAGGCGCCGGTGCCGCCGTGGCTTACGCGCTTATGCAACTGGGTGTGGAGAATCTGACGCTTGTCGACAGCGATTTCAATCGTGCCCTGGCCCTTGCAGCCCATATGCAGCATGCTTGGGGCGGTCGCGTACAAGCCGCAAGCGCGATGCCCGAACGGCTCGGCCTAGCTGACGGCATAGTCAATGCAACGCCGGTGGGAATGGGTAAATACCCGGGCACCCCATTTCCTGCTGCATTGTTGCGCAGCAATCACTGGGTGGCGGAAATCATCTATTTCCCGGAAGAGACCGAATTGCTGCGTGCCGCACGCGGCTTGGGCTGCCGCACGCTATCCGGCACTGGCATGGCAATTGGCCAGGCTGTACGCGCGTTTGAATTATTTACCGGCCATCAATCGAACATGGCGGCAATGGCCAGCCATTTCGCCATGGCCGCATGAGGCTGTGAAAGGATTACAGTAACCAAGAACCTGCAATTATATATGCAACGGGAGGAAACTAGAATGAACAAGCAAACGACACGCCGGCGCTTCATGGCCGGAACCGGCCTGGCAGCCGCAGCGGCAATGGCTCCACTATCCGGCCTTGGCCGTGATGCCTTCGCGCAAACCAAGCCGAAGCTGCGCTTCTCGGCCGTTTTCTCGGAGCAGGATATCCGCGCCGAGATGATGAAGAAATTCGCCGAGGGCATCGGCAATGACTTCGTTTTCGAGGGCTATTACGGCGGCAACCTGTTCAAACAGGGCACGGAACTGGTAGCCATCCAGCGCAGCAATCTGGAAATGGGCAACATCGCCCCGCAGGATATTTCCAAGCAGATTCCCGCCTGGTCCTTGCTCACCGCCGCTTATCTTTTCCGCGATGCCAATCATCTGGCGAAGTTCTTCGCCAGCCCGGCAGGTGCGGAAATGAAGAAGATGGCAGACGAGCAGCTAGGCATCCATATCCTTGGTCCCACCTACTTCGGTTCGCGCCAGGTCGGCCTCAAGCCGAACAAGAAAATCTCCACGCCGGCGGATTTGACCGGCATCAAGCTGCGCATGCCGCCGGGCGAGGCCTGGCAATTCCTGGGCGAAGCCCTTGGCGCAAATCCCACGCCGATGGCCTATGCCGAGGTTTACACCGGCCTGCAAACCGGCGCGATCGATGGGCAGGACAACCCACTGCCCAATGTCGAGAATATGAAATTCTATGAAGTGATGTCGCAAATCGTGTTGACCTCGCATCTCGTCGGCTTCGATTTGCTTACCGTCTCGAGCAAAGTATGGAAGGGCATGTCGGCCGATGGGCAGAAGCGCTTCCAGGCCGCCGCGGATGCTGCAATCGATTTCTCGACCAAGAAACATCAGGACCGCGAGAAGGAATTGCTCGATTTCTTCAAAGCCAAAGGCCTGAATATCTATGAGCCGGATCAAGCGGCTTTCCGCAAGCATGCCCAGGCGAAATATCTGGCGTCCAGCCTCGCAAAGGACTGGCCGGCGGGCATGATCGACAAGATCAACGCGCTTTGATCCCTCTGCGGGGGCCCATGAATTGGGCCCCCGCAGAAAATTAACGACAGACTGACTTTGCGGAGACACCCGTGCAGCACGGTGCGGAATGAACAGCTTAGCTGGATGGCTATACCGAAGAGCCGAGAATGTTCTGGCTGCGATGCTGGCGATCATGTTCTTCGCCTTTATCCTGCAAATCATCTTCCGGTATTTGCTGAATCTACCGATCGGCTGGACCAATGAAATCAGCTCGATTCTATGGCTTTGGCTGGTATTGTGGGGCGCCGCTTTCGTGCTGCGCGAAGAAGAAGAAATCCGCTTCGATCTGATCTATGCCGCAGCCGGGCCTGGCATGCGTCGCGCCATGATGCTGCTCACCGGCGGCGCTCTCTTGCTGCTGTATGGCGCCTCCTTGCCGGCTGTCGCCGATTATGTCGCCTTCATGAAGGTTGAGAAGAGCGCGTATTTGAAAATCCGCTTCGACTGGTTGTTCTCCATTTACGTTATCTTCGTTTTGGCCGTACTGGTCCGATATATCTGGCTCTGCTGGCAGGCGCTGAAAGGCAAAGCTCCTCAGGCGCTTGACCCAACCAAGGCGGCATCCGGCGTATGACCCTCGCAAGCCCTTTCTCGATTTCCATCGTTGCAATGACGATTCTGGCGTTTCTAGGCCTGCCGATTGGCCACGCCATGATCGCCGGATCCATCGTCTATCTCTGGCTTGCCGGCCTCGATATGGGCACGGTGGCCGAGCAATTGCTGAACGGGATGTATACCAATTACATCATCCTGGCCGTGCCATTGTTCATTCTTGCCGCAGAATTGATGAATATCGGCTCGATGACCGAGCGCCTGCTGCGCTTCTGCAACGCTATCGTCGGCCGTTTCCGCGGCGGTCTGGCACAAGTGAACGTTCTGCAAAGCATCATTTTTGCCGGCATGTCCGGCTCTGCCATCGCAGATGCGGCCGGCACCGGCAAGATGATGCAGATCATGATGACTGCTGACGGGAAATACCGCGCCAGCTACGCAGCCGCGCTCACTGCCGCAACCGCCGTTATCGGCCCCATCATTCCGCCATCGATCCCAGTTATCCTCTTTGCATTGGTTTCGGATGCTTCGATCGGCTACTTGTTTCTGGGCGGCGTCATTCCTGGCTTGCTGATGGCGGGCGCGCAGATGCTGATTGTTGCCTGGGCTGCCAAGCGGGAAAATTTCCCTTTCGAAAAACCAACCCCGTTGCGCGAGATTCCCGGCATCACATGGCGGGCCCTGCCCACGCTCATGATGCCAATCGTATTGCTGGGCGGAATCTATAGCGGCGCAACCACGCCCACGGAAGCGGCCGCGGTCGCCGCCGCCTATGCCCTGATAATCTCAGTCTTGCTATATCGCAGCGTAAGTTTCCGCGATTTCTATACTTCCGTTCTGGCAAGTGCCCGCACCTCTGCATCGATTGGCATGCTGATCGCAGGCGCACTGGTCTTCAACTATGTCGTCACGGTGGAGAATATTCCTGAATCCATCAAAGTTTTGCTGCAAGCCTGGGATCTGTCGCCCCTTGGCTTCCTGATCATGGTCAACATCCTGCTGCTGCTACTCGGCTGCTTGCTGGAAGGCACCACGATACTGCTCGTGGTGGTGCCGGTTCTTCTCCCCACAGCCAAAGCACTCGGGATCGACATGGTGCATTTCGGCATCGTGGTTGTCGTCAACATCATGTTGGGCCTGATCACTCCGCCATACGGCCTGCTGCTCTTCGTGATGACCCGCATAGCCGAGGTTCCGATCCGCGACATCGTACGGGATGTAATGCCGTTCCTCTGGGCGATGATTGCATCGCTCGCATTGATCACCTTGTTTCCAGATCTGGTCCTGTGGTTGCCGCGTCTTCTCGGCTATCAAGGATAATAAGGAGAAGTTATGAAGCCTATTTTTATCCTCAACGGACCCAATCTGAACCGCCTGGGAAAGCGCGAACCCGAGATTTACGGCTACACCACACTGGCCGAAGTGGAAGCCATGTGCCGCGAAGCCGCCGGCAAACGGCCGGTGCGGTTTCATCAGTCGAATATTGAAGGGGAAATCATAAACTGGATTCATGAAGCCATCGATGATGGCGCGGCCGGCATTATTATAAATCCTGCCGCTTTCACGTTTACTTCAATAGCGATCTTGGATGCCTTGAAGATGTTTCCCAGCCCTATCATTGAGCTGCACATCTCAAACATTCATCGACGCGAAGCCTATTATCACCATTCTTTCGTCTCGAAGATTGCAACGGCCGTCATTGCAGGCCTCGGCCCGGAAGGCTATGCAACCGCGATACAGGCGATGGAAAAGCTAATCAAGAAGTAACGCCGAAGCATATGAGCTGCTGCCTCCAGTTTAACTGGGGTTTTGGGCAATACCGCGTTAAGAGCTGATAGCTTTTAGACGAGCACAGCAACGGCCCGTTATGCGATGCGGCGTTCGGTCTGCGGATCGAAGAGGTGTATTTTGGCAGGATCTGCTGTCAACGATATCCTCTCGCCCGGTTTGCAACCGATTCTTTCATTTACGGATACAAGCAGGTCCTGATCGCCGCTGTGGCATTGAAGCAGTGTATCTGAGCCCGTCGGCTCGACGACCGAAACCGAAGTCTGAAGCCCTCCGCCCTCTGCAATCCGAAGATGCTCGGGCCTCACGCCCGCGATAATCGGCCGGCCTATTTCCCCACGCTGCACGGCCGTATCGGAAAGCCTCAGATTGTCCCCCGCAGCGGTAACAAGCATCAAGGCGTCGTTTTCTATAGCAACCTTTCCGTTGATGAAGTTCATCGCAGGAGACCCTATAAAGCTCGCAACGAACATGTTAGCCGGCTGATCGTACAAAGTCAGTGGCGCCCCGGTCTGTTCGATGCGACCTTCCCGCATGACAACGATCTTGTCCGCCAGTGTCATGGCCTCGATTTGGTCATGCGTGACGTAGACCATGGTCGTCTTGAGACGCTGGTGCAGCGATTTGATCTCGGTGCGCATCTTTACCCGCAGCTTCGCGTCCAGATTCGACAACGGTTCGTCGAATAGGAATGCCTCCGGATCACGGACGATCGCGCGCCCCATCGCCACGCGTTGCCGCTGGCCGCCGGAAAGCTCGCGCGGCCGGCGATCAAGCAGCGTTTCGAGCCCCAGGATATCCGCAGCGCGTTTCACTGCGGTTTGCACCGCATCGGCCCTGGCCCCCGCCAATTTGAGCGAGAATCCCATGTTTTCGCGCACAGTCATATGCGGGTAGAGCGCATAGCTCTGGAATACCATTGCGATATCGCGCTCTTTGGGGGGCACGGCATTGACCAACCGTGCGCCGATATGGATTTCGCCCTCGCGGGTCTCTTCCAGGCCGGCAATCATGCGCAGCAATGTAGACTTCCCGCAGCCGGAAGGGCCAACCAACACGACGAAGGTGCCATCCTCAATCTCCAGCGAGATATCGTGCAGAATCTGCTGACGGCCCAGGCTTTTGCGCAGATTACGGATGCTGACCGATGCCACGGGCTCCTCCTGGTAGTTTTTAACCTTGCGGGATGATTATATCGAAACGTTTCGATTGACAATAGCCAGCGTATACCTCATGTTTTTTTCGCAAACTGCCTGATTCAGGCAGGCTTGTGTCAGTCATATATCAAAACGTTTTGGTCCCATGGGAGGGAAACCAATGACCGAGCATTTCCGATTGAGCAATGGGATTCTGCGCGTGGCAATAGCCGCCACGGGGGCAACCTTGCTCGGGCTGTCGGCACCGGCCGCACAAGCCCAGCAACTCAGCTTCTGGTACCAATCCAGCACGCCGGCGCATGAAACTATCCTGAAGCAGCAGATCGAGGTCTGCGCCGCCCAGCAGCCAGGCGTCAGCGTGCGTCCGGAAAGCGTGGGCCTGGATGTGATGTATCCGCGGATCGCGGCGGCCCTGCGGGACCGCAAACCGCCGAACGTGATCAACACGGTAGAAAGCGTCGTCGCCTTTCTGCAGAGCCGCAAGAGCCTGGCCCCGGTTGATGACGTGATCGACGCCCATGGCCGCGCCGACTTCATCCCGGCTTTCCTGAATACCGTAAAAGCCGAAGGCAAAACTTGGGCAGTGCCGGATTGGGCGCTACATCATGCGGTGTGGTATCGCAAGGATCTGTTCGCCGAGGCCGGCATCCAGAAGATGCCTGCCAACTGGGCCGAATTGCAGGCGATGGCAGAGAAGCTGACCAAAGACAAGGATGGCGATGGCAAACCCGACCAATTCGGCTTCGCCGTGCCGTGGGGCGCCAAGTTCTTTGCCGCGCAGCAATCGCTGTTCGATGCGCTCTATGCCCAGGGCATCACCGTGGCCGATCCCAAAACCGGCGCGTATGCTTTCGGCGCGAAAAAGGCCGAAGCCACCGCCGCGCTCGACTATATGATGCAGATGCACAAGCGCTACTCGCCTCCGGCCAGCATCGACTGGACGCTGATCGAGATTCGCAGCGCGTTGATGAACGGCCA
The DNA here is from genome assembly GCF_019636075.1 of Ferrovibrio sp. Taxonomy (GTDB): domain Bacteria; phylum Pseudomonadota; class Alphaproteobacteria; order Ferrovibrionales; family Ferrovibrionaceae; genus Ferrovibrio. The sequence continues at coordinate 9,657 of NZ_JAHBYG010000057.1, forward strand.
GATCGCTGCGGGCGCCGAATGGGGCGGCGTGGTGAAATTCGTCGAGCAGCAGCGCCCAGAGATGCTGGACAAGCTGGGCGTCTTCCCACTGCCGGGCCGCGATGGTCCGGCCAAGGCCAGCCTCGGAGGCGGCTTCTTCCACATGATCGGCGCCGGACCGGCCAATGAGGTGGCGGCCTCGAAGAAGCTGGTCGGTTGCTTGATGCAGCCCGCCGAAGTTGCGAAGCGCTCCAACAGTCGCGCTATCTTTGCATTGCCTGCGATCAACAGCGCCTATGAAACGGAAGCCTTCAAGTCGGACCCGATCATCAAGCGCTTCGCGCCCGAGGTCGAAACGATCCGCCGCGACGTGATTGCCAACTGGCATCGTTACGGCCTGGAGGCAGGCCTCAACCCGGTCTCCTCAATCATGGAGAGTACCAGCGTGATCAACGAGAGCATGCAGAAGGTTGCACTCGGCAGGCAGACAGCCCAGCAGGCCATCGACGAGCTCGACATTTTCATGAAACAATCCTTCGAGCAGCGTCAGTAAACCACGCAAAGCGGCTTCGGCCTGGCCCGGACTCACGACGAGCCCGGGCCAGGCAAGCCTGCTGCCCATCGCAGATTTTCATTCCGCACATTTTTCTATTCTGCACCGAGCTCCCTTCATGACCACTCCCTCCAGCCCGCAACCCCAGGCCGAAGCACGTCCTGCCCGCGATCGGAAACTCGGTTTTGCCACTCGCTCGGCGATTACCGGCTGGCTTCTGGTCCTTCCTGTGCTGCTGTTGCTGGCCGGCTTCCTGCTGGTCCCGTTGGTGCAATCCATCCAGTATAGCTTCTACGACGCGTCGCTGATCGGCGAGAAAGGCCGCTATGTCGGCCTAGCCAACTACACCAAGGTTTTCGAAAGCGGCAAGATAGCCGGTATTTCCGGCATCACCCTGCTATGGACATTCGGTTCTTTGGTCGGCCAGCTGGCGCTCGGACTTGCCGCGGCTCTCACAATCAACCAATTGCAGCGCGGCGGTCGTCTGTTCCGTAGCCTGTTGCTGTTGCCCTATGCCGTGCCGGCGATTTCGCTGGCGCTGATCTGGCGATGGATGTTCAGCGATGGCACCGGTATCCTGACCTTCTGGCTGCAGAGCCTGAGCCTGTTTCCTGCCAACACCTCACCGCTCGGCTCTGCCGATGCCGCGATCTGGCTGGTGGTAATGGCGAATGTCTGGCACGGTTTCCCGTTCGCCATGCTGATCTACTGGGCCGCATTGCAGCAGATCGACAGTTCGCTTTACGAGGCCGCCAGCCTCGATGGTGCCAATGCCTGGCAGAAATTCCGCTATATCACTCTGCCCTCGCTGAGCACCGCTACGATCGCGCTGGTCGTTCTGCGCGGCATCTGGACTGCCACCTCTTTCGATCTGCCCTGGCTGTTGACCGGCGGCGGGCCGGCCGGCAGCACATATGTATGGCCGATCTGGATCTATGAAGAGGCGATGGGCTTCTTCCGCCCTGGCCGTGCCGCGGTACTGGCGCTGATGCTGGGCGCCGCCATCGGCGCGGTGATCTTCATCTTCCGCCGCGCCATCCGCGCCAGCCTGACCACTCATTGAGGATGGCATGATGAGATTCCTGCATAATCCCCGCGCCCTGCATGTTCTGTTCGCGCTGTGGTGCGCTCTTATCCTGCTGGCTGCCGGTTTCCCGCTACTGTGGATGGCGGTATCCGCCCTGCGTGCCCCCAGCGATCTGCTGGTCGTGCCGCCGAAACTGTTCACTACCCCCAGCCTCTACTGGTTCCGCGAAGTATTCGAGACGACCGAAGCCTGGCGCTGGTTCGTCAACAGCAGCATCGTCGCTTTCGGCACGGCACTGATGAATATGTTCCTCGGTTCGCTGGCGGCTTATGGCCTCACGCGCTTCAAATTCTGGGGCCGAGAGGCCATCACGCTCGGCGTGCTTTTCGTTTATATCATTCCGCCGATCATGATTTTCCTGCCTCTCTATGTCGCGCTCGATAGCCTTGGCCTGTCGAATACCTATCCCGGCGGCATCCTTGCACATACGGTGCTCACCCTGCCCTTCTGCCTCTGGCTGATGCAATCCTTCTTCCGCGGCATCCCCGCCGAACTGGATGAGGCCGCGCTGGTAGACGGCGCCACCAGTTGGCAAATCTATCGCCTGATCATTCTACCGTTGGCCGCACCCGGCGTGTTGTCGGTCGGCATCCTCGCCTTCATCATCTCCTGGAGCGAATACCTGTTCTCCAGCGCGATCATGACGCGCGGCGAGATGAAGACTGTGCCGATTGCGCTCGGGGAAATGTCGAATTCCGCCCATGCCCCCTGGGGGGAAATCATGGTTCTGGGTGCGCTGACCGCGTTGCCGGTGCTGCTGCTTTTCACCGTCATCCAGCGCTGGTTCGTACAGGGCATTACTGCCGGCGCCGTCAAAGGCTAAAACGAGGATCAAGCAATGCGTGTCGATGTCACGGTCAGCCATGGCGACTGGTTTAATTCCTGGGGCAGCTGGGGCCGCCCATCGGTGGAACGCATCCTCGACCAGATGAAGCATGCCGGCGTGGTGCGCGCACCCTGGCGCACCATGTTCGGTGCCCGCGCTCAATATCACTCCAAGCTGGAAGATGTTTACTGGGGCAGTGAAGGCGGCACCGGCATCGACCGTCCAGGCAATGAAGGCTCCGCACGCCGCAGCTACGACCTTCGCCAATGGGATCCGCTGCGTGATGCCATCGATGTCGGCCGGCAGCTCGGCATGCAAATCGGTTCCTGGTATCCCCTGTTCGAGGAATCGCATTTCCAGTTAGATGTCTCACGACTGGCACGCGAGAATCCGGCCTGCTGGTCGGAAACGCGCGAAGGCCGCAAGCGCCGCAGCAAGCTCAGTTTCGCTCACCCCGAGGTGCGCAGGCACAAGCTGGCAATGCTGGCCGAGCAACTGGCCTATGATCCGGCCTTCGTGATGCTGGATTTCTATCGTGAAACGCAGGAATGGGAATTCCGCCATCTGCCGAGCGTGGAGGTCGACCCCTCCGGTACCTCGATCTTCGGATACGAACCGCCGATGCGCGACGCTTTCCGCCAGAAATACGGCAAGGATCCGATCGCGTTGCGCAACGACGATCCGGCCTGGGTGGATTTTCGCGTCGCTCAGGTAACCGAGTTCATGCGCGAAGCTTCGAATATGGTGCATGCCGCCGGCAAGAAGCTGAGCGTGCGGGTACGGTCGTTGAAATCCATGGCGCTGCCGATGCCATGGTGGGAAGCCGAGCGCTATCCCACCGACTCGCGTCGCGGTTCCTTTGTCGACTGGGCCGACTGGGCGCGCCAGGGCATCGTCGACGATGTGATCCTGTTCATGGATAACTGGGATCTGTTCGACATCGATGCCCCCCGGGTTTGGCGGGAAGCGCTGGATGCGCGCGAACGCATGGACGGCAAAGGCACGCTGGCAATCGGCATTTTCGTCTTCGACATGCACGCAAGGCCAGCGCATGAGGCCGCCCTGCATCTGGAAGCCCTGGCCGATGGCGCGCGCCGCGGCGGCGCAGAGGGCATCTGCCTGCTGGAATCCAACAACGTGCATGCCTGGGGCGCCGGTATCGGCGGCGGTGGCCGTAAGGAAATCGGCCTGTGGTCGACCGTGCAGCGCATCGCCGCGCCGAGCTGGTCGGGCGTTCATATCTGAACGCCCGCGCCTGTCGTTATCAGAGGAGCTGACGGCGCGCCAGGTTGGTCATCAGGTCGCGCAGACCGAAACGCCAGGGCGCGGCTTTATCCGATGTCGTCATCACATTGGTCAGCGCGCCGAGTTCCGGCGCAGAAATAGTGACCACATCGCCCAGCTTGTGGGTGAAGCCGCCGCCAGGCGCATCGCGGTCCTGGCTCGGCGCAAACATCGTGCCGAGGAACAGCGCGAAGCCATCGGGATACTGGTGATTGGCATTGATCGTCTGCGCCACCAGATCGAGCGGATCTCGCCCGATCTGCGCCATGTCCGACTTGCCTTGCAGGTGGAAGCCATCCGCGCCCTTGATGTCCAACGAAACGGTCATGCGGCGAACGCTGTCGATATTGAAATCCGCATCAAAAAAGCGAATGAATGGCCCGATCGCGCTGCTGGCATTGTTGTCCTTGGCCTTGCCAAGCAGCAGCGCCGAGCGGCCTTCAACATCGCGCAGATTGACATCGTTGCCGAGAGCTGCGCCAACCACGCTGCCCTTCGAAGTCACGATGAGCACCACCTCTGGCTCGGGGTTGTTCCAGGTCGATTTCGGATGCAGGCCGGCTTCGCCGCCATGGCCGACGGAGGATAGTATCGGCGCCTTGGTGAAAACCTCGGCATCCGGCCCGATCCCAACTTCAAGATACTGCGACCACAACTTCTTCTCGATCAGCAGGTTCTTCAATGCCATGGCTTGGTCCGAGCCGGGCTTGAGTCCGGCCAGATCGGAGCCGATAGCGCCTTGGATTTCGCGGCGGATATCGGCAGCCGCCTGCGGATTGCCGCGCGCCTGCTCCTCGATCACACGCTCCATCAGCGACACCACGAAGGTGACGCCGCAAGCTTTCACCGCTTGTAAATCAACAGGCGCCAGCAGATGCATCACTGCCGGATCGTTTTTCGCCTTGGCCGATGCCTCCAGGATATCGGCAAGCGAACCGAGCGATACGCCACGGGCAGAATGCAGGGCGGCAGCCGGATTCACGGTTTCGCAAAGGTCGCGCATCAGCGGAAAAGCCGCCGTGATATCGGTGACTTGGTCACCGTCAATACGAATCACCGCCGGACCACCGACATCGGGCAGCCAGAGGCGACCGGCCAATGCGGCCTTAGCGCCATCCTTGGGCAGAGTGGTCGAAACGGAAAGCATGCGTCATATCCCTATAGTGTGATGTTCTTCCCGGCTTTTTATTGGCTTACATCACCGCGCCGATCTGCCAGGGCACGAATTCGGCGTCGCCATAGCCGAGTTTTTCCGACTTGGTGCGTTCGCCTGAGGCAGTCCGCAGCATGCTCTCGAAGATTTCCTTACCCTTGTCGGCAATGCTGATACCATCGAGAATATCGCCGCAATTGATATCCATATCGTCTTCCATGCGGCGATAGAGGTCTGTGGTGGTGGAAAGCTTCAGCGACGGCGTAGGCTTGCAGCCATAAGCCGAGCCGCGCCCGGTCGTGAAACAGATCAGGTTGGCGCCGCCGGCAACCTGGCCGGTGGCGGAAACCGGATCGAAGCCAGGTGTATCCATGAAAACGAGGCCCTTGCGTTTCACCTGCTGAGCATAACGATAAACCGCCGTAACGCCTGTGGTGCCGCCCTTCATCGCCGCACCGAGCGACTTCTCCAGGATGGTGGAAATACCTCCGGCCTTGTTTCCGGGCGAAGGGTTGTTGTTCATGCTGCCGCCATGTTGCCCGACATAACTTTCCCACCAGCGGATGACATCGAGCAGATCCCCGGCTACGGCCGGATCCTGCATGCGGCGAATGAGAAGATGTTCGGCGCCGTAGATTTCCGGCGTTTCGCTCAGGATCGCCGTGCCGCCCTGCTGCACCAGCAGATCGACGGCCGCGCCCAGCGCCGGATTGGCGGTGATGCCGGAATAGCCATCCGAACCGCCGCATTGCAGGCCGACGGTTAGCTCGGAGGCCGGGATCGGCTCACGCTTCGCGGCAGCCACCAGCGGCAGCATTGCCTCCAGCGCGGCAAGCCCGGTATCGACGGCCTTCTTGGTGCCGCCCTCGCCCTGAATGGTGAAACTGCGGAAGGTTTCGCTGTCGCCCAGGCTCCGTTCCTTCTTGAAGCGTTCGATCTGCAGCACTTCGCAACCCAGACCAACCATCAGCACGCCACCCATATTGGGATTGGCGGCATAACCCCAGAGGCAACGGTCGAGAATATCATAGCCACCGCCAGAGCCCGCCATCCCGCAGCCCGTGCTGTGCATGATCGGCACTATGCCATCTACGCCAGGGAATTTATCGACGAGACCGCTACGGTGCGCCTCTTCTGCGATATAGCGTGCCACGGTGGCCGAGCAGTTCACCGACGTGAGCACGCCGACATAGTTGCGTGTGCCGGCACTGCCATTGCCGCGGCGATAGCCCTGGAACATCGCAGGCGCATTGCTGCCCAATGGCCGGGCACTGGCACTGGCACCGGCACCGGCACCGGCACCGGCACTGGCACTGACACTGACAGCCGCCGTGCCGACCTGCGCCTCCAGTTCCTGATGCTCGAAGATGCAGTTGTGATCGTGCACCCATTCGCCGGCCGCAATCGGCTTGGCGGCGATGCCGATCGGCTGTCCGAATTTGCGTATCGGCTCACCGGCGGAAATCGGCCGCAGGGCCATCTTGTGGCCGCGCGGGATTTGCTGGGCGGCCGCAATCCCATCGGCCGTGAAACCAGCCGGCAAAGCGTCGATGGCAATCAGGATTGCATCTTCGGGATGGAGGCGGACTATGCGTGGAATTGCCGAGCGAGGCGTCTTCATTGGATCTGGTCCATTCGCACTTACGTCAGGGCTGCGCAAGAATCCCGAGCAATCAGGGTAGGCAGAAAGATTCTGCTGCGTGCGGCTTCTGGTGCAGCTTCTGGCGCGGCTGCTTCGCCGGAAATATGTTCAAGCAGCATCTCCACGGCGGCCCGGCCGATTTCTTCGATCGGCTGCGCCACCGTAGTCAGCCGCGGTCGCAAAGCCGTGCTCCAGGGAAAATCGTCGATGCCGGCAACCGAGATATCCTGCGGGCAACGGAAACCGAGATCACCGATGGCCTGCAATGCGCCGAGAGCCATCACATTGTTTGCGGCGACGATGGCGGTCGGTCGGTCGGTCATGGCCAGCAAAGGCTGTGCCACCGTATATGCTGTTTCGCTGCGGAAATCGGCGCGTAGGCAAAGTGCAGGGTCGGGCTGCAACCCGGCACTGGCCAATGCCTGACAATAGCCTTCATAGCGATGATCGCTCGTGGAAACACCGGTGCGGCCGCCGATGAAAGCGATACGGCGATGGCCGAGCCGCAAAATATACTCGGTGATCATGCGGCCGGCGGCACGGTTGTCGAGACCGACGAAATCACGCTTCAATCCCTCGACATGACGATCGATGGTGATCAACGGCGCACCGGCATTGCGTGCCAGACTATCGCGATATTTATCGCCTTGTCCCGATGGTGCGACCAAGATGCCGGCCACGCGCTGCACCCGCAGCAGATCGAGTAGTTCCAGTTCGCGGGCATCGTCTTCGTTGCTGTTGCACACGATCACTGCATAGCCCTGCGCATGGGCCGCCTTCTCAATGGCCAGCGTCAGCGCACCGAAGAAGGGATTGGTGATTTCCGAGACCACCAGGCCGATCAACTTGGTTTTGCCCAGGCGAAGGCTGCGGGCGATGCCGTTCGGAGCATAACCGACCGCCTCCACCGCATCCCAGATGCGACGCGCTGTCTTTTCGCTAACCGGGCCAGTGCCGTTCAACGCTGTGGAAACGGTGGCAATCGACACCCCGGCATGTTTGGCTACGTCACGGATATTCGCCATTTATTTTCCCAAGGAGGGCTTGAGGGATTTTGAGAAATAATCTAAACGTTTAGATATCCAGCCGCAATCCATTGCGCCAAATAAATTCGGAGATAATCTAATGTTGATTCGCTTCCAAGTTAAATTCTCAATCCGATAATCAAAACGTTTAGATTTCTCTTGGCCACACCTGCCAACAGACCCGAGTCGTCATGCCGACACCCATTATACTGCTTCCCGGCCTGAAATCCGATCATCGCGTTTGGGCAGCCCAGATCGCGGCCCTGCAGCCGCTGGCATCAGCGACGGTGCCGCCAAGTGCCGCACTCGATGCCGACCGGATCGAGATCATGGCGGATCGTGTGCTGGCCGCGGCGCCGGAACGCTTCGCCCTCGCGGGCTGCTCCATGGGCGGCTATGTCGCGCTGGCGATCATGCGCCTCGCCCCACAACGCGTTGAACGGCTGGCCTTGCTTTCCACCTCGGCGCGGCCGGAATTGCCCGCCACCACTGAAAAACGCCTCGCAGCCCTGGATTTGGCCCGGCAGCAGGGCATTGCCGCCATGGCACAGGCCGGACTGGAGCGGGATTTCCACAGCATGTCATGCCGCAAACAGTATGCCGCGCTGATGGTCGCCATGGCTGAGGAAATCGGTCTGCCTGCGGTGGAACGCCAAATGCAGGCGGTCATTCATCGCTTTGATGCACGCCCAGCGCTATCCGCCATCCGTTGCCCTACGCTGGTATTGGCCGGATTGCAGGATGAGGTGACGCCGCCTGATTGCGCGCGCGAAATTGCCGCCCACATTTCCGGTTCCGAACTGCATCTCCTGCCCGATTGCGGTCATTGTGCCAATCTGGAAGCGCCACAGGCCGTGAACCGCCTGCTGATCGAATGGCTCAGGTCATGACACACCCGCTGCCCACTCGTCCGCTCGGCCGCAGCGGCCTAACCGTCAGCAGCATCGGCTTCGGCGCCGCACCGATCGGCGATCTTTATGCCGTGCTGGATGACGCCGAGGCAATCGGCGCCGTCAGCGCTGCTCATGCCGCCGGGATAACGCTATTTGATGTCGCGCCGCTTTACGGTCACGGTCTGGCCGAACAACGCTGCGGCATCGCACTGCGCCAGGTGCCGCGTGACAGCTTCGTGCTGTCCACCAAGGTCGGCCGTTGGATGGATCCGACCAGGGATCGCGGCAACGGCTCTGGCTATGTCGGCGGCCTGCCACAGGGCGCGGTGATCGACTATTCCTACGATGGCACGATGCGATCCTTCGAACAATCGCTGCTGCGGCTGGGGCTCGACCGCATCGACCTCCTGCTGATTCACGATGTCGATGTCTGGACGCATGGCAAAGACATGATCGAGCGGCGCTTCGCCGAGGCGATGAACGGTTGCTACCGTGCGCTCAACGCCCTGCGAAGCAGCGGTGCGATCCGCGCCATCGGTATCGGCGTGAACGAGGTGGAGATCAGCGAACGCTTTGCCAGCGCAGGGGATTTCGACACCATGCTGCTGGCCGGCCGCTACTCCCTGCTGGAACAGCCTGCATTGGCAAACTTCCTTCCAATGGCGCAAAAGCGCGGCATTGGCATCATGCTTGGCGGCGTATTCAATTCCGGCATCCTTGCCACCGGAGCGAAGGCTGGCGCCCGCTACAATTACGCTCCAGCGCCGCCAGCGATCCTAGAGCGCGTTGGCCACATGGAGCGGATCTGTGCCGCGCATGGTGCGGTACTGGCCGAGGTCGCGCTGCAATTCGCTCTCGCACACCCTGCCGTTTCCAGCCTGGTGCTCGGCGCCACAACGGCGGCGGAAGTCCGCCGCAATATCGACGCGCTGAACCGCCAGATTCCCAGCCAACTCTGGCGCGACCTGCAGCAGGAAGGCCTGCTCGATTCCGCCGCGCCGATACCGGTGCGAGACACGCCGACATGACAACGGCCCGCATCGATGCGCATCAGCATTACTGGCGTCTGGATCGCGGCGACTATGGCTGGCTGACATCGACGCTAACCCCGATCTATCGTGATGTAGGGCCAGACGATCTCGCCCCACATCTTCTGCGCCACGATATCCATGCCACCATCGCCGTGCAGGCAGCCCCCACCGAAGCGGAAACCCATTATCTTCTGGATATCGCCCGCACCACGCCCAGCCTGGCGGGCGTGGTTGGCTGGATCGATTTCGACGCCGCGGATGCGCTGGCGCGACTGGATGCATTGGCCGCCGATCCGTTACTGCTCGGCTTGCGCCCGATGGTGCAGGATATCGCCGACAGCACCTGGCTGCTGCGACCCGGCCATACGGCCATCCTGAAGGCCATGGCACGGCACGGGCTGGTTTTTGACGCCTTGGTAAAACCCATACATCTGCCGCCGCTGTTACAGGTAGCCTCGCACCACCCGGCAATGGCGATTGTGATCGATCACGGCGCCAAACCGGTGCTGACCGGCGACCGCAGCGCACTCACCGGCTGGTATGACGGCATCAAGGCGCTGGCCGAACTGCCCAACGTTCACTGCAAACTTTCCGGCCTGGTGACCGAGTTTGGCAAAGGCTGGCGACCGGACGACTTATTGCCGGCAATGCAGTTTCTGTTGAACTGCTTCGGAGCGCAGCGGCTGATCTGGGGTAGCGACTGGCCGGTGATCGAACTGGCCGCACGCTATCAGGACTGGTTCACGCTCTGCCGCACCTTCATTGCATCGCTGCCCGCGCCGGATCAGGAGCTGATCATGGGCGGAAACGCTGCTGCGCTTTATCTGTCCCGCCGAGGAAAACGACCATCATGCTGAAGCATATCGATCCCATTCTAAGCGCCGATCTGCTCTGGATGTTGGCCGCGATGGGCCATGGCGATGATCTCGCCGTGGTAGACGCCAATCACCCGGCCGAGCGCATTGCACGCAAAAGCCATTCCGGACGCCTGATCCGATTGCCGGGCCTGGCATTGCCTGAAGTCCTGCGTGCAATCCTGACGGTTTTCCCGCTCGACACTTTCGAGCCGGCCCCCGTCCGCGTCATGGCGCAAGTTCATAACCCGAGCGACGAGCCCCAGGTTCAGCGCGATGCAGCCGCCATATTCGTCAAGCACGGCCATGCCGGCCTGCCCTTTGCCAGACTTGAGCGCGCCGTCTTCTATGCGGCTGCTTCAGACGGATTTGGCGTCGTGCAGGTCGGCGATCCCCGTCCCTATGGCTGCTTTCTGCTGCGCAAGGGCGTTACTGCCTGACGCCCGGGAATCTCACGAAGCGCGGATATCAGAATTCTTTGTTATATTGAATTATCGGGCCGAAGTGCTGAAGCTTTGGGCTACTTCCCTAGCTTCCAGACGCGAAGGATAAACATCCTTATCTGATCAATTGGAGCTATCGCTCCCTGACAGGCAACTGCGTGGCGGATGGGGTGGGATTCGAACCCACGATACGCTTTTGACGTATACACACTTTCCAGGCGTGCGCCTTCGACCACTCGGCCACCCATCCAGCGCGGCGGCACTATAGCGGCGGCAGAGGGATTTGCAATCGCCGGGCGGGGGTGATTAGATGCCCCTGGCCAGGGCCTAAGGCCTTGGCGGGGCCGGGAAATCGGCTGCTGAAACAGGTATTGCAGGCGGGGGATTGCCATGCTGGTTGGGCGTTGGCTCGGTTGGCTGCTTTGCGCGTTGGGGCTGGTGGCCCTGGGAGGCGATATCCTGGCCCTGTTGCAGGGCGATTCCGGCCCCAGCAATGGCGGCCTGCTGGCCAGCCTGGGGGAATTCTGGCTGCGGCTGGATCCCAATGGCCCGGCCCGGCTGAATGCCCATCTGCCCGATTGGCTGCGGGAAACGCTGGTGAACGACCTGCTGCCGCTGCCGGCCGCTCCCTTGCTGCTGGTGCTCGGCCTGCTGCTGGTGCTGCTGTTCCGCAAGCGGGCGCCGAAGAAGGTCCGCCCGCGCTTCGGGGCCCTGGCTTAATACGATTTCCGGCTTCAGGGTTCCGGCATCTTAAGCGCGGCAATGAAGGCTTCCTGCGGGATTTCCACATTGCCCACCTGGCGCATGCGCTTCTTGCCTTCTTTTTGCTTCTCCAGCAGCTTGCGCTTGCGGCTGATATCGCCGCCATAGCATTTGGCCAGCACGTCCTTGCGCAAAGCCGAGATATCCTCGCGCGCCACGATGCGGCCGCCGATGGCCGCCTGGATGGCGATCTTGAACATCTGGCGCGGAATCAGTTCCTTCAGCCGTTCGCAAAGCTGGCGGCCCCGGCCTTCGGCGCGGCCCTTATGCACGATGGTGGCCAACGCATCCACATTCTCGGCATTCACCAGGATGGTCATCTTCACCAGATCGCCGGTTTCGTAGCCATCCATCTGGTAATCGAAGCTGGCATAGCCGCGGCTGACCGATTTCAGCCGATCGTAGAAATCGAACACCACTTCATTCAGCGGCAGGCGATACACCACCATGGCGCGGTTGCCGGCATAGGTCAGCTCGATCTGCCGGCCGCGCTTTTCCTCGCACAGCTTCAGCACGCTGCCCAGATGCTCGTCGGGCACCATGATGGTGGCCTTGATCCAGGGCTCGTCGATATGGTCGATCTTCATCACATCGGGCATGTCGGCGGGGTTATGCACCTCCTCCATCGTGCCGTCGATCAGATGCACATGATACACCACGCTGGGCGCGGTGGTGATCAGGTCGAGATTGAATTCGCGCTCCAGGCGTTCCTGGATGATTTCCAGATGCAGCAGGCCGAGAAAGCCGCAGCGGAAGCCGAAGCCCAGCGCGGCGGAGCTTTCCATCTCGAAATGGAAACTGGCATCGTTCAGCCGCAGCTTGGCCAGGCTCTCGCGCAATTCCGTGAAGGCGCCGGCATCAATCGGATAAAGGCCGCAGAACACCACCGGCACCGAAGGCTTGAAGCCCGGCAATGCCTGGGTGGTCTGGCGCTTATCCTCGGTGATGGTGTCGCCCACGCTGGTATCGGCCACTTCCTTGATGGCGGCGGTAAAGAAACCCATCTCGCCGGGGCCGAGTTCGTCCACCAGCACGCGCTTGGGATTGAAGATGCCCACGCGCTCCACCGGATGCACCGCGCCCGAAGACATGAAGCGGATTTTCATGCCCTTGCGGATGGTGCCATCGATGATGCGGAACAGCACCACAACGCCCAGATAAGCATCGTACCAGCTATCCACCAGCAAAGCCTTCAGCGGCGCCTCGCGGTCGCCCTTGGGCGCCGGCAGGCGCTGCACCAGGGCTTCCAGCACCAGGTCGATGCCTATGCCGGTCTTGGCCGAGATCGGCACGGCATCGGTGGCGTCCAAGCCGATCACATCCTCGATCTGCGCCTTCACGCGATCGGGATCGGCGGCGGGCAGGTCGATCTTGTTCAACACCGGGACGATCTCATGGCCGGCATCGATGGCCTGATACACATTGGCCAGGGTCTGCGCTTCCACGCCCTGGCTGGCATCCACCACCAGCAGCGAGCCTTCGCAGGCCGCCAGCGAACGGCTCACCTCGTAGGCGAAGTCCACATGGCCGGGTGTATCCATCAGGTTCAGGATATAGGTCTTGCCATCCTTGGCCTTGTAGCTCAGGCGCACGGTCTGCGCCTTGATGGTGATGCCGCGCTCTTTCTCGATATCCATGTTGTCGAGAACCTGCTCGGTCATCTCGCGCTTTTCCAGCCCGCCGCAGGCCTCGATCAGGCGATCGGCCAAGGTGGATTTGCCATGATCGATATGGGCGATGATGGAAAAATTGCGGATCAACGAAAGGTCGGTGGCCAAGATCTTCACCCAAACATCGAGGAAAGCGGCCGGGCATGCACCTGACGCGCCGTTATCTTCATGATGCCGCTCACCCGCATGGCCGGTTCGCCATCGGCGGTGATCAGGCCATCGGCAAAGGCCATGCTGCGGGTAAGCCGCAGCACCCGGCCGCGCCCTTCCACCCATGAGCCCAGCGGAGACGGCCCCACATAATCGCCATT
>NZ_JAHBYG010000058.1 GCF_019636075.1 Ferrovibrio sp.
AGCCATCACCAGCAGCCACACCGTAACCAGCAACCAACGCGGCCCCATGCCGCCAGTGGCTTCGCCATGTTTGGAACGTACCGCCACCCATTCGCCATTCGGCAACCGCAGATCGATGGCGAAATTCGCCGGGATCAGATCATTGGGCGGCGGCCCAGGCGGCAGGCCGGGTTGCATGCCGCTTTGCGATGGTTCGGGCCCGCCCAGGCCCATCACCACGGGGCGCGGCCGGCCGCGCAGCGGCTCCAGCGGAAGCCAGCCCGGCGGTGGCGGCGGGCGCATCACGATATCGGCATCGCTCAATTGCGGCAGACCGATGCGCAGCCGGCGCTGGAAATCGCGGTGCATCATGCCGCCTGGCGAACCGGGCGCGCGCTCTGCATCGGATTGCGGTTGCGGCAAAGGGCGCATGGGCCTGGCCAGCCGCTCGATCAGCAGCAGATCGCCGGCCTTCTGCTCATCGGATTTCTGTTGCAGCAGATCGGGCCAGCGCCGCTGCAATTCGCGCACGATGTCGTCTTGCCGATAGAGCAGGAACTCGGTGGGCCGGGCCAGCGAGATCAGGATGATGGTGGCAACCTGGGTGCTGACGATCCCGAGCAGGATGATCAGCGCCAGCCGCCAGCCGAGATGGCCGCCCCGGCCAAACAGCGGCGTTTTCATGCCGTGGTAAGTTCCTTCACCTCGGTGGCGAACAGATAGCCGCCGCTGCGCACGGTCTTGATCAGATCAGGCATGTTGGGGTCGCGCTCGATTTTGCGGCGCAGGCGGCTCACCTGCACATCGATGCTGCGGTCGAACAGCCCGGGCGAGCGGCCCCGGGTGAAATCCAGCAATTGTTCCCGGCTCAGCGTCTGGCCCGAATGTTCCACGAAAGCCAGCAGCAGGTCGAATTCACCCGAGGTGAGCGCCACGATGCTGTCGTCGGCAGACCGCAGCAGGCGTTTGCCGATATCCAGGGTCCAGCCGGCGAAAGCATAGAATTGCGCCCGCGTGCGATCGGCGTCGATGGCGTTGGCGGTGCGGCGCAGAACCGCGCGCAACCGGGCCACCAGTTCACGCGGGCTGAACGGCTTCACAATGTAATCGTCGGCGCCGAGTTCCAGGCCCACGATGCGGTCGGCTTCTTCCGAGCGGGCGGTGAGCATGATGATCGGGATGGCCAGTTCCTGGCGCAGGCGGCGGCACAGGCTCATGCCATCCTCGCCGGGCAACATAACATCCAGCACGATGGCATCGAAGCGATGCGCCTTCAGTGCGGCCATCATGCTGGGGCCATCCGTGGCGGTGCCCACGCGGAAATCCTGCTCGGTCAGGAAGCGGGTGAGCAGGGCGCGGATTTCGCGATCGTCGTCTACGATCAGGATATGGGGGCGGCGGGTTGTCATGGCGGCAGTTTATCCCGCTGCCTCGCCGGTCCTGCAATCCACAATCGGGGCAAACTGTAATAATTTTGGTAACAGAATATTGCAGTAGGCTGCGTCTACACCCCTAGATAGCGGTGCTGGATATCGGCGGAACCGGCCAGTTCGGCGGAATTTCCCTGCCAGACCACCCGGCCTTTTTCGATCACGTAATGCCGGTCGGCCAGCTTGGTGAGGGCATCCACATTCTTGTCCACGATCAGGATCGACTGGCCGGCCTGCTTCAATTGTTCCAGGCAATTCCAGATTTCCTGGCGGATCAGCGGTGCCAGGCCTTCGGTGGCTTCATCCAGGATCAGCAGATGCGGATTGGTCATCAGTGCGCGGCCCACCGCCAGCATCTGCTGCTCGCCGCCGGAAAGCTGGTTGCCCATATTGCCGGCGCGTTCTGCCAGGCGGGGGAAAAGCTTCACCACGCGTTCGTAGGTCCAGCCATTATCGCCGGTTTCGCCGCGCCTATTTGCGGCGGTGGCAACCAGGTTTTCCCGCACGCTAAGATTGGGGAATATCTGGCGCCCCTCAGGCACCAGGCCTACGCCCAGCTTGGCCACGCGATAGGCGGCCAGGCCGCGGATTTCGGCATCGCGGAAGCGGATGCTGCCTGTGGCGGCCGGCGTGAGGCCCATGATTGAGCGGATCGTGGTGGTCTTGCCCATGCCGTTGCGGCCCATCAGCGTCACCACTTCGCCGGCATTCACGCGCAATTCCATGCCGAACAGCACCTGGCTGCGGCCATAGAAGGTGTCGATGCCGCTCACATCCAGCAGAAGGCTGCTTATAGCGCGGTTCATACCGGGATTCATGCTACTGGGGCCTCCTCGCCCAGATAGGCCTGGCGCACCTGCGGATTGCGGCGGATCGCGTCGGGCGTGTCGGTGGCGATGGCGCGGCCGTAAACCAGCACGGTGATGCGGTCGGCGAGGGCGAACACCGCTTCCATGTCATGTTCGATCAGCAGGATCGAAACCTTGCCTTTCAGGCCACGCAACATCTCCACCATGCGGGCGGAATCCTCCGGGCCCATGCCGGCCATCGGTTCGTCCAGCAGCAGCAATTGCGGTTTGGTGGCCAGCGCCATGGCCAGTTCCAGTTGGCGGTGTTCGCCATGGCTGAGCGCATTGGCGGGAATATCGGCGCGATGGCCCAGGCCCACTTGCTCCAGCGCGGCGCGGGCCGGCTGCAGCAGGGCGGCATCGTCCATCGCCTTCTGCCAGAAGCGGAAGGAATGCCCATCATGGGCCTGCACCGCCAGCACCACATTCTCCAGCGCGGTGAAATCCAGGAAGATCGACGTGATCTGGAACGAACGCGCCAGGCCGAGATGCGAGCGCGCATGCACGGGCAGGGCGGTGATGTCGCGGCCGAGGAATTCCACGCTGCCGGCATCGGGTTTCAATTCGCCGATCAACTGGCCGATCAGCGTGGTTTTGCCGGCGCCGTTGGGGCCGATGATGGCATGCACTTCGCCAGGCAGGATATCCAGCGAAACGGAATCGGTGGCCAGCAGGCCGCCGAAACGCTTCACCAATTCGCGCACGCGCAATACAGGCTGGCCGCTCATGGCTTGTCTCCGCTTTTCGCATGTCGCCGTAGCCAATGCACCAGGCCCACCAGGGCAACGCAGCCCAGCAGCAGCGCGCCAGGGATCGCCCAGTCGTCGCCATAAACCAGATGCACGCCATGCAGCAGGAAAAAGCCGCCGATGATGCCGAGCAGGATGCCGCCATGGCCACGGCCCAGCGCACCATCGATGCCGCCGCGCGCGAACAGCACCACCAGCACCAGCAGCGGGCCGAATACCAGTTTCCAATATTCGGTATAGCTGGACAGGATTTCCTCCAGCGCCAGGAAGCTTACGGCGCCGAACAGCGGCCCGAACAGGCTGCCCATGCCGCCCAGCACCACCATCACGATCATGTCGCCCGAGCGGGTCCAGTGGATCATCGCCGGGCTGATGAAATCGGTATGGGTGGCCAGCAACGCACCGGCCAGGCCGCAAACCGTGCCGGCAATCACGAAGGCGGTGAGGCGATAGCGCAGTACCGGAAAGCCGATGGCGGCCATGCGGCGATCATTGCTCTTGGCACCGCGCAGCACCATGCCGAACCGCGAATTCACCAGCCGGTGGGTGAGGAAGAGGCTGAGCACCAGCAACGCCCAGCACAGGTAATAAAAGCTCGGCCGATGCGAGAGATTGATCAGCCCGCCGAAATCGGTGCGCTTCAGGATGGTGAGGCCATCGTCGCCGCCATAGGCATAGGCGCCGTTGGCCAGGTAATACACCAGCTGCGACAGCGCCAGGGTGATCATGATGAAGAAGATGCCGCGCGTGCGCAGCGACAGCAGGCCGATCAACAGCGAAAACAACGCCGACATCAGCAATGCCACCGGCCACTGGATCCAGGCGGCATACATTCCATGCTTGGCCAGGATGCCGATGCTGTAGCCGCCCACGCCGATAAAGGCGGCATGGCCGAAGCTGACCAGCCCGCCATAGCCCAGGATCAGGTTCAGGCTGACCGCGGCCAGCGCCAGGATCACGATGCGGGTGAACAGCGTGAGCAGGAAGGGATCTTCGAATACCTCGGCGGCCAGCGGCACCAGGGCCAGGGCGGCCAGCAGCAGCAGGGCCACAGCCGTGGATACGGAGGAACGGAGCGAAGCCGGAACCGACATATGCAATGCTCCGCTTCAGCGACCGGGTGCGGGGAACAGGCCGGCCGGGCGCAGCACCAGCACGCCGGCCATCAGGATATAAACCAGCATCGATGATAAGGCCTGGGCCAGCGTGCCGGCTTCGGATGGATTGAGAAAACTGCCCAGGATATTGGGCAGGAAGGCGCGGCCCATGGTTTCCAGCACGCCCACCAGCACGGCCGCCACGAAGGCGCCGCGGATCGAACCCAGGCCGCCGATCACGATCACCACGAAACACAGGATCAGCACGTTGTCGCCCATGCCGATCTGCACGGTGGAGATCGGGCCAGCCATCAGGCCGGCCAATGCGGCCAGCGCCGAGCCCAGGCCGAATACCAGGGTGAACAGCAATTTGATATCCACCCCCAGCGCGCCCACCATCTCGCGGTTGGAAGCGCCGGCGCGGATCAGCATGCCCAGCCGGGTTTTCTGCACCAGCAGAAACAGGAAGCCGGCGCAAAGCAATCCGGCGGCGATGATGGCGAAGCGATAGGTGGGATAGGGCAGGCCGGGCAGAATTTCGATCTGGCCGGCCAGCAGCGCGGGCAGTTCGATCGCCATGCCGCCGGCGCCGAAGATCAGCCGCGCCAGTTCGTTGAAAAACAGGATCAGGCCGAAGGTGGCCAGCACCTGATCCAGGTGGTCGCGGGCATACAGGCTGCGCAGCGCCACGTATTCGGTGGCCACGCCCAGCAGCATGCCGGCCGGCAGCGCCAGGATCGCACCCAATACGAAACTATCGGTCCATTGCACGAAAACGGCGGCGAAATACGCGCCCATCATGTAGAGCGAGCCATGCGCCAGATTGACCATATCCATGATTCCGAACACCAGCGTGAGGCCGGCGGCTAACAGGAACAGCAACAAGCCGATCTGCAGGCCGTTGAGGAATTGTTCGAAGATCAACAGGGTCATCGGGGCTGTGACTCGTTACGTGATGGGCGCGATATCATACACCGATAGGGTTACATCTTGCACTTCGGCGCATGCAGATCCTGATGCGCGGTCAGCACGGTGTTGATGGTGCGCAGGTCGTAGCCGCCATCGGCGGTCTTGTAGACTTCCTGCTGATAGATATTGCTGATCGGGAAGTGGTTGTTGCCGAACTTGAACGGACCACGCACCGAATCGAACTTGGCCGCCTCCAGCGCCTTGCGCATGGCCGCCTTGTCCTTGAGGTTGCCCTTGGTTGCGGCAACGCCCGATGCGATCAGGTTGATGGCATCATAGCTCTGCGAGGCATAGAAGGTGGGCGTGTCGCCATGTTTCTTCTTGAAGCCATCCACGAATTTCTGGTTGGCGGCAAAGGGCAGGTCGGGGCCCCAGGTCATGGCCAGATAGGTATCCAGCGCCACATCCTTCTGCAATTTAAGCGTGACGGCATCTACCGTGAAGGCGGAGTAGAGCGGGATATCCTTCTTCAGGCCGGCCTGCGCATACTGGGTGAGGAACTGCACGCCCCAGCGGCCCGGGAAGAACACATACACGCCATCCGGCTTGGCGGCGCGGATCTTGGAAATCTCGGCCGAGAAGTCGAGCTGGTCGGGCCATTTGGTCATGTCCTGGCCAACCACTTCGCCCTTGAACAGCGTTTTCACGCCATTCACGCCATCCTGGCCGGCGGCATAATTGGGCGCCACCAGATAGGCGCGCTTGGCACCCTTTTGGTTCAGCAACTCGCCAACGCCCATATGCGGCTGATCATTCTGCCAGGATGCAGCGAAGAAATACGGGCTGCATTGCTCGCCAGCCAATTGCGAGGGGCCGGCATTGGCGCTGATCAGGAAGGTGTTGCTGTCCACCACCGGCTTGTAGGAAGCCAGCAGCACGTTGGACCAGATATAGCCGGCAACGAAATCCACCTTGTCGCGCTGCAACAGCTTTTCGGTCTTCTGCTTGCCCACTTCCGGCTTCTGTTCATCGTCTTCGTAGACGACTTCCACCGGGATGCCGCCCATCTTCCTGCCCAGGTGGTCGAGTGCCAGTTCCACGGCATTCTTCATATCCTGGCCATAGGCGGCATTGGGGCCGGAAAGCGTGGTGACGAAACCGATCTTGACCTTTTTCGCCGGCTGGGCAGCGGCATCCATGGCGGCCAAAGCCAGCGGGCTGGCCAGCAGGGCGGCGCCCAGCAGCATGGAGACGCGGCGCGATATGGCGGTGGTGACGGGGGCTGTGCGGGCTGAAGGCATTGTCACGATTCTCCTGCAAGGGTGGCCAAGATCGGCCATGATAGTCTCGTCCGGCGGGCAGGGCGACGTTTGTCCTCCGCCCCGGTCGGATAAGGCATATTGCCCTGCCGAAGTCTCTCCCTGCAAAATTTATTTTAAGCCTGAAGTAATTTTCCTGCAATCGCAGGCCCGGACTGATTGCAACGCATTCAGCTTGCCCAAAAAACGAGCCAAAAAAAAGCCTCTGCCTTGCGGCAGAGGCTTTCGGGCCCCCGGCGGCGGGGTGACACCGCCGACAGCCTTTTCGAAAGATAGAAGCTTAGAACTTGTAGCCCACGCCCAGGCCGATCACCCAGGGATTGAGGTCTACATCGGCATTGATGGTGGCGCCGGCATTGGTACGCACCGTCACGTCGGTGTTCAGGAAGATCTTCTTCACATCGGCGTTGAGATACCAGCTGTTGCCCAGCGCGTAATCGAAACCGGCCTGCAGGGCCACGCCCCAGGCATTGTCGTAATCCACGCTGCGCAAGCCGGAGCCGACCTTCTCGTTGTAGAAGATCGCATAGGTGGCGCCGAGGCCGACATAGGGGCTGAAAGCCGCCTTGGGCTGGAAGTGATATTGCAGCGTCAGGGTAGGCGGCAGCAGCCACACATCGCCCAGGCCGACATTGCCAGCCGTGCTGCCATTCACCGCCATCTTGTGCTTGGTGGTGGCTGCGATCAACTCGGCGGCGATATTGTCGGTGAAGAAGTAGGAAACATCGGCTTCGGCGGTCCAGGTGTTGCTGGCATCCACCTTGCCGCCGATCACGGTGACGGTCGAATCCTCATCCGGTATCACGCCGATCAGGCGACCGCGCAGCATGATGTCGCCGGCGGATTTGCCCTGCTGCTGTTGCTGTGCTGCGGCTTCGGTTGCGGCGATCCCGGCCAGCAGCAGAAAGGCGCCAGCAGCGGCTGCGATAAGTTTGCCCTTGGGCATATTGCGCTCCATTACTTACGGTCGCTACGGCGACCATTGCACTGCGCATCCGGGGAGGAACACGCAGGGCCATAATGGTGCTTAAGGGCGCGGCCACTTTGATCGAGATCAAACCGGGCGCTTTTTTTGCGGAGTGGCGGAAAAAGCAACCCCGCCGGTCTGGTTCGGTCAAATCGGGTCGAACCAGGCCGGCGGGGCGTATCACATCGCTTCGTCGATATTGCTTATTTCATCGCGCATTTCGATGCATAGGGATCCTGGAAATCCTTCAACACGGTGCTGACGGTGCGGATATCGTATTCGCTGTCAGATACCTTGTAGACTTCCTGCTGGTAGATGTTGTGGATCGGGAAATGGTTGTTGCCGAACTTGATCGGGCCACGCACGGAATCGAACTTGGCCGCCTTCAGTGCGGCGCGCACCGCATTCTTGTCCTTCAGGTTGCCCTTGGTGGCGGTCACCGCCGATGCGATCAGGTTGGCCGCATCATAGCTCTGGGCGCCATAGAAGGTGGGCGTCTGGCCATGCTTCTTCTTGAAGTCGGCGACGAATTTCTGATTGGCGGCATAGGGCAGGTCGGGCGCCCACCACAGGGTGAGGAAGGTATCCAGCGCCAGATCCTTCTGCAGTTTAAGCGTAACCGCGTCCACCGTGTAGGCGGAATAAAGCGGGATATCCTTCTTCAGGCCGGCCTGGGCATACTGGGTGTAGAACTGCACGCCCCAGCGGCTGGGGAAGAACACAAAAACCGCATCGGGCTTGGCGGCGCGGATCTTGGAAATCTCGGCTGAGAAGTCCAACTGGTCGGGCCATTTGGTCATGTCCTGGCCCACCACTTCGCCCTTGAACATGGATTTCACGCCATTCACCATATCCTGGCCAGCGGCATAATTGGGCGCCACCAGATAGAGCTTCTTGGCGCCCTTCTGATTCAGCAATTCGCCCATCGCCATGGTGTTCTGGTCATTCTGCCAGGAGGCCGAGAAGAAATACGGGTTGCATTGCTCGCCAGCCAATTGCGAGGGGCCGGCATTGGCGCTGATCAGGAAGGTGTTGCTGTCCACCACCGGCTTGTAGGAAGCCAGCAGCACGTTGGACCAGATATAGCCGGCAACGAAATCCACCTTGTCGCGCTGCAACAGCTTTTCGGTCTTCTGCTTGCCCACTTCCGGCTTCTGTTCATCGTCTTCGTAGACGACTTCCACCGGGATGCCGCCCATCTTCTTGCCCAGATGCTCCAGCGCCAGGTCGAAGGATTGCTTCATGTCCTGACCATAGGCGGCATTGGGGCCCGAGAGGGTGGTGACGAAACCGATCTTGATCTTCTTGGCGGCCTGGGCGGCGGCATCCTGCGCCAAGAGGGGCATGGCGGCCAGCGGCAGCGCGGCCAAAACCAGCGCCGTAGTCCGGCGCAGCATCGTGGTGATCTTCATCGCGTTCTCTCCCTGCATGCTCCGGCTCGTGCCGGCGCTTTGCTTGTTTTTACATCCCGGCCCAGCAAGCCATGGCCACGCCGGGAGTCTACCCGGCTCAGCATGGGCTGGCGATATCTCAAAAAGTAGAGCAAAGCCTGCGGCCAGCCGGTTCGCCCGGTCTGAGGCCACGTCTCCGCCACCCTCGGAAACATCACGATAGGCAGTATAATTCATGAATGGGGCGGAGCAAGAAATATTTTACATGCTGCCGCTTGCCGGTGTCAGGCTCAAATTCGGGTCTAGCCCTCGCCACCCTTCTGCCGCAGCACGAAGCGCTGCACCTTGCCGGTCTGGGTGCGGGGCAGAACATCGAGGAATTCCACCGCGCGGGGATATTTGTAAGGCGCGATCTCGGCTTTCACGAAATCCTGCAAGGCTTTCGCCATGGCAGGGCCGGCCTTGTCCTTGTCGCGCAGCACCACGAAAGCCTTCACGATATGGCCACGTTCGGCATCGGGGGCGGCCACCACGGCGCATTCCGATACATCGGGATGCAGCAGCAGCACGGCCTCCACCTCGGGGCCGGAAATGTTGTAGCCGGCCGAGATGATCATGTCGTCGGTGCGCGCCTGATACCAGTAGAAGCCATCGGCATCGCGCAGGTAGGAATCCCCGGTCAGGTTCCAGCCGTAAGCCGAATAGGCGGCCTGGCGTTCGGGGTTGTCGAGATAGCGCACGCCGGTGGGGCCGCGCACGGCGAGGCGGCCTACTGTGCCATCGGGCACCGGCTTGCCTTCGTCGTCCAGGATGCAGGCCTCATAGCCCGGGATCGGCTTGCCGGTGGCGCCGGGGCGGATGCCGTCGCCTTTTGAGGTAATGAAGATATGCAGCATCTCGGTGGAGCCCAGGCCGTCGATGATCTTGATGCCGGTGGCATCCGCCCAGCCCTGCCAGACCGGCAGCGGCAGGGTTTCGCCCGCCGACACGCATTGCCGCAACGAGCCGATATCGTAGCCGCCCTTAGCCAGCAGCCCGGTCATGGCGCGATAGGCGGTGGGCGCGGTGAACAGGATGGTGACGCCGTATTTCTCGATGCTGCGCAGCATGGTGTCGGGCGTGTATTGCTCCACCAGCAAGGTGGCGCTGCCGCCATGCATGGGAAACGCCACCAGCGCGCCGAGCCCGAAGGTGAAGGCCAATGGCGGGCTGCCGGTGAAGATGTCGTCCGGCCCCGGCTTCAACACATAGCGGTTGAAGGTATCGCAGATCATCATCACATCGCGATGGAAATGCATGCAGCCCTTGGCAGGCCCGGTGGTGCCGGAGGTGAAGGCGATCAGACACACATCATCCCAGGCGGTGTCGCAAGTCTCGAACTCCGCCGGCTTGCCGGCCATCAGGCTTTCCAGCGACTGGCCTTCGGGCGAATAGAAATACAGGCTGCGCTCCAGGCATTGCGATTCCTTCAGCGTGGTTTCCATCTCCTCGCGCAGCCGCCAGTCGCACAAGGCCACCTTGATCTCGGCCTTGTCTGTCATGTAGGTGAGTTCGCGCCAGCGATAGAGCGGCATGGTGGCCACAGCCACCGCGCCCACCTTCATCACCGCGAACCAGCAGGCCACATACATCGGATTGTTCGGCGCGCGCAGCAGCACGCGGTTGCCCGGCACCACGCCCAGATCGTCCACCAGCACATGGGCGATGCGGTTGGCGGTTTCCAGCAGCCGGTTCCAGCTCCAGACCTCGTCGCCGTAATAGATCACCGGCTTGTCGCCATAGATCGCCGCCTGCTTGTCCAGCAATTCGCGGGCGCAATTCATGCGGCGCGGATAATTGGCGATCTCCGGCAGGCATTGCAGATTCATCGGCGGCCATTGCTCGAACGGCGGCAGATGGTCGCGCGGAAACGAATCTAGATGCGCGGAAGGCTCGAAGTCATGCATGGCTGGCCTCGCTGGCAACCAGGTCGGGCAAGGGCATATCGAGATGCATCACCGCGCTGGGCGGCGAGGCGCGGCCCTGGGCGTCATGGGCACGCACGAAATAGCCGTAGCGCAGGCCGCCCAACACATTGGCATCGGTGTATTTGGTGGTCTTGCCGGCTTCCACGATCACCGGGTCATCCTCGGCTTCGATCCGGTAGACATTATACCCGGTCACTGCGGCGGTGCCGGGCAGGGCGGCCTTCCAGGCCAGCTTGATGCGGCCGCGCTCGGTTTCCAGCTTCAGGCCGGCATCGCCATCGGGCCAATGCGGGGCCTCGCCGCCGGCATCGTCGGGCGGGGCCTGGCGGGCATTCTTGGGCCACAGGAAGCAGTTCACTTCCTTGAATTTCTCGTCCAGCTGCTTGCACACATTGCAATAGATGCAGCGCACGATGCGGTCGGTGCGGCTTTCTTCTACCTTGCGCACCCAGTCCGGATCGGCCAGCAATTGCCGCGCCATGCCGATGATATCGGCCTTGCCTTCCTGCAGCAGGCGTTCGGCATCCACCGGGTCGCTGATCTTGCCGACGCTGAATACCGGCACGGAAAAGCCCTTGGCATTGATATATTGCTTGATGGCGGCAGGCAGATGGGCATGCGGCATGGCCGGATACCAGTCGCCCGGCATGCAGCGGTCGCCGGAATAGCCGGTATAGGGATACAGCGGCTGGCCCTCGCGGTGCACGGCATCCTCGAATTTGCCGCCCACGCTGAGCGAGATGTAATCCACGCCCAGATCGGCCATGCGCAGCGCGATGCGCTTGGCATCCTCCACGGTATAGCCTTCCTTGATGGCTTCCTCGGCCAGGAAGCGCACGCCCACGGCCCAATCCTTGCCCACATGGCGGCGCACGCTTTCCATCACCCGGCCGAACATCGCCAGCCGGCCTTCCAGCGTGCGTCCGTCATAGCCATCGCGGCGCGGATTGCGGCGCGACAGGAAGGAAGACAGCGTATAGGCATGGGCCGAATGCAGTTCCACGCCATCATAGCCGGCGGCGCGGGCCCGGGCGGCGGCTTCGCCGAACTGGCGGATGATACTCTCGATATCCTCTTCGCTTAAACTGTCGATGGTCTGGCGCCAGCCATTGCGGGCCACTTTCAGGAAATGGATGATCTGCGGCACCACCTTGCTGTCGGACGTATCATGCACGCGCTGAGTCAGGCGGCGATGGCCGTCGATGAATTCGTCCGACGAAAGCCGCAGCAATGGGCCCGACTTGTTGCCATGCACTGCTGTGGCTTCCACCACGATCAGGCCGACATGGCCTTGGGCATAGCGCACATAGCGGTCGATGATGTCGTCGTTGACGAAGCCATCCTCGCCCGAGAGCCGCGTCACCATTGCCGGTACGGCCACACGATTGGGCAGCACCATGCCATTCACGTTCAGCGGCTCGAGAAGCTTCATGGGGCAGCATCTCCTTCATAAGCGGCCATGGTCTGGCCGGCGATAACCAGCTTGTTGATTTCGGTGGTGCCTTCGTAGATGCGCAGCGCACGCACTTCGCGGTAGAGGCTTTCCACCATATTGCCGCGCTTCACGCCCAAGCCGCCCCAGAGCTGCACGGCGCCATCCACCACGCGCTGCGCCATCTCGGTGGCATACATCTTGGCCATCGAGGCTTCGCGGGTAACCCGCGCGGCGCCCTGATCCTTGGTCCAGGCCGAGCGATAGATCAGCAGGGCGGCGGCGTCGATCTCGGTGGCCATGTCGGCGATGCGGGCCTGGGTGAGTTGATACTCCGCCAGCGCCTTGCCGAACACCTTGCGCTCGCGCACCCGGGCCAGCGCCTCGTCCAATGCACGCCGCGCAAAACCCAGCGCCGCCGCACCAACGGTGGAGCGGAATACATCCAGGTTGCTCATGGCGATCTTGAAGCCTTCGCCGGGCTTGCCGATCAACTGGTCGCCGGGGATGCGGCAATTCTCGAACCGCAGCCGGCCCAGCGGATGCGGTGCCGTCACGTCGATGCGTTCGGCCACGCTGAAGCCCGGGGTTTTGGCATCCACCACGAATACGGCAAGGCCCTTGGCGCCCGGCTGATCGCCCAGCCGCGCGATCACGGTGTATTGGTCGGCGATGCCGCCATTGCTGATCCAGGTCTTTTCGCCGTTCAGCGTAAACCCATTGCCATCGGCTGTCGCCACCGTAGAGATATTCGCCACATCCGATCCGGCATCGGCTTCAGACATCGCCAGCGCGGCGATGCGTTTGCCTTCGGCCACGGCAGGCAGCCAGCGCTGTTTCTGCTCGGGCGTGCCGAACAGCGAGATCGGGCCGGAGCCCAGGCCCTGCATCACGAAACTGAAATCCGCCAGGCCATGATGATAGGCCAGCGTTTCGCGCGCGATGCACAGCGAGCGCACATCCAGCCTGTCATGCAATCCGCCGCCATCGGCGGGCACGGTCAGGCGCAGGAAGCCGGCCTGGCCGAGTTGCTGCACGAAGCCTTTGCAGAGCGCGTCGATATCCTCGTGTTCATCATGATGGCTGGCATGCTGCTTGGCCCAGGCCGATAGCTCGGCCTGCAGCTTGCGATGCGCCGGATCGAAGAATGGCCAGGTGAGATAGCTGCGGTCGGCCATCTCAATCGCCCTCGAAAACCGGCTTCTGCTTGGCGGCGAAGGCGCGATAGGCGCGGCCGTAATCCTTGGTCTGCATGCAGATCGCCTGCGCCTGGGCTTCGGCCTCGATGGCGGAATCGATATCCATGCTCCATTCGCGGTGCAGGCAATCCTTGGTGATGCCATGGGCGAAGGTGGGGCCATCGGCCAGTTCGGCGGCCAGCGCCTGAGCCTCGGTCAGCACCGCCTCGGCTTCCGCCAGGCGATTGAAAAAGCCCCAGCGTTCGCCTTCCTCGCCCGAGAAGCTGCGGCCGGTATAAAGCAGTTCGGCGGCGCGGCCAGATCCGATGATGCGCGGCAGGATGTTGCAGGCGCCCATATCGGCGCCGGCCAGGCCCACGCGCACGAACAGAAATGCAGTCTTGGTGCGCACCGTGCCGATGCGCAGATCGGATGCCATGGCGATGATCGCGCCGGCGCCGGCGCAAATGCCGTCCACGGCGGCCACGATCGGCTGCGGGCAATGGCGCATCGCCTTCACCAGATCGCCGGTCATGCGGGTGAAGGCCAGCAGGCCGGGCATGTCGCCGGTTTCCTGCATTTTCACCAGCGGTCCGATAATCTCATGCACATCGCCGCCCGAGCAGAAATTGCCGCCGGCGCCGGTCACCACCACGGTCTTCACGCTCTTGCTGCGGGCCAGCGCATAGAAGGTGTCGCGCAATTCGCCATAGGAATCGAAGGTGAGGGGATTCTTGCGCTCCGGGCGGTTCAGCGTAACGGTGGCGACCTTGCCGCTCTGGCTCCACAGGAAATGCTGCGGCTGGTAGCTGCCGGCATCGATGGCAGCGGCAATGGTATCGACAACGCTCATTCGTTTTCTCCCGGGTTATTGTCGGGCGCATGGCTGCGCGCCGAGTTCTTCAATTTCGCCAGCAGGGTCATCAACGCGCGCATTTCCTCGCGGCTGAGATCGCCCATCATGGATTCCAGCCAATGTTCATGGATCGGCGTGATGGCATCGAAGGCGCGCTTGCCTTCCGGCGTGAGGCGCACGCGCGACGAGCGCCGGTCATGCTCCGATGGCGTACGCTTCACCAGGCCTTCTTCCACCAATCGGTCGGTAAGGCCGGTGATATTGCCTGCCGAAACCATCATGCGGCCCGAAAGCTCGCCCATGGTCAGTCCATCGGGCGCGCGGTCGAGTTGGGCCAGCAGATCGAAGCGGGGCAGGGTGGTATCGAAATTCTGCCGCAATGCGTTGCGGATTTCGCGTTCGATCAGGCTGGAGCAGGTGAGCAGCCGCAGCCACAGCCGCAATTCCAGCTTGTCGCCGCGATGGGTGGCGGTTTCGCGGTCGCTGGGTTCGGCTGCGGTTCGCTGGGCGTCGCTCATGTCACATCACCTCGCCGCCGGCCACGGCAATCGCCTGGCCGGTCACCGCGCCAGCCGCCGGCATGGCCAGCCACAAAACCGTGGCTGCCACTTCCTCGGGTTTCACCAGCCGGCCCTGCGGATTGCCGGCAGTGAGTTCGGCCAGCGCCTGCTCGCGGCTGCGGCCGGTCTTTTCCACGATGGTGCGGATGCTGGTCTCGGTCATCTCGGTATCCACATAGCCGGGGCAGACCGCGTTGAAGGTGATGTCGCGCTTGGCGTATTCGCGGGCCAGGGCACGCATCAGGCCCACCGCGCCATGCTTGGCGGCGCAATAGGCGGCCACATAGCCATAGCCGGTAAGCCCGGCCGTGGAGGCGATGGTGATCACGCGCGCCTGCGGGCGGCTCAGCAGGCCGGGAATGGCGGCGCGGGTAGCGAAAAACACCCCATCCAGATTCACGTTCAGCATTTCGCGCCAATGGCCGGTATCCATCTTGGCAAACGGCTTGCTGGCGCCGAAGCCGGCATTGTTCACCAGAATATCCAGCGGCCCCTGGGCGGCCTGGGCATCGTTGATGGCTTTGCCGATGGCTGCTTCATCCGCCACATCGGCGGCAAAAGCCCTTACACTATTCTGTAGGGTGGCGCTGTTCTGTGGGCCGGTGATCTCGGCGGCCCGCTGTTGCAGGCTGGCGGCATCGCGGCCCACCAGGCTAAGGGTGGCGCCGGCGGCGGCAAAGGCCTTGGCCACCGCCCAGCCGATGCCGCGCGAAGCCCCGGTCACCAATACATGGCGGCCTGCGAAATGCTGCGGATCGGTCGGCAAAAGCGGCGGGCTGGAAAGCGGCACAGGTTTGCTCCGGGGCTGCTTTTTTGACAGGGAAGAGGGCTGAAATTATTTTAAGTCTAAAATAATTTCCGGGCCTCGGCAAGAAAACAAATCTTCCCCTTGATTGCATCGCAGCGAACCCAAACAGCGTGTGGGTGAAAAGCGGGTCGGAATACCGCTGTCTTTGTGGTAAGTTTCAAAACACCGATTCGCAGATCAGGGAGCAGGAAATAGCCGATGAACCGCCCGGCCAGCCTTGTTGCAGTCTTAGCCCTTTCCGTCCTCGCGCTGGCTGGGTGCCAGAGCGCCCAATTGGGCGGCGGCAACACCAAGGCGCCTGACTCGTCGTCGCGTTCCGCTCCGCCGCAGATTTCCGGCATTGCCTTGCCCGAGGGCTACAGCCTCGATACCAACCGTACCATCATTCTGGGCGAGGGCGAGCGCTGGATCGGCCGGTTGTCCTACTCGATCAACTCGTCGGCCAACGACATGTTCGATTTCATCCGCCGCGAGATGCTCAATCACGGTTGGGTGGAAGTATCCGTGGTGCGTTCCGAGATCAGCCATCTCACCTATATGTCGGCCCAGGGTGATCGCGTTGCCTCCATCCTGGTCAACGCCGCTTCGCTATATGGCTCGCGGGTAGAACTCACGGTGTCGCCCGCAGCCGGTGGTGGCCCTTCGGTGGTGCCGGCGACCCGCAATGTCGGGCCGCAGCCGGCGCGGCGCTGAAGGCGTACCATTTCTCAGAATCCCAGCTATCGGGCCGCCTATCTGGCGGCTGAAGGTTGCGAGGCCGATCTGCGTGCCGAACTCGGTTCGCTAGTGGCGGCGGAGCATGGCCGTTTGTTTCTCAGCCCTGAGCCGGCGGTAAATGCCGCCTGGGCCGCCAATACCTGGCACGATCCGCGCGAAGCCGAAATCGCCTCGATTGCCGAAGCAGCCAATCTGCTGAAGGCAGAGCAGCGCAACTGGGCCGCCTATGCGCCGCTGCATCATCGCCGCGCCAGCCTGATCCAGGAAAAGCTGCCCCATGTTTCGGCCAAGCCGCTGGTTTTCGGCACGCCGCTGCCGCCGGCCCCGATGGGATCCTTCACGTTGCTGGCGCCGGATCGGCTGCTTTATGCCGCCCGCTGCGACAGCGCGCGGCCCAATGGCGAATATGGTTTCGTTGAAAATCGCAACGATCCACCCAGTCGCGCCTACCTCAAGCTGTGGGAAGCGCTCACGCGCCTGGGCGAGATGCCGCAACCGGGCCAGAAATGTCTCGATCTTGGCGCATGTCCGGGCGGCTGGACCTGGGTTATCGCCAGCCTGGGGGCGCAGGTGGATGCCATCGACAAAGCGCCGTTGGCACCCAATGTGGCGGCTATGCCGGGCGTCGTCTGGCGCCAGGGCAGCGCCTTCGCGCTGGATCCGCGCAACGAGCCGGCGGTGGATTGGCTGTTCTCCGATGTGATCTGCTATCCGGCGCGGCTGTTGGCGCTGGTGCAGCGCTGGATCGCGGCAGGCAAGGCGGCCCGGATGCTCTGTACGGTGAAATTCCAGGGCGAGACCGACCACGAAACCGCCCGTGCCTTCGCCGCCATTCCCGGCGCGCGGCTGCTGCACCTGCATCACAACAAACATGAACTGACCTGGTTCTGGTCCGCCGCCGGCTCTGTTGCGCTGCGGTAGCGCATATCCGACGGTAATAAATTCTTTGCGGAATTCCTTTACCTGTTGCCTATACTTTACATGTTTTCGGGTGGGGGAGGCGTGAATGATCTGGTGGGGATTGGCGTTCATCATCGTTGCCGGTGCCGGCGGCACCATGGGTTGGTATTACATCTATGATCGCTGGATTCAGCGCGATCATGCGATCCGCCGCAATTTCCCGATCTATGGCCGCTTCCGTTACATCATGGAGAATCTCGGCGAATATTTTCGCCAATACTGGTTCACCGCCGATTGGGAAGAGCGGCCCTTCAACCGGCTCACCCGGGCCTGGGTGTATCGCTCGGCCAAGGCGGTGTCGAACTACGTGGCGTTCGGCAGCGAAGTGGATGCGCAGCAGCAGGGCCATATCTATTTCCTGCATTCGGCCTTTCCGGTGAATGACGACGAGGCCGAACCCTATACCGGCAAATGGATCGGCCGCGGCATCGTGCAACAGCCCTACAAGCCGAAAAGCTTTTTCAATATCTCCGGCATGTCTTACGGCGCGCTGTCGTCGGCGGCGGTCACCGCGCTTTCGGAAGGCGCGGCGCTCGCCGGTATCTGGCTCGATACCGGCGAAGGCGGCCTCTCGCCCTATCACCTGAAGGGCGGCTGCGACGTGGTATTCCAGATCGGCACGGCCAAATACGGCGTGCGCGACGACGATGGCAATCTCGATGATGCCAAGCTGGCGGCGATGGCGGCGATCCCGCAGGTGAAGATGTTTTGCATCAAGCTCAGCCAGGGCGCCAAGCCGGGGCGCGGCGGCATTCTGCCGGCAGCCAAGGTGAACGAGGAGATTGCCGGCATCCGCCATATCCCCGCCAACAAACCTTCCATCTCGCCCAGCCGGCACCGCGAGATCACCGATGTGTCTTCGCTGGTTGCTTTCATCGGCCGCGTGCGCAAGGTCACCGGCAAGCCGGTCGGCATCAAGATGGCGCTGGGCGACGACAGCTTCATCGATCAGTTGTTCGATTACCTGCAGCATAATCCGATCCAGGCGCCGGATTTCATCCAGCTCGATGGCGCCGAAGGCGGCACCGGCGCCGCACCCGCGCCGCTCGCCGATTATGTGGGCCAATCCATCGTGCAGGCTTTGCCTCTGCTGGCCGAGAAGCGCCGGCAATATGGTTTGCGCAATCGCATCCGCATCATCGCTTCCGGCAAGCTGCTGACGCCGGATAAAGTGGCCTGGGCCTTGTGCCAGGGTGCCGATTTCGTCGTCTCGGCACGCGGCTACATGTTTGCGCTGGGCTGCATCCAGGCGATGAAATGCAATACCGGCCATTGCCCCACTGGCGTCACATCCAACGAACCGCGCTTCATGCGTGGCCTCGATCCCTCCAAGAAAAGCGTGCGCGTGGCCAATTACGCCAAGGCCGTGCTGCATGATGTGGAAGCCATCGCCCATGCCTGCGGCTGCAAAAGCGTGCGCGAATTGAAGGCGCATCATGTGCGCGTGCAGGGCGGTTCGCTGTCGTTGTAGGTAAGGGAGAGTGCGGTCAGTCCCGCGGACGCAGGCGCTTGGCCTGTTCGCCCATGAACCCTTGCAGGCGTTCCATGGTCTGGCGATTCATGGCGTCCTGGCCGTTCAGCATCAGGCTCAGTGCCACGCGGCTCACGCCGATGCGTTCGGCAAGCTGGTCCAGCGAGATCGAGGCGACCTTGCAGGCCTGGGTGACGGCAACCATGGTGCCTTTTTCCACGTAGAAACGGCCCCAGCTTTCCTTCACCTTGATCTTTTCCGGCAACGGCGGCGGCGCCATGCTGTTGCTCATGCCGCGTTGCTGGCCCAGCGGCGTGGCCGGCAGCGCTGCCTTCATGCCATCCACCGAAATGCCCAGGCGTCGGATGCGGCTGGGCGCTTCAGGCGTGGCCGAGCGGCCAGACGAGGGCAGGCCGGCGCCAGCCATTGCGGCGCTGAATTCATCCAGCTTCGGCGCCTGCTCGATGCCGACGCGCAGCAATTCCTCCACCGCACGCAGCAGCATGTCGGCGGGCGGTGCAAGTTCATGCTCGTCGCCGAAGCGGTCGTAATAGGTGGCGATTTCGCTCAACCGGTCGAGCCGGCGCTGCAGGAATTCCCGTGCGCCCAGCGGCAGTTTGCGGCCCGATTGGGTGATCTGCACCATGTAGACGCGGGTGGTGTCCAACTCCAGGATGATCACCTTCCAGCGGATTTTCGACAGGTGTTTGCGCAGCGGTTCGCGCTTGCCGGCGTCGAATTCCGGGATGCGGCCTTCCACGAGATCCACGAACACATAGAAATGTTCGATCTTCTCGACGAAGCGTTTGTAATCCTGGAAATAGGGGCTGGCGTTGTTGCGGGAATCCATAAGCTCCCGGCTCTGGCTTTCCACCACGCCGATCAGCTTCAGGGTTTCCTGAACGACTGCCTTATCCATACCCGTGCCTGGGCCCCGCATTTATCCGTAGGTTGAACTAGTTTGTACCAGATCAGCCTGACGGTTTCATGCAACACAAGATAGGTAAGTCTGCGTTCTATTGCAAGAGAACGTATTTTTCGCGGTTTTTTGTTTGTGTACCAGTTTGCGGGTATCGGTCAGGGCAGCGCATGCGGAGCGCAGAACAACCCTTCTTTACGCAATTCCCGGCAGAATTCCCGCGCGCCGTCGCGTTCGGGGAAACCGCCCAGCAGCACCCGCACGGTTTTGCCGCGCTGACCGCCCAGGTCCACATCCACAAAGCGGGGTGGCAGGCCACCGGCGATCGGCTTGTCTTTGGCCAGGATCGGCCAGGCTTTTTCCGCTTCCGCCAGGCTGCGGTAGCTGGCCACATGGCCGGCGAAGCGGGCCTGCGGCGGCGGCGGCTCCACGGCTTCCACCTTCACCGGTTCGGGCTTGGCTTCCTGGACAGCGGGCATAGCAGGGGCCGGCATGGCAATCGCAACCGGCTTTGTCAGGGGCGGCGGGGTATCTTCCCCAGCCAGCATGCCGCATCCCGCCAGCAAGGCAGCCAAACCGGCAAGGCAGGCCGCGCGATGCAGATGGCCTGATCGCGGGAGACCGGCCATGGCCTTATTTCTCGGTGAGTTTGAACATGTTGCGGTCTAGCAGCGCATTCACCGAAACGGTCTTGGTGCTGCTGGCATCGCGCTCATTCACCAATTGCACATGCACCACGTCTTCGCCCGGAAACTGGATCAGGCGTGTAACGCGCCAAATAAACCCTTGGCGTTGCTCGAATCTTTGGCCGGGAGCAATATCACTGGCCGTCAATTTACCCATAGCGCGCATCCTGTTGCGTCTAAGCGACAAGCTAGAGGATTCCGCCTGCCGCGCCAACCGACGGGGGGATTATGCTTCAACCGGATTGACGGATGGTGAACAGAAACACCCCGTCCTTCTCCTCGGCCTTTTCCAGCCGGTAGCCGTTGGATTCGCACAAAGCCGGTATATCCCGGGCGGCGCCCGGATCGGTGGCCTGCACTTCCAGCGCCTCGCCCGCCGGCAGCGATTGCATCGCCTTGCGGGTCCGCATCAGCGGCAGCGGGCAGCTCAGCCCACGCACGTCCAAAACCTGGCCCATGGCCCAAACTCCATTCATCTTCGCCCGCCTTTTCCGGCAGGAAATCGCTGTAGTTCTTCACTAATTTAGGGGCATTACTATAATAATGGCCACCCTTTCGTGAAATCAAAATCCACCAGCCGGCCGGAGTAGAAATTGATGGAAGCGCTTTCGATCCCGGTGCTGGTAAACCTGTCTGCCCTGGGCTTGGGCCTGTTGCTGGGCGCGCTGGTGCAGCGCACCGATTTCTGCACCATGGGGGCGATCAGCGACTGGGTGCTGATGGGCGATAGCGGCCGGCTGCGGGCCTGGCTGCTGGCCATCGGCGTGGCCATCCTGGGCAGCCAGGCTTTGCATATTGCCGGTTTGATCGATCTTGGCGGCGCCATCTACAGCACCGCAAATTTCGGTTGGGCGGGCGCCTTGATCGGCGGCGCGCTGTTCGGCTTCGGCATGACGCTGGCCGGCGGTTGCGGCAGCCGCAGCCTGGCCCGGCTGGGTGCCGGCAACCTGAAATCCCTGGTCGCCTTACTGGTACTCGGCGTGTTTGCCTACATGACTTTGCGCGGCCTGTTCGCGCCGGTGCGGCTGGGCCTGGAAGCCGCGCTCAATCTCGATCTGAAGGCAGCGGGTGCGGCCGGGCAGGGGCTACCCGATCTGCTTGGCCTGCTGGGTCTGCCGGCAGAGCGCACGCGGCCGGTTCTGGCTGTGCTGCTGGGCGGCGGACTGGTGCTGTTCACGCTGGCCGACAAACGCTTCCGCGCCAGGCCGCATCTGTTGGCCGGTGGCATCGGCATGGGTTTGCTGGTGGTGGCCGGCTGGGCGGTCACCGGCATACTCGGCAATGATGATTTCGATCCCACGCCGCTGGCCTCGATCACCTTCGTGGCGCCGGTGGGCGACAGCCTGATCTATCTGATGACCTTCACCGGCGCCAAGCTCAGCTTCGGCATTTCCACCGTGATCGGCGTGGTCCTCGGCGCATTCTTCATGGCCAGCGCACAGGGCCGCTTCCGTATCGAAAGCTTCGCCAGCCGCCAGGATTTGCAGCATCACCTGCTGGGCGGCGCGTTGATGGGAACCGGCGGCGTATTGGCCCTGGGCTGCACCATCGGCCAGGGCCTCACCGGGCTGTCCACCCTGGCGCTTGGCAGCCTGCTGGCCTTTGCCGGTATCATCGCCGGCTGCCTGCTGGCGCTGCGCTATCTCGAGGATGGCACTCTGCGCGGCGCGGTGAAATCGCTGTTTTAGTTTTTGCCCCGCGTGATTAGGGTGTAGGATATAAAAAGACCATCCGTGAGGATATTGTGCGCATTTCCCTGAAACCCGATCTCGAGGCGATCATCGCTGAAAAACTTGAAACCGGCCGCTATACCGATGCCGAAGCGGTTTTGAGCGATGCTCTACATCTGCTGCAGGATATGGATGAGGCCGCACGGCAGAAGCTTGAGCATCTGCGGCAGGCATTACGCCAGGGCGATGCGGATTTCGCCAGTGGCAATGCCACGGCAATCAACGGCGACGCAGCCTTGCAGGATTTTTTCGCCCGCCTATGAAGCCGCTGCTGATCGGCCGTTCGGCGCGCACCGACCTTGCCAATATCAAGCACCATACGGAAAACAATTGGAGCGATTTGCAGCGGGATGCCTATATGGCGCTGCTGCAGGAAAAATTCGCCATGGTGCAACGCTTTCCCGCCAGTGGCGCGAGGCGGGATTTCCTCTTGCCGGGATTGCGCAGCATTCCAGCCGGGGCACATATTATTTATTACCGCGAAACCGAAGCGGATATCCGTATCCTG
>NZ_JAHBYG010000059.1 GCF_019636075.1 Ferrovibrio sp.
CCGTGCTGTGCGCGCTTGTCCGACATTCCGCGTGTGATCCTCTTGTAGGATTACAGGATAGATTGTCCGGTCTTCTGCCAATCGGCCAGGAAGGCTTCCAGGCCCTTGTCGGTGAGCGGATGCTTGTAGAGCATGCGCAGCACATTCGGCGGCAGCGTGACGATATCGGCGCCGATCTTGGCGCATTCCACCACATGGATCGGATGACGCGCGCTGGCGGCCAGCACTTCGGTCTTCAAGTCCGTGTAGTTGCCATAGATCTGCACGATCTCGCCGATCAGTTCCAGGCCGTTCTGGCCCACATCGTCCAACCGGCCGATGAAGGGCGAGATGAAGGCGGCGCCGGCCTTGGCGGCCAGGATCGCCTGCGCGGCGGAGAAGCACAGCGTCACATTCACCATCACGCCCTGGTCTGACAGCGCCTTGCAGGTGCGCAGGCCATCGGGGGTGAGCGGAACCTTCACGGCCACATTGCTGGCAATCGCGGCCAGCTTGTTGCCTTCGGCCAGCATGGTCTCGAAATCGGTGGCGGTAACCTCGGCGGAAACCGGGCCCTTCACCAGTTTGCAGATTTCCTTCACCGTGGCGATGAAATCGCCGCCGGCTTTGGCCACCAGGCTGGGATTCGTGGTGACACCGTCCACCAGGCCGGTTTCGCTCAGAGCGGCGATTTCCTTGATGTCGGCGGTATCGATAAAGAATTTCATGGTCGTTCCTGATTTCTACGGCGCCGAATCGGGCCCTGACTTGGCTGAGGGCATCTTCCCGGCGCATTGGATGATATAAGCGACAGGGTTAATAATATCCTGTTTTTCCTCCGGCTGCCCATATGTCTGCACAAGGCTTTTTCGACACCGGCATTTTGCGCGTGTTGCTGCCTGTCCCACTGGGACGGCCGCTGAGCTATGCCGCGCCCGGCTCTGGGCCCAGCTCTGGGCCCGGCTCTGGGCCCGGCTTTGGCGAAATGCCGCAGCCGGGCAGTCTGGTGCGTGTCTCACTTTCGGGCCGCGAGTTGGTGGGCGTGGTGTGGGATGGCGAAGCCGAAACCCTGCCGCCTGACAAAAAACTGAAACAGGTGGCAGAGGTTTACCGCACGCCGCCGCTTTCCGCGCCGCTGCGCCGATTGGTGGATTGGGTGGCGGCCTATACACTCAACACGCCAGGCATGGTGCTGCGTATGTGCCTGCCGATGCCCGAGGCGCTGACCCAGCCGCCGCCCAGCCGGCAGGTGTTGCATATTGCGCAACCGCAGCCAGACCTGCGGCCGAATGCCCAGCGCAGCCGTGTGCTGGCCATTGCCGCCGAACGGCCCGGCCTGAGCCAGAGCGAATTGGCCGAGGCTGCCGGCGTGGGCGCGGCCGTGGTGCGCCGGCTGGTTGAGTTGGGCGCGTTGCGGGCCTTGAGCGTGAGTGCCGACAGCCGGCGCAGCGAGCCGGATGGCGATGCAGCGGGTCCGCACTTGAGCGAAGACCAACAGGCCGCCGCGCAAACGCTGTGCAAAGCCGTGGCGGCGCGGCAATTCTCCGTGGCGCTGCTGCAGGGCGTAACCGGTTCGGGCAAGACCGAAGTGTATTTCGAGGCGGTGGCCGAGGCTTTGCGCATGGGCCGGCAATGCCTGGTGCTGCTGCCGGAAATCGCGCTCACGCAAGCCTGGCTTGATCGTTTCGAGCGCCGTTTCGGCGGCCAGGCCTGGGCCTGGCATTCCGAACTCTCGCCCGGCCGCCGTGCCGAAACCCTGCGCGCCATCACAAGCGGCCGTGCCCGCGTGGTGGTGGGTGCGCGTTCGGCGCTGTTCCTGCCCTTTGCCGATCTGGGCATGATCGTGGTGGATGAGGAGCATGATGCCTCCTACAAGCAGGAGGAAGGCGCGATCTACAATGCGCGCGACATGGCCGTGGTGCGCGCCAAGCTGGAAAGCGTGCCGATCGTTCTGGCCTCGGCCACGCCATCGCTGGAAAGTCTGTATAACGCCCGGCGCGGCCGCTATGCGCATCTGCTGCTGCCGCAACGCCATGGCACGGCGGAGATGCCCAAGGTGTTTGCCATCGACATGCGCAAGCATCCGCCGGCCTCGCAGCATTTCATCAGTGCGCCGCTGCGTGTGGCGATTGAAAAAACCCTGGCCGAGGGCGAGCAGGCGATGCTGTTCCTCAATCGCCGCGGCTATGCACCGCTCACGCTTTGCGGTGCCTGCGGGCATCGGCTGGAATGCCCCAATTGCTCCGCTTGGCTGGTGGAACACAAGGCGCGTGGCCGGTTGCTCTGCCATCATTGCGGCTTTCAGGCACGCCTGCCCGATGCCTGCCCGGCTTGCGGCGAAACCCATCGTTTCAAACCTTGCGGCCCTGGCGTGGAGCGCCTCGCGGAAGAGGCGGCAACCCTGTTCCCCGAGGCGCGGCTGGCGCTGATGACCTCGGATACCATGACCAGCCCGCAGCAGATCACCGAGATGCTGCGCCGGGTGGAAGATCGTGCGGTGGATATTCTGGTCGGCACGCAGATCGTGGCCAAGGGGCATCATTTCCCGATGCTTACCCTGGTGGGCGTGATCGATGCCGATCTGGGCCTGGCCGGCGGCGATCCGCGCGCGGCGGAACGCACCTGGCAATTGCTTACCCAGGTGGCCGGGCGCGCCGGGCGCGCCGAACGGCCGGGAAGCGTGCTGTTGCAAAGCTACGAGCCGACCCATCCGGTGATCGCCGCCCTGGCGCGGCATGATACGGAAGGCTTTTTGCTGGCCGAACTGGCCGAGCGCGAACGCGGCGGCATGCCGCCATTCGGCCGGCTGGCGGCGCTGATCATCAGCGGCGCCGATGCGGCGCAGGTTGGCCAGGCCGGCCGCTTGCTGGCCCAGGCCGCCCCTATGGCACACGGGTTGCGCGTGCTTGGCCCGGCCCCGGCCCCGCTGAGCTTTTTGCGTGGAAAACACAGAGAACGCTTGCTGTTAAAGGCAACCCGCGATATCGACACCGCCAAATGCATTGCTGAGTGGCTGGGGCGGGTAAAGCTACCCTCCGGTGTGCGTTTGGCGGTCGATATCGACCCCTATAGCTTTTTGTAACCATCGGTTGTAGAAACGGTGCCTCCAGAATGGATGCCAGAATGGAAAACAGTATGACGCTTCGTTCGATTGCAGCGGCCGCTCTGCTGGTTGCCCTGATCCCGCTGGCTGGCTGCGTGGAAGACAAATCCGCACCCTCGCAGCGCCATACCGGCATTTCCGATTTCACCCGCTTCATCTCCAAGACCGGAAGCATGAAGGGGCTGAAGACCTATTTCAAAACCCGCTCGGAAATTCCCGCCGATGAAGGCTTGGGCGTGATCTACGATGGCGCGCGCAACGAGGGCGAGGTTTATCGCTTCCGCGACCCCAAGGTGGCCGGTGAATTGCTGCCGGCGCTGAAGGCGGTGCGCAAGCGGTTGGGCGAATCCGAAAACTGCATGCAGCGCGGCTATTTCATTGCTTGCGGCGAAGAGAAATTCATCGAGACTTTCCGCAAATGGGAATGATGCGGCCGCCGCATCCATTCAACTCGCTGTCCCGATATTTCGCCATCTTGTGTTGCCCGGCGCAATGACGCTACAAGGGCTGCGCGATTTCACTGCGGGATAGCCATGTCGTCTTCATTCGAATCGATCTCATGCGCCGTGGGGCAACGCTCCATGGGCGATGCCAGCAAGCTGTTTCCGCTGTTGCCCGTGTTGCTGAAAGGCTGCCCGGCCTCCAGCGATGACGCCATGCAATATCCGCTGGAGATCGATTACGATTACAGCCGCATCCCGCGCAGCCTGTTCGATCAGGCGCCGCTTGCGGGCTTGGATCGCTGGGCGCCGATCCTGCCGCCGCTGGCGCCGGGGATTTCGCTGGGCGAGGGCGGCACGCCGTTGATCGAGGCGCCGCGCATCGCCCAGGCCATCGGCCTGAAGGCGCCGTTGCTGCTGAAGGACGAAAGCCGCAATCCCACCTGGAGCCACAAGGATCGCCTCAATCTCTGCACCGTGAGCGCGGCGATTGCTGCCGGAGCGCGCGGCATTGCAGCGGCTTCTTCCGGCAATCACGGCGCGGCGGCGGCGGCTTATGCCGCACGCATGGGCCTGCCCTGCGTGATCGTGACCAGCAGGGGCGGCCAACCGGCCTTCCGTTCGCTGCTGGATGCATTGGGCGCGCATCAGGTGGTGGTTGAACGCGAGCGGCGCTGGCCGGTGCTGCAGAGGATCATCGACCATACCGGCTTCTTTCCGGTGAGCAACCTCACCCGCTATCACACCGGCAATCCCTATGGGCCGGAAGGCTACAAGACCATTGCCTACGAAATCTTTTTGCAGATGGGGCGCGCGCTACCGGGCGCTGTTGTGGTGCCCACCGGCTATGGCGAATTGCTCTATGGCCTGGCCAAGGGCTTTTGGGAATTGCAGCATCTCGGCATCACCGAACGGGTGCCGCGCATCCTGTCGGCCGAACCGCAGGCGCGCGGCCCGTTGGCACGCGCGCTGAAAAGCAATGCCGCCGCCATGGAGGTGGAGGCCAAGCCCACCATCGCTTCCGGCATCGGTTGCACGGTGAGCAGCTTCCGTGGCGTGCAGGCGATCCGCAATTCATTGGGCAATGCACTCACCTGCAGCGACGCTTCGCTGCGGGCGATGCGCGATCTGCTGTCTCGCCAGGGCATCTTCCAGGAATATTCCGGCGTGGCGGGTTTGGCCGCTTTGCAGGAATCGCTGGCGCGTGGCGAACCGATCGAAGGTCCGGTGGTGGCGATTCTTACGTCATCGGGTCTGAAAGATATCGCCGCTAGCGAAGACGGCATTTCGTTTACCGACGAGAGCAATCTCGATGCGTTGCTGGAAAAGCTCGGACCAGCACGCTGAATTCTGCGCATTGAGAGAATTTTGTCGGTCTGGGCACCGCATGCAGCGGCATGCGCGCGTGGCTGGCTATTGCTGCACGCAAAGCGATAGGCCTTGCGATTCTCTCGCATAAGCTTTTTTGCATTTACGAAAAAGTTTTCTTGACCCTGCCGATAACGCTCGGTCATTGTGTTGTCATGAAATCGGAACGCAGTACCGATAATCGGGACATCAAAAGCCGCAGCCAATCGCTGGATCGCGGTTTGCAGGTGCTCGAAATGCTGGCAGCCTCGGATACCGAGTTGGGGGTGCGTGATTTGGCGCGCGAACTCGGCATCGCCAAGAGCATCGTGCAGCGCTTGCTGAACACTCTGGTGGATCGCGCCTTCATCGAGCAGGAGCCGCAATCGCGCAAATACCGCATCGGTTCGAAATCCTTCGAGATCGGCGCCGGTTTCACGCGCAGCGGCAGCCTGGCCGAAATCTGCCTGCCCGAGTTGGAGAAGATGGCCAAGGCGCATCAGCTCAATTGTTATCTCGGGATTCTGCGCGATAGCGAAGCGCTGTATCTCGCCACCATCCAGGGCAGCGGACCGATTGCCATCCAGGTTTCGCCGGGTGACCGCATCGCATTGCACACCACGGCGCTGGGCAAGGCGCTGTTGCTGGATATGAGCGATGCCGAAATCCGCAACCTGCTGACTGCCAGCCGCCTCACCCGCCGCACCGCCAGCACCAAGGTGAGCGTGCCGGCGCTGATTGCCGAGATTCGCAAGGCGGAAAAGCATGGCTATACGCTTTCGCTCGGCGAAAACATCATCGGGATCTATTCCTTCGGCGCGCCGATCCGCGACAAGACCGGCCGCATCGTGGCGGCGATCAGCGGCGCGCTGCCGCAGGCGATGATGCAGCGCAAGGCTCTGCCGCAATTGGGCGAGGCGGTGGCTGCCATCGCCGAACGGATTTCTCAGCGCCTGGGGGCTTCCAGTAGAAATCTGGCTGCGTCTAGCCGCGCGCCGGCTGCCGCCAAGTTCGTACAAGCAGCGGGGCGTGCGTAAAAATCTTCATAACCAGCACCATCACCAACACAACACAGCCAAACAGGGGGCTTACAAAATGAGCAAGACATTTTCTTTCCGACTTTCCTCGGCCTTTGCGCTAACCACCGCAGTGGCGCTGGCGGCCTTGGTGGTTGCGCCGGGCGCGGCCCATGCGCAGTTTCCGGATCGCCCGGTTACGCTGATCGTGCCGTGGGATGCCGGCGGCAGCACCGATCAGACCGCCCGCGTGCTGGCCAAGGCCGCTGAAAAGCATCTCGGCCAGCCCATCGTTGTGGTGAACAAGCCGGGCGCCGCCACCGTGCTGGGCATGACCGAACTGGCCGCCGCCAAGCCGGATGGCTACACCGTCGGCACGTTGTCCTCCAGCTCCTATCTGATTCCGCTGGCCGGCCGTCAGGTGCAGTACGATGTCGAGAAGAATTTCAGCTATGTCAGCTATTACGGCGACAACCTGATCGGCACCGTGGTGCCGGCCGCTGCACCGTGGAAGACCCTGAAGGATCTGATCGACGACGGCAAAAAGAATCCCGGCAAGATCAAGTTCGGCACCGGCGGCGTGGGCACCACGCAGCATCTCACCATCGAGGGCTTGATGGTGGATACCGGCGCCAAATTCATCCATATCCCGCAGAAGGGCTCGGCCGGTTCGGTGCCCGCGCTGCTCGGCAACCACGTGGACTTCCTGTCGGAAACCTCGGTCTGGGCGCCCTTCGTGGAAAAGGGCGAGATGCGGCTGCTGGCGGTGACCACGCCGTCGCGCTCGCCGCGTTTCCCCGATGCGCCGACAATGAACGAGCTTGGTTTCAAGACGTTGCGTTCGGTGCAAGGCATCATCGGCCCGGCTGGCATTCCCGAAGCCGAGCGCAGCAAGCTTGAAAGCGCCTTCCGCGCCGCGCTGACCGACGAAACCTTCAAGCAGACCATGGATCGTCTTGCCATGGTGGTGGTGGATATGCCTGGCAAGGAGTTCGACGCGCTGATCAAGGATGAGATCGTGCGCGCGCGCAGCCTGCTGGCGCAGATCAAGCAGTAAGGCCGGTTGAGCATGCGTAGGGGCTTGTCGCCGACAGTCATTTCGGCGCTGGTGATGATCGTGCTGTCGCTGGCTTTCGGCTACGGCTCCTATCGTCTCGGCTTTTGGGATTACGGCATACCGGGCTCCGGCCTTTTGCCGATGCTGGCCAGTGCGGTGTTGCTGGTGCTGGCCAGCATCCTTCTGGTGCAGACCTGGCGCGAGCCGGAGGGTGAAACCTTCCGGCCGATGCCGATCGCAGCCTTGGGGCTGATCTGGGTGTATTCCCTGCTGCTGCCCTGGCTGGGTTTTGCCATTCCCACCGTCATCATGCTTTTCATCTGGGTG
This sequence comes from Ferrovibrio sp., assembly GCF_019636075.1. Lineage (GTDB taxonomy): Bacteria > Pseudomonadota > Alphaproteobacteria > Ferrovibrionales > Ferrovibrionaceae > Ferrovibrio. The sequence continues at coordinate 7,270 of NZ_JAHBYG010000059.1, forward strand.
AAGGTGGTGTTCGGCCGGCCGGCATGGCTTGCAGCCTTGCTGGCGGTTCTGCTCACGCTGGGCGGCATTGTCCTGTTCGGCACTTTCCTGGATACGCCCATCGAGGTCTGGCCGAATGTTTGAAGCCCTGCAATCGGTAGCCCATGGTTTTTCCCTGGCGATGCTGCCGGAAAACCTGATGTATGCCTTGATCGGCTCGCTGCTCGGTACGCTGGTTGGCGTGTTGCCGGGCCTGGGGCCGGTTACAACCATCGCAGTTCTACTGCCGATCACCTATCAGGTTGGATCGCCGCTCGGCGCGCTGATCATGCTGGCGGCGATCTATTACGGCGCCATGTATGGCGGGTCTACAACTTCAATCCTGCTCAAGGTGCCGGGCGAGGCGGCCTCGGTGATTACCTGCATGGATGGCTACGAGATGGCCAAGCAGGGTCGCGCCGGGCCGGCGCTGGCGATTGCCGCCATCGGTTCTTTCGTGGCCGGAACGCTGGCCGTGGTGGGCCTCACCCTGGTGGGGCCGGTCTTTGCGCGTTATGCGGTGAAATTCGGACCCCCGGAATATTTTGCGCTTGCGGTATTCGGCCTGGTGCTGGCCAGCACGCTTTCTGGCGGCCCGCCGCTGCGCGGCTTGTGCATGGTGTTTCTCGGTATCCTGCTGGGCCTGGTTGGTTTGGATACGATGACCGGCGATGCGCGTTTCAGCTTCGGCATCCTCGAACTGACCAACGGCATCGGCATTGTGCCGCTGATGATGGGTATCTTCGGCCTGGGTGAGATTCTCTACAATCTCGAACAACGCGGCGAGGCCTCGCTGGTCACCAAAACCATCGGGCGCATCATGCCCACCAAGCAGGATTGGAAGGATTCCGTCGGCCCCATCGGGCGCGGCTCGGTGCTGGGTTTCCTGCTCGGCCTGTTGCCGGGCGGCGGCGCCATCCTGGGTTCGCTGCTCAGCTACACGGTGGAAAAGACATTGTCGAAAAAGCCGGAAACCTTCGGCAAGGGCAATATCGCCGGTGTGGCCGGGCCGGAATCGGCCAACAATTCAGCCGCATCGGCGGCTTTCATTCCGTTGCTCACGCTGGGTATTCCTGGCAATGCGGTCACGGCTGTGCTGCTGGCTGCGCTGCTGATCCAGAATATCGAGCCCGGCCCGCTGATGCTGGTGCAGCATGCCGATGTGTTCTGGGGTGTGATCGCCTCGATGTATGTCGGCAATATCATGCTGCTGATCCTCAACCTGCCGCTGGTTGGCCTGTGGGTGCAGCTGCTGCGCGTACCCAATTGGGCGCTTACTCCAATCATCCTGGTGGTGGCCGTGCTGGGGGCTTATAGCTTGCGCAATGCCTGGTTCGATGTGGGTGTGCTCGCGGCCGGCGGTGTGATCGGCTATCTGTTCCGCAAGGCACAGATCGATGCCGGCCCGATGATCATGGCCTTCATTCTGGCCGACCTGCTAGACACCTCGCTGCGCCAGGGCCTGTTGATGGGCGATGGCAATCCGGCGATCTTCTTCAGCCGGCCGATGTCGGCGGTGATCCTGGCGATTTCGATGGTGGTGTTGGTGGTGCAGATCTTCGCCTGGCGCCGCAATGCCGCGATGCTTGGTCTGGTCGACACCCAGAAGGAAGCCTCATGACCCAACCGGCCGCGCAAATCCGCCGCGACAGCGCCGAGAAGGTGACGGGCGAGGCCCGCTTCGTCACCGATATCGCGCTGCCCGGCATGCTGCATGCGCGGCTGTTGCGTTCCACCATGCCGCATGCCCGCATCACCGGCATAGATGCAGCGGCGGCGCTGGACATGCCGGGCGTGGTGGCGGTGTTGACCGGCGCGGATTTTGCCGGGCTGAAGCATGAATGGGGTCTGTTTCTGCGCGACCGCCCGCTGATTGCCATAGACCGCGTGCGTTATGTGGGCGAACCCGTGGCCGTTGTGGTGGCAGAGGACGAATACAGCGCTGAGGAAGCGCTGGATGCCATTGTTGTGGATTACGATCCGCTGCCGCATGTCACCGATGCGGAAGCTGCGCTGGCCCCCGATGCGCCGCTGGTGCATGAAACCATGGAAACCCTGAAGGATTTCTATTTCAAGGGCGAGGCCAAACCGCTGCCCGGCACCAATATCTTCCAGAATTACCGCTATGAATGCGGCGATGTGGATGCGGCTTTCGCCGCTGCGGACCATGTATTCGAGGATGCCTACGATTTTCCCATGGTGTTTCATTACGCCATGGAGCCGCATTGCGTGGTGGCCGAATATTCCGTGCGCGAAGGTTTTACGCTGCATAGCTGCGCGCAATCGCCATCGGCGGTGCAGAAGGTGCTGCATGCCATATTCGGCACGCCGCTGAGCAAGATTCGCGTGATCGTGCCCTATGTGGGCGGCGGCTTCGGCGGCAAGGCCTCGGTGAAGCTTGATCCGCTGGCTGCCGGCATCGCCTGGAAATTGCAGCGGCCGGTGCGGCTATGCCTGAGCGTTGCCGAATCCATGCTCACCTGCCGGCGCTTGAACGCCCGCGTACATCTGCGCAGTGCGGTGGCCAAGGATGGCACCTTGCTGGCCAAGGCCGTGCGCGTGGTGATGAATGGCGGCGCCTATGCCGATACTGGCCCGGCGGTGGCGATCAAGGCCGCCAACCGCGCCATCGGGCCGTATCGTATCCCCAATCTGCGGCTGGAAGCCCAGGCGGTGTATACCAACACCGTGCCGGGCGCGGCCTTCCGTTCCATCGGCGGGCCGCAGGCGGTGTGGGCTACGGAATCGCAGATGGATACCATTGCCGAGGCGCTCGAACTCGATCCGCTGGAACTGCGCCGGCGCAACCTGTTGCGGCGCGGCGAGACCGTGCGGCCCGATCTGCGGTCAATCGATGTGGAGATGGCGGAAGCCCTGGGCGAGGTGAGCAAGGCCTTGCCCCACCGGCCGGGCGAGGCGCGCGGCTTTGCCGTGGCGGCCAGCGATCCCGGCATCATGCCGATCGGATCCGCCATGGTGCGCTTGGGTATCGATGGCTCGATCACCGTGATGGCCAACAGCGTGGAGATCGGTCAGGGCGTGCGTGCGGTGTTGGCCAAGCTGGCGGCCGAGGCACTGAACCAGCCGATAGCCGCCGTGGATGTGGCTGAGACCGACACGCTTACGGCACCGTTCGATTGGGGCACCGGCGCCAGCCGCTCCACTGTCATCATGGGGTGCGCTGTGCAGGAGGCCGCAGCCGATGCCGGCCGCAAGCTGCTGGCCATGGCGGCAACAACCTATGAAGTGCCGGAAAGCGAATGCCGGCTTGTGGAGGGAGGCGTGCTGGTGCGCAACCAGCATCATACATTCCGCGACCTGTTCCATCGTTATTTCGGTATCGATAGCGGCGATGTGAGCGGCATCGGCAGCATCACGCCGCAATATCGCAATGGCGCTTTCCTGCAGGCCCCGCTGTTTTGGGAAACCGCTGCCGCCGGCTGCAGCATCAGCGTGGATGAGGATACCGGCGAAATCCTGGTGAAGGACTATGTGAGCGCCGCCGATGTGGGCCGGGTGATCAATCGTCTGGCCGCCGAAGGGCAGGATGAAGGCGCGGCGATGCAGGGCCTGGGCCACAGCCTGTTTGAAGAATTGCTTTACGAAGACGGCCAGCCGGTGAATGCCAGCATGATCGATTACCATGTGCCGTTGATCGACGAGAGCCCGGCGCATTTTGAAACCATCCTGATCGAGAATGGCGATGGGCCCGGCCCGGGCGGCGCGCGCGGCATGGGCGAGGGCGCCATCCTGCCAGTGGCGCCGGCGATTGCCAATGCGCTAGCCGCAGGCCATGGCGTGCGGATCAAACATTTGCCGCTCACGCCGGAAAAGGTCTGGCGCAGTTTGCGGGCGGCGAAAGCGGGCCTGTGATGGGTGGTGTGTGATGGATTTTGCGATGTCGATGGATCTGCCGCGCGAACCGCAGGCCGTATGGCCGGTGCTGCTGGATTTCCGCCGCGTGGCGGCCTGCATTCCCGGCTGCGAGCAGGTGGAGGAATTAAGCCCGCTGGCGCATTACAAGGCCGTGCTGAAGCAGAAGGTGGGTCCGTTCAAGCTGGAAGTGCCGGCGGAAATCTTCGTGGAGGAAATGCGTGCGCCGGAATTCGTGCGCGCGCGGGCCACAGGGCGCGACAAATTCACCGGCACGACCTTCAACATCACCCTGGAAGTGTCGCTGCAGGCTGTGCCGGATTCGAAGCTGAATGTGCAGGCCGGTTTGCAGGTGGCGGGTCGGTTGGCTTCGCTGGGCTTTTCGGTGATCCGCAAGAAGGCGGATGAGAATTTCGCCGCCTTCTCGGCGCAATTGCAGCAGGAGGTGATGGCCTGATGCTGCTGCGCCGTTTCGATCTGCATAAACCGGAAACCCTGCCCGCGCTGTTCGATCTGCTGGATCGGCATGGCGAGGAGGCGTCCGTACTGGCCGGCGGCACCGAATTGCTGATCGCGCTGAAAGCCCGCGTGCTGCATTACCCGCATCTGATCAGCCTGAAGGCCATCGCCGGCCTGGCGGATATTGTCGATGCTGGCGATTGCATCTCCATCGGGGCGCTGGCCACCCATGATGCCATCGCACGGCATCCGTTGGTTTGCCGCTATCTGCCTGGCTATGCCGCGCTCAGCGACAATATCGCCAATATCCGCGTGCGCTGTGCCGGTACATTGGGCGGCAATCTGTGCTTTGCCGAGCCGCATGCCGATCCGCCGGCCATGCTGGCGGCGCTTGGGGCGCGGTTGCGGCTGCAATCCGCCACGGGCAGCCGCGAATGCGCCATGGCCGATTTCATCCACGGCGATTTCGAGACCGACCGCCAGCCCGGCGAGATTCTCACTGCCATCCTGGTGCCCAAGCCGGTCAGCGGCCATCGCGCCGCCTATCGCTGCTATGGCGCCAGCCATCGCCCGGTGGCCGGCGGAGCCGCAGCGATCACCATGGATGAAGCCGGCAAATGCAGTGCAGCCGCCTTCTGGATCGGCGCGGTTTGCGGTCGACCGGTTGCGTTGGAACAGGCCGCGCTTGGCGTGATCGGCATGGATAGAGCGGAGATTGCGCAAGCCTTGCCTGCCCTGATTGCGCCGGAGATCGAAGCATTGGAGGCCAGCGACGACAATCACGGCGCTGGCGATTACAAGCGCCATCTGGCGCAAACCATGCTGCTGCGCGCGGCTCAGGCAGCCAATACGGTGGCGGCATGAGTGAGGTTTCCATGCATGATCTGGCCTTTGCCGTGAATGGCGAGCAGCGCAGCCTGCAGGTAGAGCCGCGCGAATTGCTGATCGATGTGCTGCGCAATCAACTGGGCCTCACCGGCACCAAACGATCTTGCGATGTGCAGGTTTGCGGCGCTTGTACCGTGCTGGTCGATGGCCAGCCCACCAGCGCCTGCTCCACCCTGGCGGTGGAGGCCGATGGCTGCGCCGTGCAAACCATCGAAGGCCTTGCCAAGGATGGCCGGATGGATCGCATCCAGCAGGCTTTCCTGGATCATGGCGCATTGCAATGCGGTTTTTGCACGCCGGGCTTCGTGATGGCCGTGCATGCCCTGCTGACTCAGCATGAAAAACCCGACGACGCCACGATTCGGCATTACCTGCATGGCAACATCTGCCGCTGCACCGGCTATGTGAAGATCATCGAAGCGGTGAAAAGCCTTGTTTGATATCAGCATCAGCTCGGATGGCCGCGATGCGCCGGATGCCTTTTTCGGCAAGATCGCAGCAGCGACCGGAAACCGCAGGCGGCGGATATGGATCGCCAATCACCTGTTCCTGCGCGATCCGATTGCGCTGGCGGGTGCTGCGCTGGCCAAGGATCCGCTGATCGATGTGGCATTGATGGCGATGAGCCCGCTGACCATGCATCCGGCGCAATTGGCGATGACGGCGGCAACCCTGGATGAATTCTACCCCGGCCGGATTACGCTTTGCCTGGGCGTGGGTGCGCCGGCCGATCTTGGTTCGGTAGGGCTGGCAGCCGATAAACCGCTAGGGCCGGTGCGTGAATCGATCCGTGTCATCCGCGCCTTGCTGGCCGGCGAAGCGGTGACGTTCCAGGGTGAAAACTTCCGCATCAATAGCCGGCGGCAATTGAATGCGCCGCGTGCGGTGCCGATCATGCTGGCCGCTTCGGGGCCGAAGATGCTGGAACTTGCCGGCAGCGAAGCCGATGGCGTGTTGCTCTCGGCGGGCACGTCGGTGGAATTCATCCGCTGGTGCCTGCAGCATGTGGAGGCCGGTGCAAAAGGCCGCAAGCTGCGCCGCATCAGCCTGGTTTATGGCGCCGTGGATGAGCAGGCGGAAGCCGCGCATCAGCGCCTGCGCCGCGTGCTCTCCATCACTTTGCGCGGCCGGCATCATGCGCGCAATTTGCAAATGGGCGGCAACGCGTTGGACCAAGCTGCGTTGAACGAGGCCGTGCTGGCCGAGGATTGGCCGCGTGCCATGGCGATGATCACCGACAAGATACTGGCTGGCCATGCCGCCAGCGGCACGCCGGCGCAGGTGGCTCAGCGGTTTGCCGCCTATGCCGAAGCCGGCCTGGATGAAATCGTGCTGAGCGGCGTGACCGACAGCCGCCAACTCACAAGCTTGATCAACGTGGCAATGCCTGCCGCCAAGGGGGAAATATGAAGTTCAGCATCTGCCTGCCCACCGGTTTTGAAGGTGTGATGTATCCGATTCCGTTCGTGAAACCGGAGGATTTCGTCCGCCTTGGCGTGATGTGCGAAAAGCTCGGCTATGATTCGGTGTGGGGCAACGATCACATCACCACGCAGAAATACGTGCAGGAGCTTTTCCCCGGCACGCCGCCGGCCTTCTACGAGCCGTTGACCGTAATGGCGGCGATCTCGACCGCCACAACCAAGCTGCGCATGGGTACCTCGCTGCTGGTGCTGCCGATGCGCGATCCGGTTTTCCTGGCCAAGCAGATCACCACGCTGGATCAGCTCAGCAATGGCCGCTTTATCCTGGGCGTGGGGCTTGGCGCTTACCGCGAGGAATTCGCCGCTTGGAATTCCAAGCTGGCTGGTGCGCGGCGCGGCGATCTGATGGACGAGGGCCTGGAAGCCCTACAATTGCTGCTCTACGAAAAGAGCGCCACCTACGAAGGCAAGTATTACGCCTTCAAGGATGTGGAGCTATTTCCCAAGGCGAAACAGACTCCGTTCCCGCTCTATGTGGGCGGCCACAATATCGAGGCGGTGGAGCGCGCGGCAAGGCTGGGCCATGGCTGGCTGCCGGGCTGGCGCCCGCTGGCCGAGATGAAGGAGCGCATCGCGCTGCTGCGCCAGCGGGCCGGTGAGCATGGCCATGATCCCAAGGCCATCGAGGCGGCGCCGCAATTCTCCATGACGATTGCCAAGACCATGGAAGAAGCCGAGCGCATCTACATGGAAAGCGGCTTGGTGGCGCATCGTAAATCGCTGGCCTATACCGGCCGCGACCTCAGCCAGCAGGTGGTGGCCAATCTGGTCGGCTCGCCCGAGGTGATCCTGGAAAAAATCGCATACCTCAAATCGATCGGTGTGGATCATTGCTCATCGCTGATGATCCCGGCCAACGATATGTCGGAATACAACGATCAGGTTCAGTGGTTCGCCGAGGCGGTCATCCCCAAGGCGTCATGAGTGACAGACGGAAACAACATCATGTCCATTACGGGTAATACCGATCTGCGTATCGCGGTCGATATCGGCGGCACCTTCACCGATATCGTGCTGCAGCAGGGCGAGCGGCGCTGGACCGGCAAGGTGCTCACCACGGTGCAGCGCCCTGCCGAGGGCTTCATGCAGGCCGTGCAGCAGATTCTGTCGGAGACCGGTTTCAAGCCGGCGCAGGTCGGCGGCATCATCCACGGCACCACGCTGGGCACCAATGCGCTGATCGAGCGCAAGGGTGCGCGCACGGCTTTTCTCACCACCGGCGGTTTCCGCGACGTGTTGGAGATCGGCTATGAAAACCGCTTCGATCAATACGATCTGATGATCGAAAAGCCCGAACCGTTGGTGCCGCGCGCGCTGCGCTTCACGGTGCCCGAACGGATCGGCGCCAACGGCAATGTGATCCTGCCGCTGGATGTGGCCGGCGTGAAGGCCATCGTGCCGGACTTGCGGCGCGAGAAGGTGACCAGCCTGGCCATCGGCTTTTTGCAGGGTTTCACCAATCCGGCCCATGAAGAACAGGCGCGCGATATCCTGCTGGCCGAGATGCCGGAGCTTTCGATCACGCTGGCCGCCGAGGTCTGCCCCGAGATCCGCGAATATGATCGCTTCTCCACGGCCTGCGCCAATGCCTATATCCGCCCGATCATGCAGACCTATCTGGATGACCTGGAGCAGAAGCTGCGCGCCGCCGGTTTCAATTGCCCGATTTTCCTGATCACCTCCAGCGGCGCCATGACCAGTGTGGATGTGGCCAAGCGCTTTCCGGTGCGGCTGGTGGAATCCGGCCCGGCGGGCGGCGCCTTGTTGGCGGCGCAAGTGGCGCAGGAATGCGGTTTGGACAAAGTATTGTCGTTCGATATGGGCGGCACCACGGCGAAGATCTGCTTCATCGACAAGGGCCTGCCGCAGATGTCGCGCAGCTTCGAGGTGGGGCGGGTTTATCGCTTCACCAAGGGCAGCGGCCTGCCGCTGCGCATTCCGGTGATCGAGATGATCGAGATCGGCGCCGGCGGCGGTTCGATTGCGCGTGTGAACGATCTGGGCCTGCTGACCGTTGGCCCCGATAGCGCGGGGTCCGAGCCTGGCCCGGTCTGTTATGGCCGCGGCGGCAGCGAACCCACGGTGACCGATGGCGATTTCCTTACCGGGCGCATCGATCCCGAGCGTTTCGCCCGCGGCGCCTTCAAGCTGGATCGCGCCAAGGCAGAGGCTGCCATGGGCCAGATGGGCGCCGGGTTGCAGTTGAATGCCGGCCAGCTCGGCTTGGCGATTGCCGAAACCATCGAAGAAACCATGGCCAATGCCGCCCGCGTGCATGCCATCGAAGGCGGCCGCGATGTGGGCGCCTATACCATGGTGGCGTTTGGCGGCGCGGCGCCTTTGCATGCGGTGGCGGTGGCTAAACGTTTGGGCATTCAGCGCATCATCGTGCCCAGTTCGGCCGGCGTGGGCTCGGCTGTGGGTTTCCTGCAGGCGCCGATTGCCTTCGATCTGGCGCAAAGCTGGTATCAGCGCACCAGGGAACTGGATTTCGAGGCTGCCAACCGGCGGCTGGCCGCGATGCGCGAGCAGGCAAGCGCTCTGATCCGCTCGGCCACCCAGGCCAAACTGGTGGAACGCGGCAGCATCCTGATGCGTTATATCGGCCAGGGCCACGAGATCGAGGTGGAATTGCCTGATCGGCCCTTGGCGATTGGCGACCGCGATGCGCTGCATGGTTTGTTCATCGATGCCTATACCAAGCTGTATGGCCGTTCGATTCCGCATCTGGAATCGGAAATCCTCAGTTGGTCGCTGCGCTTGGGCACTGTGCCGGCAGAGGTGCAGCCGCTGGCGCCGCCGGTTGCCAAGGCTGCGGCCAAGCCGGATTTGCAGCGCGACTGGATCGACCCGGAGAACGGCGCCGTATCGACCTTGAGCATCTGCGAACGCGCCAAGCTGGATGGCGGCAAGACATTGGCCGGCCCGGCCGCCGTGGTGGAGGCGGAAACCACCACCATCGTATTGCGCGGCTTCAGCCTGGGTGTGAATTCTGGCGGCTATCTGGTGATAGACCGCGATACGGGAGGCGTGTGATGAGCGATGCAATGTCCGGCATCCGCCGGCAATTGATGTGGAATCGCCTGATCTCGGTGGTGGAGGAATTGGCGCAGACGCTGATCCGCACCGCTTTTTCCACCTCGACCCGCGAGGCCGGCGATCTTTCGGCCGGCGTATTCGCGCCCGATGGCCGGATGATTGCGCAGGCCATCACCGGCACGCCCGGCCATATCAATTCGATGGCCGCCTCGGTGCAGCATTTCATCAGGGACTACCCGGTGGAAGGCATGCAGCCGGGCGATGTGTTCGTTACCAACGATCCCTGGAAGGCCAGCGGCCATCTCAATGATTTCACCGTGGTGACGCCGGCGCATCTGGATGGCCGGGTGGTGGCGCTGTTTGCCGCCACCGTGCATGTGGCCGATATCGGCGGCCTGGGCGTGGGCACCGAGGCGCGCGATGTATATCAGGAAGGCATCTATGTGCCGATCCAGCCGCTGGCGCAGCGCGGGGTGATCAATGAAACCCTGATGCGCATGATCCGCTGCAATGTGCGCGAGCCGGTGCAGGTGGAAGGCGATCTGCATTCGTTGATGGTGAGCAATCAGGGCGGCGTCGACCGTCTGCTGGGCATGATGCGCGAATTCGGCCAGACCGACCTGATGGAACTGGCGGAATATATCTTCGTCACTTCGCGCGAGGGCATGATCCGCGCCATCCAGGCATTGCCGCGCGGCACGTTCCATAACCGCATGACCATCGATGGCTTCGACAGCCCGGTGGATCTGGTGGTGGCGGCCACCATCGAGGATGAGCGCATCCTGATCGATTTCGATGGCACCAGCGGGTTGTCGCAGGCCGGCATCAATGTGCCGAAATGCTATACCGATGCCTATACCAGCTTCGGCGTGCGCTGCGTGGTGGGCCCGCGCATTCCCAACAATGCCGGCTCGCTGGGCGTGGTGCAGGTGGTGGCGCCGGAAGGCTGCATCGTGAATGCGCCGCATCCGGCCCCAGTGGCGGCGCGCCACATGATCGGCCAGATGTTGCCCGATGCCGTACTCGGCGCGCTGTATCAGGCGGTGCCCGATCTGGTGCCGGCGGAAGGTGCGTCCTGCCTGTGGAATATTCGCGTGGCCGGCGGCCCCGGCACGCCGGGCCTGACCGCATCGCAGCGGCTGAACAGCCGCCGCTTCGGCATCACCACGTTCAATGCCGGCGGCATGGGGGCGCGGCCGGTATCCGATGGATTGTCGGCCACGTCTTTCCCCGCCGGTGTGCGCAATGTGCCGCTGGAAATCGTGGAGACGATGACCCCGCTGGTTTTCTGGCGCAAGGAGTTCCGCGAGAATTCCGGCGGCGCCGGCAAATGGCGCGGCGGCGATGGCCAGATCATCGAACTGGCCCATGCCGAGGATGAGCCCTTCACCCTCAACGCCACTTTCGAGCGCGTGGACAATGCCGCGCGCGGCCGGGCCGGCGGCGAAAACGGCAAACCCGGCGTGGTGCGCCTGGCCTCGGGCAAAATACTCAAGGCCAAGGGCCGCCAGGCGGTGCCGGCAGGCGATCGGCTGATCGTGGAAATGCCCGGCGGCGGCGGCTATGGCGAACCGGAGCAGCGCGGCGCCGGCATGAAGGCGCGCGACAAGGCCTATGGGCGCGGATAGCTAATAGCCGGTTTTCATATCCACCAGCCGCAGCAGCGGCCGGCCTTCGCGCAGGCGGCGGATATTGTCGGCGATATAGGGCACAACACGGCTGGGGATGATATCGGCAGCGTTATGCGGCGTCACCGTCACCTTGGGATGCACCCAGAAGGGATGATCCTGGCGCAGCGGTTCCTCGGCGAACACATCCAATGTGGCGCCGGCGATGTAATCATTGTCCAGTGCATGCAGCAGGTCATGCTCCGCCACATGGCCGCCGCGCCCGGCATTGATCACATAGGCGCCGCGCGGCAACAGCGATAATGTGCGGCGGTTGATGATGCCGGTCGTTTCCGGCGTCAATGGCAGCAGGCAGACCAGCATCTGGCAATGGCGCAGAAAGCCTTCCAGCTGATCTGCGCCATGAAAGCTGGCCACGCCATCGATGGCTTTCAGGCGCCGGCTCCAACTCACCACCTGGAAGCTGAAACCAAGCAGCCGCTTGGCCGCCGCAACGCCCAACTCGCCCATGCCCATGATGCCGATGCAGCGTTCGGAAGCATCCACCGGCGGCAGCCATTTCCAGATCTTGTTGCGCTGATTGAACTGCATCGCCTCCACCTGGCGGTGATAGCGCAGCACATGCAGCACCACGTATTCGGCCATCTTGTTGGCCAGGCCGTCATCCACCATGCGGGCCAGGGGCAGATGGCGCGGATAGCTGGGATCTTTCAGCAGGCCATCCACGCCGGCACCGAGATTCTGCACGAATTTCAGATTGGGCAGGCTCGCCAGCAGGCCATGCGGCGGCGCCAGCACGATGGCGGCATCCACGCTGGCTTTGTCGTCGATCTCCGCTAGTGGCCGGATATCCTCATCCGGCAGGGCGGGCTGCAGGGCATCGATCCACAGATCGGGATCATGGATCAGGCTTTGAAACAGGATGGTCATCAGCTTCTTACGGTGTTCTGGTGGCTGACCGCGATTTCGAAAGCGGCGGCGATCAGGGCCTTGGTGTAATCGGTTTGCGGCGCGGTGAATAGTGCATCGGCGCTGCCATGCTCCACGATGCGGCCGTCTTTCATCACCAGCACGCGGTCGGCCAGGGCGCGCACCACGCGCAGGTCGTGGCTGATGAACAGATAGGCCAGGCCGTGGCGGCTTTGCAGGTCGCGCAGCAGGTCCACGATCTGTGCCTGCACGCTCATATCCAGCGCCGAGGTGGGTTCGTCCAGCACCACGAAGCGCGGTTCCAGCACCATGGCACGGGCAATGGCGATGCGCTGGCGCTGGCCGCCGGAGAATTCATGCGGATAGCGATCCATGGTGGCGCCATCAAGGCCCACTTCCTCCAGTGCCTTGGCCACGCGTGTGCGCCGGGCTGCGGCATCGCCGCCCAGATCATGCACAAGCAGACCTTCCTCGATGATCTGGAAGACCGACATGCGCGGGCTGAGCGATGAAAACGGATCCTGGAACACCACCTGCATCTCGCGGCGCAGGCCGCGCAGGGTGGCCTTGTCCAGCTCCGCCAGATCGCGGCCGCCATAGCGGATGCGGCCCTCCGCCTGTTGCAGGCGCAGCAGCGCCATGCCAAGCGTGGATTTGCCCGAGCCGCTTTCGCCGACAACACCGAGAGTCTCGCCGGCGCGGATGCTGATATCGATGCCATCCACCGCCTTCACATGGCCGATGGTGCGGCGGAACAGGCCGGCCTTGATCGGAAACCAAACCTTCACGCCTTCGGCCTGTATCACCACCGGCGCAGCATCCGCCACATCGGCATGCTTGCCCTTGGGCTCTGCCGCCAGCAGCCGGCGCGTATAGGCATGTTGCGGTGCCTGGAAAACTTCGGCCACCGGACCGGCTTCCACGATCTCTCCCTTGGTCATCACGCAAACCCGGTCGGCGAAATTGCGCACGATGGTCAGGTCGTGGGTGATCAGCAGGATGCCCATGCCAAGGCGTGCCTGCAAATCCTTCAGCAGGTGCAGAATCTGCGCCTGCACGGTCACGTCCAGCGCCGTGGTGGGTTCGTCGGCGATCAGCAGGTCTGGTTCATTTGCCAGCGCCATGGCGATCATCACGCGCTGGCGTTGGCCGCCGGAAAGCTGGTGCGGATAGGCATCCAGGCGTTTCTCGGCCTGCGGCAGGCCCACCAGACGCAAAAGCTCCAGCGTGCGGGCGCGCGCCGCCTTGGCATCCAGCTTCTTGTGCAGGAACAGCACTTCGTTGATCTGCCGCTCGATGGTGTGCAGCGGATTCAGGCTGGTCATCGGCTCCTGAAACACCATGGCGATGCGGTTGCCGCGCACCGCGCGCAAGGTCTGTTCGTCGGCGCCGAGCAATTCCTGGCCGCGAAACACGATCGAGCCAGTCGGATGCCGCGCGGTGGGATAGGGCAGCAATTGCAGCACGGAAAGCGCGGTGATGGATTTGCCCGAGCCGCTTTCGCCCACCAGCGCCAAGGTTTCGCCGCGCGCCAGATCGAAGCTGGCATGCTTAAGCGCGGTGATGCTCTTGCCTTCCACCTCGAAGTCCACGCCCAGGTCGCGGATGCTCAGCAAAGCCTCGCTCATTTGCCCGGGGGTGCTCATTTAAACGTCTTTCGCGGATCGAAGGCGTCGCGCACCGCTTCGCCGATGAAGATCAGCAGGCTCAGCATGATGGCCAGCACGGCAAAGGCGGTGAGGCCCAGCCAGGGCGCCTGGGTGTTGGTTTTGCCCTGCGCCAGCAATTCGCCCAGCGAGGGCGAGCCCGGCGGCAGGCC
>NZ_JAHBYG010000006.1 GCF_019636075.1 Ferrovibrio sp.
ACATCAACTCGGACCACTTCAATGGGGGGAGATCAACGTGCTGTTCTCCACCGGTCCGAATACCGAGCTCGGCGGAGACAACGATACGCCCTGCCATCTCGACATGCCGTTGCGCGGCTGCAGCCTGTTTCTCGATGGCCAGCAGGTGCTGAAGGATGGCGAGGTGTTGATCCCGGAAATGCGCGCCCCCGGTCGCTGACGCGGGTTATTGCTGAAGGAGCGGGTTTATATGTCTGCTGATAACACATTCCTGTATGGCGCTCATCAGCGCGCCAATGGCATTCGCCAGCATTATCTGCGGTTTGGCGGCTCCGGTATGCCGTTGGTTCTGGTGCCCGGCATCACCAGCCCGGCTGCGATGTGGGGTTTTGTTGCCCGTCGGCTTGGCCGGCATTACGATACCTATGTAATGGATGTGCGCGGGCGCGGCCTGTCTGAAAGCGGAGCGCATCTCGATTATGGCCTCGATGCCTGTGCCGCCGATGTGGCGGGCTTTGCCGCCGCGATGAAGTTCGACCGTTTCGTGCTGATGGGCCATTCCATGGGGGCGCGCATCATTCTGCGTGCCGCACGCCATGCCGCCATGCCGCTCGAACATCTGGTGTTGCTCGATCCGCCGGTCAGCGGGCCTGGTCGCCGGCCTTATCCGATGCCGCTGCAACCTTATCTTGATCTGCTGCGCCACGCCGAGCAGGGCAATGCCTATGATGTACTACAGGGCAAAACCAGCTGGCCAGAGGAACTGGTAAGGCTGCGTGCGGAATGGGTGCATACCTGCGACGAGCGTGCCATCGTGGAAACCCATCGCAGTTTCCATGAGGATGATGTGCATGCCGACCTGCCGCATATCCGTTGCCCGACCGCGTTGATGGTGGCAAGCCGCGGCGATGTGATCCGTTCCGAAGATGAAACGGAAATACAGCGCTTGCTGCCGGGGATTGCCATTGCTCGGGTGCCTGATGCGGGCCATATGATTCCGTTCGAAAATTACGACGGCTTCTTCACGGCGCTTGGCGATCTGCTCAAGAAGGCGATCTAGCCCTTCAACCAGCGCACTTTGTTCATTGTCATCGATAAAAAGCCCCGGAAGTTCTGCTTCCGGGGCTTTTGCATGCGTCTTGTGCTCTAGTCGGCGGAAATCTCGAAGCGATTTTTCAGCTTACTTCTTTGATAAATATATTATTAAATTTAAATAATTATAAATTATATTCCGCATTGCGGAACTAAGTTCCATTTTATTTGCGGGTCGATTGCCGGCCCTCTAGCATCCAGCACAGGAGAAACGCCCATGAACACCAACCAGCGCGCACGCCATCTAAGGCTGCCCGAAGCGACGGCTGAGGATGAAGCCGGTGCGGCGGATCGTCAGTTCGTCGCTGCCCTGGGCCGTGGTCTCGATATTCTGCGGTGTTTCGATGAGGGCGATGCAGAACTCGGCAACCAAGATTTCGTGCAGCGTACGGGCCTTCCAAAGGCCACGGTATCGCGGCTGACCTATACCCTGGCTCGCCTCGGTTTCCTCACCTATGTGGAACGCAGCGGCCGTTACACCATCGGTGCCGGCGTGGTTGCCCTGGCGCGCACCATGTTGAACAACCTGGATATCCGACAGCTCGCCCGCCCTCAGATGCTGGAATTGGCCGAGCGTTTCGGCGCCGTGTGCTGCATGGCGGCGCGGGATCGTAATCATATCGTGTTCATCGAAATGGCGCGCAGTTCGTCTGCGATCACGCTTTCCACCGATGTCGGCTCGCGTGTGCCGATCGAAAGCACGGCACTGGGTCGTGCCTATCTTGCCGTCATGCCCGCCGATGAGCGAACGGCCTTGCTGGCCGATTTGAAGCAGGCGCGCGGCAAGGATTGGCCGGCGGCGAAAGCTGCGATCGCGCAGGGGCAGGAGCAATTCCGCCGTCAGGGTTTCGTGGTGTCGCTGCAATCCTGGCAGCGCGATGTGAATGCCGTGGCGGTGCCGCTGGTGATGCCCAATGGCAGCGGCATCTACAGTTTCATGTGCGGCGGGCCGTCTTTCCTGATCAAGCAGGCGGCGCTGGAAAACGAGATCGGACCGGCTCTGCGGCAGATGGTTTATCGGCTGGAAGTCGGTATCGGCGGACGGCGCGGCGTGCATCGCCTGCGCGATTGAAAAGTATAGAACGGAGGGGTGGGATGGCCGAACGATTGGCGGATTATATGGCGACGGGCGATGGCCCGGTTACGGTATTCCTGTTGCATGGCGGTTATGGCGCGAAGGAATACTGGCGGCCCGAAATCGCAGCGCTTGCCCAGGCCGGCTATCGCGTGATTGCGTGGGACGCGCCCGGCTACGGCCTCAGTCCCCTGCCCGAAGGCACATACAGCATCGAGCGATTGGCCGATGCGGCTGCGCAATTGATCCGTGCACGCGGCAGCAAGTGCAATGTGGTTTTCGGCCACAGCATGGGCGGCCTGATCGCACCGAAACTGGCGGCTGCCTATCCGGATCTGGTGCAGGGGATGGTGCTGTCGGCCACCATGGCTTCGCTGGCTCAGGGCGGTGCGAATTTCAAGGACGACTTCATGAAGAAGCGTCTCGATCCGATCAACATGGGGGCCACCCTGGCCGATGCGGCAATCCCGCTGGTGCGCTCCATGATGGCGCCGGGTTCGAGCGGGCCGCTGGTGGATTTGATCGTGGAAACCGCGGCGGGTACGCCATCGGCCACGTTCCGTGCCGCGCTGCAGGCCATTGCCAGTTATGACGGCACGCCGGTTCTGGCGCAGGTGAAGGCGCCGACTTTGTGCATCGCCGGCGAGCATGATCCGGTCGGTTCGCCGGCCAACATGCAGAAGTTGGCCGACATGATCAAGGATGCGGAATTCGCCGCCATCGCTGGTGCCGGCCATTATGCCTGGGCGGAAAAACCGGATGCATTCAATAAAGCCCTGTTCGATTTTCTCAAACGCCGCGTGGCGTGAGCAAGCGAGGAGAAAGCCATGCTGAACGTCGATGCGGAAATCAACCTTACGCTCCGCCCGGATACCGACAATCCTTTCCTGCTGGGGCCGTTTCAGCCGAACAGCAAGGAATATACCGCCGATTCCGACAGCCTGAAGGTAATCGGCGAGATACCGAAGGATCTGCACGGCATCTATGTGCGCAACACGCATAACCAGGTGCATGAGCCGATGGGCACGTATCATCCCTTCGATGGCGACGGCATGCTGCATGCCATGCGCTTCGAAAATGGCCGTGCGGTCTATCGCAATCGTTTCGTGCGCACCACCGGTTTCTATGCCGAGCAGGCGGCCGGTCGTTCGCTCTGGCCGGGCTTGCTGCAGCCGCATCTGGGCTCGTTGCGCGGCTGGGGCGCGATGCATTCCATGAAGGATAATGCCGGCACCGATGTGATCTGCCATGCAGGCAAGTTACTGGCTTCGATGTCGCAAGGCAGCGAACCCTGGCGGCTCGATCCGATCACGCTGGAAACCCTCGGTCCCGATCCGGCCTGGACCCGCAAGGTGCCAGATGGGCTTTCCTCGCATTACAAGGTGGATCCGGAAACCGGCGAGATGATGTTCTTCAACTATCCGGAACATTGGCCCTACATGCATTACGGCGTGATCGACCGCGAAAACCGCCTGGTGCATTACACGGCGGTGGAACTGCCCGGCGCACGCTGGCCGCATGATCTCGGCATCACCCGCAACTACACCATCCTGCATGACTTGCCGCTGTATTTTGATCCGGAGGGGTTGAAGCAGGGCCAGCATAACCTGGTGTTCAACCGCGATCAGGCGGCGCGTTTCGGCGTCATTCCGCGCCATGGCGATGGTAAAACAGTCCGTTGGTTCGAGGCTTCGCCCTGTTTCATCCTGCACCTCACCAATTGCTATGAAGAAGGCGATGAAGTGGTGATGGATGGCTGCATCATGCCGGATTTCAAGAAGCCGCCTGTGGGGGCGACGGAGAATGTCTACGAGCGCATCCGCGCGAATCTGGACAAGCATAACAACCCGACCAAGATGCATCGCTGGCGTTTCAACCTGAAAACCGGGCAGACCCGCGAGCAGTATCTGGATGACGAGATCACGGAATTTCCGGTTTGCAGCAACGATTTCGTCGGCCGGCCTTACCGCTACAGCTACAATGTTCTCTACAAGAAGGGCGATTGGTTGTTTTCCGGCTTGAAGCGTTTCGACTTGCAGACCGGGCAGACCCAGCGCCATGAATATGGCGAAGGCCGCTATGGCAGCGAGCCGCAGGTGGCGCGTCGCATCGGCGCCAAGGCGGAGGATGATGGTTATCTCATCACTTTCGTTGCCGATATGAAGGAAAACACCTCTGAATGCCTGATCCTGGATGCAGCCAATATAGATGCCGCGCCGGTTGCGCGCATTCTGCTGCCCGAGCGGATCAGCATCGGCACCCATGCCTGCTGGGTGGAAGGCGAGCGCATCCATGGCGAACGCAGCGTCGCCTGAGGCTTGATGCATGGCTGATCTGGTTCTGTTGCCCGGCGTAAACAACACCGCCGAGACATTCCATGCGGTGATTGCGGCGTTGCCCGCGAACATACGCGGCCTTGCGCTGGACTGCCCGCCGCTGGAAAGCGTGGAGGCCATTGCCGATGCATTGCTGCCCGGTTTGCCCGCGCGGTTCTATCTCGGCGGTTTCTCCTTCGGCGGTTATGTCGCTCTGGCGATGTTGGAACGCGCTCCCGAACGCGTGCTCGGCATAGCCATGATCGCCTCGGCCTCCTTCGCGGATACGCCCGAGCAGCGGCCGGCGCGCGAGGCCGCCATTGCGGCTGCGCAGCGGGGTGAGCATCTGAAGCTGGTGGCAGGCCAGGGCGCGGTGGTGATGCATCCGAAAGCCGCTGCCGATGCCGCTCTGGTGGAATTGCGCATGAAACTGGCTGCCGATTATGGCGCCCAGCGTCTTATCGCTCATGCCCGGGCGATGATGGCGCGGCCGGATCGTACCGCATTGCTGACGAATTCCGGCAGGTCTGTATTGCTGGCGGCGGCGCGGGAGGATCGGGTGGTGCCGCCGGCTTTGATGCAAAAAATGGCCGATGCCGCACCTCATGCCGTATTCGAAACCATCGCGGAATCGGGGCATCTATTGCCGCTGGAACAGCCCGCGCTGCTGGCGGCTAGCCTGGCACGCTGGATCGGCGCGGCGGAAGGCCGGAATAGCTGAAGGCGCCAGTTTGCATTCCACAGCTTGCATTCGATTGAGTGAGTTAAAAAACATAAAGCGGAGGAAAACATGTCCAAAACAATGCTTGCGCTCGCCCTGGGCGCGGTATTCGCACTGACGGCAGGCACCGGTCAGGCGCAGAACGATTGGCCGAACAAGCCGATCACCATGATCGTGCCATATCCCGCAGGCGGTTTTGCCGATAGCGTTACCCGGGCCGCCTCGGCGGAGGCGGCGCAGATCCTGAAGCAGCCTATCGTGGTGGATAACAAGCCGGGTGCCGCCGGTCGTATCGGCACCGATGCGATCACCCGCGCCGCGCCGGATGGCTACACCATCGGTATCGCGGTGCCGGCCACGCTGTCGCTGCTGCCGCTGATCGACAAGCGCTATGAGAATCTGTCGAAGCAATACACGCCGATCACCATCGCCGTGCGCACCTATTCGGCGCTGGCGGTGAATCCCGATAAGGTGTCGGCCAAGACCTTCAAGGAATTCGCCGCGCTGGTGAAGCAGAAGCAGCTCAGCTACGGCTCGGCCGGCATCGGCACCAGCTATCACCTTTGGGTGGAAAGCATTCTGAACCAGTTGGGCGCCGAAGCGGTTCATGTGCCGTATCGCGGCGAGGCGCCGGGCGTGGCCGATCTGGTGGCGGGCCATGTCGATTTCATGATGATCAGCGGCGCTTCCAAGTCGCTGATGGAAAGCGGCAAACTGCGTGTGCTGGCCACCACGGGTCCGGTGCGCTGGTCGGTCTATCCCGATGTGCCGACCTTGAAGGAGGCCGGGCTGGACCAGTTTTCCGCCATCGGCTGGCTCAGTTTCATCGCGCCGCCGGGGCTGCCCAAGCCGCTTCAGGATAAGCTGAATGCGGCCTATGTGCAGGCGTTGAAATCCGAGGCGGTGAGCAAGATGACGGTCAGCCAGGGCTACGAATTGGTAGCCAGCCCGCCGGAGGCCCTGCCGCAAACCGTGGCCGAGGATATGAAGTTGTTTGCTCCGATCTTCGCCAGCGGTCGCGTCAAATTGGAGTGAGGCTGCGAAATGGGTTCCGAGATCGGGAAACCGGTCTCGGAATCGCGGTTCTTGAAGAAAAATGCCGGCGGCCTTGAAAATCTTCGGCTGTTTCTTGGTTTCCTGTCACAGCGGGGCTGTCAGGCTCGTCTAGCTGTCATGGTGTTTAAAAAGGAGAAAGCCATGACCCCTCGCATGACCGATCATTTCAAGCGCGCGGCCCCCGGCTACAAGGCGTTGCTGGGATTCGAGATGGCGCTGAAGGAAAGCCCGCTGGAGCATACGCTGCTGCATCTGATCAAGCTGCGCGCTTCGCAGATCAACGGCTGCGCCTTCTGCCTGCAGATGCATGCCGCCGAGGCGCTGAAGGATGGCGAGACGCAATTGCGCCTGCATCTGCTGGCCGGCTGGCGCGACAGCACATTGTATTCGGCGCGCGAGCGGGCGGCGCTGGGCTGGACCGAAGCGCTTACCCTGGTGGCACAAACCCATGCGCCGGAAGCCGACTGGCAGGCGGTTTCGGCCGAATTCAACGCCGATGAACTAGCCTGGCTGTCTTATGCCATCGGCATGATCAATCTCTGGAATCGCGTGCAGGTGGGCTTCCGCGCCCCGCATGGCATGGATATGCCCAAGGAGCGTTGATGGCAGAGCGTTGCTGCCTCAGCCTGGATGCAGGAATTGCTGCAGGCGCGGCACCATGAAATCCAGAAACGCCCGCACTCGCTGGGGCAGATGCGGTCCGCCCAGATAAACCGCGTGGATTTCCTCTTCGTCGTTTTCCACCGCATCGCCTAGCACTTCCACGAGTTGACCGGCGGCCAGGTCGTCGCGGATATGATATTCCGCCAGCCTGGCCAGTCCGGCGCCGGCCAGCGCCAGTTGGCGCACCGTTTCGCCGTTATTGGCCAGCAGCAGGCTGTTGACGCTGCGCTCGACCGCGCGGCCGTTTTCACGCAATGGCCAGACCGGGGCAATGCGGCGGAAATTGAAGCTCAGGCAAATATGCCGTGCCAGCTCGTTCGCCGTTTTCGGAATACCATGGCGGGCCAGATAGGCGGGCGAGGCCACGATATGCCGACGCGGCACACCAATCCGCCGCGCCATCATGCCCGAAGATGGCAACCGGCCGGAGCGGAAGGCGATATCGGTGCGGTCGAGATACAAATCCACCACTTCATCGGATAGCGACAGGTCTACCGCGATATTCGGGTAGGCCTGCCAGAAGGCCGGCAGCAAAGGCTCCAGGCCATGCATGCCGAACGGCACCGAGGAATTGATCCGGATGATGCCGCCGGTGGCTGTTGCACCCTGCGATACCGCGCGTTCGATCTCATCCAGTTCCCCCAACAGGGCCTGGCTGCGCTCATAGTAAATCTGGCCTTCGGCAGTGAGCGAAAGGCGGCGGGTGGAGCGTTCCAGCAATCGCACCCCCAGCCGGGTTTCGATACGGGCGATCAACTTGCTGATGGTGGAGGGCGTCATGCGCAGCAGGCGAGCGGCTTCGGAAAAGCTGCCGGCTTCCACCACCCGCAAAAACACCTGCATTTCGCCGGTACGGTTATCCATGGCGCCCTCATTTGTG
Source organism: Ferrovibrio sp. (assembly GCF_019636075.1). GTDB lineage: Bacteria > Pseudomonadota > Alphaproteobacteria > Ferrovibrionales > Ferrovibrionaceae > Ferrovibrio. The sequence continues at coordinate 7,782 of NZ_JAHBYG010000006.1, forward strand.
ACTTCATTTCACAGATGATGTGGCTCCGCGCTGGATATTCAAGCACCATACCGGGGGTTATATCCAGGAATACACAAAAACCTGCCCCTAAAAACGAGCCTTCCCATGAATGCGATCACACAAGCCTCCGCCCTGCGCGGCGAATCGTCCGATCTGCCCGACACGCCGCCACGTCATGCCGGCCTGGCACTTTTTGCCCTGGCGATCGGTGCCTTCGGCATTGGCACAACCGAATTTTCTCCCATGGGCCTGCTGCCGGTGATTGCCCAGGGGGTGGATGTTTCGATCCCCACGGCGGGGTTGCTGATCAGCGCCTATGCCATCGGCGTGATGGTGGGAGCGCCGATCATGACTCTGGCATTCAGCCGCTTGGGCAAGCGGAGCGCGCTGATGCTGTTGATGGGCATCTTCACCATCGGCAATATCATGTCGGCCCTGGCGCCGGGCTATTTCACCCTGCTGTTGGCGCGTCTGGTCACCAGCCTGAATCATGGGGCGTTTTTCGGCCTCGGCGCAGTGGTGGCGGCCAATCTGGTGCCGAAAGACAAGCAGGCCAGTGCGATTGCGACAATGTTTCTCGGCCTCACCATTGCCAATGTGGGCGGCGTGCCGGCGGCCACCTGGATCGGTCAGCAGATCGGCTGGCGCATGGCCTTTGCCGGCACGGCTCTGCTCGGGCTGCTGGCGATTGCGGCGTTATGGCTGGCTTTGCCCAAGGGCCGGCCTGGCAAAGCCCCCGATCTGCGCCGCGAATTGCGCGTGCTGGTGCGGCCTGCCGTGTTGCTGGCCATGGCCACCACGGTGCTCGGTGCCAGTGCGATGTTTGCGCTGTATACGTATGTGGCGCCGACCCTGACCGAGCTTACCGCCGCATCCGATGCCTTCGTCACCCTTGGTCTGGTGTTGATCGGCGTCGGCTTCACCCTGGGCAACATGCTGGGCGGGCGGCTGGCCGATTGGTCGCTGGATCGCGCCACGAAGATTTTCCTGGCCGCGCTGGCATTGATCATGCTGCTGCTGCCGGTGGTTTTCGCCAGTCATCTGGGCGCGGCAATCGGCTTGCTGGTATGGGGCGCGGCGGCTTTTGCCATCGTGCCGCCGGTGCAGATGCGGGTGATGCAGGCCGCTGCTGAAGCTCCCGGTCTGGCTTCCTCGATCAATGTGGGCGCGTTCAATCTCGGCAATGCGCTGGGGGCTGCCATCGGCGCTGCGGTGATCAGCGCAGGCCTGGGCTATGCCGCGATTCCGATTGCGGGCGCGTTGCTCGCCGCTGCCGGTCTGTTGCTGGTCTGGCTTGGCCGGTCGCGCCGCCATGGGGTCTGACGGCAAGAAACGGCCATACATTCAGGCCGCCACGCCCTTGCGGTAGGTCGTGTAGAGGATCACCTCCGCATCCAGACCGGCCAGATGCTTTTCGATCAACGGACGCACATCGGCCCAATCCAGGCCGCCCACGCCGGTGGCCAGCCGGGGCAGCGCCACGCTGCGCGGCTTTTCATCGCCGATCATTTGCGCCAGCGCTTTCAAGGCATGGTTCACATTCGGCAGACTGGCCTTGCCGGGTTTGCCGCCGGCGCCTTCCGATGGTTCCTGCGTCAGCAGGTTGATGATCCGCACGGTGCCGCCCTCCGGCTTGGCGCCGGCCCATGACCAGATTTCGCCGGGCTTGGGATGGTTCTGCTGGCAGTAATGCCGGAAATCCTTCGCCATGGCCGGATAGCGTTCACGCAAGGCCAAGGCCAGCCCGCTATCGAAATGATCATGCGGCGCCACGCCATGGGCGATGATATCGGCCTGGCTCAAGAGGATGTCGCCTTCAACGTCGCGGATCACAGAACTCTCCTTCGTTTGATACGGGAGAAACCTTAATCGCGCGCAGCGGAAGCCGCCTTGCGTTAGATCAATGGCGCAGCCTGTTCCACACAAAAATTGATGTTCACTGGGCTGTGAGCAGCGCCTTGCGGAAACGCAGTGCGGCCAGGGCGAAGAACACCACGCCGGTGGCACCCAGCGCAATCATGCGCGGCCAGATGATGGCGATGTCGGCGCCGCGATACAGGATCGCCTGGGCCAGACCAACGAAATGCAGCGCGGGCGATACCTGCATGGCGGTTTGCAGCCAATCCGGCATGCTTTCCATCGGCGTGGTGCTGCCGGAAAGCAGATTCATCACCATCAGCAGCGGGATCGACAGCAACCCGAATTGCGCCATCGACGTGGATATGGTGGCCACCAATATGCCCAAGGCAGCCACCGAAAACATGTAGAGCGCCGATGCGGTGATAAAAAGCGGGATCGAACCCGATACCGGCACGCCCAGCAGGATTTCCACCACCACGATCAGCGAAAAGCTGGCTGCGGCCAGGATCACCAGGCCATTGGCCCAGATCTTGGCCAGCATGATTTCGATGGGCGTTACCGGCATGACCAGCAAATGCTCGATGGTGCCATGTTCGCGCTCGCGGATCAGCGCGGCGCCGGTCAGGATCACCGCCAGGATGGTGATGTTGTTGATCACCTGCATCACGGCGGTGAACCAGTCGGATTTCAGATTGGGATTGAAGCGCGCCCGCACCACCAGATCGATCGGCAAGGCTTGGGTGCTGCCAGGCAGGGCGGCAGCCACTTCCTGGTAGATGATGTTTTGCAGATAGGCCGCGCCATTGCCGGCCTGCGACATGGCTGTGGCATCTATATTGATCTGTACCGATGGGTATTGCCCGGCCAGCACATCCTGTTCGAATTTCGGCGGTATCTCGATCACGAATACATATTGTCCGGCATCCACCGCCGTATCGATCTGACGGGCGTCTATCAGTACCGGGGGTTTGAAGAAGGGCTGCTGGATCGCATCCTGCAAGCGGCGCGATAGCGGCGAACGGTCTTCATCCACCACCGCCACGGCGGCATTCTCCACCTCGAATTTCGCGCCCGTTGCCACGGCGTATACCGCGAAGGTGAAGGTGTAGACGATCAACCCAAGCAGTATGGGATCGGCGCGCAGGCTGCGCAATTCCTTGATGCCGAGGCGGAAGATACGGGCCAGGAAGCGCAGCATGCCTAGGCTCCCTGTTTGCGCAAGGCGGCCACCGAGGCCAGGATGAAACCGATGCCGAACAGCGCCAGAATGATGATGTTGCGCCACACATCGGCCAGGCCCAGCCCTTTGGCGAACACGCCCAGGCTGACCGGTTGATACCAGGCGGCGGGAAACCCCAAGCCGATCAACTGCCCGGTCCCCGACAATGATGCCACCGGCACCAGCAGGCCTGAGAAATTCACCGCCGGAATGATAGCGAGGATGGCGGTGGCGAAGATTGCCGCCACCTGGCTGCGCACGAAACTGGAAACGAACAGACCGAAAGCCGTGGTGGATAGCACATAGGCCAGCGACCCCAGCGCCAGTGCCAGGAAAGAGCCGGTAAGCGGCACCGCGAAGATTATGCGCGCCAGTATGATCAAGCAGAAGAAACTCAGGAAACCGATCACCACATAGGGCAGTTGCTTGCCGAGCAGGAATTCCAGTTTGCTCACCGGTGTGGATTGGAAATTGGCAATCGAGCCGGTTTCCTTTTCCTTCACGATGCCCAGCGCGGTCATGATCGCGGGGATCAGCACCAGCAGCAGCACGATCACGCTGGGTACGATGGCATTGGCGCTTTTGAAGGATTGGTTGTAGCGAAAGCGGGTTTCGATGCCGATGGGATAAAGCGGCTGTGCCTCGCCTTTATGGCGCCGGGTCTGATCGGCCAGATAGCTGGCGGCCAGGCCGCTGACATAGCCACGTGTGGTTTCGGCGCGGAAGGGCATGGCGCCATCCAGCCAGATGGCAATGGCCGGGGTTTCGCCGCGCATCAGCTGTTTGCCGAAATCCGGCGGAATTTCGATGGCCAGTGTAAGCTCGCCATTCTGCAGGCGGTGATCCAGTTCGTGCGCCGAAGCAATTGGTGGCTTCTCGATGAAATAGCGCGAGCCCTGAAAGCTTTCCAGCAATTGCCGACTTTGCGCCGATTGATCCTGGTCGTAGGCGGCAAAGGGCAGTTTCTCCACATCGAAGGAAATGCCATAGCCGAAAGTGAGCAGCAGCAGCGCCGGCCCCAGCAATGCAAAGGCCAGCCGCAGCGGGTCGCGCAGGATTTCCAAACTCTCGCGCAGGGCATAGGCCCAAAGCCGGCGCAGATCCACCCTTCGCGGTTTTGCCGGAGGCGCGACTGCTATCGCGGCCCGTGGCGCGGCATCCTGTTCGGCGTTGCCCATGCCGGCTTCCTGCAGGATTTCGATGAAGGCATCTTCCAGATCGGCTTTGCCGCGCGCGGCGGCCAGATCGGCGGGTTTGCCCACTGCCAGCACGCGGCCGGCATGCATCAGCGAAATGCGGTCGCAGCGCTCGGCCTCGTTCATGAAATGGGTGGACAGGAAGATCGTCACTCCATCGCGGCGCGACAGCGCGATCAGTTCACGCCAGAAATCGTCGCGGGCCACCGGATCCACGCCCGAGGTGGGTTCGTCCAGGATCAGGATTTCCGGGCGATGGATGATCGCCACGGCCAGTTGCAGGCGCTGGCGTATACCCAGCGGCAGGTCTTCCGGCCGGCTATCGGCCATCGCCGCCAGATCGAACCGCGTCAGCATCTCGTTCACCCGGGCATCTATGCTGTCGGCGGGCAGGCCGAATAATTGCGCATGTAGCAACAGGTTCTGCCGCAAAGTCAGTTCGCCATAGAGCGAGAAGGATTGCGACATGTAGCCAACCCTGCGGCGGGTTTCCATGTCGCCTGCATGCAATGGCTGGCCAAACAACAATGCGCTGCCCTCGCTGGCCGGCAGCAGGCCGGTCAGCATCTTCATCGTTGTGCTTTTGCCGCAGCCATTGGAACCGAGAAAGCCGAAGATTTCGCCTTTGCCGATGCGGAAGCTTACAGTGTCCACTGCCGTGAAGCCGTTGAAACGTCGGGTCAGGCCTTCCGCTTCGATGGCGGGCGGGCCGTCGGTTTCGGCACGGGGCGGTATTTCCGGCGGGCTGGCATCCTTGCCGGCGCGGCCGGGCATCAGCGCAATGAAGGCGCGCTCCAGGCTGGATGCTGCGGCCTGCTGCTTGATCTCGGCTGGATTGCCGGTGGCGATCACCTTGCCGCCATGCAGGGCGGCCAGCCAGTCGAAACGCTCGGCTTCTTCCATATAGGCGGTGGCAACCACCACGCTCATGCCTGGCCGTCGCGCCCGCATGCGCTCGATCAGCGCCCAGAATTGCCGGCGCGACAGCGGGTCGATGCCGGTGGTGGGTTCGTCCAGGATCAGCAGGTCGGGATCGTGGATCAGCGCCGCGCAGATGCCCAGCTTCTGTTTCATACCGCCGGAAAGCTTGCCGGCCGGCCGGTCATGAAAAGCGGAAAGCCCCGTGGCTTCCAGCAATTCCGCGATGCGCGCATCGCGTTCCGCTCCGCCCTGGCCGAACAGCCGGCCGAAGAAATGTAGATTCTCCGCCACGCTCAGGGTGGGATACAGATTGCGACCCAGGCCCTGCGGCATATAGGCGATGCGGGCGCAGATGGCGTGCCGCGCAGCAGGCTGGCCGATATCCTCGCTCAAGGCCTGGATGCTGCCCTGTTGAATCCGCGTGATGCCGGCGCCCAGGCCCAGCAGGGTGGATTTGCCCACGCCTTCCGGGCCGATCAGGCCGGCCATGCAGCCCGCCGGTACGATCAGGCTTACATCATCCAGCGCCAGCGTCTTGCCATAGCGATGCGAGACGCCATCGAAACGCAGTGCGGCCTCGCTCATTGCGGCAGTTTCACCGCTAGTTCGGCGGGCCAGGCGGCATTGCCGTCGCTGCGCACGTATCCCACGCCGCGTATGCCCACCTTCACCTGGGATTCGTATTGCTTCAGGATTTGCGGCGAGATGCGCAGTTTCACGCGGAACATCAGCTTCTCGCGTTCATCGCTGGTTTCCACTGCCTTGGGCGTGAATTGCGCTTCGGCGGCCACGAAAGAAACGCTGGCCGGCAACATGTATTCAGGGGCCGGATCGAGTTGCAGCCGCGCTTCATCGCCGATGCCCAACCGCCCCGCCACGCGGGCCGGCAGGAATACGGTCATGTACACATCCGACAAATCGAGCAAGGTTGCCACCGGCGCGCCGGCAGCCACCACTTCGCCGCCCTGCACCAGCTTGTATTCCACCCGGCCGCGTCGCGGTGCTTTCAATTCGGCATCGGCCAGTTGCGCTTGAATGCGCGCCAGATCGGCGCGGGCCGCATCGGTGCTGGCGCGGCTCTCGTCCAGGCTGGCATTGGCCGCGCGCAGGGCTGCTTCGGCGGCATGCAATTGGCTGCGGCGCAGGTCCAACTGCTGATTGGTGCCATAGCCCTTGGCATTCAGCTCGGCAGCGCGTTGATGCTCTTGCTGAGCCAGCAGCAATTCGCTCTTGCGCTGGGCGATGGCGGCCTGGGCGGCAATGCCGGCATTCTCGGCGCGCCGGATCTGTGCCTCGGCGCCGCTGCGTTGGGCCTCCAACTCGGCGGTATCCATGCGCGCCACGATGGCGCCGGCTTCCACGGTCTGGCCTTCCTGTACCAGCATCTGGGCGATGCGGCCGCCGTATTTAGCCGCCACCAGCACTTGCTCGGCTTCGATGCGGCCATTGGCCAGAGCCACGTGGGCGGGCAGTTTTCTGCCGCTCAGTTTGCTCCATAGGCTGCTCAGGCGTTCGCTCAGGCGCGCGCCTTCGCTTTGGGCCAGAGCGGGTGGGGCGCTGCCGAGCATCAGCAGGGCGCAGAACAGGATCAGGCTATGGCGCAGCAAGGCGGTACTCCAGATGTATGACAAGGGGAGGCGATGTTTTTTCATTTTCCGAGATCGAGCAGGATGCGGAAGGCCACCAGATCGGTAACCACCACCAGCAACAGCAGGATCAGCAGGATGGTGAAGCGATGGATGTCGCGCGACAGGCTGCCGCGATGGCCCAGAATGCTGCGCAGATGGCTGGAAAAGCCCTGCATCAATTCCTCGCGTTTACGGGCTTCGCCGAATTGCCAGACCTGCAGCATGCCCAGGGTGAGTATCATCGCCGCGCCGGCAAAAAGCAGGAAATACGCCACGAAATGCGCGATGCCAGCGGCCACCGGGGCCAGCGCGCAGAGCGCCACGATGCCCAGGCTGAGCAGGGTGAAATATTCCAGCACACGCCATTGCTGGCGTTTTGCGAACAGGATGTTCTGACCGCTTTCCTCGAACAGCATGCGGAATTCGGCATGGCTGAGATCATCGAGATCGCTGGGCTGATTGGGTTCGTGCCGATCTTCGGCTTCCGCCGGCGCGGCTGCGGGCTTCGGTTTGGCCGGCGCTGCGGAAGCTGCCGGGCGGGTAGTGGGTGCGGTTGCCATGATCCGTCTCCTTGTCGAAGAACTGGGTCGAAGAGCTGGGTCGAAGAACTGGGTCGAAGAGCTGGGCTCAAATCCACATCCGGGCTAGCGCCCCATCACATAACTGCCGGGCGCGTCGCCAAGCGGCTTATAGCCGGCGGCGGCATTGCCCATCTCTTTCGGTGCCGCCACCTGCTTGCCGGATTTGGCCGCCAGCCAGGCCTGCCAGGCCGGCCACCACGAGCCTTCATGCACATCCTGCCGTTCCATCCAGGAGGCGATGTCGATCTCGCCATCATGGCGGCTGCGATGTTCGAGGCGAAAGCGCCGGTTGCGCCGGCCGGGTTCGCTCACGATGCCGGCATTATGGCCGCCGCTGGTCAGCAGCAGGGTGATATCGGTATGGGTGAGGCGGTCGATCTTGAACACCGAACGCCACGGCGCCACATGGTCCTGCTCGGTGCCGATGGCGAAAACCGGCGCGCGGATATTGCCCAACGACACCAGTTCGCCATCCAGCCGATAACGGCCCTCGGCCAGGTCGTTGTTCAGGAAAAGCTGGCGCAGATATTCGCTGTGCATGCGATAGGGCATGCGGGTCTGGTCGGCATTCCAGGCCATCAGATCGTTCAACTGGCCGCGTTCGCCCATCATGTATTCATTCAGCATGCGCGACCAGATCAGATCGTTGGAACGCAGCAATTGAAACGCACCGGCCATCTGCTTGGTATCGAGAAAGCCCTGTTCCCACATCATGTCTTCCAGGAAGCGCACCTGGCTTTCGTCGATGAACAATGTCAATTCGCCGGCTTCCTTGAAATCCACCTGGGCCGCCAGCAGGGTGAGGCTGGCCAGGCGTTCGTCGCCGCGCCCGGCAAGGGCGGAGGCGGCAATCGATAGCAATGTGCCGCCCAGGCAATAGCCGGCGGCATGCAGGCGCTGGCCCGGCTGGATGGCGGAAACCGCATCGATGGCGGCCAGTGCGCCCAGCCGCAGATACTCTTCCATGCCGAGATCGCGGTCGTCGTATTCCGGATTCTTCCACGACACCATGAAGACGGTGTGGCCCTTGCTCACCAGGTAACGCACCAGCGAATTCTGCGGCGAAAGATCGAGGATATAATATTTCATGATCCAGGCCGGCATGATCAGAACCGGCTCGGCATGCACGGTCTTGGTGGTGGGTGCATACTGGATCAGTTCGATCAGGCGATTGCGATATACCACCTTGCCCGGCGTAACGCCCACATCGCGGCCGACCTGGAAGGCCTCGGCGCCCACCGGCGGCAGGCCCAGCAGATTGCGCTGGCTGTCTTCCATCAAATTCTGCCAGCCATGCAGCAGATTCTGGCCGCCGGTTTCGAGGGTTTTCTGTTGCAGCACCGGATTGGTGAGCAGGAAGTTGCTGGGCGAAAAAATGTCGAGCAATTGCCGCGCGGTGAATTCCATCACCTGCTCATGATGGCGCGAAACACCGGGCACGCCGGTGGTGGCGTTGTACCACCATTGCTGGGTGAGCAGGAAAGACTGGTAGATCATGTTATAGGGCGGTTGCTGCCAGGCCGGATCGCTGAAGCGGCGGTCTTGCGCCAGCGGCTGGATGCAGGGCTCGGGGCTGTCATTGCGGGTGGCGCAATGGGCGGCATGGGTGGCCATGCGCAACACCTTGCGGCCGGCCTTGCGCAGCAGATCGGTGCGCTTGCCGGGCGCGCTCAGCAGATGCGCGGCCCAATCGGTATAGGCCAGGGTAAGCGAGGCGGGCGACAGGCCGGCGGTGAGCCGGGCCAGAAAGGCGTTGGCAAAACGGTCGGCCAGAAAATCGCTGTGATCGGGTTCGCCGATGGCCACGGGCTGTGCTGCCTGCACAGCGGGAATGGCCACGGGCTGTGCTGCCTGCACAGCGGGAGCCGGCTTGCCGACGGGGCCGGTTCCCGGCTGGCTGGCCGATACGGGAAGATTGGTTTTGGCTTTACGCGTGGCCATAAGATGGATCCGCTTGCTTTTGGGAGGTTGCAAGCAGTATGCACCGTATTGCCAGGGCTGGCATTGACTTCTGTCAATGCCAGAAAATCCCGAAAATCAGCTATCGAAGCCTGGATCCGAGGCGGATACCCGGCGCAGAAAGGCCGCCCATTCGGTATCGGCAAGCGTGCCTGCCGCCATTCTGTCATATGTGTTGGAATATTGCCTGGCCACCTTTTCGGGTATGCCCGGCGGCACCGGCGCGGCGGGCTGACCGGCTGCCTGGAAAGCGAGCTGCGCCTGGCAGGACCGCTGCAGGTTATGCATCAGCTTGAAGGCTTCCGCTACGGAACGGCCGCAGGTGAGCAGGCCGTGATGGCGCAGGATCATCACTGGTTTTTCGCCCAGATCGGCTACCAGGCGCTGACGCTCATCCAGATCCAGGGCGAGGCCTTCATAGGTGTGATAGGCGATTTTGCCATGGAACTGCATGGCCCACTGATTCAGCGGCAGCAGGCCATCCTGCTGACACGATACGGCCACGCCGGCCACGGTATGGGTATGCAGCACGCAAGCCACATCATGCCGCGCGGCATGGATGGCGCTGTGGATGGTGAAGCCGGCTGGGTTGATGCCCAGGCCCAGTTTATCTTCGATCACATTGCCGTCGATATCCACCGCCACCAGATTGGAAGCGGTCACCTCCTCGAAGCGCATGCCGAACGGATTGATCAGAAAGCATTCGCGCCCGCTGTCATCGCTGGGCAGGCGCGCCGAGATATGGGTGAAGATACTGTCGTCCATACCCAGGCGATGAATCAGGCGATAGCAGGCAGCCAGATCCACGCGCGTCTGCCAGGCGGCATCCGAAGGCTTGGCAAGTGTGAGATGGGACGGCTTCGTTTTCATTGGCTGCATGGCGCTTTGGTTCCTGATTGGTGCCGCAGGGCGATCACTAGGCTGGGATCACTGGACTGAGATCACTGGACTGGGATCAGATGCATGTCGTTTTCGCGCCAGGCGATACGAATGGTATCGCCCTCATGCAGATGCGAAGCCTGCACGGAAGGAAGCCGTGCGCGGAGGTTCAGACCCGCGGCGCTGCCGATCAATAGCACGGAATCGCCATAATGGACCAGACCTTCGATCAGGAAGGATAGCACGCAATGGCCCTGTTCGTCGCCGCCCGTCCACAGGCCGATGGCTTCAGGCCGCACCAGGCCGTGAAACTTGCCGGCCTGCGACGGCGCGGCGATGTTCAGTGCGCCTATCCCCTGGGCAACCAGGCCGTCATTCTGGCGGGTAACGTCCAGGAAATTGCTGTCGCCGATAAAGCTGCCGACAAAACGTGTGGTCGGCCGCTGGTAGATATCCAGCGGCGGCGCAAATTGCTCCACCACGCCCTGGCTGAACACCGCGATGCGGTCAGACATGGTCATCGCTTCGCTCTGGTCATGGGTCACGTAGATCGTGGTGATGCCCAGTTCGCGGTGGATACGCTTGATCTCCACCTGCATCTGCTCGCGCAGATTTTTGTCCAGCGCGCCCAGCGGTTCGTCCAGCAGCAGCACATCGGGGCCGAAAACCAGGGCGCGCGCCAAAGCCACGCGCTGTTGCTGGCCGCCAGACATTTCGCGCGGATGCCGCCCGCCGAATGCGGCCAGGCCCACCATGTCCAGTGCTTCTGCGGCGCGCCTGGCGATTTCGGCGGCCGGGGTTTTGCGCATGCGCAGCGGAAAGCCCACATTCTCCAGCGCGGTCATGTGCGGAAACAGCGCGTAATTCTGAAACACCATGCCGATATTGCGCTTATGCGCCGGCACCGGGGCGATCTCGCGGCCGCCCAGCAGAATGCTGCCGGAGGTGGGCATCTCGAACCCGGCCACCATCATCAGCGTGGTGGTCTTGCCCGAGCCGCTGGGCCCCAGGAAGGACACGAACTCGCCCTTGCGTATATCCAGCGAAATGCCGCGCACCGCCTGCTGTTTGCCATCGTAGGATTTCACCAGATCCCGGATTTCGAGATAGGCCTGCGTCATCACCACCCCCTGGGAATGCGTTTGAGACAGTGCATTCATATGTCTATCGAAAACCGTCATGCCGCGCGGAATTGGCTGCGGGCCTTCACGATGGCACGCCAGGCCAGCGGGCTCAGCACCGCCAGCAGCACCACGGCGAACAGCAAGGTGGATACCACCGATATGATCGGGTCCGCCTCGATACGGATACTGTCGAACATCTTGCGCGGCAGCGTGGAAGCCGCCTGGCCGGAAATGAAGATCGCCACCACCGCTTCGTCGAAGGAATGGATGAAGGCGAACAGGCCGCCCACCAAGAAGCCGGGCCGCAGCACCGGGAACGTAACTTCCCAGAAGGTGCGCAGCGGGCTGGCGCCGAGATTCATCGCCGCGCGTTCCAGGTTGCGGTCGAAGCCCTTCAGCGATGCGGCGATGATCAGATAACAGACCGGCACCGAAAGGCAGGTATGCGCCAGCACCACGCCCAGCGGCGAATGGATGATCTTCAACTGGCTGAAATAGGTGTAATAACCCAGCGCCATCACGATATTGGGCACGATCATCGGCATCATCAGCAGCAGATTGATCGCGCTGCGGCCCATGAAGCGCTGGCGCACCATGGCAAAGCTGGCCGGGATCACCAGCAGCATGGTCAGCAGCATGGTGGCCAGGCCGATGCCGATGCTGTTGAAAACCGGGGTAAGCCAGCGTTCGTCGCCGAAGAACGAACGGTAATAGCCCAGCCAATAGCCCGGCGGCGGAAATTCAAAGGAATTCGCGGTGCTGAACGACATCGGCACCACGACCAGCAACGGGCCGAGCACGAAGAGCGCGACGAGCAGAGCGAGGGCGAGGGTGATGCGCATCGGCTCAGCCCCACAACTTGTCGAGACCGACAAAGCGGTTATACAGCGCAAACACCGTGAGCGTGACCGCCAGCAGGATCACCGAAGTGGCGGAGGCCTCGCCGAATTCGAGGAATTCCTCGATCTGCTGGCCGATCAGGCCGGCGATCATCTGCTCGCGCGGGCTGCCCAGCAGCACCGGCGTTACGTAAAAGCCCAGGCACATGATGAAAACCAGCGTGCAGCCATTCACGATCCCGGGCGCGCTGAGCGGCAGGAAGATGCGGCGGAAGGCATCGAAAGGCGAGGCACCCAGGCTGCGCGCGGCGCGCGTCAGGTTGGGGTCGATCTTCTTCATCACCGAATACAGCGCCAGCACCATGAACGGGATCAGCAGATGCACCATGGCCAGCGTGGACGAGAAGCGCGTGAACAGCAATTGCGGCGCAGGCACGATGCCCAGCATCTCCATGGCGGCGCGCAACGGGCCGTTATTGCCCAGGATCACCATCCAGGCAAAGGTGCGGACCAGGAAGCTGGTCCAGAAACTCATGGTCACGATCAATAGAATCGTGGTGGCGAAGGCGCCGCCCAGCCGCACCACCATATAGGCCAGCGGATAGGCCATCAGCAGCGCCAGCACGGTAACGAAAGCGGCGGTCTGGAAGGTGCCGAACAGCACCTTCCAGTAGAAGCCGTCGGTGATGAACGCGGTGTAATGCTTCAGGGTGAAGCCCGGATCCATCACGCTGAAATACAGCACCTGGCTGAGTGGGACGAGGAAGAATACGGCGAGGAAGCCCACCACCGGCAGCAACAGCAGCCAGAGCAGCGCCCTCTCATTACGAAGTGTGGTCATCCTCGCCTCCACCCAGGCAGGTTAATCTATCAGCGTGCGATCCAGCGATCGAACTGCTTGCTGGCTTCCGCCAGTTGATCGCTCGCCTTGGTGGTATCCTGCAACACCACCTTCTTGATGTTTTCCGGCGAGGTAGGCATCAGCTTGGCATCCTCGGCCGGAACGAAATCGAACGCCTTGGGATTGAGCGGACCATAAACATTGGCCAGGCTGAATTTCGATACATTGTCGCCGCGCACGGCGGTCTGCACGAATTTCCAGGCCAGCGCGGCGCGCGGCGAACCCTTGGCAACCACCCAATAGGCGCGGTCGAGCAGGGCCTTGTCCCAGATCATCTCGATCGGCTGGCCTTCGCGGATCAGGCGCACCGGATAGGTCTGCCAGATGCCGATCATGTCCACTTCGCCATCGCGCAGCAGCTGGCCGGATTGCGGGCCCTGGGTCCACCACACGCGGATATGCGGCTTGATCTTGTCCAGCTTGGCGAATGCGCGATCCAGATCCAGCGGAAACAGCTTGTCGGGATCCACGCCATCGGCCAGCAAGGCAATTGCCAGCACGCGGCCGGCATGGCGCTGCAGGCAGCGCGAGCCGGGGAATTTGATCGGATCGAAGAAGTCGGCCCAGGTCTTCGGGCCGCCATTGGGGAACTTGTCCTTGCGATACGAAATCAGCGTGGCGAAGGCGTGCGAGGCCACGCCGTTCTGGAAGATCGCGCCATCCCACAGGGCAGACTTGTCCAGCGGCGCCTTGCTCACGTCTTCCAGCAGTCCGGCCTCGTTGGCGCGCACGATATCGGCATCGCCAAGCGTGGTCACGTCGAACTCGTACACGCCGGTTTTCACCTGGGCGGCCAGTTTGGCGAAAGACACCGGGGAGACGGTCTTGATCTCCACGTTGTTCTCGCGCATGAACGGCTCGAACAGGTTCACCTTGGCGGATTCTTCCCAGGGGCCGCCCCAGGTATTCACATACAGCACGTCGCGCGCATGGGCGCGGCTGATGAACGGGCCCGGAAAGCTCAGCGCGGCAGTGGCGCCGGCCAGAGTAAGGGCCTTGCGGCGGTTCACCACCAGCTTGCTGCCCATGTTGGTTTTTTCGTCAGTCATTGTCTCACCCTCTTTGTGTTTTCCCTGCGTAAAAATAAAAGCGGTTCCTACTCGAAATCCTCAGCCGAACACGGCCTTGTAAACGCGATGCCAATTGCCATGGGTCAGCTTGGCCACTTCGGCGGCATTGAATCCGCGGCGCGCCAGGCCATCCGATACCAGGCCGAGATTTTCCGGCTCCTTGAACCAATCGGCCGGCGGCGCCTTGCCGGTATTGGTGGCCGAGCCGGCGCCGTAATCCGGGCCGCGGGTCCAGCGCCCGGTGCGCATCCAGTCCAGATCCTTCACCGTGGTGTTGTGGCTGCGGTCGGTGCCGATGCCCACATGGTCGATGCCGGCGATATCCACCGTGCGCGCCACCATCTCGCACCAATTGTCCACCGAGGCGCAGTAATGGTTGCCGGTGATGTTGCGGTAGGTGGCGCAGCCGATCACGCCGCCATTGTCGCGCAGGGCATGCAGCACGTCGTCGGTCTTGTTGCGCTTATGCGGAAACAGGCTGTCGGCATTGGCGTGGCTGATCGCCACCGGTTTCTGCGAATGCTTCACGGCATCCAGCGTGGTGCGATTGCCCACATGGGAAAGATCCACCAGCATGCCGCAGGCATTCATCTCGCGGATTACTTCCTTGCCATAGCGCGCCAGGCCGGAATCATGCTCTTCGTAGCAGCTGCCGCCCAGGTCGTTCTGATTGTTGTAGGTGAGCTGCACCACGCGCACGCCCATATCGGCGAACAATTCCACGAAGGCGATGCGGCTTTCGAACAGCACGGCATTCTGGAAGCCCAGCAGCAGGGCCAGCTTGCCCTCGCTCACCGCGCGGTCGATATCGCCGCTGGTCAGCGCGATCGAAACGATATCGCTGTTGGCGCGCGCCAGGGCCCGCCAGCGGGTGATCGATTCCATCGATTCGATGGCATTCTCCCAGAAGCCGAGCGTAACGGTGACGCAGCGCACGCCGCCCTTGAGCAGCGATTCAAACACCGCGCGGTCGAAATGCCCGCATTGCAGGCCATCATAGATGAGTGGTTTGGCAGCAGACATCCCAGGTGTTCCTTATGCGGCGGCTGTGGAATCGGCGGCGCCGGTCAGCAGCGAAAAATCGGTTTCGTCGTCGTCGGTGCGCCCGATGATGCGACCTTGATCATCCAGGATGATCGGGCCGGCATGGCGGCGCGACACCACTGAATCCGGCGTCAGCGAACGGTTGGACAATTCGTAGATATCGGCCCAGAGCGCGCGCTCGGTTGGGAAACCGCGTTTCAGCATGCCGGCCAGGAAGGCATCGGTGCCCACGCTGTCGGCTGCCGCGATCTGGCCACGCTTGTCGGCAGCGGTGATGCGATAGGCATTGCCTTCGGCCGTCACCGTCACATCTGCCTGCTGGCGCAGGGCCAGCGGCACAAGGGCGGCCAGGAATTCGCCATGCCGCACGTTGCGCAGCAGCAGGCTTGCCGACTTGCCGGTCTCGAAGGCTTGCGCCACGGCGATATCCAGCACGGCCGGGCCTACCGACCAAGCATGTTCGCCCAGGGCATCAAGCTGGGCATCAAGCTGGGCATCAAGCTGCGCATCTGGCGCGTCAACGCTCAGCAGCTTCAGCCTGGTGGGCTGCATGCCGCGCAGGCTGTCGAAATTGTCGCGCAGATGGGCCAGGCCGTTCAGGCCCAGGCCCTCGGCGGCGATCACCATTTCGCGCGCCGCTGAAACCGCACCCGGCGGCAGGCCGGTCAGCAGCATGATGCGCTCCACCATCAGGCGCGTTTCGCGCACCGACAGCAGTACATCGGGGCCGTCTTTCAGCAGGGATTCAGCGCTCATCGTGTGGGCTCCGCAGGATAGAACCAGTCGTCATGGGTGCCGGCGCGCAAATCCTCCGGCAACGGCGCGCCGTGATAGATCACGCCGCGCAGGTTGCGGTTGAGGAAGTCGCGGGTCTTGTCGATGCCGTGCAGGCCGATATTGAGCATCCGCACCATCTGGATGGGCAGGAATTCCTCGCCCATGATGTTCATGTGCGGCGAGTGGTAGCGCAGGCCATGCAGGGTTTGCACACGCGCGACGATGCTGCGGAATTGCGGCTGTTCGAGCAGGAAATAGGCCAGCATGCGGTCGGCCGGCTGCTGTGCCAGTGCGGCATCCAGTTCCTGGATCAGGCGCGGCAGATCAAGGCCCAGATTGAAAGCCCATTCCACTTCCTCGCGCGGACCGCGGCGCGGTTCCTCGGCCGTGGCCGATTTGTACCAGACATAGCGGCGCGAGGCTTCGGTGCTCAGATCCATCTTGAAGCACCAGGCATATTCATCGCGCAGAATCTGCCGCAGCAGCCCGGCCTTCATCTGCGGCTGGGTGGCGGTTTCCTCGCTCACGATCAGGCTTTCCGCCAAACCGTCGGCGATCTCCGGCACCAGGTCGATCAGCATGGAATGCAGGGTTTCCAGGGTTTCCGGCAACATGCCGGCTTCGGCATGGGCGCAAAGCGCCACGAACGGCAATTCCGGTTTGCTGCCCAGCAATTGCCCGCTCGCGGCGTAATCGGCCACCAGCTTGCGCAGGGCGGCCAGTTCTTCCGCCACGCGGGTGGATGGCACCAGTGCGTCGTAGACCATGCGGTCTTCCTGGCGGAAGCGGATGGCACGCTCCAGCAATACCAGCAGGCGCTTCACTTCGGCGCTGTCGGGCCGGGCCGACAGCGACTTGCCGTGCGCCAGCGCGGTTTCGCGCGCGGTGATGAAGCGGTCGATCAGCTTGGGGTGGTTGTTGGCGAACAGGATCAGGCCCAGCGCCGAACCATTGCCCACACCGAGGAAGCGGCGGTATTCCGGCGCCAGTTCGGCCGAGCCGGCCGAGCGATGGCGGGCCAGGCAATTCACCAGGTCGGTGGCGAATTCGCGCATCAGATAAGCGCTCAGCATCTGCGCTGCCAGCGGCTTGCGCAGGGCATGATCGTTTTCCAGCGTGAGGAACGAGCGGGTGCCGAAGGTGCCGTTGCCATCCAGGCCGGTATTGCGCATCAGGTAGCAGACCTGGGCGATGGTGGCGCTATCGGGCTGGCGGCCCTGTGCCAGGCTTTCGACGGTGTGATCGAAGGCGCGCGACGAGCGGTTGGAGCGCGCCCAGACCAGGCTGCGTTCGGTGGCGCGCCCGGCATACAGCTTGGGCAGTTCGGTCTGCGTCTGCTCGATATCGGCGGCGCTCATCGGGCCTTCCACCAGAGCGCCCATCATGTCCCACGAACGGCCGATGATGCGGCCGGTGCGGCCGCGCGGATTGTATTCGAAGGAAAAGACCGGGAAATCGAACACCCCCTTTGGGGTTTCGATGCGATATAGCGCACGGCCCTTGGCGCGCTCGTCGATATCGAATTGCAGCTTGCGCACCGACCAGCGTTCGCGGCTGGCCTCGGCGATGAAGGCGCGCGAAACGCTTACCCGGCTGGGCTGCAAGGCGGCCAGGGTTTCGGGTTTCATCAGCTTTTGCGGATCGCGCAGCGGTACCAGCGGCTGTTTCGGTAGAGCTTTCTCGGCGGCGCTCATCAGCTTTGCCCTCGCAGCATTTGGGTGATCTTGGCGGCAGTCTCGCAAAGCGCGGGACGGGTTTTTTCGGCATCGAAGCGCGGCTTCGGGCCGACCAGCGACAGCGCCGCGATGCAGCGGCCGCTGGCTTCGAAAACCGGCGCGGCACTGGCCAGGATGCCTTCCAGGCGCGGACCCGAAACCGCATAGCCATCGCGGCGCACGCGCTCCAGCAATTCGGGCGCCGGCGCGGCAATGCCGCTATCGATCATCCGTTGCAGGCGGTCGGGCGGCAGATAGGCGGCCAAGATCTGGCCGGATGCCGAATTGTCGAAGCTCAGCATGGCGCCCACTTTCAGCTCGGCGCGCAGAATGCCTTCCGATTCCACGCGCTGCACGATGCGGGCGCCTGGGCCATCCAGCACCGCCAGCGAGGCGGTTTCGGATGTGGCATCCACCAGTTGCTGCATCAGCGGCACAATCCGCACACCCAGATTGGCCTGTTCCAGGGCGGCATTGGTCAGGCGGGCGGCATGCATGGTGAGGCGGAAGCTGCCGTCTTCCAGCTGCTCCACCCATCCAGCTTCGATCAGGGTGACCAGGCGCTGATACACCGTGGCGCGTTCTGCCCCCAGCATGCGGGCCAGTTCGACCAGGCGCAGGCTCTTACGCATCTCGGCCATGGCATCCAGCACTGCCAGCGTCTTCAGCACGCTGCTCAGGGGCCTTACGCCCTTGGCGGGCTCGGAGGAATTGGGGCTGTTCATGTATTCTATTAAAATACGTTGTCTTGTATTAATATACTCACAGAGAATCCGCCCTTTGGTCAAGCAGAATTTTTCGCGTCGCTATGGCAGCGACCCGCTAATACCGGTCAGTGGGAGGGGCCTGTCAGCGGCCGATCGCTCAGGTGAGCTTGAAGCCCAGCTTGTTCAGCACGTCGCGCAGGCAATGGCGCCCCATCAGGGCTTCCGGGCTGCCCACGCGGCGCATCATCTGCCGGCTCCAGTCGATGGACGGCATGCCCTGGCTGTCCTGGAAGCGATGCATGGCGCCATCATATTCGGCCACCAGCTGCTGCTCGGTCTCGGCCGGAATTTCATAGCGTTCGCGGTGCAGGATGGCTTGCGGCTTCAGGCGCGGGCGGATCGCGGCCTCGCGCTGCGGATCGGGATAGCCCACGGTGAGGCCGAATACCACGAAGGCTTCCGGCGGCAGGCCCAGCTCGGCGGCCACTTCAGCCGGCTTGTTGCGCATGGCGCCGATGAAGCAGCAGCCCAGCCCCAGCGATTCCAATGCCACCACGGTATTCTGCGCCGCCAGCGCGGCATCCACGATGCCCAGCACGAAGCTTTCCAGATAATCCAGGCCCGGAGTTGCTGCCTGTTGTGCGTCGCCGATGCGGCGCAGGCGCGAAAGATCGGCCAGGAACAGCAGCAGCAGCGGCGCCTTGGCCACATGGGCCTGATCGCCGGCCAGGGCCGCCAGCCGTGCCTTGCGCCCGGCATCCTGCACCGCCACCGCGCTCCATACCTGCATGTTGCTGGAGGTGGAAGCGGATTGCGCGGCCGCCATCAGCGTATCCAGCAAGCCCTCCGGCAGCGGCGTATCGGCATAGGCGCGCACCGAACGATGGCTCAGCAATGCATCGATCACCGCGCTATGCGGGCCGTTCAGCAGCGCCTTGGCATCGCCGTAGCGGGCTTGCAGCATGGCATCGGTTTCGGGGTTTGCGCTGGTGGTGGTCATCGGTTCAACCTTTCATCGAGGCGCGCGCCGAAGCGCTGAGCCAGCAGGCGATAGCGGCGCCCAATCCGAACAGAATCATGGTGGCCACCATGGGCCAGGCACTGGGATGCATATCCTGCCAATGGCCGACAATCTGGCTGGCAATCGCGCCAACCACCATGGTGATGCAGCCGACAATGCCCGAGCCGGTGCCGGCCAGGCGCGGATTCACCGAAACCGCGCCGGCCATGCCATTGGGCATCGCGATGCCGTTGCTGAAAGCCACCATCATCATGGGCAGAAACAGCAGCACCGGATTGGTGGCGCTGATCCAGGCGCCCAGGCCCACCAGGCACGAGCCCAGCAGGGCCAGCAGCGCGGCAAAGGCCATCATGCGATCATTGCCGACCCGCCGCGCCATGCGCGATGTGGTGAAATTGCCGCTCATGAAGCCGATGGAAACCAGCATGAAGCACACGCCATACACCACCGGCGGATAGCCCATCACCGTCACCACCACGAAGGCGGCGCCAGACAGGAAGGAAAAGAAAATCGCCGATGAACAGGCGGTTTGCATTGTGTAGCCCAGAAAGGCCGGATTGCGCAGCAGGCTCCAATGGTCTGATATGAAACTGCCAGGGGTCCAGCGCGCTGGTGGGCCGCCCTCCGCAGTGCCGGGTTCGCGCTGCAAGGTTTCCGGCAGATACAGCAGGATCAAGCCGAAGGCGGCCAGGCCGAACAGCGTGCAGACCACAAAGCTGGTGCGCCAGCCAGCCAGTTGGTCGAACAGGCCGCCCATGGCCGGCGAGATCATCGGCACCAGAGACATCACCATGCTGATGCGGCCGATCATCATGGCGGCGTCTTCGCGGTCGTAGCGGTCGCGCACCACGGCGCGCGGAATCACCAGGCCGGCACAGCCGCCGATCGCTTGCAGCATGCGGCCCAGTATCAGCACTTCGATGGTCCAGGCGGCTGCGCAGAGCAGGCCGCCCAGCACATACAGGCCCATGCCGGATAGCAGGGCAGGGCGGCGGCCGATGCGGTCTGAGATCGGGCCATAGGCGATCTGCGCCATGCCCAGCGCCAGCAGATAGAGGGTAAGGGTGAGCTGTACGGTGCCGTAATCGGCTGAGAACACCGCCTGGATGCCGGGCATCGAGGGCAGGAAGATGTTCAGTGCCATCGGCCCCATCGCCGTGGCGACAATGAGAAGCAACAGAAAAAGCCGCCCTGAGGCGGGTTTGTATGGGAATACCATTGTCTCGAACGGGAAAGCGGGGAATGGGAACCCGGCAGAGAATAGTCTCTGCCGATGCCGGGTCAAGCATGCCCCGCATATTACATACGCATACAACATCGCCATGACGCCCTGGAATAGTTTGTCCGAAACGGCTAAAACGCCGCATTCGAGATTGCGCCACAGGGAGCGGCATGTTCGACGGCGATACATGGGCGGATCTGGCCACCAATCGGCGCGAATCCTATTTCGCTGCCGATCTGGCCCGCAATGATGCCGTGTTGCGCGATGCCGTCGCCGGTCGGCGCTTCCTGGTGATCGGTGCCGCCGGCAGCATCGGCTCGTCCACCCTGGCGCGCCTGGCCGATTACGGCCCGGCCAGCCTGCATGCCGTGGATCAGGATGAAAATGCCCTGGCCGAACTGGTGCGCCACCTGCGCAGCCGGCCCCAGCGTTTGAGCGTACCCGATTTCCGCGCGCTGCCGCTGGATTACGGCGGGTCGATCATGCGCCAATGGCTGGCGTCGCAACCGGCTTACGATGGCGTATTGAATTTTTCCGCCATGAAGCATGTGCGCTCCGAAAAGGATGCCTATTCGCTGCTGCGCATCCTTGAAACCAACGTGATCAAGCTGGCGCGTTTCCTGAGCTGGCTGCGTGAATACGGCCATGATCGCGCTTTCTTTTCGGTCTCCACCGACAAGGCGGCCAATCCCACGTCGCTGATGGGGGCCAGCAAGCGCATCATGGAGCATGCGATGTTTTCCCATATCGGCAATGCCCGTGCGGTACGCTCGGCGCGCTTTGCCAATGTGGCGTTTTCCAATGGCAGTCTGTTGCAGGCTTTTCTGGTGCGGCTGGAACGCCAGCAGCCCCTGGCGGCGCCGCGCGATACCAAACGCTATTTCGTCTCGCCGCGCGAAAGCGGCGAAATCTGCCTGCTGGCGGCCTTGGCGATTCCATCGGCCACCATTGCCGTGCCGGCACTGGATCCGGAAAAGGATCTGATCGAACTGTCCGGCGTGGCCGAACGCCTGCTGCTGCGGCGCGGATTGCAGCCGGTGCATTACGACGACGAGGCGGCTGCCGTGGCCAATGTGCAGGCCGAATTGGCGCGTGGGCGCTATCCGCTGCTGCTCACGCCGCTCGATACCAGCGGCGAAAAGCCGTATGAGGAATTCGTCGGCGCCGGCGAAAGCCTGGTCGATCTTGGCAATCTGTCCGCCCTGCGCGGCGTGCCGTATCTGCCGGCGGCCGAGGGCGCGCTGGATGCCTTCATCGCTGAAATCGAGGCCGCCATGCAGGCGGCGGAAGCGCCGTCGAAAGCCGATCTGGTGGCTGCCATGGCGCGCATGGTGCCGCAGATGCGCCATGTCGAAACCGGCAAGAGCCTGGATAACCGCGTTTAAGGCCGGCGCTTCAGCTTGTTCACCTGGGCGTGGCGATGGCAGCCCAGTGTGTGGTCGTTCACCATGCCCACCGCCTGCATGAAGGCATAAACGATGGTGGGGCCCACGAAGGTGAAGCCACGCTTTTTCAGCGCCTTCGACATCGCCTGGCTTTCCGGGCTTTCCACCGGCACCTGGTGCAAGGCGGTCCAGCTGTTGCGTTTGGGCTTGCCGCCGACGAAATCCCACAGGAAATCCGAGAAGCTGCCTTCCTGCTCCTGAATCTCCAGCCAGCCGCGCGCATTCAGCACGCTGCCCTCGATCTTGGCGCGGTTGCGCACGATGCCGGCATCCTGCATCAACCTGTCCAGCTTGCGGCGATCATAGCGCGCGATCTTGTGCGGATCGAAGCCGTCGAAAGCAGCACGGAAATTATCGCGCTTGCGCAGGATGGTGATCCACGACAGGCCGGCCTGGAAACCATCCAGTATCAGCTTTTCGAACAGCGCGCGGTCATCCCATTCCGGCACGCCCCATTCGGTATCGTGATAGGCCATGTAAAGCGGATCGGTGCCGCACCAGCCGCAGCGGCATTTGCCATCCGCGCCGATCAGGTCGCGGCGATCATCCTCTGGCCCCACCGGCATGCCATCCTCCTCAGTTTCTAGACGGCATAATCCGGCAGCGTGGCTTGCAGGGCAATGCCTTCCGCCAGTAACGGCGCGCCGCCTGCATTGGCTTTGGCCACCAATTCGTTGCGCAGCAGGGCCAGGCCCTGGCGGCCGTCATGGCTCAGCAGGATGCCGGCATCGCTGCCATCCTGGCTGATGCTGCTGCCGGTGGGCGGCAGGTCGGCTGTGGCCTGCACATGGTAAAGCTGCTTTTTCACCAGGCCGCGATACTTGGTGCGCGCGGTCACTTCCTGGCCGACATAGCAGCCCTTGGCGAAATCCACGCCCTGCAGGGCCTCGAAATGGTTTTCCAGCAGCAATCCCTTGTCGATCTCGATATCCCGGCTGCCATCGGGTACGCCCAGGCGCAGGCGCAGCGCCTCATAGGCGGCAAAATCCGCAGGAATGCCCAGGTTCGGGCTTTCGCTTTCCGGCAGCCAGAGCCGTGCCCCCAGGGCGGCCAGGCGGGGATCGATGCAGGCAAAGCCGCCGTTTAAGGCGCCGGCCGCGCCGGCCTGCTCGGGCAGATCCAGGCTCTGGGCAGCGCCCGGCCCGATCAGGGCATAGGCCCGCCAGCCGGGCTGGGCCGCGATCTCCACTTTTGCCCGCAGGCGATAGAGCTTCAGTCTTTTGGCCAGGTCTTCCAGGCGATTTTCCGCCACATCCAGCCACAGCATGCCGGCATGCTCCTGGATGAACATATCGGCCAGGAACTTGCCCTGGGGGGTCAGC
The DNA here is from genome assembly GCF_019636075.1 of Ferrovibrio sp. GTDB lineage: Bacteria > Pseudomonadota > Alphaproteobacteria > Ferrovibrionales > Ferrovibrionaceae > Ferrovibrio. The sequence continues at coordinate 31,212 of NZ_JAHBYG010000006.1, forward strand.
AGGGCGGCATAAAGCGCATGGTCGGGCGCCGCCTTGGTCACGTTGTTGGAAACCAGACCATTCAGGAAGCCCTTGGCCTCGGGGCCCTCCAGGCGCAGCAGGGCGCGCCCCGGCAGTGCAATGATGTGCTGTGTATCGGCCATGGCGAACACTTATGGCCACCCGGCTGCCTTGGCAAGCCCGCCCCTGCCTTTTATAACCCTTGCGCCATGCGGATATTGTTCATCACGGCCAACCGGCTGGGCGACGCGGTGTTGTCCACCGGCCTGTTGCGCGCGCTCACCGAATTGATTCCCTCGGTGCGCTTCACCATCGTGTGCGGCCCTGCCGCGGCCGGGCTGTTCGATGCCGAGGCCTTCCCACAGCTCGAACGCCTGATCGTGATGCGCAAGTTGCCCTGGGCCAGGCATTGGTGGGAGCTGTGGAAACAGGTGGCGGCCACCCGCTGGGGCATGATCATCGATTTGCGCGGCTCGGGGATTTCGCAACTGCTGCTGGCGCGCCGCCGCCGGGTATTCCGTGGTTCCGCCAACATGCAGCACCGGGTGATCGATCTGGCGCGCGTGTTGCGGGTGCCGGATGTGCCGGCCCCGAAATTGTGGATCGGCGAAAAGCACCATGCCAAGGCCGCCACGCTGTGGCCTCAGAATGAAGGGCCCGTGCTTGCCCTGGGCCCCACCGCCAATTGGGGTGGCAAGATGTGGCCGGGCGAGCGGTTCGCTGAATTGGCGCTACGGCTCACTGCCGCAGACGGCATTCTGCCCAATGCCCGCATTGCGGTGTTCGGCGGCCCGGGCGAGGAAGCTTTGGCTGCCCCGGCCTTGGCGGCTTTGCCGGCGGATCGCACGCTGAATTTCATCGGCAAGCTGGGCCTGCTGGATATCGCGGCCAGCCTGCAGCGCTGCGTGCTCTATATCGGCAACGATAGCGGGCTGATGCATCTGGCGGCGGCCAGCGGGGTGCCCACGGTGGGCCTGTTCGGCCCCAGCCGCGAGTTGAATTACGGCCCGTGGGGCCAGCGCACGGCAGCCATCCGCACCGATCTCAGCTATCATGAAATTCTCGCCCAACCGGGCTATGATCACCGCAAGCAGGATAGCCATATGCTCAGCTTGAGCGTGGACAAGGCCCAGCGCGGCGTTGAACGGCTCTGGCGCTATATTCAGGATGATGACCAGTGAAACTCTCCGCCCTGGTGGTTGCCCATAACGAAGAAGCCCAGCTTGGCGAATGCCTGGGGCGGCTGGGCTTTGCCGATGAAATCGTGGTGGTGCTGGATCGTTGCACCGATGCATCCAAGCAGATCGCCCTGGCGGCCGGTGCGCGCATCCTGGAAGGCGGCTGGCCGCTGGAAGGTCCGCGCCGCAATGCCGGCATCGCGATTTGCAGCGGCGATTGGATCGTGGAAGTGGATGCCGATGAGCGCGTCTCGCCGGAACTCGCCGCCGAAATACGCGAAACGATTGCCTCTGCCACGCCGGGCTATTTCCTGATCCCGTTCGACAATTACATCGGCACGCGGCTGGTGCGTTATGGCTGGGGTGCGGCCTGGGGCGTATCCGCCGCGCCGCGCTTGTTCTCGCGCGGGGCCAAGATATGGGGCGACCAGCGCATCCATCCGGCGCTCAAACTGCAAGGCGAGAAACGCAGCCTGCGCAATCCGATGGCGCATTTTGTCGATACCAATATCTCCGACATGCTGCGCCGGCTGGATCGCTACACCACGGCGCGCGCCGCCGATCTGCGCGAGAAGGGCGATATCGGCGCCTTCTGGCCCAATCTGCGCCGCATCTTCAGCCGATTCTGGAAATGCTATGTCGCCCGCAAAGGATACCGCGAAGGGCAATACGGCTTCCTGATCGCCCTGATGGCCGGGCTGTATCCGATCTTGAGCTACCTCAAGGCCAATCTGGAACGAGAGCCCTGACGCCATGCGCCCCCTGCCCATGCGCTTATTGCAGGTGATGGCCGGTGCCCGCCAGGGCGGCGCGGAAACCTATTTCGTCAATCTGGCGCTGGCCTTTCAGGCCGCCGGGATAGAACAGCGCGCGGTGATCCGCCGCCATTATGAACGCGCCGGCCAGTTGCAGGCCGGCGGCGTGCAGGTGGATCAGTTCGGCTTTGGCGGCCGGCTGGATATCCTTACGCCTCTGCGCCTGCGTCTGCTGGCGCGCGATTACAAACCCGATATCGTGCTTACCTGGATGAACCGCGCCAGCACGATGATGCCGCGCGGGCCATATCCCATCGTGGCCCGCCTCGGCGGTTATTACGATCTGAAGAATTACGCCAAGGCCGATTGGCTGGTGGCCAACACGCCCGATATCGCGCGCCATTGCATCACGGCCGGCTTCCGCGCCGATCGTGTGCGCATGATCGCCAATTACGGCCGCTTCGAGGTTGCGCCCAAAGTGCCGCGCGCCAGCCTGGATACGCCGGAAACCGCGCCGCTGTTGCTGGCCATGGGCCGGCTGCATGTCAACAAGGCGTTCGATGTGCTGTTGCGCGCTCTGGTGCTGCTGCCCGGCGCCTATCTCTGGCTGGCCGGCGAGGGGCCGGAACGGGCGGCCTTGCAGCAACTGGCGCAGGATCTCGGCGTGGCGCACCGCGTGCGTTTTCTCGGTTGGCGCAACGACCGCGAAGCACTGGCGGCGGCCTGCGATGTGTATGTTGTGCCGTCGCGGCATGAACCGTTCGGCAATGTGATCCTGGATGCCTGGGGCGCCGGTAAACCACTGGTCTGCACCGCCAGCCAGGGGCCGCGCGATTTCGTGCAGGCCGATATCACCGGCCTGATGGTGCCGGTGGATGACGAGAATGCGCTGGCTGCCGCCATCCATGCCGTGCTGCATGACGAAGCGCTGGCGGCCCGCCTGGGCGCTGCCGGCAAGGCGCGCTTCAAGGCCGCGCATGACGAAGCCGCCATCGTGGCGCAATGGCAGGATTTGTTTATCGAGGTGCGGGCAGCATGTGCGGCATAGCCGGCCTGATGCGTGCCGATGGCGCAGCGCCGGATCCGGCGCTGCTGCGCGCCATGCTGGATGCCATCGCCCATCGCGGCCCCGATGGCGAAGGCATCTATGCTGCCGATGGCGTGGCTCTGGGCCAGCGCCGGCTTGCCATCATCGATCTGCAAACCGGCGATCAGCCTATCGTTGCGCCTGACGGCACGGCTTTGGTGGCCAATGGCGAGATTTACAATTACCGCGAATTATACGCCCGTCTGCCGGATCAGGCCTTTGCCACCAAATCCGATTGCGAGCCGCCGCTGCATCTCTATCGCAAGGAAGGCCTGGGCTTTACCGAGCATCTGCGCGGCATGTATGCGCTGGCGATTTACGATCCGGCCAGCCGGCAACTGCTGCTGACCCGAGATCCTTTCGGCATCAAACCACTCTATTACGCGCAGGCCGCCGGCCATTTGATTTTCGCATCCGAAATCGGCGCGTTATTCGCCACCGGCCTGCTGCAAAAGCAATTGCGACCCGAGGCGCGCGACGAATTGCTCAACCTGCAATTCACCACCGGCGCCGAAACCATCTTCAAGGGCGTCTACCGTCTGCTGCCGGGCGAATTGCTGGTCTGTGCCAAGGGCGAGATCATCGGCCATCACCGCCGCGCCGCGCTGGCGCCCGCTGTGCCCGATGCGATGGATGAACAGGCCGCGCTGCTGCGCCTGAATGCCGAACTGGCCGAGGCGGTGGATTTGCATCAGCGCTCCGATGTGCCGTATGGATTGTTTCTGTCGGGCGGCATCGATTCCAGCATCCTGCTGGCCATGATGGCGCGGCTGAATGATCGTCCGGTGCTCAGCTATTCGCTGGGCTTTCCCGATAGCGGCCTGCATGACGAACGCGGCCTGGCGGAAAAACTGGCCCGGCAAGTTGGCGCGCAGCATCGCAGCGTGGATTTCGTGGAGGCGGATTTCTGGTCGCTGCTGCCGGTCATGGCACAGGCGATGGACGATCCGGCCGCCGATTATGCCTGCCTGCCCACGCTCAAGCTGGCGCAGCTTGCGGCCAGTGAAGTGAAGGTGGTGCTGTCGGGCGAGGGCGGCGACGAAATCTTCGCCGGCTATGGCCGCTATCGGTCGGCCACGCGATTTTTCTGGCGCAAGCCGATGCGGGCCAAGGGCACGCTGATCGGCCAGGGCCTGTATCGGCAGGATCCGGCCGAATGGCGCGCCGGTTTCGCCCAGGCCGAAGCCATGGCGGCAGAGCCGGGCGAAGATCGACTGCAAACCGCACAGCGCCTGGATATGGCCGATTGGCTGCCCAACGATCTGCTGCTCAAGGCCGATCGCTGCCTGATGCGCCATGCCCTGGAAGGCCGCACGCCGTTTCTGGATTGCGGCGAGGCCAGCCGCGCCGGGCTTTCGGCTTTTGGCTTCGGCCTGGCCGACAAGCTGAAGCTGCGCCATGGCCAAGGCAAATATCTGCTGCGGCAATGGCTGGCCCAGCATTTGCCCGAGGCCGAACCGTTTTCGCGCAAACGCGGCTTCACCGTGCCGGTGGGCCGGTGGATGGCCCATCGCGGTGGCAAGCTGGCACCGCTGGTGGCGGCCCAGCCCGGCGTGGTGGAATGCTTCCGGCCCGAGGCGGTGCAGGCGTTGTTTGCCTCCGGGGCGGAAAAACACGCCGCTGCTGCCTGGTCGATCTTGTTCTACGCGCTTTGGCACCAACATCATGTGATGGGCCGGTCTGCGGAAGGCGATGCCTTCGCTCTGCTGGCCGCATAGGAGACTCTCATGGCTTACGATCTGCTGCTGCGTCATGGCATGGTGGCGACCCCGAATGGCATCGAGGCCACCGATATCGGCGTGCTGAATGGCCGTATCGTTGCCATCGGCGATCTCGGCCGGGCCGATGCCGCTGAGGTTTTCGATGCCAAGGGGCTTACGGTGCTGCCCGGTGTGATCGACACCCAGGTGCATTTCCGCGAGCCCGGGCTGGAGCATAAGGAAGATCTGAAAAGCGGCACGGCGGCTGCGGCTCTGGGCGGCGTGACGGCGATTTTCGAAATGCCCAACACCAAGCCGAATACGGCGACCGCCGAGGCGCTGAACGAAAAGCTCACCCGCGCCAAGGGCCGCACCTATACCGATCATGCGTTTTTCATCGGCGCCACCGGCGACAATATCGCCGCATTGCCCAAGCTGGAGCGCCTGCCCGGCTGTTCGGGCGTGAAGGTATTCATGGGTGCTTCCACCGGCGACCTGCTGGTACAGGATGATGCCACTTTGGAAAAGGTGCTGCGCAGCGGCAATCGCCGCGTGGCGATCCATGCCGAGGATGAGGATCGCATGCGGGCGCGCCGGCCGATTGCCGAAGCGCCTGGCGCCACCGCGCACGCCCATGCCGAATGGCGCGATGCCGAATCCGCGCGGCTGGCAACGGAACGCTTGCTGCGCCTGGCGCGCCGCGCCGGCCGCCGCGTGCATGTGCTGCATATCACCACCGGCATTGAACTGCCGCTGCTGGCGCAGAATCGCGATATCGCCACGGTGGAAACCACGCCGCAGCACCTGACCTTGTTCGCACCCGATTGTTATGACCGCCTGGGCACGCTGGCGCAGATGAATCCGCCGATCCGCAGCAAGGAGCATCGCGATGCGCTGTGGCAGGCGGTGCGCGATGGCGTGATCGATGTGATCGGTTCCGACCACGCGCCGCATACGTTGGAGGAAAAGGCGCAGCCCTATCCGGCCAGCCCCAGCGGCATGCCTGGCGTGCAAACCCTGCTGCCGCTGCTGCTGGATCATATGAACCAGGGCCGCCTCACCTTGCAGCGCCTGATCGATCTCACCTCGGCTGGGCCGCAGCGTATCTACGGCATCGCCGGCAAGGGCCGCATCGCGCTGGGCTATGATGCGGATTTCACCATCGTGGATCTGAAGGCCCGGCGGGTGATCGAGAAAGACTGGCTGGCCTCGAAATGCGGTTGGTCGCCCTTCGAGGGCATGCAGGTTACCGGCTGGCCGATGGCCACCATCGTGCGCGGCCATTTTGCCATGCGCGATGGCCAGCTCGGCGCGCCGATCGGCGAGCCGGTGCGGTTCGTCGAAACATTTCCCGCCCAGGCATGAGACCCAGTAATGAGGCTGCTTGCCTGGCTGGCGCGCTGGCTGCTGCATCGCAGATTGGAGAAGGCCGGCATGGATTGGGTGAAGATCGAACATCTTGAGGTCGATCCGCCGGCCAAGCGCATAACGGCGCTGCTGCGGCTGGAAGGCGAAGCCGAGCCGGTGCGCCTGGTGCTGCATTATCGCAACGACGCCGATCGCCTGGTGGCCGAACGCGTGGATGTGAGCAAACCCTGGGCGCAGAAGCTGGCCATGCAATGGCTGAACGACATCAATGCCCAGGCCGCGAAAAGCCAGGCCGAGAATCCGGCCATCGCCAAATTGCTGCGCGCGCTGCTTTAGCCGCGCTCCGAGCCGATGCGACGCGGTCGCTGAACCATGGACCACCGGAACACGTCCGGTGGTGACGGATTTAGGCCGGGTCTCTTATTCGGCGTCACCCTCGGATTTATTCCGAGGGTCCATGCCCGATGCGGCGCGCGGTCAATGCAGCCGCAATTCGGCCTCGGCCGCGCGGAATTGCGCCGGCCGTACCAGTTGCGCCGAAACCACCCGCACCGAATGCAGCTTGCCATCCAGCCTGGCTTCCCAGAAAGCCAGGAATTTCTGCAGGCTGGGGAATTTCGGCGCCAGATCGTATTCCTGCCACAGATAGGTTTGCAGCAGGGCGGGATGATCCGGCATGTGGTAGAGGATTTCCGCCGTGGTCAGGCGGTAGCGCAGCATCTTTTCAAGCTGCTCGGCTTCGGTGGAAGTCCGTGAAACGGAACCGGCATCAAACTGCATGTCGCCTCCATGAATCGCATACTCAGCGTGTAAAAGCCTGCCGAATATTCTGGATGCGATGCAACGGGATTTTCACATCACGGCAAAGATTGGCACTCGCCTGAATCGAGCGCCAATAATCGCCTAGCCGCGGCCCACGAAAGGCATCGTGGTGGCCATGATGGTCATGAACAGGATGTTCGATTCCGGCGGCAGGGTGGCGATCTGCACCACGGCGGCGGCCACATGGTTCACATCCATGCGCGGCTCGATCATCATCTCGCCATTGGGCTGCAGCACGCCCTTGGTCATGCGTTCGGTCATTTCGGTGGCGGCGTTGCCGATATCGATCTGGCTGCATGTGATGCCGAATTTGCGGCCATCCAGCGCGGTGGATTTGGTCAGTCCGGTGATGGCATGCTTGGTGGAGGTGTAAGGCGCCGAAAAGGGGCGCGGCGCATGGGCCGAGATCGAGCCGTTATTGATGATGCGGCCGCCGCCCGGCTGCTGCCGGCGCATCAGGCCGAAGGCTTCCCGCGTGCAGAGGAAGGCGCCGGTCAGGTTGGTGTTCACCACTGCCAGCCATTGCTCCACGCTCAATTCGTCCATCGGCACGGCGGGCGCACCGATGCCGGCATTGTTGAACAATACATCAAGCCGCCCGAAGCGTTTTTCGGTTGCCGCAAAAAGATTGCGCACCACCACGGCATCGCCCACATCGCCGGCAACGCCGATGGCATCGGCGCCGGCTTCCTGGCAGGCGCGCACGGCGGCATCCAGCTCGGCCATGCGGCGCCCGGTCAGCGCCAGGTCGAATCCGGCCTTGGCCAGAGCGATGGCCGATGCCTTGCCGATGCCGGCGGTGGCGCCGGTAACCAGGGCGACTTTACGCTGGGTGTTCATACGCGGTTTCCTCCGATGGCGTTTCCGCCATCAGTCTGGCGCGCAGCCAGCCGGGAAACAAGCGTCGTTATTCCGCCATTTCGGAGCGAATCTTCTGGCGCAGCAGGTCGATGGAGCGCAATTCGCCCTCCACCACGAAATGCCAGAAGGCCCAGCCGTTGCAGGCCGTGGCGCCCTGCACATGGGCGCCGATCTTGTGGATCGATCCCACCGCATCGGCGCAGGCCAGGCTGCCATCGGCCCGCACTTTCGCGGTATAGCGCCGGCTCTGATCGGTCAGCACGGTGCCCGGATTGAGCAGCCCGCGCTCCACCACGGAGCCGAACGGCACGCGCGGCTCTTCCTTCTTGGAGCGGGTGACATCCAGATCGTCCGGCGCCATCGGTTGCACGGTGCGGATGCGGCGCTCGGCGGCCTTGGCATAGGCTTCGTCGCGCTCCAGGCCGATCCAATGCCGGCCCAGGCGCTTGGCCACCGCGCCGGTGGTGCCCGAACCGAAGAACGGGTCCAGCACCACATCGCCGGGCTTGGTGGAGGAGAGCAGCACGCGATGCAGCAGGGCTTCCGGCTTCTGGGTCGGATGGGTTTTGCCGCCATCCTCGCCGCGCAGGCGTTCGCCGCCGGCACAGATCGGGATCAGCCAGTCGGAGCGCATCTGCAGGTCGTCGTTCAGCGCTTTCATGGCTTCGTAATTGAAGGTGTATTTGGCGTCCTTGTTCTTCGAGCACCAGATCAGGGTTTCATGGGCATTGGTGAAGCGGCGGCCCTTGAAATTCGGCATCGGGTTGGATTTGCGCCAGATCACGTCGTTCAGCATCCAGAAGCCGATATCCTGCAGCTTGGCGCCGACGCGGAAAATATTGTGATAGCTGCCGATCACCCAAAGCGCGCCATTCGGCTTCAACAGGCGATGGGCGGCGCGCAGCCAGGCTTCCGAAAAAGTGTCATAGCTGGCGAAGCTGTCGAACTTGTCCCAGGCATCGTCCACCGCATCGACCAGGCTGTCGTTGGGCCGGCGCAATTCGCCATTGAGCTGCAGATTGTAGGGCGGGTCGGCGAAGATGCAGTCCACCGAGGCTTCCGGCAGGCTGTTCATCAGCGCGATGCAATCGCCGCGCAGGATGCGGTCCAGCGGCAGGGCGGAATGCGGCTTGGCCGGCTCGATGGCCGGCATCGGCGCCGGCTTGGCGCGGCTGACACGCCGGGCGGCATCGGGGCCGGGCTGGCCCACCAGGCGCAGATGGCCTTTGCGATGGGGCTTGGCGGGGCTTTCGGTGCGGATCGGCGGCATGCAGGGCCTCTTGTGGAAAAAAGACCCTAAACCATTAGATTCTCTGGGTTATTTAATGGTTAATGAGTGGCAAATCCTAGATTTGGTGGGCAAACCGCCTAAGCGGCGCGAAATCTAGTCTGTGATGCCGTGTGGCGCCCAACCGCTCCAGCCCCTCGCGGTGAATTGCCGTGCCATACCCCTTGTTGCTGCCCCAGCCATAACCGGGATAGCGGCCATCCAGCCGCTGCATCAGGCGGTCGCGGATCACCTTGGCGATGATCGAGGCGGCGGCAATCGAGAGGCATTTGGCATCGCCGTCCACCACGGCGGTGGCCGGGCAGGGCAGATCGCGTGGGCAATGCTTGCCATCGATCAGCGCATGGCCGGGCTGTTGCGGCAGCGCCAGAACGGCGCGGCGCATGGCCAGCAGGCTGGCCTGCAGGATGTTGAATTGCGAAATCTCCGCCACGCTGGCGGCGCCCACGCCCACCAGGGCATTGGCCCGGATCGCTGCGAACAGGGCTTCGCGCTTGGCTTCGCTCAGGGCTTTCGAATCATCGATGCCGCTGGGCAGGCGTGCGGGATCCAGAATGGCGGCTGCCGCCACCACCGGTCCGGCCCAGGGGCCGCGCCCGGCCTCGTCTACGCCGCAGATCGGGCCGCAGATCGGGCCGCCGCCGGCACCGGACAGGCGGATTTCCATGCTCAGATCGGGTTGGGGCCGTTTTGTTGCCATGATCGCCTATTATATCTGCTGCGCGCTTGCCCGGTATCGGCGGCAGTGAAAGAATTACAGGGAAAGCTTGGCGGCCAATAGGGAGACGTTCATGAGCCAGATTGATCCGGATGGCGAAATCCTCACCCGTCTCGAAGACGGCGTGTTCGTCATCGGCATCAACCGGCCGGCCAAGTATAACGGCTTCACGCCAAAAATGCTGCGCGAGTTGTCTGCCGCCTATACCGCCTTCGAGCGCGAGGACAAGGCGCGCGTGGGTCTGCTCTATGCCGAGGGCCCGCATTTCACCGCCGGGCTGGATCTGCCCAAGGTGGCGCCGCTGATGGGCAAGAACAATCTGCTGGTCGGCCTGGGCCAGATCGATCCTTGCAATAACCAGTCGCCGTTTCGCAGCAAGCCGCTGGTGGCTGCCGTGCAGGGCATCACGTATACGCTGGGCATCGAATTGATGCTGGCGGCCGATATGGTGGTGGCGGCCAGCGATTGCCGCTTCAGCCAGTTGGAAGTGAAGCGCGGCATCATGGCCACGGGCGGTGCCACCATCCGCATGGTGGAGCGCGCCGGCTGGGGCAATGCCATGCGCTATCTGCTCACCGGCGACGAATTCGATGTGGCCACCGCTTTGCGGTTCGGCTTCGTGCAGGAAGTGACCGAGCCCGGCGGCCAATATGCCGAAGCCATGCGGCTGGCGCGCAGTATCGCCGCGCAGGCGCCGCTGGCTCTGGCTGCCACCATCCGCAATGCGCGGCTGGCGGTGGAACATGGCCCGATGGCGGCGGTGGAGGATTTCCGTGCCACGCAGCAGGTGTTGATGCAAAGCCAGGATGTGAAGGAAGGCGTGGCCAGCTTCGTGGAGCGCCGGCCGGCGCGGTTCACCGGGCAATGATCGGGATGAATGGCATGAAGCTGCTACGCGGCCTTGTCCTGCTCTGTGCGCTGCTGGCATTGCCGGTCTGTGGGCCGGCGCAGGCGCAGATTTTCATGTCGCCGGAAAAAGCCAAGCAGGTCGGCGCCGAAGAGCATCCGAAAATCCTGAAAGAGTTCGGCGGGGTTTACGACGATCCGGAAATCGGCGCCTATGTGGCCACGATTGCCGGCAGGCTGGCCGGGCAATCGGGCATTCCGGCCGGCGAGTTTCATTTCACCGTGCTGGATAGCCCGGTGGTGAATGCCTTCGCGCTGCCGGGCGGCTATGTCTATATCACGCGCGGCACGCTGGCCCTGGCCAATAACGAGGCCGAGGCCGGCGCGGTGCTGGGCCATGAGATCGGCCATGTGGTGGCCAAGCATTCCGAACAGCGTTACGACCGCGCCATCGGCACCAATATCCTCACCGCCGGCGGCGCCATTCTGGGCTCGATCTTTCTCGGCCAGGGCGCCGGCGATTTGATCGGCCAGGTCGGCAGCGTGGCGGGCGGCGCCTATCTGGCCGGTTTCAGCCGCGAGAATGAATTCGAGGCCGATCTGATCGGTCTGCGCCTGCTCGGCCATGTCGGTTATGCGCCGATCGCCGCTGCCGGCTTTTTGCAATCGCTGTCGGATTATTCCGATCTGGAAACCCGCATCGCCGGCCAGGCCGGGCGCGACCGCACCATGGATATGTTCGCCACCCACCCGCGCGGGCCCGACCGCGTGCAGCGTGCCATGGATGAGGCGCAAAGCCAGCCGGCGCATCCGATTTATCGGCGCGATGAATATCTCGACCGCATCAACGGCCTGCTCTATGGCGACGATCCCAAGCAGGGTGTGGTGCGCGGCAATACGTTCAGCCATCCCGATCTGCGGCTCAGCTTCACCGCGCCCGATGGCTGGCGCATCATCAACCGCCCCGATGCGGTGCTGGTGCGCGGGCCGGATAGCATCGGTCAATTGCAATTCGACATGGAACGCGACAAGCGCAAGCGCGATTCCGCGCGCGACATGCTAGATTACATCACCCGCAGTTGGGCCAGCAATCTGCGTTTTTCCAGCACCGATCGGTTCGATGTGAACGGCATGCCGGCCGCCCTTGCCGCCAGCCGCATCCAATCCAAGGATGGCAGCACGCTGGATGTGCGGCTGGTGGCGGTTCGCATGCCCGATGGGCAGATCGTGCGTTTCGTCATCTCGGCGCGTCCGCAATCCATGGCCGGCATCGAACCTTCGATGATCCGCGCCGTGCATTCCTTGCGCTATCTCACCCCCGATCAGGCCAAGGCGATCCAGCCGCTGCGCCTGAAGGTGATCAATGCGCAGGCCGGCGATACTTCGGATACGCTCGCCCGCCGCATGCCGGCCGGCAATTTCCAGCGCGAGCGGTTCCGTGTGCTCAACGGCTTGCGCGAGGGCGAGGAAATCCGCCCCGGCGAACGCGTGAAGATCGTGGAATAGCCATCGGTCGCATTGCCATGAACCTGCGCCAGATGGAGTTGTTTCATGCGATCATGCGCACCGGCTCGATCACGGCTGCGGCGCGGCTGCTCAATGTGACCCAGCCGGCGGTGAGTGCCGGGCTGAAACATTGCGAAACCCAGTTGAAGATGAAGCTGTTCGAGCGGGTGAGCGGACGTTTGCAACCCACGCCCGAGGCCGAGGCGCTGTTTCCCGAGATCGAGGGGATTTTCGCCAAGGTGGAGGCGGTGGGCCATCTCACCAAGGATTTGCAGGGCGGCCGGCTGGGCAACCTGTCGATTGCCGCCGGCTTTCCCATGGCCAACAGTTTCGTGGCCCAGGCCTTGTCGGGTTTCCTGGTGCAGCGGCCGCGTTTGCGAGTGACCGTGCAGGCGCTTACCTCGCAGCAGGTGATCAATCAGGTGGTGAACCGCGAGGCCGAACTCGGCATCATTTACGAACCGGTGGTGAGCGAGGCCATCGAGACCGAGAAGCTCGCCCAGGCGCGGCTGGCCTGTATCATGCGGCCCGATCACCCGCTGGCCCGCCTGCGCGAAATCCGCATCCGCGATCTCGCCGGCCAGCCGCTGATCACCTATCTGCCGCAGGCCATGCTGCGCGCCCATGTGGATCACGCCTTCAGTCGCGCCGGTTTCGTGCCCGATATCGTTGCGCAGGTGGATCGGTCGATCACCGGCGCCATGATGGCGCGCTATGGCGCCGGCATTGCCCTGGTGGAGCCTTTCCTGGTCTCGGCGCTGGAAACCCCGCATCTGGTGGCACGCCCGTTGCGTCCGGCCATCGAGATCGGCGTGTTGCTGATCCGCAATCGCGCCGCGCCGCGTTCGCGTATCGGCGATGCCTTTGTTGCGCATCTGAAGACGCTTCTGCGCCAGCGCGGCACGCATAAATAGCAGTTATGGATTTCCGCTGATTTTTGATTGGACGCTTATGGCCTTGCTTGCCAGACTGCCGGCGTTTCCGAATCAGATGCGTTGATGGCAGCGAGTAATCATGGCGGCTGGTAATCTCAAGCGGCGGCTCAAGGCCGGCGAAACCCTGTTTGGTATTTTTTGCGATATTCCATCGCCGCAGATTGTCGAACTGGCCGGATTGATCGGCTACGACTTCGCCTTCATCGATGCCGAACATACAACCGCGAGCCTGGATGGTGTGGAGCATATGGTGCGCGCCGCCGATACGCGCGGCCTGGCCTCGCTGGTGCGTGTGGGCCATAACCATCATTCCAGCATCCTGCGCCACATGGATAGCGGTGCCAATGGCGTATTGATGCCGTTGGTGAACAGCGCCGAGGATGTGCTGGATGCGGTGGCGGCGGTGAAATATCCGCCGCTGGGCCGGCGCGGCCTGGCCCATGTGCGCGCCGCCGGCTATGCGGTGAATACCGGGCTTGGCGCATTCATGGCGCAATCCAATGCCGAAACCGTGGTGATGGTGCAGATCGAAACCGCCGAAGCGGTGAAGAATCTGGATGCCATCTGTGCGGTGGAGGAGTTGGACGCGGTGTTTTTCGGCGCCACCGACCTGGCTGCGTCGCTGGGTTATTCGACGCAATTGCAGGCCAGCGGCAGCGAGCATCCAGAGATCATCAAGCTGGTGCTCGATCTCGGCTACAAGGCGATGAAGGCCGGCAAGCCGGTGGGTATCAGCGCGCATTCGCTGGCTGCCTATAACCGCTGGCGCAGCGCCGGATTCCAGATCATGGCAACGGTTGCCAGCTTGCAATTCGTGGCGGGTGCGCGCGGTTTGCTGAAGGATTGCCGGCCGGGCTCGTAAACCGGCCGCGGTATTCGGGAGGAAAAAAAGAATGAAACGTTTTGCGATTGCTTTCGCCATTGCCGCCCTGCTGCCGGCTGGGCTGTTGCCGGCTGCCGGCCATGCCCAGGCCGGCTATCCATCGAAGCAGATCACCATCGTGGTGCCGTTCGGCGCCGGCGGTGGCACCGATGTGCTTACCCGCATCGTCGGCGCCCGCATTTCCGAACAGGTGGGCCAGCCGGTGATCGTGGAAAACAAGCCCGGCGCCAGCGGCATCATCGGCACCAACCAGGTGGCCAAGGCGCCGGCCGATGGCTATACCGTGCTGATGGTGCCATCCTTGCTGGCGATCGGCCAGGCGATCCGGCCCAAGCCGCCTTATGATCTGCAGAAGGATTTCGCCTCGGTGTCGATCATCGGCGAAACCCCCTTCGTGCTGATCTCCAGCCCGGATTTCGCCGCCAAGTCGCTGCCCGATCTGGTGCGGCTGGCCAAGGCCCAGCCCGGTAAATTCAGCTATGCCTCCACCGGCCAGGGCTCCACCGCGCATCTGGCGGTGGAGTTGCTGAAAAACACCGCCGGCATCGACCTGCTGCATGTGCCGATGAGCCGCGAGCCCGAAGCGGTGACCGAAGTGATGACCGGCCGCATCGATGTGATGTTTGCGTCATTGCAAGCCGCCAGCGCCCATGTGAAGGCCGGCAAGCTGCGCGGCCTGGCGGTGGGCTCGCAAAAGCGCGTGTCCGTGCTGCCGGATGTGCCATCCACCGCCGAGGCCGGCTATGCGGCCGTGCAGGCGGTGTCGTGGTACGGCCTGATGGTGCCGGCTGGCACGCCCGCCGATACGGTGAGCAAGCTGCATGGCGAGGTGGCCAAGGCGATTGCCGCGCCCGATGTGGCCAAGCGTTTCCTCGATATGGGCACCGAGCCTTCGGCGCTCACGCCTAAGGAGATGGATGCGGTGATCGCCGCCGAACTGGTGCGGTGGAAAAACACCGCCGATGCCATCGGCCTCAAGGTCGAGTGATTAGAGCGGATAGATCAGCGAGTTGAGAATCATCTCGCTGTCGAACACGCAGATCCGTTCGGCCAGTTTCGGGCCTTCAGGCGTGGCCTTGAAGCGGTCGATATAGCGGCCGACATTGAACACTTCGCTTATCCCGCCGGGCCTGGTGCGGAACACCGCGTAATTGGCCTCGGCCGTTGCGCTGCCATCCGTATGATGTTCCAGCAAAGCCGTGCCGATCACATGGCGCTGGTAATACGGCGCGTGATACAGCGTGTTCTTGATGCCATACACGCGGTCGCGCAGCATGCCATGGCCTTCCAGCGCCAGGATGCAAAGCGGCAGGCCGGCATCGTAATTCTCCCGCGCCACGATTTTGTACATCGCATCGGGCAGGAAGAAATCCGGCCAAGCGTCGAACTCGCCGGCATCCAGGCAGGCGGCATAGCGGGCATTGAAGCGATCTATGGCGGCTTGATCCAGAGCGCTACTCACAGCCCAAGTTCCTTGCGCCAATAGCCATACATACCGCGGATCAGGGTTTCGGTCACCATATGCTCGGTGGGGGCCACGTCGCGGCCATCCAATTCGCAGAGCGTGCTGCCATCCGCGCCGCGCTGGCGGAAGCCATCCTGGCTCAGTTCGATCACCTCGCCATCATCGGCGGAAACGAAACCGGCCGGGCCGAACAGGTTGGCCTGGCGCAGGCGGCGCTGCGTCATCTCCTCGCTATCGTCCTTGAAGCCGAAATGCGTCCAGATGAAATCGAAGGCGCCGGGGCCGGCCGGCACGATATGGCGGGTGGACAGCGAATTCACCTGCTGCTGGATGATCAGGCTGGGAAACAGCGTGATCATGGTAACGCTGGGTCCGTTCCACCACGGCTCGGGCACCACATCCAGCAGACGCGGATCGTTCAGCGCCATGTCGGCCTTGAAGCTGGTCACGCCCTGGGTCACGTCGCTGGCGCCGCCCTGGTTGCGCTGCGAGATCATCACCGCATGGCGGCCATGCTCGTCCATCACCATGCGCGAGCGCTGATCGGCGCGCCACAGGCCGAAGGTGACAAACCAGGTATGCAGCAGGCCGGGATGATAGGGATCCTTGATATTCTCCATCATCAGTTTCCAGTTGCCCGGAATGCGCTGGCGGTTCACGCCCAGCAGGGTCAACTCGCGGCCTTTGAAGATGCGGTCCAGCCAGGGCATCACGGCGGGGCCGATATACTCCTCGAAGCTGGGCGTCTGGTCGCTGAAGCTGGCGAAGATCAGCCCGCCATAGCGCGCCACCCGCAGTTTCACCAGGCCATGCGCCTTCATGTCGAAATCCGCCGGCATGCCGCCCTGTTTTTCGCCGTCACGTTCCACGCCCTGGCGGAAGGGCAGGCCGGCCAGGTCGCCGTTCAGCTTGTAGGTCCATTGATGATAGGGGCAGACGAAGCTGCGCGCCTTGCCGCGCTGCTGCTGGCAGAAGCGCACGCCGCGATGGGCGCAGCGGTTTTCCATCACGGCGATCTCGCCATCGCGTTGGCGCACCACGATCACCTGCCGCTCGCCCACGAAGCTCAGGCGGTAATCGCCGAAGGCCGGAATCTCGGCCTCCAGGCCGACATAGCACCAATGCGGGCCATAGAAGAAATACTGCAATTCGCGCTGATAGATGTCCGGGTCGGTATAGGCCCAATAGGGAATCCGGCTGGAGCCCGGTTCAGCCCAGCGGCTGACGGCCTCGGGGATGCGATTCTCTGGATTGCGATGTGGGGCGTTCATCGTGTTTCCTCCCGCAGTTTATTTGTATTTACAAATAAAACCAAATTGAGGCCCTGTCAATTCAATATCTTATCGCCATGCAAGCAGCGCGTGTCCACGTAAATGCCCAAATTCGGCCCAGCTTTTGCGCCCTTCGCCGGTCAGTTTCGCCCCGTAACCAACAAGGAGACGCTCTCATGACCGCTTCCACCCCGACCCTCAAAACCGCTTCCCGCTCGCCTGTATCCAGCTCATCTGTATCCGGTTCGCTGGCGCCCCGCTTGCTGGCAGTCGCTTTGCTGGCCGTGGCGGCCACCGGCTGTTCGGGCCTGAACAAGCAAGAACAGCGCGCGCTTTCCGGCGGTGCCATGGGCGCGGCCGGCGGTGCGGCCTTGGGCATCATCACCGGCGGCAGCGCCTTTACCGGCGCCTTGATCGGCGGTGCCGGCGGCGCTGCCGTGGGCGCCCTGATGAAGGATAAATAACGGTATATTTCCGGAATACTTATTGACGGCCCATCGCGGGCCCCGTTAGGTCTTGGAAGCGCCTGTTGCGGCGCAACAGGGCCGGCGGGGGCGCGATGGGCGATTTATTCTGGGAGTGGATCAATCTGGTGCTCCGCTGGATGCACCTGATTTTCGGCATCGCCTGGATCGGCTCGTCTTTCTTCTTCGTCTGGCTCGATAACAGCCTGCGTTCCAACAACAAGGAAGGCGTGCTGGGCGAAACCTGGATGCTGCATGGCGGCGGCTTCTATTTCACCGAAAAATACTCGGTCGCGCCGCCGCATATGCCGGCCGAACTGCACTGGTTCAAATACGAAAGCTATTTCACCTGGCTGTCCGGCTTTTTCCTGATGGCCGTGCTGTATTACCTGGGCGCCGATCTCTACATGATCGACGAGAAGGTGATGCATCTCGGCCGTGCCGAGGCCATCGGCTTCAGCCTGGTTTCGCTGGCCATGGGCTGGATCGTCTATGATCTGCTCTGCCGCTCGCCGCTGGGCAAGAACACCGCCGTGCTGGCGATCTGCGGCTTCGTGCTGCTGGTGGGCGCGGCTTATGGCTATACCCATCTGTTTTCCGCCCGCGCCGCCTATGTGCATGTGGGTGCGCTGATCGGCACCATCATGACCGCGAATGTGTTTTTCGTGATCATCCCCAATCAGCGTTTCACCGTGGACGACATGCTCGCCGGCCGCACGCCGGATCCGATCTGGGGCAAGCAGGCCAAGCAGCGTTCGCTGCACAACAATTATCTCACCCTGCCGGTGCTGTTCGCCATGATCAGCAACCATTATCCGGTCACCTATGGCCATCCCTATGGCTGGGGCATCCTGGCCGGCGTGTTCATCGTCGGCTTTCTGGTGCGGCATTTCTTCAATCTGAAGAACCAGGGCCATGGCATGCAGTTCCGCTATCTGGTGGCGGCTTTCCTGGTGATGACCGGGCTGTTCTTCTTCTCGCAATGGGATCCGCACAAGGCCGCCCGCGCCGCCCTGGCCGGCGAAGTGACGGTGGAAGACGTGCAGGCCATCGTGGCCGCGCGCTGTGTGGCCTGCCATGCCGGCAAGCCTACTTTCGACGGCATCACCGAAGCGCCCAAGGGCGTGATGCTGGAAACCCCGCAACAGATGCGGCGTTTCGCGGCCAGCATCAATCAGCAGGCGGTGCGCGCCGAGGCGATGCCGCCGGGCAATGTTACCGAGATCACACCTGAGGAACGCGCCAAGCTGGGTGCCTGGATCGAGGGCGGCGCGAAGCTGAATTAGAGCGTTTCGCCATGCCCGGACATGCTGAGAGGGTGGCGGATTTACTCAGTGTCATCCTCGGATTTATTCCGAGGATCCATGCCTGACATAGCGCGGCCGCTGAACCATGGACGCTGGGGACAAGCCCGAGGGTGACGCGAAGGGATCGGTTCAATACGGCCCAGGCTTCAATACGGTCCAGACTTCAATACGGTACCTTGCCGGGCAGGGTGCGCCATTCCTCGAACACGCCGATGGCTTCCTCGCGCAGCAGCGGATCGCAGGGCAGGCTGCGCTGATCCATCGGCAGCGCCAGTTCGCGATACAGGAACGCATCGTCGAAATCGATCGCCGCCGCATCGGCCTGGGTGTTTGCGTAGAATACCCGGTCGATGCGCGCCCAATAGGTGGACGACAGACACATCGGGCAGGGCTCGCAACTGGTATAAAGCATGCCGCCGCGCAGATCGAAGCGGCCCAGTTGTTTGCAGGCGGCGCGGATCGCCACCACTTCGGCATGGGCGGTGGGGTCGTTGCTGGTGGTTACCTGGTTCCAGCCTTCGCCCACGATCTTGCCATCCATCACCACAACGGCACCGAACGGCCCGCCATGGCCGGCCCGCATATGGTCGCGGCTCAGTGCGATGGCCCGGCGCATATAGGCGGCATGATCGGTCATGAGGGTCAGCTCCCGCGATAGGTGGAGTAGCTCCAGGGCGAAGCCAGCAGCGGCACATGATAATGCCCATTGGCATCGGCGATACCGAAGCGCAGCGGGATTTCGTCCAGGAAATTCGGTTGCGGCAACACCGCGCCGGCGGCGGCGAAATAATCCCCGATGCGAAACACCAGTTCATACACGCCGGGCTGCACTTCATCGCCGGTCAGCAGCGGTGCGTCGGTGCGGCCGTCGGTGTTGGTGACGGTGCTTTTCAGCAAGTCGCGATGTTCGCCGCGCAGCCGGTAAAGATCGATCTCCACGCCGCTGGCGGGTTTGCCATGCATGGTGTCCAGCACATGGGTGCTCAGGCGGCCCATCGCTATCTCCTTCACAAGATGAGGGCGTCCAGCCGCATGCGGGCGATCTTGCCCACTTCGGCCAGGGCCAGGGAAAATTCCGCGTCGCTGGGCGCGGCGATGCGGCGTTCGAAGGCGGCGAAGATCTGGCTTTTCGTGCGCAGCTTCACCGCGATGATGAAGGGAAAACCATGCTTGGCACGATAGGCGCGATTGAGATCGACGATGCGCGCCTTTTCTTCCGGGCTCAGGCGGGTGAGGCCCACGCTGTCCTGCTCGCCGGTGGAATGGCTGGTCAGCGTGCCGGCATCGGCTTCCTTGCCGGCCAGTTCGGGATGGGCATTCAGCAGGGCCAGCTGCGCGGTCCGCTCGGCGCGCCACATGGCGCCAGCCAGGGCGCTGTGCAGGGTTTCGATATCGCCGAACGGTCGCAGGCCGGCCACGGCCGCCGGCACCCAGGGCGAATGCTCGAAAATATCCTTCAGCGCCGCAACGAAATCCGCCTCCGGCAAGGCGTTCAGTTTATCAAGCATGGGGCCTCCTGAGCCCCAGCTTAGCGCAACTCGCCGGCTATAGCAGCACTAGTATGGGGCAGCACCAGTATCGGGCAGCACCAGTATGGCGCGGAAGTCATTCACGTTGGTCAGGGTCGGGCCGGTCTGCACCAGGCCGCCTGCCGCCTGGAAAAAGCCATAGCCATTGTTGGCCGCCAGCGCCGCCTTGGCGTTTACGCCCTTGGCCGCCGCCTGCGCGATGCTGTCTGGATGCAGGATGGCGCCGGCATTATCCTCGCTGCCATCGATGCCATCGGTGTCGCAGGCCAGGGCATGGATGCCGGCCTCGCCCTCCAGCTTTACCGCCAGGCTGAGCAGGAATTCGCTGTTGCGCCCGCCGCGCCCCTTGGGCGCATCCGGCGGCTGCTTGCGGATCGTCACCGTGGTTTCGCCGCCCGAAAGCAACACACAGGGCGCCGGCAATGGCTGGCCATGGCGGCGCACCTGGCGGGCGATGCCGGCCATCACGATGCCCAACTCGCGCGCTTCGCCTTCCAGCGCATCGCCCAGGATCAGCGGCGCGATGCCGGCTGCGCGGGCGGCCTGGGCCGCGGCTTCCAGCGCCATTTGCGGCGTGGCCACCATGATGTTTTGCACGCCGGCCAGGCGCGGATCGCCCGGCTTTGCGGTTTCATCCATGCCGCGTTGCAGATGCGTGGTCACGCCCGGCGGCGGTGTGATGCGGTATTTTTCCAGCACCGCGCGGGCATCGGCAAAGCTGGTGGGATCGGCCACCGTGGGGCCGGAAGCGATCACCGCGGGGTCGTCGCCCGGCACATCGGATATCAGCAGAGCCACCACTTTTGCCGGTGCTGCCGCCATGGCCAGCCGGCCGCCTTTGATGGCCGAGAGATGTTTGCGCAGGCAATTCATCTCGGCAATCGTGGCGCCCGAGGCCAGCAGCGCCTGGTTCACGGCCTTTTTATCGGCCAGGCTCAGCCCTTCGGCGGGCAAAGCCAGCAAAGCCGAGCCGCCGCCCGAGATCAGGCAGAGCACCAGATCCTGTGCGCTGAGGCCTTGCACGGCTTGCAGGATTTCGGCCGCCGCCGCCGCGCCGGCTGCGTCCGGCACCGGATGCGATGCCTCGCGCACGGTTATGCGCCGGCAGGGCACGCCATGGCCATAACGCGTTACCACCACGCCGGAAAGCGGCGCATCCTCGGGCCAGGCTTGCTCCACCGCCCGGGCCATGGTGGCGGCTGCCTTGCCGGCGCCCACCACGATGGTGCGGCCGGGCGGCTTGGGGGGGGCAGGCAGGAAGGGCCCCAGGCAGCGGGCCGGGTCGGCGGCAGCCAGGGCGGCATCGAACAAGGAACGGAGGAATTTGTCGGCATCCAGCATGGTTTTTCTTATCCCGGCCCGGCTAATATGGTGCCTGCAATCTATACGGTTCTTCCAGCGAGGCCGCCATGTCCGTGACCCCGATTTTTTCTGACCGCGTGATGGCACGGCTGGACGAACTCGGCCGTATCAGCGATGTAGCCGAGCATCTCACCCGCACCACTTATACCCCGGCCCACAAACAGGCCAACGATCTGGTGGGCGGCTGGATGCGCGAAGCCGGCCTGCGCGTGCACCAGGATGGCATCGGCAATCTGATCGGCCGGCTGCCCGCCGTTGATAATGGCGCCCCCTGGCTGATGCTGGGGTCGCATCTCGATACCGTGCGCAATGCCGGCAAATACGATGGCATGCTGGGCGTTATCGCGGCGATTGCCTGCGTGGAGGAAATCCGCAAGCAGGGCCTCAGCCTGCCATTCGGCATCGAACTGGTGGGTTTCACCAACGAGGAAGGCACCCGTTTCGGCACCGCGATGACCGGCAGCCGCGCCATTGCCGGCACATTCGAGCCCGCCATGCTGGCCGCCAAGGACCGCGATGGCATCAGCTACGAACAGGCGATGCGCGAATTCGGCCTCGATCCCGCCGATATCGCCTCGTGCAAATGGCCGGCCGATATCGCTGGCCGCAAGCTGGCCGCCTTCATGGAATTGCATATCGAGCAGGGCCCGGTGCTGGAAGCCAACAATCTGGCGCTGGGCGTTGTTACCGCGATTTCCGGCGCCCGGCGCTATCGCGTGGAATTCAAGGGCCTGGCCGGACATGCCGGCACGGTGCCGATGGGCAGCCGCCGCGATGCCCTGCTGGCCGCAGCCGAAGCCGCGTTGTATATCGAGCGCCGCTGCACCGGCACGCCCACGCTTGTGGGCACCGTGGGCCAGATGGAAGCGCTGCCCGGCGCGGTGAACGTGATCCCCGGCCTGGCGCGGTTCTCCATCGATATCCGCGCCGGGGTGGATGCCGTGCGCGATCTGGCTGCCGATGATGTGCTGGCGGAAGTGCAGGCGATTGCCAAACGCCGCAATGTGGAGGCGACCGTCACGCCGCTTTACAACAGCGCCGCCACGCCCTGCGATCCGCGCCTGATGGATGCCGTGGAGGCCGCCATCAAGGCGCAGAATGTGCCCGGCATGCATCTGCCCTCGGGCGCGGGGCATGATGCCATGACGATTGCCGATCTCTGCCCGGTGGGTATGATCTTCATGCGCTGCACGCGCGGCATCAGCCATAATCCGCTGGAAGCCGTGTTGCCCCAGGATGTGGAACTGGCCACGGCGGCGCTGTATCACTTCATCACGCATTTTGACCCGGCCGCGCTCGCGGCCTGAGCTTTCCGGAGTCCGTCATGCCCGTTTCCTCGCATGTTTCCCTGCATGCCTTCATCGCCAGCCAGCAGGATGCCATGCGCAGCATGCTGGCCGAATTGGTGAAGGTGCCATCCGACAATCCGCCCGGCGATTGCGCGCCCCATGCCGCCCGCGCCGCGCAATTGCTGGAAGCCTTGGGCCTGGAGGTGGAGCGCCATCCGGTGCCGGAAGCCGAATGCCGTGCCAATGGCATGATCTCCTGCACCAACCTGATCGTGCGCCATCGCTTCGGCCCCGGCGGCCCGGTGGTGGCGCTGAATGCCCATGGCGATGTGGTGGCGCCGGGCGAGGGTTGGAGCGTCGATCCCTATGCCGCCGTGGTGAAGGATGGCGTGATGTATGGCCGTGGTGTGGCGGTGTCGAAATCCGATTTCGTCACCTATGCCTATGCTTTGCTGGCGCTCAAGGCCGCCGGCAATCTCAAGCGCGGCGCCATCGAACTGCATCTCACCTATGACGAGGAAGCCGGCGGCGCCATCGGCCCGGAATGGATTCTCGCCAAGGGCCTCAGCAAGCCCGATTACGCTTTCTCGGCGGGTTTTTCCTATGCCGTCACCACCGCGCATAACGGCTGCCTGCATCTGGAAGTGACGGTGAGCGGCAAATCCGCCCATGCCGCCCGGCCCGATACCGGGCATGACGCGCTGGAAGCCGCCACGGCGGTGCTGAACGCGCTCTATGCCTATCGCGATGGCCTGGGCGCACAGCGCTCGCAGGTGCCGGGCATCGTGTCGCCGTCCATGGTGGTGGGGCTGATCAAGGGCGGCATCAACACCAATGTGGTGCCGGATAAGGTCAGCTTCCGGCTGGATCGCCGCATGATCCCGGAGGAGCAGCCGGAAGCGGTGGAAGCTGGTCTGCGCGAGGTGATCGCCAAGGCGGTGGCCGGCCTGCCCGGCATTTCCGTGCGGGTGGATCGCATCATGCTGGCGCGGCCCTTCAGCGCCGTGCCGGGCGTGGAAAAACTGATCGCTATCCTCACCCAAGAGGCCACGCGCATCATGGGCGTGGCGGTGGGCACCGAAGGCATCCCGCTTTATACCGATGCGCGGCATTATTCGGCGGCCGGCATCAAAACCGTGCTGTATGGCGCCGGCCCGCGCAATCTGCTGGAAGCCAATGGCCACCGCGCCGACGAAAAGCTGATCCTCACCGATCTCTACAAGGCCACCGAAGTGGTGGCGTCCACGCTGGAAAAACTGCTGGGGGAAGCATGAGCCGCAAGCTTGCCGCCAAGGCCGGGCTGTTGAAGCTGCCCATGGGCAAGACGCCCTATCCGCGCGATCTGAAAGGCTATGGCGCGCATCCGCCCGATCCGCGCTGGCCCGGCAATGCCAATGTGGCGGTGTCCTTCGTGGTGAATTTCGAAGAGGGCGGCGAGCGCAACATCCTGCATGGCGATGCGGAATCGGAAGTCTTTCTGCATGAAGTGCCGGGCGGCACGCCGCGCCGGCGCATGCGCGACGAACAGGTGGAATCGGTTTACGAATACGGCACCCGCGCCGGCTTCTGGCGCATCATGCGCCTGTTTCAGGAACGCCGGCTGAATTTCACCTCCTACGCCGTGGGCATGGCGGTGGCGCGCTATCCGGAAGCCGTGCGGGCGATGGTGGAGCAGGGCCACGAGATCGCCTCCCATGGCTGGCGCTGGATCGATTACAGCCGCGTGCCGATTGCCACCGAACGCGCCCATATGAAGCTGGCGATTGCCGCCATCGAACAGGCAGCCGGCGAACGCCCGGTGGGCTGGTATACCGGGCGGCTATCGTCCAACACCCGCAAGCTGGTGATCGAGGAGGGCGGCTTCCTTTACGATTCCGATGCCTACGACGACGACCTGCCTTACTGGGTGCCGGCTTCAGGCGCGGGCAAAGGCAAGCAGGGCGCGAAGAAATCGCATCTGGTGATCCCCTATACGTTCGACAACAACGACATGAAATTCGCCACGCTCAACGGCCTCGGCACCGGGCAGGATTTCTACGATTACCTCAAGGATGCCTTCGATTGCCTCTACGACGAAGGCCGCCGCGGCGCGCCGAAGATGATGTCGGTGGGCCTGCATTGCCGGCTCGCCGGCCGCCCCGGCCGCGCCCAGGCGCTGGCGCGCTTCCTTGATTACATCCAGGCGCATGACAATGTGTGGATCTGCCGCCGCTGCGACATCGCCGAACATTGGCATCGCGTGCATCCGCCGAAGTGATTTTCAGCCTGTCGGTGCGGGCTCAAACAAACAGGGAGACGCTATAATGCTGCGCAAGATTCTGATTGTTGCCATGGCCGCGCTTTTGCAATGCGCCAGCCTGCCGATCTCGGCCTGGGCCGCCGGCGCGATTGCCGTGGTGGATGAGGAAGGCGCCGATCCCGCCGATATCGGCTATGGCGTGGGCTATGGCGAAAACCGCGACGAAGCCGCCAAGGAAGCCATGGCCGAATGCCGCAAGGCCGGCAACAAGGGCTGCAAGATCGCCGTGCGCTTCGATACCTGCGGCGCCTATGCCGCCTCCAAAACCCATTTCGGTGTCGGCTGGGGCGAAAGCAAGGCCATCGCCAGCAGCAAAGCCCTGGCCGAATGCGGCGGCAGCTGCAAACTGGTCGTCGCCGATTGCGACGAGTAAACCGCAGGTTTCCGGGGCCTGGCAATCCGCCTGGCCCTGGGGGCGGCTGATGCAGCCCCAGAAAACACAAAAGCCGCGTCATGACGCGGTTCTGCAATAATTGGAAAATTGGAATTTAATTTGCCGGATCTATCTTGCTTAGATCGCTCTCCAATTGCTCAATTCTTGCTGGCAATACATATAAATAAGAAATCAAGTAACTGAGAAGTTCTACGATCTGACGGGCCACTGCTTCATCAGGCTCAAGTTCCATATCAAAGTGGGCGCCTAGATTTCCTCCACTCCGAATGGCGTGAGATAGCGCGCTTAAAGGTGCGGAGAGATCTTTTTCTTCTTTTGCGGCATCAATCAGTTTGGCAAGTGGCAAATTTCGTTTTTCTTCTGGAACTAAAAATTTAAAAATGCCTTCAAGTGTTCGTCGACCTGAAACAGCAGCCGCTGCATAAATACCGGCATTATAAGATTCAATCGTTGAGATTAGAGCTCGTCTAAGAGGTGATGGAATAAAATCTACCTCAGAGGGCTCTGGGAAGAAATTTTGAGGGCTGGGATGCATATAAATTTCAGCAGAGTGGATGGTTGCCACCCCACTGGTATTGATTGACCAAAAACCGACCTTTCCATTACAGGAAGGACAATTTCCGGCGGCCGATACTGAATTCAGATGTCCCCCTGTTGAAAAGCCGTACAGAGTGAAAATCACTTTCGCATTACATTTTGGGCATATAGCACTTACGGCTGCAGGTCGAATCAGTCTGCCACTTATCTCGCAGCCCCGAATTGCAGAGGGATCAATCTTCTGCATCATTTTTTCCCTGATTAACGATGTTTCCTTGATTACTTATAACGTTTTGATTGTGCATTTCAGGAAATTTATAAATATAACTAGTTTTTCCGCCCGATTAAGTTGGTCTGTAACCGCCCGGTGACCACGGGCTCCCTGGCCCCGGTCAGGCTGCTCCCTGCATCAACCCCCAGAAAACACAAAAGCCGCGTCGTGGACGCGGCTTTGAGATGTTCGGAAAATTGGAGCGGGCGATGAGATTCGAACTCACGACCCCAACCTTGGCAAGGTTGTGCTCTACCCCTGAGCTACGCCCGCTCGGCGGCAAGGACGGTCAAGCCGGCCCGTTGCAGCGCCGGACTATAGCGGCCGTTTTCCGCTTTGCAAGCGTCGGATGGCACAAAAAAATCCGTTTTTATACCGGGGCTTGGCCGGGGTTGGGCTTGGGCATAGCCGGGCGGCTGGGGGCGGTGGCCCGGCTCGGGCGGGTTTAGGGCTTGCGCCTGCGGTCCGGGTCGAGTATCAGGATGCCGCCTCGCGCGCCGGCCCTGGGTTTATCCCGCAAGCCATGGCGCGCCGACCGGCCGGCCGGGCCCGCTTCTGCGCTGCCCAGCCCCCAGGTCCCCTTCGTCTAGAGGCCTAGGACGGCGCCCTCTCACGGCGCAAACAGGGGTTCGAATCCCCTAGGGGACGCCATTCTCGTACAAAACCGGGAATACAAATCGCACGCTATCGCCCCTCAAGGCCCTGCCCTCAGGGTATGGGCGTCGGCTGATACAGGATCAGCTGCCAGGTGCTGCCGCGTTTCTGCCAGAGCACGGCAAACAGATTGTTGAGGCTGCGCCGCGCGCCGTCCATTTCGATTTCCGCTGCCATCCGGCCGGTCACCAGGGCGGCGGCATCGCCCAGCGGGCGGATCGCCTGGTCATGCATGGCGATGCTCAGATAGCGCACAAAGCCGCTGCCCAGCTTTTCCAGATACTGCGCCTTGCTGTCGCTCTGGGCATTGGAATGGGTGTAGAGCAGATCCGGCGCCAGCAGCGCATCCATCGCCGCCGTATCGCCATCCAGCATGGCCTGCCGGCGCGCCGCTTCCAGCCGGCGGATGTCTGCGATGGTGGTTTCGTCGCTCATGGCATCCTCCGGTTTCCGGTTTTTTATCTGCGGCGTTTCGGCGCCGCCCAGGTGAGGCCCAGCGCGGCCAGCGTGAGCAAGGCCGGCTCCATCGGCACGCGGAAGCGCGATTGCCCGAGGAACAGATAGCTCAGCGTGAAATAGATCAGCTCGGCCAGCAACAGCAGCAGCAGGCCGGTCTCGCCCTGGCGCCATAGCCGCCACAGGCCGAACAATCCAGCCAGGCGCATCAGCAGCGCAAAAGCGGCGGTGAGCATCACCAGCAGCGGATAGACCACCTGGCCCTGGCCGAGAAAATCCCGCGCGAAGGCGGCCAGGCCCTGCCAGCGATAGCTTTGCAGGAATTGCGTGGGCGTTTCGCCCGGCAGGTCCAAGTAATTCTTGGCATTGGCCGCGCCGCCGCCCACCAGCAGGGCAGCCCAGGAACGCAGCAAGCCCTTGGCCAGCGTTACCGGCGATTGTTGCAACAGCAGCGGCCCGATCACGCTGGCGGCAAAGGCCGAACGTTCCACCGCCGGGCGGTTTTCGAAATCGCTCAGCCCGGCCTTTTCGGCCGCTTCGTTGATCAGGCGATATCGCTGGCTGGAGGCCTCGCTGGCCGAAAGCCCCTGGCCGATCTGCAACAGCTCCACATATTGGTCGGAAAGATAGAAGCCGGCATTGCTGGTGAAAAACGGCTTGCCGAATTCGGCCGCGTTGCGGGCAAACCACGGCGCCACGCAGAGCATGGCCGCCAGCGTCATCGCAATGCCGGCGGTGATGATGCCTTGCGGCGGCTTGCGCCGTGCGCCGCTATGCAGCGGGGCGGCGATCAGCGCCAGGATCGGCAGCAGGAAAGGCAGCAGCGGAATCGCATACAGCGCCACCGGGCGGGTGAGCGTGGCCAGGCCCAGCAGCAGGCCCACGCCGATGGCGCGCATCCAGCCGGGCATCAGCGCCTGCCGCCAGATACCCACCAGCGCCAGGGTGGCCAGCAGGGTGAACAGGCTTTCCGGCTGCACCAGATGCGCGGTGAACAACGCATTGGGATTGAACAGCACCAGCAATTGCGCCAGGTCGCGGGCATTGTCCAGCGGTCGCGGCAGCAGGCCGCGCACGGCCAGTGCGGTGGCCCACAGCATGGCCAGTTGCAGCATCACGATGGCATTCAGCGCGGCAGGCCAGGATAGCAGGCCCACGATGGGCGCCAGAAAGATCGAATAGAGCGGCGGCGCAAAGCTGAGCGGCACATCCAGCGCCTCCGGCCCGCTGGCCAGGATGCCATGCTGCCACAGGGTTTTTGCCGGGCCCATATACACCGCCGCATCGCCGCCATGCAGATAGGTGGCTTCGGGCGCGGCCCAAAACAGCAGCAGCAGATTCAGTGCGATGAAAATCGCCGCCAATGTACCTTGCCGGCCAAGCCGCAGTTTCCACTTCATTGCGTGCGCTCCAACACGGTCAGCAGCCGGAAGGCCATCAGCGGGCCCAGCGCTGGCATCAGCCGGTCTTCCAGCCGCAGCAGCGGTGCGGCGGCAAAACCCGGCAACAGCGACCAGGCCTTGAAGCCGCCCGAAAGCGGATAGGCAAACAGCGACAGCCAATCGGCGCGCAGCAGCCGCAGGCCGGGCATCGTGGCCGCCAGCTTCCTGGCATCGCGGCGAAACAACAGCGTGGGTATCGCCTGGTTGGAATCCCAGGGATTGCCTGGATCGCATTGCGGCGTGTCGCTCAAGGGTTCGGCCTGCATGCGCACCGGCTCGGGATGAAACAGGTGGAAAAACACACGGCTCAGCGGCGTGATGCCGGGTTCGATCAGCACCAGCCGGCCGCCCGGCCGCAACACACGCTGCGCCTCGGCCAGAAAACGCTTCGGATAAGCCAGGTGATGCAGCACATCCACCATCACGATATTGCCGAAGCTGCAATCGGCAAAAGGCAAGGCCTGGGCATCGGCCACCGCATCCAGCCAGGGCGCCGCGGCGATATCGGTGGAGATTGCGTCCGGCAGGAAGCTTTTCAGATTGCCCGAGCCGCCGCCGATTTCCAGCGTGCGGCCCTGGGGCTGGCAATGCGCCAGGATGCGGCGGTAATAATCCTGGTAGATCGCGCGCAGCACGGGCTTGCGCTGCCAGGCGGCGCGATAATCGGTCGCCGCCTCGTCGCCCATGTTCAGAAAGCCTTCAGCTTGCGATAGGCGAACAGCACCATGCGCAGCAGCAGCACGCCATGGCGGAAGCGGCTGATCTGGGTTTCGCCATAGCTGCGGCTGGCATAGCGGATCGGCACTTCCACCACTTTCAGATTCTGCTTCACCGCGCCGAAGATCAGGTCGAAATCGCCGAACGGATCGAAATCGCCGAAATAGCTGCGGTTCTCCTTCAGCACGGCATAATGCCGGCGCGAGATCACCTTGGTGCCGCACAGCGTGTCGGTGAAGCGCTGGTTCAGCAGGAAGCTGAAGATGATCGAGAAAGCGTGGTTGGCGAAGAAATTCAGCGTCTGCATGGCGCCATCCTGCATCGGATAGACCAGGCGGCTGCCATTGATGAAATCGCCCTTGCCGGTGGTGAGCGCGCGCCAGAATTTCGGCAGGTCTTCCGGCGGCACGGTCAGGTCGGCATCCAGGATCATCAATATGTCGCCGCGCGCGGCATCGAAGCCCATCCACACCGCATCGGCCTTGCCCTTGCCGGTCTGCTGCATGCATTTGATATCCCAATCGGGATAGGCATCGCGCACGCGCTGCATCTCTTCCCAGGTGCCATCCTGCGAATGGCCTTCCACGAAGATCACTTCCATATCCTCGGCGAAGCGCGGCAGGCGCTGGATCGCCGGTTCTATATTGCCGCGTTCGTTGCGCGCCGGAATCACCACCGACACCGAATGCGGCACGGTTTCGCGCCGCTTGGGCAACGATTGCGCCACCACGAAATTGCGCAGGCAGAGCGCCCGCACCAGCGGCAGGGTGGCGACATAGCGGTTCAGCAAACCGCCCAGGCCGAGCAGGCGCTTGGGCGACAGCATGCGCATTTCGCTGCGGATCGGGTCGAAATCGGCCAGCCCCAGCAGGGCCTCGATATCGCTCGGCCGCAGCCAGTTCTTCGGCGTGGCCGGCATCTTGAAGCCCAGCGCCTCGGCGGTTTTCAGCACCGGCGCCCAGAGCGGCGAATGATACACGATCACCAGCCGCGTATCGGCATCGCACAGCCGGTGCAGCAGGCTGAGGCTGCGCTCCACGTCTTCCAGGTCGCCGATCGTATCGGCCAGCAGGATGAAATCGAACGGACCTTCGATGGCGTCCAGCGTGGCCGGCGCCTCGATATCGCCGGTATGGAATTCCAGGCCGGGAAAGCGCGCGCGGGCTTCGTCGATGCAAACCTGCGACAGGTCCACGCCCACGCCGCGCGAAGGCTCCAGCGCCGCCAGCAGGTCGCCGGTGGCGCAGCCCAGTTCCAACACCCGCTTGCCGGCCGGAATCAAAAAGCGCAGATAGGCCAGGTCCTGGTCATGGAAAAACCGGTTGCGCGCGATCCAGCCCTGCCGTTCCGGCGCATAGCGGTCGGCATGGTCGCGGATGGCGCGTTTGCGCAGGGAGGTCGGGTCGGCCGGGGAAATCGCCATCAGCGGGTCATGCCATCAAAGGGTTAACAGGCAGTTGGCGGATGTTTAGCAACCCCCCTGCCGCCCCGCAAGCTTGACAGCGGCTGGGGCAGGGCCTAAGCCCAGCCAGGAGCGATTTTAGGCGTGGGAGACGGCGTATATGGCGGAAAAAGTGGCCCTGATCACCGGCGTGACCGGCCAGGACGGCGCCTATCTGGCCGAGCTGCTGCTCGCCAAGGGATATACGGTACACGGCATCAAGCGCCGGTCCTCCTCGTTCAACACCGCCCGTATCGATCATCTCTACCACGATCCGCATGAGCGCGAGGTGCGCTTCCATCTGCATTACGGCGACATGACCGATGCCACCAACCTGATCCGGCTGGTGCAGCAGATTCAGCCCACCGAGATTTATAACCTGGCCGCCCAGAGCCATGTGCAGGTCAGTTTCGAAACCCCGGAATACACCGCCAATGCCGATGCGCTGGGCACGCTGCGGCTGCTGGAAGCCATCCTGATCCTGGGCCTGCAAAAGACCGTGCGGTTCTATCAGGCATCGACATCCGAGCTTTACGGCAAGGTGCAGGAAACCCCGCAGCGCGAAACCACGCCGTTCTATCCGCGCAGCCCCTATGCGGTTGCCAAGCTGTATGCCTATTGGATCGTGGTGAATTACCGCGAGGCCTATGGCCTGCATGCCTCCAACGGTATCCTGTTCAATCATGAAAGCCCGGTGCGCGGCGAAACCTTCGTCACCCGCAAGATCACCCGCGCGGTGGCCGCCATCCAGCTCGGGTTGCAGCAGCGGCTCTATGTCGGCAACCTGGATGCCAAGCGCGATTGGGGCCATGCCCGCGATTATGTGGAGGGCATGTGGCGTATGCTGCAGCAGGACAAGCCGGATGATTTCGTGCTCGCCACCGGCCGCACCCACAGCGTGCGCGATTTCATCGAGATGGCCTTCCTGGAAACCGGCCGCAAGATTCGCTGGCAGGGCAAGGGCGTGGATGAAAAAGGCTATGATGCAGCCAGCGGCGCCGAACTGGTGGCGGTCGATCCGCGCTATTTCCGCCCCACCGAAGTAGACCTGCTGTTGGGCGATCCGGCCAAGGCGCGCGAAAAGCTCGGCTGGCAGGCCACCACCAGCCTGGAAAGCATGGTGCGCGAAATGGTGGCGGCCGATCTGGTGGCGGTGAAGCGCGAAAGCGATGTGCGCCGCCACGGCCTGCACGAATAAGCCATGGCGATCCGTCCGGTCATCCTTTCGGGCGGTGCGGGCACGCGGCTCTGGCCGTTGTCGCGCGAATTATATCCCAAGCAGCTGCATGCCCTGGCCGGCGACCGAACGCTTTTGCAGCAGACTGCCCAGCGTTTGCAGGCCGAAGGCTTCGGCCAGCCTTTGGTGATCTGCAACGAGCAGCATCGCTTCATCGTGGCCGAACAATTGCGCGAAGCCGGCATCGAGCCGCTTTCCGTGGTGGTGGAGCCGGTGGGGCGCAACACCGCGCCGGCGGTGGCGGTGGCGGCCAGCCTGGCGGCACCCGATGATCTGCTGCTGCTGCTGCCGTCCGATCATCTGGTGCGCAAGCCGGATGCGTTTTTGCAGGCGGTGCGCAATGCCGCGCCGCTGGCCCAGGCCGGCCATCTGGTCACGTTCGGCATCCAGCCCACCGCGCCGGAAACCGGCTATGGCTATATCCAGCGCGGGCCGGCATTGGGCGATGCCGGC
Organism: Ferrovibrio sp.; assembly: GCF_019636075.1. Taxonomy (GTDB): domain Bacteria; phylum Pseudomonadota; class Alphaproteobacteria; order Ferrovibrionales; family Ferrovibrionaceae; genus Ferrovibrio. The sequence continues at coordinate 63,747 of NZ_JAHBYG010000006.1, forward strand.
TATCAGGTGGCGCGGTTCGCCGAAAAGCCCGATGCGGCCACGGCGGCGCGCTATATAGCCGGCGGAGATTTTTTCTGGAATGCCGGCATCCTGCTGTTTCGCGCCGATGCCATGCTGGCCGAATTGCAGGCGCATTGCCCCGATCTGCTGGCGGGCACGCAACAGGCGCTTTCCGCCGGGGCGCGGGATCTGTTTTTCTTCCGCCTGGATAACGCGGCTTTTTCGGCCATACGCGGCGAGTCCATCGACTATGCGGTGATGGAGCGCACGCAGCGCGCCGCCGTGATGCCGGTGGATATGGGCTGGTCGGATATCGGCGGCTGGCCGGCACTCTGGGCGGAAAGCAACCCTGACCAGGATGGCAATGTGCTGCAAGGCGATGTGCTGGCGCTGGATAGCCAGGGCAGCTATCTGCGTGCCGATGGCCTGCTGCTGGCCGCCATCGGGCTGAAGGATGTCGTTGTCGTGGCCGGGCGCGATGCCGTGCTGGTGGCCGACAAAGCGCGGGCCAGCGATGTGAAGCAGGTGGTGGATCGCCTCAAGGCCCAGGGCCGGCGCGAGGCCACCGAGCCGATGCGGGTTTATCGCCCCTGGGGCTGGTACGAGGATCTGGCGGAAGGCCCGCGCCATCGCGTGAAGCGGCTTTGCCTGCATCCCGGCGGCAAGATTTCGCTGCAAAAGCATGCGCAACGCAGCGAGCATTGGGTGGTGGTGCGCGGCGAGGCCCGGGTCACCCGTGGCGAAGACACATTCACCCTGCTGGTAAACCAATCCACCTATATCGCCGCAGGCCTGGTGCACCGCCTGGAAAACGCCGGCACGCTGCCGCTCGAGATCATCGAGGTGCAATCGGGCGATTATGTCGGCGAAGACGATATCGTTCGGCTGGACGATATCTACGGGCGCTGATCAGAACGGGCGCTGATCAGAACTCGACGTCGAGTTCTTCCACTTCATCGGGCTCCAGCCGCGCATCCTGGAACCAGGCCTTCATGGCCGGCAATGCCAGGATCATGTCGCGATAGGCCGCGCAGGCACCATCCAGCTTTACGTCGTAGGTCTGAAACCGGGTGCAGACCGGCGCATACATGGCATCGGCCAGGCTGGGCGTATCGCCGAACAGATAGGGCCCGCCATATTGCAGCAGGCACTCGCTCCAGATTTCCAGCACGCGGTCGATATCGGCCTGGGCGCCGGCCCAGATCTTGAAGCCCTTGTAATGCGCCTTCAGGTTCATCGGCAGGGCGGCGCGCAGATTGGCGAAGCCAGAATGCATTTCGCCGGATACCGCGCGGCAATGGGCGCGCGCTGCCTGGTCGGCGGGCAGCAGCCCGGCCTGGGGGCGGATTTCGTTCAGATATTCGGCAATCGCCAGGGTGTCCCACACCTTTACATCGTTGTGGGTGAGGCAGGGCACCAGGAAAGAGGGGGAAAGCAGCAGCAATTCGGCCCGGGTGGAGGGGTCGTCCAGCGACACCCGCTGCTCGGCCACGTTCAGCCCCGCCATCTTGCAAAGCAGCCAGCCGCGCAGCGACCAGGACGAATAATTCTTGCTGCTGATGGCAAGCGTCGCCTCGGCGGGCGCCGCCTTGGCGGTGTTGGCGCCGGTTTTGGCCTTTACGGCCGCTGCAGGCTTCGGCATGGCATCCTCGCTCTGGCGGCAATCATCCCATTGATTACCCAACGGAAAGTAACCGCTCTCGGGCTTTTTCAACTGTGTTCGGGGCGGTGCAGGCTGTTGAGTCCGCCGCCCGTTGCTGCATTATTATCTCGCAGTGCAACACGAATTGCACTAGCCTTTTCACAAGCGGTTCACAAATTCCCGGTCCCAATTGTCGCATGGTCCGGGGGCGGTCCGCTCAGGAGTGGAATTCGCTGCCTCATGATGTATCGAGCCTACCAAGCCTATTCAGACATGATGGAGCCGGTGCGCGCCATGGCCCGGTTCGCGCAGCAGACCATCCGCAGTCCGCTCAACGGCTTCGGCGAGAGCCTTCCCCTGCGCACCCTGGCCGCCGGCTTCGAAATGCTGTCGCGCGCCGACCTCACCCATCAGCGACCGAGCTATAACCTCAGCAGCATCACCGTGGGCAACCGCGAAGTGGAAGTGACCGAGGAAAAGCGCCTGGTCACGCCGTTCGGCACGCTTTTGCGTTTCCGCAAGGATATCGATACCCAGCAGCCCCGGGTGCTGGTGGTGGCGCCGCTTTCCGGCCACTACGCCACCTTGCTGCGCGGCACCGTGGCCACGCTGTTGCCCGAGCATGATGTGCATATCACCGATTGGCATAATGCCCGCGATGTGCCGCTGGAGGCCGGGCGTTTCGGCTTCGATGAATATGTCGAGCATGTGATCCGCTTCCTCGACGAACTCGGCCCCGGCGCCCATGTGGTGGCGGTATGCCAGCCCTGTGTGCAGGTGCTGGCGGCGGCGGCCGTGATGGCCGAACAGAAACACCGCGCCACGCCGGCTTCCATGACCCTGATGGCCGGTCCGATCGATTGCCGCATCAATCCCACCGAAGTGAACCTGCTGGCCACCGGCCATCCGATCGAATGGTTCGAGAAAAACCTGATCGATGTGGTGCCCGATTGTCATCCGGGCGCCGGCCGCAGGGTCTATCCCGGCTTCGTGCAGCTTACGGCTTTCATGGCGATGAACCCGGATCGCCATATGCGCTCGCATCTCGATCTGTTCGAGCATCTCTCGCGCGGCGAATACGACAAGGCCGAGATCACCAAGGAATTCTACGACGAATATTTCGCCGTGCTCGATCTCGCCGCCGAATTCTATATCGAAACCGTGCAATACGTGTTTCAGGAATACCGGCTGGCCAAGGGCGAACTCACCTGGCGCGGCAACAAGGTCAATCCCGGCGCCATCCGCCGCACGGCCTTGCTTACCGTGGAAGGCGAGAAGGACGATATCTGCTCGGTGGGCCAGACGCTGGCTGCCCATGATCTCTGCACCGGCCTGCGGCCTTATCGCAAGCGCCACCATCTGCAGCCCGGCGCCGGCCATTACGGCGTGTTCAACGGTCGCCGCTGGCAGAACCAGATCTATCCGCTGGTGCGCAACCTGATCCTCTCCAACGAGGCGTAAGGCCGCTTTATAGCGTCACCCTCGGATTCATTCCGCGGATACATGCCAAACGCAGTTGCGATGCCGAAGGCTGGATGCCCGCAACATGTTCCGGCAGGACGCGGTAAAACTACAGCCCGAACTTCTTCTGCAGCACGGTATCGATGCGCTGTTTCAGGCTGGCCAGCGATACCGGTTTCACCAGATAGCCATCCACTTGCAGCTTCTTGGCGGTGATGACGGTTTCCTGCTGTTTGTCGGCGGTCAGAAAAATCACCGGCAGGTTGCCGAAAGTGGCGCTGCTCATGCCGCGCAGCTTGGCCAGGAAGCCCAATCCATCCAGCGGCTGCATATGCACATCGCACAGCACCAGCACCGGGCGGGTGCGCACCATTTCCTTGAAGCCGGCTTCGCCATCGGCGGCTTCGTCGATCAGGCGGAAGCCGAGCTGACGCAGCAAACTGCAGATGATCTTGCGGGTGTAGTCTTCGTCTTCGATCACCAGGATGCGGATTTTATCGTATTCGATCGCCATGATGATGCCTCAGCTTTTGCCGTGCAGGATTTTCGGCAAGGCATCCTGCAATTCCTGCACGGTGGGTTCCAGCAATTCCGCCATCAGCGCGGCGGTGTCGGCATCGTTGGCATCGCAGGCATCCTGCAGGTCGGAAGCCAGATTGCCCAGCCGCGTGGCACCCATGGAATAGCCGGCGCCTTTCAGCGCATGGGCTTCATGGCGCAGCGCCTTCAGGTCGCGCGCTGCCGCTGCGGCCGCAATCTTGGGCAGCTTTTCCACGGCATCTTCCACGAACCGGCTGAGGAATTCGCCAGCCGCCGCATCGAACGCGCCGAAGGTTTCGGTCAACCGCGCCGGATCGAAGATGTCCGGATCCCATTGCGGCGTGGGCGGCGCCGGCTTGGCCAGCTTCGCATCATGGCCGGCGGGGCGGCGCAGGGGCAATGCCTGAGGCAGCCATTGCGCCAGGGCATCGCCCAGCGCGCGGCTGTTGATCGGCTTGGTGAGATAGCCATCCATGCCGGCATCCAGGCATTGCTGCTCGGTGCCGGTGAGCGCATCGGCGGTCAGTGCGATGATCGGCAGGCGCGGGCCGCCGGGCTGTTCGCTGGCCCGCACATGGGCGGTGAGTTCAAAGCCATCCATTTCCGGCATGTGGAAATCGGTAAGCAGCAGGCCGTAGCGGCCATTGCGATACATGTCCAGCGCCACTGCACCGTTTTCGCCGATCTCGCAGGCAAAGCCCATGCGCGACAGCATCTGGCGGATCACCACCTGATTGGTGGCATTGTCTTCCGCCACCAGGATCAGCGCATTGTTTTCGCGTGCAGCCTCGATGCTCGGCGGCAGCCAGGCCATATCCTCGCGGAAGGCGGTTTCGCCCGTATCATGCTGCGCGATGCCCAGGCTGACGGCAGCGGCGCGCCACAGATTGTGGCGACTGAGCGGATAGGTGAGGGTGAGGGCGAAATTGTTGCGCGCGGCGGTATCCAGCGTGGAGACCAGATTGCGCGGTGCCACAAGGGCGAAGCTGACCTTGCCGGCTGCGGCATTTTCACTGGGGAAATGCAGAACCGAACCATCCGATCCGCGTGCATCCAACAGCGCCAGATCGTGCCGGTCCTCGGCGAGCAGGCGCTTCGCTGTCGCCAGGTTGCCGGCTTCATCGATATTGGTGATGCCGGCGGCGGCCAGATATTGCCGGGCCAGTGCCAGCTGGTTGCCTTGCTGCTGCTGGGCAGGCCCACCAGCAGCACGCGCGCCGCCGAAATATCATGGGCGGGTTTCGGCTTTTCCGCGCCTTCGGCCGGCTGCATCGGCAATTCAAACCAGAATTCCGACCCTTTGCCGGCCTCGCTGCGCGCGCCGATATCGCCATGCATCAATTCGCATAAACGCTGGCAGATCGAAAGCCCAAGGCCGGTGCCGCCATATTTGCGCGCCGTCGAACTATCGGCCTGCTCGAAGGCCTTGAACAGCTTTTCCTGCTGTTCCGGCGTGAGGCCGATGCCAGTGTCGATGATGCTGAACAGCAGGCGGTCGGGATCGTCGGGCTTCGCCCGCACCCGCAGGGTAACGCTGCCTTCATGGGTGAACTTTACCGCGTTGCCGCCCAGATTCAGCAGAATCTGCCGCAGCCGGGTCGGGTCGCCGATGCGCTTGTCGGCCAGTTCGGGATCCACATCGATCAGCAGGTCCAGCGCCTTGTCGTCGGCGCGCGGCGCCAGCAATTCGCCCACGCCATCCATCATGTCGGCCAGCGAGAAAGGCACGGCTTCGATATCCAGCTTGCCGGCTTCGATCTTGCTGAAATCCAGGATGTCGTTGATCACGGTCAGCAGCGCATGGGCGGATTCCCGGATCACCTTGGCCATGCGGCGCTGCTCGCCGTCCAGCGGGGTGAGTTCCAGCAATTCGGCCATGCTCATCACGCCGTTCATCGGCGTGCGGATTTCATGGCTCATGGTGGCCAGGAAGCTGGATTTGGCCTTGGTGGCGGATTCGGCCATATCGCGGGCCTCGCGCAATTCCTCTTCCGCCTGCTTGCGCTGGGTGATGTCGGTGCTCACCAGCAGCCAGCCGCCATCCATGGTGGGGATATTCTCCACCTCCACCACCCGGCCATTGGCAAAAGCCACGTCGGATTTGCGGTAGGTGCGTTGGGTCACCACGCTGTAGCGCTGTTTGAACAAATCGTCCGGATCGCCTTCGCCATAGGCGCCGATGCTCACATTGTAGCGCACCATGTCGGCTATCGTGGCGCCGGGCGAAAGCAGATGGCCGGGCAGGCCGGTGATGGTTTCCGCATTCCGGTTGGCCATGGTCACGGTATAGGTGTCGTCGAAAGCGGTGATGCCCTGATTGATGCCATCCAGCACATTGCGCAATTGCTGGCTTTGCCGCGCCATCGCCTCGCGGGCCTGGTCCAGCGCGATGGCATTGTCGCGGAACTTGGCCAAGGCCTTGGCCAGTTTGCCGATTTCATCCTTGCGGCGCTGGCCGGGAATCCTGGCATCAAGCTGGCCGCCGGCCACCGCGCCCATGGCATCGGTTATGGCGCCCAGCGGGCGCGCCACACGGCCCTGCACGATGTAGATTGCATAGGCGGCGATCGAAAGCACCAGCACCAGCAAGAGCAGCAGGCCCTGGCCGAAATTCTGAAAATTCGCCTCGGCGCGCTGCACGATGCGGTCGGAGGCGGCGATCTTGTATTTTGCCAGGGCATTCAGCCGGTCGTTGATCGGGTCGATGGTGGGATACATCACCTCGTCGACGAAGCGGGCCAGTTGGCGCAGATCCTCGTCCTCGATGGCGGCACGGAACATCGACAGCCCGGCTTCGGCGGCGCGCATGCGGATTTCCACTTCGGCGGCCAGCCGGCGCTCTTCGGGTTCGCGCACCGAGGCGATATAGCGTCCCCATGCGGCATCCACGCCATCCTGCACCTGGGCTGAGATGCGGTGGGCGTCTTCCCACTTGGTTATGCGGTTGCGCACCTTCACCGCCAGATCGGATACCCCGCTGCCATAGGCATTCGATACTTCCTGCAGTAGCACCACCGGCAGCAAGGCTTGGTTGCGCACTTCCAGCAGGTGGCGCTGGGCGCTACGTAACAACAACACACTGGCTACCATGCCGGCGATGATTGCACCTACCAGTAGAGTCACTGCCAGGAATAAACGGGCCCGGATTGTCATCGTGTCACTCGCTCCCCGCCGTCCATGTCGGCGCACCGGATAAATATCATTGTTTTCCTGCGCTTATATCCGGAAAAACACCTTCTGCCCCGGCATTTTTTGCCGATTCGGGCCAAAATGGCCGGCCGCCGGGTTTGTGATCGCCACCACGCGCCAGGGTTAATAGCCTCTTGTGTTTTCTCCAAAATCGGCGAAATTCAACCTAGCAGGCCAGGGAAAAGCGCCGCCAGAAATGGATGGCATGGGGCTTGCGATATCTGGTGCGGAAGCAACCAGGTGAATCCGGTCCGCAGGAGCCGGATTGCGTCTCAGAAGGAGAGCGTAAGTCGTGCCGGTGGTGATCACTCTCGGGGATGATGGCTTCAGCCAGACCCATGGCAAGGTAGATACCTTGACCAGCGGGACCGGCAACGATTCCATCGCCATCACCAGCCCGGTATCCGGCGCCTTGTTCGATCTCGGCGGCGGCAGCGACAGCCTGCTGCTGCAGGGCGGCAAGAACACCGCCACGGTGCGCAACGTGGAAAGCCTCACCGGCGGCTCCGGCGCAGATACCATCCTGCTCGGCACCGCCTTCAATGGCGGCCAGCTCGATCTTGGCGCGGGCAACGACAAACTCACCCTGGCCAGCGGCGGCAACACCTTCGCGGTGGCCAATGTGGAAACCATTCTGGGCGGCAGCGGCGCGGATTATGTCACGCTGTCCACCACGGTCGCCAAAGGCAGTTACGATCTCGCCGGCGGCAACGACAAACTCACCCTGGCCGATGGCGGCAACACCGTAACCCTGGCCAATATCGAAACCATCATCGGCGGTTCCGGCGCCGATAAGGTCACGCTCACCAGCGCGGCCACCGGCCCCAGCATCGATCTGGGCGGCGGCGCCGACAGCTTGAAGCTGAATGGCGCCGGCAACACGCTTACCATCGCCAATACCGAAACCATCACCGGCGGCTCCGGTGCCGACCGTATCACCCTGTCTGGCACCATGGCCGGCGGCAGCGTGGATCTCGGCGCCGGCATCGACAGCCTGAAACTCGCCGATGGCGGCAACAGCCTCACGGTCAGCGGCATCGAAACCATCACCGGCGGCTCGGGCGCCGACAGCCTCACGGTGGCAACCGCCGGCAAGATGGAGCTCAATCTCGGCGGCGGTTCAGATAGCGTCACCCTGGCAGCACCCGGTGCGGTGGTCAGTCTTTCGCAGGTGGAAACCGTTATCGGGTCCGGCGGCAACGACAGCGTCACGCTCACCAATGCATCCACGGGCACCAGCATCGATCTCGGTGCCGGCAAGGACAGCCTCACGCTGGCCGGTTCCGGCAATACGCTCACCGTCGGCAATGCCGAAACCATCACCGGCAGCAGCGGCGCAGATACCATCACGCTCTCCACCAGCATCTCCGGCGGCCGCGTCGATCTCGGCGGCGGTTCCGACAAGCTGATCCTGGCCGATGGCGGCAACAGCATCACCGCGGCCAATATCGAAACCATCACCGGCGGCAGCGGCATTGATAAGATCACCCTGGCCAATGCGCAGAATGGCGGCGGCATCGATCTCGGCGGCGGCGCCGACAGCCTCACCCTGGCCAATGGCAGCAACACGCTCACGCTGGCCAATGTGGAAAGCATCACCGGCGGTTCGGGTTCCGATCGCATCACGCTGTCCACCACGGTTTCCGGCGGTCAGGCCGATCTGGGCAGCGGGTTGGACAGCCTGAAACTCGCCGATGGCGGCAACAGCCTCACGGCCAGCGGCATCGAAACCATCACCGGCGGCTCGGGCGCCGATCACGTCACGCTGTCGGCTGCCGGCAAGGGCGAAGTGGCTTTGGGCGGCGGCGCCGACAGCCTCACGCTCGCCAATGCCGCCAACGCGCTCACGGTGTCGGGCACCGAAACCATCATCGGCGGCTCCGGCGCCGATACGATCACGCTCACCGACGCGCTCACCAATACGCATCAGATTTCGCTCGGCGCCGGCAACGACAAGCTGATCCTGGCCAACACCGCCAATACCGGCAGCGTGGCGGGCGCCGAAAGCATCGCCGGCGGGTCGGGCGCCGATACCATCACGCTCAGCGCCACCATCGCCAAGGGCAGTATCGATCTCGGCGCGGGGGCCGACAAACTCACGCTCGCCGATGGCGGCAACAGCCTTACCGTAGCCAATGTGGAAACCATCATCGGCGGTTCGGGCGCCGATACCGTCACGCTGGGCAATGCCGCCAATGGCAGCAGCATCGATCTCGGCGGCGGCGCGGATAGCCTGAAGCTGGCCGCCGGCACCAACAATCTCACGCTGGCCAATGTGGAAAGCATCACCGGCGGCGCCGGCGCCGATACCATCGCGCTGTCCACCACGGTATCCGGCGGCCGCATCGACCTTGGCGCCGGCAACGACAAATTGACCCTGGCCGATGGTGGCAACAGCCTCAGCATCGCCGGGGTGGAAACCCTGCAAGGCGGCAGCGGCGCCGATCATGTCACGCTGCTGACCGCCGGCAAATCCACCATCGATCTGGGCGGCGGCGGCGACAGCCTCACGCTCGTCACCGGCGGCAGCAATATCACCGTGGCCAATGTGGAAAGCATTTCCGGCAGCGCCACGTCGGAAACCATCACGCTGTCCGGCGCGCTCACCACCAGCGCCAATCTCGATCTCGGCAAGGGCTCCGACAAGCTGCAACTGGCCAATCTGGCCAATACCGGCAGCATCGCCAATGCCGAATACATCATCGGCGGCAACGCGGCCGATACCATCACCCTGCTTACCACCCTGGCCAATGCCAGTATCGATCTGGGCGCGGGCAACGACAGCCTCACCCTGGCCGATGGCGGCAACCTGCTGAAACTCAGCAATACCGAAACCCTGGTCGGCGGCGCCGGCAACGACACCGTTACCCTGGGCAATGCGGTGAATGGCGCCAGCATCGATCTGCGCGGCGGCGCCGACAAGCTGATGCTGGCCAAGGGCAACAATCTTCTCACCCTCACCAATCTGGAAACCCTGATCGGCGGTGCCGGCAACGATACCATCACCCTGGGCAATGCCGTCACGGCGATGCATGTGGATCTGGGCGCGGGTGCCGACAAGCTCACGCTTGCCAATGGCGGCAACGCCATCACCGTGGTGAATGCCGAAACCATCATGGGCGGCACGGGCGCCGATCTGGTCAGCCTGAATGGCAGCTTCAAGGGCAATATCGATCTCGGCGCCGGGGCGGATAAGGTCAGCTTCGGCAATGCCGCCAATATCGCCACGCTCAGCAATGTGGAAAGCATCAGCGGCGGCACCGGCAGCGATGTGGTCACCATCACCGATGCGCTTTCCACCAGCGCCTCCATCGATCTCGGCGCCGGCAACGATGCACTCACACTCATGCAATCGGCCACGCTCACCCTGGCCAATGTGGAAACACTCACCTCGGCCGCGGGCGCCGATACGATCACCTTCTCGGCGGCCATCAGCCGCGGCCAGGTCGATCTCGGCGCCGGCAACGACAAACTGATCCTGGCCGCCGGCACCAACACGCTCACGGTCAGCAATGTGGAAACGCTCACCGGCAACAGCGGCAACGATGCCATCACCCTGGGCCGCGCGATCAGCGGTGCGCAGATCGATCTGGGCGGCGGCGCCGACAAGCTTACCCTGGCGTTGGGCGGCAACATCGTCACCGTCACCGGCGTGGAAAGCCTCACCGGCGGCACCGGGGCGGATGTCGTTACCTATACCGATGCTCAAACCGCTGCGCGGATCGATCTCGGCACCGGTAACGACACGCTTACCCTGGCCAATGGCGGCAACACCGTAACCCTGGCCGGCGTGGAAACGCTTTCCACCGGCAGCGGCAACGACAGCGTGACGCTGGTTTCCGGCGTGATGGGCGGGCAATACGATCTCGGCGCGGGCAATGACAGCATTACATTGGCGGCCGCCGGCAACAATCTCACGCTTGCGGGTGCCGAAACCATCATCGGCGGCGGCGGCGCCGATACCATCACGCTCAGCGGCACGGTGAATGGCGCCAGCATCGATCTCGGCGCCGGCAACGACAAACTCACCCTGGCGGCGGGCGGCAACACGCTCACGCTCGCCAATGTGGAAAGCATCGTCGCCGGCGCGGGCAACGACGATATCACCCTGCTCAATGCCGTGCGCGGCCGGATCGAACTCGGCGCCGGCAACGACACGCTCACGCTGGCCGATGGCAATAACCTGCTCACGCTGTCGGGCGTGGAAACCCTGGTGGCCGGCGAGGGCGACGATGCCATCACGCTGGCGGAATCCATCACCGGCCGCATCGATCTTGCCGGCGGCAACGACAAGCTCACGCTCGCCGATGGCGGCAACACCGTAACCCTGTCGGGCGTGGAAACCCTCACGGGCGGCGCCGGCAACGATAGCGTCACGCTTTCGGGCGCGATGGTCGGCCGCATCGATCTTGGCAATGGCGCCGACAAGCTGGTGCTGTCGGATGACGGCAACACGCTCACCCTGGCCGGCGTGGAAACCCTGGTGGCGGGCAGCGGCGACGACGACATCACGCTCACCGCGGCGCTGGGCAGCGCGGCCTCGATCGATCTCGGCGATGGCGAGGATACCCTGCGCCTGGCCGCCGGGGTCAACACGGTCACCATCACCAATGTGGAAAGCATCGTCGGCAATAGCGGTGCGGATACCATCACGCTGGGCAACACCGTGGATGGCCTCAGCCTCGATCTCGGCAATGGCGCCGACAGCCTCAAGCTGGCCAATGGCGGCAACACGCTCACGCTCTCCAATGTCGAAAGCGTGCTGGGCGGATCGGGCGCCGATATCGTCACGCTTACCGGCGGCATCAAGGGCGGCAGCTTCGATCTCGGCGGCGGCAACGACACGCTGATCCTGGCCGATGGTATCAACACGCTCACGCTGAGCAATGTGGAAAGCCTGGTGGGCGGCGCCGGCAACGATGGCATCACGCTCACCGGCATTGTGAATGGCGGCAGCCTCGATCTCGGCGATGGCGCCGACAGCCTGGCTTTGGCCGATGGCGGCAACAGCGTCACGCTCGGCAATATCGAAACCGTCACCGGCGGTTCCGGCGCCGATCTGGTCACCCTGGCCAATGCCCTGGCCAAGGGCAGCATCGATCTTGGTAATGGCGTCGACAGCCTGAAGCTGGCAGATGGCGGCAACACGCTCAGCATCGGCAATGTGGAAACCCTTACCGGCGGCGATGGCGCCGATATCATCACCTTCCGCGCCGGCGTGACCGGCCTGGTGGATCTGGGCGACGATAATGACGCGCTCACCCTGGCGGCCGGCGGTAACACGCTCACCATCGCCAATGTGGAAAGTCTTACCGGCGGCTCGGGCGCCGATATCATCACCCTGGCCTCGGCCGCCAATGGCCTGTCGATCAATCTCGGCGCCGGCTACGACAGCCTGAAACTGGCCGATGGCGGCAACAGTCTGTCGCTCAGCAATGTGGAAACCGTTATCGGCGGGTCCGGCGACGATGCGATCACCTTCATTACCAGCATCAAGGGCGCGCTGGATCTGGGCGGTGGCGCCAACAGCCTGGAACTGGCCGCCAAGGGCAACACCGTCACGCTGGGCAATATCGAAACCATCACCGGCGGCAGCGGCGCCGACGTGCTGGTTCTCACCACGGCGCTCACCGCCGGCTCGGTTGCGTTGGGCGCGGGCGACGACAAGGTGACCCTGGCCAATGGCGGCAACACGGTGTCGGCCAGCGGCGTGGATACCATGATCGGCGGCAGCGGCAACGATGCGATCACCTTGCTGCAGGCCCAGGGCAATGCGCAATATCTGCTGGGCGATGGCAATGACAGCCTCACTCTTGCCAATGGCACCAACAACATCACCATCGGCGGCATCGAGACGCTGACCGGCGGCACCGGCAACGACACGATCCGCCTGGCCACCGCGCAGAATGGCGGCCAATACGCGCTCGGCGATGGCGCCGACAAGCTCACCCTGGCCAATGGCGACAACACGCTCACCGTCTCCGGGCTGGAAAGCCTGGTGGGTGGCAGCGGCGCCGATGCGGTCACGCTTACCGGCACGGTGAGCGGCGGCAGCTTCCTGATGGGCGCCGGCTTCGATACGCTGGTGTTGGCCAATGGCGGCAACAGCGCCACCGTGGGCGCGGCCGAATCCATCGTCGGCGGCAGCGGCGACGACATCATCACCCTGGTGGCGGGCACCAATGCCCTCACCGTCAGTTCCATCGAAACCCTCACCGGGGCCAGCGGCGCCGACAGCGTCACCTACGCCACCGCGCTCACCAATGCCCGCATCGATCTGCTGGGCGGCAACGACAAGGCGGTGCTGGCCGATGGCGGCAACAGCGTCACCATCGCCAATGTGGAAACCATCGAATCCGGCAGCGGCAACGACAGCATCGTGCTGGAAACCGCGCTGAGCAGCGGCAAGATCGACCTCGGCGCCGGCAACGATACGCTTGCCCTGGCCGATGGCACCAACAAGATCACCGTATCGGGCGTGGAAACCCTCACCGGCGGCAGCGGCGACGACACCATCGTGCTGCTCACCAATCTGGGCACCTCGGCGCAGATCGACCTGGGCGATGGCAACGACAGCCTCACGCTGGGCAATGGCGGCAACATACTCACGCTCGCCAACGCCGAAACCATCATCGGCGGCGTGGGCGACGATATCATCACCCTGGCCATGACCTATGATGGCGGCAGCATCAATCTGGGTGCCGGCGCCGACAAGCTGATCCTCGCCGATGGCGGCAACACGCTCACCATCAACGGCATCGAAACCCTGGTGGGCGGCGCCGACGAGGATGTGATCTATCTGGGCAGCGGTTCGGCCAATGCCTATCTCGATCTCGGCGGCGGCGACGATCATGTGTATCTGGGCAGCGGCGGCGGCAGCGTGCATCTCACCAATGTGGAGAGCATCACCGGCAGTTCAGGCAGCGATATCGTCACGCTTGCGGGCACGCTGGCGGATGCCGGCATCGATCTGGGAGCGGGTGCCGACAGCCTGGCGCTGGCCGATGGCGGCAACAGCGTTTCGCTGAGCAATATCGAAACCGTGCTGGGCGGGGTGGGCAGCGATCATGTAACCCTGCTGACCACGGCCACGGCCGGCGAGATCGATCTGGGCGATGGCAATGATGTGCTGGTGCTGGCCGATGGCGGCAACACGCTCACGCTCGCCAATGTGGAAACCATCACCGGCGGCAGCGGCAACGATGCCATCACCCTGGCCGGCGCGCTGGATACCGGCTTTATCGATCTGCTGGCCGGCGCCAACAGCCTGGTTTTCGCCGATGGCATCAATCTGGCCACATTGGCCAATGTAGAGACGGTGACCGGCGGTGCGGGTGCCGACAGCATCGTGCTGGATAGCAACCTGCTGGCCGGCCATATCGATCTGGGCGCCGACAACGACAGCCTCACCCTGGCCGATGGCGGCAACATGCTCACCATCAGCAATGTGGAATCCCTGCTGGGCGGCAGCGGCGCCGATATCGTCACGCTGGCTGATGGCGGCAACAGCATCACCGTGGGCTATATCGAAACCCTGGTGGGCGGTGCCGGCGCCGATCATGTCACGCTGGATGATGCCAGCCAGAGCATCACGGTTTCCGGCATCGAAACCCTTACCGGCGGCGGCGGCGACGACAGCGTCACGCTGGCCGATGGCGGCAACGCGATCACGCTTTCGGGCATCGAAACCCTGGTGGGCGGCAGCGGCGATGATGTGGTTACGCTGCAATCCAGCCTGGCGGCCAATAGCAGCGTGGATCTCGGCGCCGGCAACGATAGCCTGGCCTTGGCCGATGGCGGCAATACGCTCACCATCGCCAATATCGAAACCATCACCGGCGGTCTGGGCGATGATGTAATCACGCTATCCAATGCCGGCGGCGCGCTCACGGCGGCCAGCATCGAAACCCTGATCGGCGGCAGCGGCGCCGACACAGTCACCCTCACCGATACGGTGAATGGCGGCGAATACGATCTGGGGGCGGGCACCGATACGCTCACCCTGGCCAATGGCGCCAATGTGATCACGGTCAGCAATGTAGAGACGGTGACCGGCGGTAGCGGCAACGACAACATCACCATCACCGGCAACCAGACCGCCTATGTATTCGGCGGCGCCGGCGACGATACCCTGCAGGGCGGCAATGGCGCCGATTTCCTGATCGCCGGCGGCGGCACCGATACGCTCACCGGCGGCCTGGGCAACGACCGTTTCGTGTTCACCGCCAGCACCGCCGGCAATGTGGTGACGGTGATGGATATGAGCGCGGGCGACCGGATCGCCTTCGACACCAACAACGAGATGCAGCTCACCGGCAATGCCTTCGTGCTGGCCGACGATCTGATCGACAACCAGAATATCCGCATGGTGGCCGATGCCAGCGCGCGTATCGGCACCAATCTGGGCGAGGCCGGCTTCGTGTATCAGCAGGATACCGGCACGCTCTATTGGGAAGGCAGCGGCGATTTCACCCAGGGCTTCGATGTGCTGATCGGCCAGATCACCGCCGATGGCTCCACGCCCTGGGCCTACGATTTCAACGCCTTCCGGGAAATGTAAGCCTGCGTTTCAGCCGGCATCCACCCGGCGCCGGCGCAGCCACCAGCCGCTTTGTTCGGGCCAGGCATCCCAGCCATTTTCCTGTTGCAGGGCCAATGCGGCATTCACGCCCCAATTGGGATCGCGCATGAATTCGCGGCCCACGGCAATCAGATCGGCGCTGCCATCGGCCAGGATCGCTTCCGCCTGCGGCCCATCCAGGATCAGGCCCACCGCCATGGTGGGGATACCGGCCTGCTTGCGGATCTCAGCGGCATAGGGCACCTGAAAGCCGGGCTTGCGCGGCAATGGCTGCGCCGTGGCCGATCCGCCCAGGCCGCCGGTGGAACAATCGATTACATCGATGCCGATGGCTTTCAATTCCGCCGCCAGCGCCAGGTTGTCGGCCATTGTCCAGCCGGCATCGGCCGGTTCCTGCGCCGAGATGCGGGTGAAAACCGGCAAGCCATCGCCGGCTGCCGCACGCACCGCGCGGGCCACGCGTAGCGGAAACCGCATCCGCCCGGCCAGGTCGCCGCCATAGGCATCGCTGCGCTTGTTGGTCTGCGCCGAAAGAAACTGGTGCAGCAGATAGCCATGCGCCATATGCACTTCCAGCAAGCCGAAGCCGGCCGCCACGGCACGCTGGGCGGCCATGCGGAAGGCTTCTTCCATCGCATCCAGTTCGGCGGGCTCCAAGGCATGCGGCAGCAGCCAGGCATCGCTGATGCGTTCGGCGCTGGGCGCCACGACATCCCAGGGCCGGTCGCCGCGCGCGATATCGGCCTGCTGCAGCGGGCCATTGCCAAACCATGGGCGCTGTACGCTGGCCTTGCGGCCGGCATGGCCCAACTGAATCGCCGGCACTGCGCCAAGCTGCTTGATTGTCTGCGCCACGTTGCTCAGCGCCTTGCCTTGCTCGTCGGTCCACAGCCCCACATCGCCATGGGTGATGCGGCCGCGCGGCTCAACCGCTGTGGCCTCCACGAAAACCGCGCCGGCGCCGCCCATGGCAAAGCGCCCCAGATGCACCTTGTGCCATTCGCCCACCACGCCATCCTGAGCGGCGTATTGGCACATCGGCGATACCACGATGCGGTTTTTCAGCGTGATGCCGCGCAGGGCGATGGGTTGCAGTAAGCGTGGCTGGTTCGGCATGTTTCTCTCCCGTTTTTTGCGGGCGCAGAACAGCATGAAGCGCCCGATATCACAAGCTCCGCCCCCAGCGCGTGAAATACACGAAGCCCGCCGTGGCCAGGCCGTAGATCGCCATGGCAAAGCCCGCCAGTGCGAATAATGTCCAGGCCGGAGCGGCGATGCTCAGCAGCCACCAGCCGCCCAGTGCCACCACGATCAACCGCAAGGTGCCGGCCAGTACCGGGCCCACGATATGGCCGGCGCCCTGGCTGGCGAAATACAGGCAAAGCCCGGTGCCGAAAAAACCGAAGCCCGCGCCGGCCGCCACCAGATAGCTGCGCGCCGATTCCAGCACGGCGGTGTCGTCGGTGAACAGCCGGGCCCATAGATCGGGGAACAGCACCACGATCAGGCCGATGATGCCCAGGGTTGTCGTGGCCATGGCGCCTGCGGTCCAGGCCACGCGGCGCGCGCGCTTGATATTGCCGGCGCCCACGGCCATGCCCACCATCGGCACGCTGGCCACGCCGATGGAAAACGCAATCGGCACCAGCAGGAATTCCAGCCGTGCGCCGATGCCATAGCCGGCCAGTGCGTTGGTGCCGAAGCGCGCCACCAGGCCGGTGAAGATCAGCACGGTCAGCACGGTTTGCAGCGGCGACAAACAGGCCACCGCACCCACCCGCAGGATATCCATGAACATCCGGCGTTGCAGTTGCAGGCCGCGCAGGCGCAGGGTCAGGCGCGCACGGCCCGAACGCAGATACCACAGCAGCACAAAGGTGCCGCCGGCAAACACCGCGATCTGCGCCAGCGCCAGGCCGGGCATGCCAAGGCGTGGCAATTGCACCGGCCCGAGTTGCAATCCCAGGCTCAGGCCGGCGCCCAACAGCACTTGCAGCAGCGCCGCCAGGATGGTGAGCAGCGAGGGTGTCATCATATTGCCGGTGCCGCGCAGGATGGAGGCCAGGATGTTGAACCACCACACTGCCAGCGCGCCGCTGAACAGCGTGTTGGAATAGAGCAGGGCCTGTTGCAGGCTGCCGTCGCGGCCGCCCAGCAGATGATAGATCAGCGGCCCCAGGCTCCAGAAAAACACCATGAAGATCACCGCCGCCAATGTGGCGATGGCCAAGGCATGCCAGGCCAGGCTATGGGCGCGCGGGATGTCGCCGCTGCCGATGGCGCGGCTGATCGCAGAGGATACGCCGCCGCCCATGGCGCCGGCCGACATCATCTGCATCAGCATCGCCATCGGAAAGGTGAGGGCCATCGCCGCCAGCGGTTCCACGCCCAGGCGACCGACATAGACGGTTTCAGCCACCGCCGCCATCGCGGTGGCCAGCATCGCCGCCGTGGTGGGCAGGGTCAGGCGCAGCAGGGTTTGAAAGATCGGCGCGGTCAGCATCAGCTCCACGCGCGAGGGCGCAGGCTTGGCGGCGGAAGCAGCGACGTTCATGCCCGCACCGCGGTGTTGGGGGTCTCGCCGTGCAGGGCTTCGATCCGCTTATGCAGGGCCGCTTTGCTGGCCTGCAGGATGGCGTCGGACAGATCCGGATCGGCCACCGCGCGTGCCAGCG
Source organism: Ferrovibrio sp. (assembly GCF_019636075.1). Classification (GTDB taxonomy): domain Bacteria; phylum Pseudomonadota; class Alphaproteobacteria; order Ferrovibrionales; family Ferrovibrionaceae; genus Ferrovibrio. The sequence continues at coordinate 81,835 of NZ_JAHBYG010000006.1, forward strand.
TGATGGCGCCCACCATCTCGGCCAGCAGCGACAGGGCGGCTTCGGCATTGCCGCCGCCATGATTGGTCAGGCGGCCGAGCAGGGTTTTGATCCCGGCATCGAAAGCGGCGCGGGCTGGCGGCGAGAGATGCCGCATCTCGCCGCCCAGGGCGGTGATCGGGCAGCCGCTGCCGGGGTCGTCGCGGTGGTTTGCCGATACGTAGCTTTCCATCCGCGCGGCCAGCCATTCCGCGCCGCTCTTGTCGCCATGGCGGGCATCGAAGCGGGTGCGGCTATCGGCGAACATGGTGTCGATGGCCTCGGCGATCAGCGCATCCTTGGAAGCGAAATGGGCATAGAAGCCGCCATGGGTGAGGCCGGCTTCGCGCATGATGTCCTGCACCCCAACGCGCTCCGGTCCCCTGGCCCGCAGCGCCCGGGCGGCCACCTGTAAAAGCGCATCATGGGTCTGGCTGCCACGGCGGCGCCGGGCTGTAGGCAGGGAAGGCTGAGGCATGGCTGGGCTTCTTTAGGGCTGGGTTTCTTTAGGGTTGGGGATTGGTTGCCATAATATGATGGTCATCATATTTTAAAAGGCAAGAAATATCGATAAAAATATAAAATAACGATTTTTTCTTATTGCGGACGGCGCTTCAGCAGGTCCACGAAGCGGGCGGCGGTCTCGGCCAGCGGGCCGTCATTGTCCAGTCGCACAACATCGCTGCCGCTCAGGGTGAAGGCGGCGGCGCGCTGCAGGCGCTCCTCGATTTCGGCCGGACTTTCGCGGCCACGGCCCAGCAGGCGCTGGCGCAGGATATCCGGGCTGGCATTGATCAGCAGCACCAGCAGGCCGGGATAGCGCTTGCGGGCATCGTCCAGCACGGTGCGCGACACATTCACCACCACCTCGCGGCCGGCGGCCAGATCCGCCTCGATCTGTTTCGGGATACCGTAATGCAGGCCATGGGCCGGCCAGTGCAGGGCGAAATCGCCACGCGCCTGGGCGGCTGCGAAATCGGCTTCGCTCATGGCGATATAATCCTCGCCGGGCAGCCCGGGCGCGCGGGTTACCACCCGGCGCGGAAACACCACCCCGGGCCCGGCGGCGGGATCGTTCTTCAGCGCCGCGCGCGCGGCATCGAGCAGGCTATCCTTGCCCACGCCGCTGGGGCCGACCACCAGCACCAGGCGGCCGCGTCGTTTATCAATCTGCGAATCCGTTGCCATCAGCCGATGGCATATCAGAGCGTCCAGCCGCCATCAATGAGGTGTACGGCGCCGGTGGTGAAGGCCGCCTCATCCGATGCGAGATACACCACCAACGCGGCCACTTCCTCGGCGGTGCCAAGCCGGCCCATGGGCTGGCGGGAGACGAACATTTCGCGGGCCTTTTCCGCGCCGCCCACGCTTTCGCCCAGCGCGGCGATGCGATCGTCCAACGATGGCGACTGGATGGTGCCCGGGCAGATCGCATTGCAGCGGATGCCCTGGCGGATGTAATCCAGCGCGATGGATTTGGTCAGCCCGATCACGGCGGCCTTGGTGGTGCCGTAAACGAACCGGTTTGCGGCAGCCTTCACCGAGGAGGCGCCCGACGAGATGTTGATGATCGAGGCGCCGCGTTTCGCCTCCAGCATGGCCGGCAGCAACGCCTTGGTGAGGCGAAACATCGACCGCACATTCAGATCGAAGGCAAAATCCCAATCGGCTTCGCTGCAATCCAGGATCGTGCCGTGATGCACGAAGCCGGCGCAGTTGAACAACGCATCCACCGCGCCCACCTGGGCGGCGAAATCGGCAATCGCCGCCGGATCGCGCACATTCAGTTGCGTGGTGCGGATGCCGGGCAGGCTGTTCAGCTCGGCCAGCCGCTCGGCATTCACATCGGTGGCAATCACCTCGGCGCCCTCGCGCGCCATGGCCACAGCCGTCGCCCGCCCGATGCCCTGGGCCGCCGCCGTGATCACCGCCTTCTTGCCCTGTAAACGCATGCCCCGCTCCCGCTGGTTGTTTGGCCTGTTGTTCGGCCGATTATGCTGGCGGCGGATTGGCGCCGCATCTCCCATCTGATATATCAGTTGTGCCAACTCTAGCGGCTTGTCGGTATTTTGGCTATGTCCGGGTTCGGCTGGCCTTACCCTTTCGGGTGACTTCCAGCCGGCCGCCAAAGCCGCCATACTTGCAAAATCGCGCCTTATTTTCCGGGGAACCCGCAATGACCATCAATATCGACGCCTATCTGCCGCAAGTCCTGCATCTGCTCACCAGCATCGGCGGCGCCATCCTGGTGCTGATCGCCTTCTGGATCGCCGGCAGCGTGGCGCGTTCGGTGATCGCGCGGGTTTCGGAGCGCGACAAAAATCGCCGCGACGTGCTGCTGCTGCTGGCCAATGTGGCGCGCTGGGGCATCATGGGTTTCGGCATCGTCACCGCGCTTGGCACGCTGGGCGTGGATGTAACCGGCCTGATCGCCGGCCTGGGCCTTACCGGCTTCGCGCTCGGCTTCGCGCTGAAGGATATCGTTTCCAGCTTGATGGCCGGCCTGCTGATCTTGCTCAACCGCCCCTTCGTGGGCGGCGACAAGATCACCGTTACCGGCATCACCGGCACGGTCAGCAAGATCGACCTGCGCTATACCGAGGTGGTGGACGAGAATAACAACCGCCATCTGATTCCCAATGCCAATGTGCTGGGCAATGTGGTGATGGTGGCGCCTGCGGGCCAGTGATCCGGCTTTGACGTAGGGCGTTTGTTCGGGAGGGCATGGCAATGATGAAGAAAGTCGCGCTGGGCATTCTGGTCGTGGTGCTGGTTGTGGCCGGCGGCGCTTATTATCTGCTGAGCAATCTCGACAGCCTGGTGAAGGCCGCCGTGGAGACCTATGGCAGCGAAGCCACGCAAACCCGCGTCAGCCTGGGCAAGGTGGAATTGAAGATCAGCGATGGCCAGGCCAGCCTTGGCGATCTGAAAGTGATGAACCCGAAGGGTTTCAGCGACAGCGAAGCGATGAGCCTGGGGCTGATTTCGGTGAAGCTGGATGTCGCCAATTCCAATCAAACGTTGATCGTGATCAAGGAAGTTGTGATCGAGCGCCCGCATATCAGCTATGAGCAGGCCGCTGCCGGCGGCAATCTGGAAACCATCCAGAAGAATGCCCAGGCCTATGGCCAGAAGATGGCTGGCGGCGGCGCGGGCGGTGGCGGTTCGTCCGCTTCCTCCTCGGCCAGCAAGACCGGCAAGCCGGAACCCAAGCTGGTCATCGAGAATCTGTATGTGCGCGATGGCCGCATCGGCATCAGCCATGCCGCATTGCAAGGCCGCAAGCTGGAAAGCAGCCTGCCCACCATCCATCTCACCGATATCGGCAAAGCCAAGGGCGGCGCCACGCCGGCGGAAGTGGCCGAGCGTGTGCTGGGCAGCATCAGCCAGAGCGCCAGCCGCGTGGCGGTGAGCGACCTGCAGAAGCAACTGGGCGACCAGTTCAAAGGTGCGGCTGGCGCGTTGCAGCAGAATTCCGGCGGCGCTGCCGATCGCCTGAAGGGCTTGCTGTCCAAGTAAATGCCCAAGTAAGTGCCCAGGTAAATGACTGGTCCATCGCCAACCCGCAGGCTCATTGTTGGTGCGCTGCCGGGCCTGGCCGCCCTGCTGGTCGGCCTTGGCCTGGCGCGTTTCGGCTATACACCGCTATTGCCGGCGCTGATCGAACGCCATTGGCTCGAACCTGCCGAGGCGATCTATCTTGGCGCCGCCAATCTGGCCGGCTATCTCGGCGGCAGCATGCTGGCCGCCTGGCTGGCTTTGCGCTATCCGGCTGGCTGGCTGGTACGTCTGGCGATGCTGGCCGGTGCGGTCAGCTTCATCGCCTGCGCGCTGCCGCTGGGTTTCTGGTGGTTCGCGCCCTGGCGCTTCCTGGCCGGCTTCATCGGCGGCGTGCTGGTGGTGCTGGCGGTGCCGCTCTGCCTGGCCAACCTGCCGCTGGAAATGCGCGGGCGCGGCGCTGGCATCATGTTCACCGGGGTAGGGATCGGCATCGCCGCCTCGGGAACATTGGTGCCGATGCTGGCGCGCCAGGATTTGTCCACCGTATGGCTGGGCATCGCGGCCTTGGGCTTGATGCTTACCTTTCTGGCCTGGCGTAGCTGGGGCGCCGGTGATGCGGCGGCGCAATCCGCGCCAGCCGACAGCGAGGCCGGCCCGGTGCTCAGCAAGGCGGTCTGGCTGTTGCTGCTCGCCTATGGCCTGGATGCTTTCGCCTTCGTGCCGCATACGGTTTTCTGGGTGGATTTTATCGCCCGTGGCCTGGGTCGCGGCCTGGCCGAGGGCGGCAGTTTCTGGGTGCTGTATGGCGTGGGCGCGCTTTGCGGCCCGATCCTGGCCGGCTTGATGGCCGAGAAGCTTGGCTTCCAGCGCGCGGTGGTGGTTTGCTTCTTTATAAAGGCGGTTGGCCTGCTGCTGCCGGTGTTGAGCACGGCGCGACCGTCGCTGGCGGTGTCGGCGATGCTGGTCGGCGCGCTTACGCCGGGCATCTCCGCCATCACATCGGGCCGCGTGGCCGAGTTGGTGGGCGCTGCGCGCCATCGCATGGTCTGGGGCTGGATGACCACCGCCTTCGCCGTGGCGCAAGCCGCCAGCGCCTATGGCTTGGGCTTTCTATTCACCGTCACCCATTCCTATCTGCTGCTTTACCTGATCGGCGGTATCTTGCTGATAGTCGGCGGCCTGCTCGCGATGGGATCCAGGCGATGATGGATGCGCGCCTGAAGGCCGGCCTGCTGGTGCAGGCGATCTTGCGGCTTTACGACCGCGAACTGATTCCCGCCGTGCTGCGGCGGCGCGGCGATGCCGATGCTGGCGCGGTGCTGGTGAAGATTGCGGTGGATCGTGAAAACGCGCTGCTGCTCAGCCAGGCCCGCGATGCCGAAGGCCGGGCGGCCTGGCTGCGCACCGGGCCTGCGGCGGATGCGGTGATCGAGGCCGCGATTGCCAAGGCGATCGACCGCGACCCGGATATCTGGGTGATCGAAGCGGAAGACCCGCGTGGCCAATTGCCGTTCGAGGCGCCGATTTTACGCTGAAGGCCGGGGTCTGCGCTGAAAGCTGGCGCCTGCGCTGAAAGCTGGGTCCGGGCTGAACAGCTTCAGTCCTTGAATATCACGGTTTTGCGGCCGTTCAGCAGCACGCGGTCTTCCAGATGCAGGCGCACGGCACGGGCCAGCACGCGGCGCTCGATATCGCGGCCCATGCGCACCAGGTCGTCGGGCGTGTCGCGATGGCTGATACGCTCCACATCCTGTTCGATGATCGGGCCTTCATCCAGATCGGATGTCACGTAATGCGCGGTGGCGCCGATCAGTTTCACGCCGCGCTCATGGGCCTGGTGATAGGGCTTGGCGCCCTTGAAGCCGGGCAGGAAGGAATGATGGATGTTGATGCAGCGGCCAGATAGCTTGGCGGCCAGGCCATCCGACAGCACCTGCATGTAGCGCGCCAGCACCACCAGTTCGGCGCGGCTTTCATTCACCACGCGCAACACCTCGGCCTCCTGCTCCATCTTGGTTTCGCGGGTGATCGGCAGATGATGGAAGGGCAGGTCGCGCAGATCCAGGTGATCATAGCTTTCGCGCGGATGATTGGAGATGATGCCGGCCACATCCATCGGCAATTCGCCGATCTTCCAGCGATAGAGCAGGTCGGCCAGGCAATGGTCGAATTTCGAGACCATCAGCAGCACGCGGCGCGGGGTGGCGGTGTCGCGCATGGTCCAGGTCATGGCAAAGCGTTCGGCGATGGGCCGGAAGCCTTCCTGCACCGCCTTCAGGTCGCCATTGGCGCGGGTGGCCGCGAAGGTGACGCGCATGAAAAAGCGGTCGCTCAGCACATCGTCGAATTGCTGGGCATCCAGGATGTTGAAACCGGCATCGAACAGGTGGCTCGATACGGACGCAACGATGCCCGGGCGGTCGGCACAGGACAGGGTGAGCACGATTGGATGCGCGGGTGGATGCAGGGGCATGATGGCAATACCTTGGGCAAACGGCTATTGGCGGCACAAGGTAAGCATCGGCGCGGCCCCGTCAACTCCCCCGCCGGCCATACTGGATCAGCCATGCAGGCTGGTTTGCGGCCCACTGGTTTGCGGCCCACCGGTTTGCGGCCTGGCGGCGATTTCCAGGATCAGCTTGCGCCGGATCGCTTCGGCGAAACTGGCATAATCCCGCGCCGGCATGATGAAGGCGCCGGTGCCGCCGATGATATTCTGCTCATAATAGCTGTCGATATCCGGTTCCATATGCAGGATCGGCAGGCCATTGATGGTGATGCCGCGCGCCACCGCCCTGTCGCGGGCCAGGGCCGGTGGCTGGCCGCGATTGTTGCGGCCATCGCCCGATACGTCGATCACCCGGCGGGTGGCGCGAAACGGCAGCCTGTCGGCTTCCAGCAAGGCGCTGCCGAAATCGATCGCCTCGCCCGGCGCGGTGCCGCCGCCGAAAATGCTGCGCGGCACTTTGCCCAACGCAGCGCCGAAGGCCAGCACGTCGGCGCGGCTTTTCAGCAGGGTCCAGGGCAGCAGCAGGTTATGCAGGCTGGGGCCAGACCATTGGAAATAGCACACCGCCACCGCGCCATGCAGGCCGGACAGGATGGCATCCACCACCTTGGGATGGCTGAAGGCATCGGCATAGCCGCGCTGTTGCAGCACATAATGCTCTTCGCGCACGCTGCCCGAACAATCGGCTGCCAGCACCAGGGCCAGATCGGCCTGCCCGGCCTGCTGGGCGATTGCCGGTCCGGCCAGGCCGAGGGAAAGGGCGGGCAGGGCTGCCATGCCCGCCAGGATATGCCTCCGGCTGGAGAGTTGCTGGCTGTATCCGTGCCGTCTGGATGTGTGCCGTCTGGATAAAGGCGACCGCAAGCTGCTGCACCCTTTTGCCCCACAGATTGGCCATAGTATGGCATGGCCGGCACCGGCTTTTGCGGAAAAAAAATCAGCGCGGCGCCGCCGAAGGCTATAATTATTCCATATCAAGGCATTAGATTGGCTCTCCCGCCTCAGCCGCGAGCTTACCCTGTCCGCCCATGTTGTCTTCCCTCGATAAGGCCCGCGCCACGCTGCAGCATTTCGGCCCCGGCCTGCTGGTCAGCTTCACCATCGCCATCGCCGCCAGCTTTCTGGGCGAACATTATGGTGCGCCGGTGATGCTGTATGCCCTGCTGCTGGGCATGGCTTTCCATTTTCTGCATCAGGATGGCCGCTGCGTGGCGGGGATCGACCTGGCGGCCAAAAGCGTGTTGCGCGTGGCGGTCGGCCTGCTGGGCGCGCAGATCACCCTGGCGCAGATCATGAGCTACGGCCTCTGGCTGCCGTTGCTGGCGGTGGCCGGGGTGATGCTCACCATCGGCTTTGGCCTGGTGGTGGCGCGCAGCTTCGGCCTGTCGGGCCATTTCGGCCTGCTCACCGGCGGCGCGGTGGCGATTTGCGGCGCCTCGGCGGCCTTGGCGATTGCCTCGGTGCTGCCGCGCAGCGATACCAGCGAACGCGACACCGTATTCACTGTGGTGGGGGTTACAGCGCTCAGCACATTGGCGATGATCATCTATCCGATGATCACCGCCTGGCTGGGCTGGGACGATACCGCCGCCGGCATCTTCCTGGGCGCCACCATCCATGATGTGGCGCAGGTGGTGGGAGCCGGTTTCAGTATTTCGGAAGGCGCAGGCCAGGCTGCCACCTTCACCAAATTGCTGCGGGTGATGCTGTTGGTGCCGGTGGTGCTGGGGCTGGCGGTGTTTTTCCGCAAGGGCAATGCGGGCGAAACCGGCGGCGCCAAGCCGCCGCTTTTTCTGCTGGCTTTCGTGGCACTGGTGGTGCTCAACAGCCTGGGTGCGATACCGGCGCCGGCCTTGGATGCGATGAAGCAGATTTCACGCTGGTTCCTGGTCGGCGCGATTGCCGCGCTGGGGATGAAAACCTCGCTCAAGGCCTTGGCCCAGGTGGGTGGCCGCGCGGTTGGCCTGATCGTGGCGGAAACCGTGTTTCTCGCCATGCTGGCGGCCGGCGCGCTTTACATGCTGGGCCATTAGGGCCCACGCAGAGCGATCACCACATGGATTTGCGGGCGCGCTCCGGCCAGGCTTCGTCATAGGGTTTGCCGCCGATGGTGTTGTCGCTCAAGGCGGCCAGGATTTCACCGGCCGTTGGCAGGCTGCTGGCCGGCACATGGCGTTCGGGATTCCACAATTCGGCGCGGATCACCGCACGCGCGCATTGGAAATACACACTCTCCACCTGCACCACGATCACGCTGCGCGGCGGTTTGCCATCCACCTTGAAGCTGTCCAGCAGATCCGGCGCGATGCTCAAATGGGCGCGACCGTTCAAGCGCAGGGTCACGCCATGGCCGGGGATCAGAAACAGCAGGCCCACGCGCGGATCGCGCACGATGTTGCGCAGCGAATCAACGCGGTTGTTGCCCATGCGGTCGGGCAGCAGCAGGGTTTTTTCATCCTGCACGCGGATAAAACCCTTCAAATCGCCGCGTGGCGAGCAATCCAGGCCTTCCGGTCCGCTGGTGGCCAGCGCCAGGAAGGGCGAGGCTTCGATATAGGCGCGATAATGCGGGGTGATGTGGTCCACCTCTTTCACGGTCGAGGTGGGAAGCGGCTGGCCGTAAAGGGCGGTAAGCTGTTCAATCGAGGCAATCGTATGCTGCATGCTGTCCTCCGCGCGGATGCAGTATAATCCGGTGGCGGCAGGGCGGCAAATTGGATGCTTGCTGCATTCATCCGGCCCTTCCCGAAACCGGCCCGAGGCCGTATCGTCCGGCCACAATTCTGTCATCTGGAGTATGTCATGGCAGCGCCGCTGCTTATTTTGCGCGATATCGGCCTTAGTTTCGGCGGCAGCCATGCGTTGCTCGATGGCGCGGAATTTTCCGTGCTCGAACGCGACCGGCTTTGCCTGGTGGGGCGCAATGGTTCGGGCAAATCCACCTTGCTGAAGATTGCTGCCGGCTTAGTGCAGCCCGATCGCGGCGAGCGCGTGCTGCGCCAGGGCGTGACCATGCGCTATCTGCCGCAGGAGCCGGATTTCGGCGATTTCAAAACCGTGCTGGCCTATGTGGAAGCCGGCATGATGCCGGGCGACGAAGTGCATCGTGCGCGGTATCTGCTGAACGAGTTGGGCCTGACCGGCGAGGAAGAGCCGGTGCGGCTGTCGGGCGGCGAAGCGCGGCGTGCGGCGCTGGCCCGCGTGCTGGCGCCGCGGCCGGATATCCTGCTGCTGGACGAGCCGACCAATCATCTCGATCTGCCGGCCATCGAATGGCTGGAAACCGAATTGCGCGGCATGGATTCGGCGCTGGTGCTGATCAGCCATGATCGCCGCTTCCTGTCCAATCTCTCGCGCCGCACGCTCTGGCTCGATCGCGGCGAAACCCGCATGCTGGAGCGCGACTTCGGCGAATTCGAGGCCTGGCGCGACGAGACGCTGGAGCAGGAAGAGGTCGAGCGCCACAAGCTGGATCGCAAGATCGCTGCTGAGCTGGATTGGCTGCGCTATGGCGTAACGGCGCGGCGCAAACGCAATATGGGCCGGTTGCGCGGTTTGCAGGATCTGCGCCGCGAACGCCGCGACCAGCGCCGCGCGGTGGGCGATGTGAAGCTGAACGCCACCGAGGCGGAAGCCTCCGCCAAACTGGTGGCCGAGCTCGAGGGCGTGAGCAAGGCCTATGGCGAACGCGTGATCGTGCGCGAACTGGACATGCGGCTGCGGCGCGGCGACCGGCTGGGCATCGTCGGTCCCAATGGTGCCGGCAAAACCACGCTGATCAATCTGCTCACCGGCAATCTGGCGCCCGATAGCGGCAAAGCCAAGCTGGGGCAGAATCTGGCCATGGTGACGCTGGACCAACGCCGCGAAGCGCTGGATCCGCAAACCACCTTGCAGGATACGCTCACGCAAGGCCGCGGCGACATGGTGCATGTGGGCGACAAGCCGCGCCATGTGATCGGCTATATGAAGGATTTTCTGTTCGGGCCGGAACAGGCGCGCACGCCGGTGGGCCGGTTGTCGGGCGGCGAACGCGGCAGGCTGATGCTGGCGCGCGCCATGGCGGTGCCGTCCAACCTGCTGGTGCTGGACGAACCGACCAACGATCTCGATCTCGAAACCCTCGATCTGTTGCAGGAAATGCTGACCGATTATCCCGGCACCGTGCTGCTGGTGAGCCATGACCGCGATTTCCTGGATCGTGTGGTAACCCATGTGCTGGCCTATGAGGGCGATGGGCGCTGGCAGCTTTATGCCGGCGGCTATTCCGACATGCTGGCCCAGCGCGGCCCTGGCATCGCCGCGAAACAGAATGCGGCGGCCAAGCCGGAGCGCAAGGCGGAAACGTCTGCTGCCACGGCTACGGCCAAACGCCGCCTCAGCTTCAAGGACAAGCATGCGCTGGAAACCCTGCCCAAGCGCATGGCGGACTTGCAGGCCGATATCGCCAGGCAGCAGGCCAAGCTGGATGATCCGGCCTTGTTCAGCCGCGACCCGGCAGCCTTCAACAAAACCGCCGAGGCCTTGGCGAAAGCCCAGGCCGAATTGGCGGAAGCCGAGGATGAATGGCTGCGGCTGGAAATGCTGCGCGAGGAGATGGAGGCGCAATGATCGACCTGCACGGCCGCCGCGCGTTGGTCACCGGCCATAAAGGCGGCATCGGCGCCGCCATCATGGCCGTGCTGGCGGAATACGGCGCCGAGGTGCATGGTTTCGACCTGCCGGAGATCGACCTCAACGATCTCGCCGCCATACCGGGCCATGTGGCGGCCTTGCGCGCCCGCAGCGGCCCGCTGGATATTCTGGTGAACAATGCCGGCATCACCCTGCTGGGCAATCTGCTGGATCAGGATATCGCGGCCGCCGAACGCCTGCTGCGCATCAACCTGCTGGCGCCGATGGCGCTGATCAAGGCCGTGCTGCCGGACATGATCGCGGCCAAACGCGGTGCGGTGGTGAATATCGCCTCCGACCAGGCTTTCATCGGCAAGCGTGATTCGGCAGTCTATGGCGCATCGAAAGCCGCTATCGCTCAGCTTTGCAAAAGCGCGGCGCTGGATTGGGCCGGGCATAACATCCGCTTCAACGCCATCGCGCCGGGCAGTACGGATACCGCCATGCTGCACGATGTGATCGCCGAGATGGCGCGCCGCAATCCGCAATTGCCCGATGATGCCTACAAGGCCGCCGTGCCTTTGGGCCGTTTCGCCGATCCGCGCGAAATCGCCAATGCGGTGGCTTTCCTGTGTTCGGATGCGGCATCGTTCATCACCGGCGTGGTGCTGCCGGTGGATGGCGGCGGCACGGCTGCATGAGCCGCGTTGCCGTCGTTACCGGCGCCAGCCGCGGCATCGGGCGCGCGATTGCCGAAGCGTTGGCCGCGCAAGGCTGGCAGGTGATCGGCCTGGCGCGCCATGCAACGCAGCTTCCCGGCATCGACATGCGGGTATGCGACGTGACCGACCGCACGGCGATTGCCGATGCCTTTGCCGCCATCCCGCACGTCGATCTGCTGGTGAACAATGCCGGCGCGGCCGGCGGCGCCGTATTCGGCAGCGCGGAAGAGCTTGCCGGCTGGGATGGCATCCTCGAATCCAATCTCACTGCCAGCTATCTCTGCGCTGCGGCAGTGCGCGACAAGCTGCCTGATGATACTGGCCGCATCGTCAATATCGCGTCCGTGCTCGGCCTGCGCGGCGTGCCGGATCAACTGGCCTATACGGCGGCCAAGCATGGCGTGGTGGGGCTGACCAAGGCGCTGGCGCTGGCATTGGCGCCGCGCCGCATCACGGTGAATGCGATCTGCCCGGGCTGGGTGGATACCGCGATGGCGCAGGCGCGGTTCAGGGAACTTGGCATCAGCGCCAAGGATGCGGCGGCTGGCACACCCACGGGCCGCATCACCACGCCGCAGGAAATCGCCGCCCTGGTGCTGTATCTGGCCAGCGCCGCCGCTGGCAACCTGACCGGTCAGGCTTTGGGCGTGGATGGCGGCGCGACGCTCTGAGATTGAGTTTGGGTCTGGCCCTGGCTCTGGGCTTGCGTCTGTTTCGGCGGCGCATCCAGCGGCAGCAATTCCACCGCCACGCCCACGCGATGCGGCCCGCCGCCCAACACCACGCCGCGCACCGGGCTGATATCGTTGTAATCGCGGCCCACCGCCAGCGTAACGTGATCTTCGCTCACCACCAGATCGTTGGTGGGGTCGAGATCGATCCAGCCATGCGCATCGCCGCACCAGACCGATACCCAGGCATGCGAGGCATCGGCGCCGCGCAGGCCGTTTTCATCGCCTGGCTGCATGGTGCGGATATAACCGGATACATAGCGCGCCGCCAGGCCATGGGAGCGCAGCATGGCGATTTGCAGATGGGCGAAATCCTGGCATACGCCGGCACGCTGCTTCATCGCCTCGGCCACCGGGGTGAACACTTCGGTGGCGGTGGGGTCGTAGCGGAAATCGTCGTGGATGCGCTTGGTCAATTCGCGCGCCGCCGCCAGGATCGGCCGGTCCGGCGGCAGGCTTTGGGCGGCATAGGCGGCAATCGCATCGTCGGCATCGGCCATCGGCGAACCGAGGGCGAATTCGCAAGGCTCGAAGGCCTTGGGAAAACCATCGCCGTTCAGCAGGTCGCGGATGCTCTCCCAGGGCGGAGTTTCGGCTTCCGGCGGTGCGGTGAAGGGCTGCACGTCCACTTCGGCGGTCAGTTCCACATCGAAGCGCGTATGCGGTTCCTCGATGGAAAGATGCGAAACCAGATTGCCGAAATGATCGCGGCCGATTTCGCCGGTGCGGCCTTCCGGCGCGGTCTGCACCGCGCAATCGGTTACGGTCTGGCGCGGCCCGCTCTGCAAGGTCAGGTGCAGCAGGTGATACGACATGTCCACCGGCCAGCTATAGCTGTAGGACGTGGTGTGGCGCAGGCGATAGCGCATCAGCGACCGAACCCGAAGGATTGCGCCAGCTGGATATGCGAGAAATAGGTGCGCGTCAGCTGATCGGAAATATCCATCAGGGCCTGGGTGGTGGCGTCCAGGCTGCCGCGCAGGCGCGATACCAGGGTCTGCCATTCGGCGGCCGGCACTTCATCGCGGTCGAATTTCTCCACGATATCCTCGAAGGGCTTGCCCAGCGCCAGGCAATCCTCGCCGCGCGGCGGCTGGTCGCGGCGCGGCAGGATATCCAGATGCTGCGACATGGTGTTGAGCTGGAAACCCAGCGCATGGGGATTGCTGCCATCCAGCAACAATAGATCGAACACGGCGGCCGGTTGCAGCGAGGCGCGATAGCGGCGCCGATAGGTGAGGCTGGAATCGTTCAGCTCCAGCGCGATGCGGAAGCCCGGCTCGGGCGCGGTGGTGAGCACCGTGGTGGCGGCCGAAACGCTGCGCGAGATATAGATCGCGCGTTCCAGCCGGCGCCCGAAATCCAGGAAACGCCAGCCGCTGCCGCGTGTCATGTGTTCGGCCAGCATGCCGGCAATCGCCGCCGTGGTGCGGATCATCTGATCGCAGAATTCCAGCATCGCATCGGGATCGCCTTCGGCGCTGGTGCGCGATAGCCGCAATTCGCCCAGCAGATGGTTCAGCAGCCGCCACATATCGGCCGAGAAACGATGGCGCGCCACGGCAGCCAGCCGCTCCATGGCATCCAGGGTCTGGCCCAGCATCTGGTTGGACGCGGCGGCACGCGCCACGGCTTGGGCGAAGGTTTTGCTGTCGGGCGGCGCGGCGGCGGCGCGCTGGTCGATCAGGCCGCAGCGGCTGAGCGCGCGGGCCAGCACGCCCATCTCCACCATGTCGCGCGCGCTGCCCAATTCGCCCACCAGGCGGGTCAGCGTGGCGCGCAGCAGGCGGGCGCCGTCATCCAGCCGTTCAACGGAGCGGCCAAGCCAGAACAGATCGTCGGCCACGCGGCTTTGCAGGGTTCCCGAGGTGCGGCGCAATTGCAGGCGTTGGCGCGGCGCGTTGCCACGGATCACCAAGGGGCCGGGATCGGTGGCTTCCACCCACACATCCTTGTTCACGCCGCCGCGCTGCATGGTGGCGCGGAACGGATCGCCGCTTTGCGGCACGCGGGCCAGGCCGCCGGGCATCACCACATAGCCATCGCCATCGGCCACCACCTGCACACGCAGCAGGATCGGCGTGGGTTCCAGCTTGCCATTGGCGCCCAGGCCGGGCGCCACCGATGGCACCGTGCGCTCCTGCGCCACATAATCGCCGGGCCGGGCCTTGATGCGGGCCAGCAATTGCGCGCGGGCGGCATCGCTCAGATCGCGCACGCTCAGCGGCAGGGCGCGCAGATCGCGGGCGCCGCGCACCACCATGTCGTCGAAACGGTTTTCCACTTCGCGCAGCGCATAGCTCTGGCCGCACCACCAGGTGGCCACCGAAGGCAGTTTCAGGGTTTCGCCCAGCAGATGTTCGGCCAGGGTGGGCAGAAAGGCCTGCATCGCCGGCTGTTCGGCCAGGCCGCTGCCGATGCCATTGCACATCGCCACCCGGCCCTCGCGCACCGCCTGCATCAGGCCGGTTACGCCCAGGGCGGATTCGGCGCGCAATTCCAGCGGGTCGCACCATTCGCCATCCAGCCGCCGCAGGATCACGTCCACCGGCTCCAGGCCGGCCAGGGTTTTGATGAAGACCCGGCCATCGCGCATGGTAAGGTCGGCACCCTCGACCAGCGTGGCGCCCAATTCGCGGGCCAGATAGATATGTTCGAAATAGGCTTCGTTATACGGGCCAGGCGTGAGCAGAACCACGCGCGGATTGTCGCTCATATGCTGGCCGCGCGCCTGCAGGTCGCTCTGCCAGAAATCGAAATAGCGGGTCAGCGGCCGGGTGCGGCATTCGCGCAAGGCCTGGCCCATCAGGCGCGACATCACGCGGCGATTCTGCAAGGCATAGCCTGCGCCGGCGGGTGCCTGGCTGCGATCGGCGATCACCCGCCATATGCCATCGGGGCCGCGCACCAGTTCGGCGGCATAATGCTGCAACATGCGGCCGGGCATGCTGCCATCGGTGCGGCAGGCGGCGCGCAGGAAGTCGCGGTGGCCATAAACCAGCGCCGGCGGATAGCGCCCCTCGCGCAGCAGGTTCATCGGGCCGTAGAAATCGCGCAGCATGCGGTCCAGCAATTCGGCGCGCTGGATCAGGCCGGCCTCGATGCCGGCCCATTCCTCGGCCGATAGCAGCACCGGCACCGGGTCTAGCCGCCAGGGCCGCTGTTCGGGCAAAGGCGGTGCGATATCGGGGGCGCCGCGCCCGGCGGGGTCGCTGGGCAATTCGTAGAGATTATAAGTAACGCCCTCGTCTTCCAGATGCTGCCGGCCGCGTTCGGCGCGTTCGACCAGGCCGTTGGGGCCGAGCAGGCTCAGCGAGGCGAGCAGTGGCTGCCAATGCCGACGCACCACGCCCTGGCCGGTCACCATCTCGTCGAAGGCCGGCGGGTCTTCGGACGCAACGCGACCTGCCGGCGCCGGGATGGCGGCATCCGGGGCGGTGGCGTTCGGTGCGTCTACCTTTGCCTTCTGCGCAGTCGACATGGGCACCCAACGGGCTCCCTGGGGTTGATGCCTGGATGGGAACGATTCGCCCCTACTTTAGCCGCCGCGCAGGTCCAGGGTAAGCGGTTGATCGCCCGGACGGGGCGGTTTCGGCGCGGGTGCCGGCATGGCTGTCGGTGTGTGGTTGATCGGGAAGAAGCGCGCACGGCGGCGTGCCTCGGCTTCGTTGGCATTCACCGGGAAGGTGTCGTAATTGCGGCCGCCCGGATGCGCCACATGATAACTGCAACCGGCCAGCGGGCGATTGTTCCATGTATCGAACAGGTCGAAACTCAGGGGCGTATGCACACCTATCGTGGGATGCAGCGCGCTGGGCGGGCCCCAGGCCTTGAAGCGCACGCCGGCCACATATTCGCCGGGCACACCCGTGGCGCGCAGCGGCAACGCGCGCCCGTTGCAGGCGATGGTATAGCGTTCGCCGGTCAGGCCCTTTGCCTTCACCTGCAAACGCTCCACCGAGGAATCCACATAGCGTGCGGTGCCGCCTGAAGAGGATTCCTCGCCCAGCACATGCCAGGGTTCCAGCGCGTGGCGCAATTCCAGCTCGATGCCGCGCGCGGCGATTTCGCCCACTTTGGGAAAACGGAATTCGGCATGGGCGGCAAACCAGGCCGGATCAAGCTCGAAGCCGTTTTCCTTCAGGTCGATCAGCACCTCGTTGAAATCCTGCAGGCAGAAATGCGGCAGCAGGAATTCGTCATGCAGGCGGGTGCCCCAGCGCACGGGGGTGCGCTTATAGGGATTTTGCCAGAAGCTGGCCATCAACGCGCGCAGCAACACCTGTTGCGCCAGGCTCATGCGGGCATCGGGCGGCATCTCGAAGGCGCGCAATTCCACCAGGCCGAGGCGACCGGTGGGGCCATCGGGGGAATAGAGTTTGTCGATGCAGAATTCCGTGCGGTGGGTGTTGCCGGTCAGGTCCACCAGCACGTTGCGGAAGATCCGGTCCACCAGCCAGGGCGGTGGATCGGGGAAACGATCTGCCTGTTCGAAAGCCACCGCCAGATTGGTCAGCGCATCGTCGCGCGCCTCGTCCACGCGCGGATGCTGGCTGGTCGGGCCGATGAACAGGCCGGAGAACAGATAGCTCAGCGAGGGATGATTCTGCCAATAGCCCACCAGGCTGCGCAGCAGATCGGGCCGGCGCAGGAAGGGGCTGTCGACCGGCTGGGCCGCGCCCATCACCACATGATTGCCGCCGCCGGTGCCGACATGGCGGCCATCCAGCATGAATTTTTCGGTGCCAAGGCGGGTCTGGCGCGCTTCCTCGTACAGCACCGTGGTGCGGTCCACCAATTCGCGCCAGTTTTCCGATGGGTGGATATTCACCTCGATCACGCCGGGATCGGGGGTGACGCTGAAATGATGCAGGCGCGGATCGCGCGGCGGCAGATAGCCTTCGATCACCACCTTGTGGCGGATCAACGCCGCCGTATCCTCGATGGCGGCGATCAGATCGAGATAATCCTCGGCCAGTTCGGCCGGCGGCATGAAAACATGCAGCAGGCCGCCGCGCGGCTCCACGCAAATCGCGGTGCGCACAATGCCTTCGGCGGAGGTTTGCGCGGCGGGCACGCTGCCGGAAATCGTCGGCAATCCCGCCGGGCGATAGGCTTTGCCTTTTGCCCAGGCCTGCATGCGCTCTTGCGTCTGGCGGTCGGTCTCGCGGAACTGCGCCATGGGCGGCAATGGGGGCGGCAAGGGCGGCCGGCGTTCCATCGTATCGGGTTCGGCGATCTGCAGCATGTCGCCGGGCTCGGACCAGGGCAGGCTGTCCAGCGGCAGGCGATAGCCCATGGGCGAATCGCCTGGCAGCAGGAACATGGTTTGCGGCCGCAGGAACCAGGCGCCCGAACGCCAGCGCGGCGGCGGGCCGCCGGCAAGGCCGGAGCGTTCGCGGAACAGCGGCAGGGCATAGCCCACCACCTTGTCCAGCCCCTGCTCGAAGATGCGGGCCAGGCGGGCGCGCTCCTGCGGGTCTTTCAGCCGCGACTTGAACGGATCCACGTTCACCGGCAGGCGACGCTCGCGCCACATATAATACCAGGCATCCTCGAAACCGGGGATGCGGAAGCCGG
This sequence comes from Ferrovibrio sp., assembly GCF_019636075.1. Lineage (GTDB taxonomy): Bacteria > Pseudomonadota > Alphaproteobacteria > Ferrovibrionales > Ferrovibrionaceae > Ferrovibrio. Next base: position 99,510 of record NZ_JAHBYG010000006.1, read on the forward strand.
GATCCACCTGCAAACGCTCGGCCAGGGCAGCCGTGAAGATATCGGCATCCGATACCGTGGCGCCGTCTCCGGCATCCTCATCGGCGGCCAGCAGGCTGCGGTCGCGCCAGATCGGTTCGCCATCGCGGCGCCAATGGCACGACAGCGCCCAACGCGGCAATTGTTCGCCGGGATACCATTTGCCCTGGCCGTAATGCAGCAAAGTACCGCTGGCGTATTTATCCGCCAGCCGCCGGATCAACTGGCCGGCCAATGCGCGTTTGTTGGGGCCGAGCGCTGCGGTGTTCCATTCCGCGCCTTCCATGTCGTCGATCGACACGAAAGTGGGTTCGCCGCCCATGGTGAGGCGCACATCGCCTTTTTGCAGCGCGGCTTCCACCGTGTCGCCGGTCTTGAGCAGGCGGGCCCAGGCATCGTCGTCGATTGCCTTGGTGACGCGCGGGGTTTCGTGGAACCGCCGCACATTCATGGCGAAATCGAATTCCACCTCGGCCTCGCCGATCAGGCCCGAAATCGGTGCCGCCGATTGCGGTTCCGGCGTGGCGGCCAGCGGGATATGGCCTTCGCCTGCCATCAGGCCGGATGTGGGATCGAAGCCGATCCAGCCGGCGCCGGGCAAATACACTTCGCACCAGGCATGCAGGTCGGTGAAATCCGCCGTGGGGCCTTCCGGGCCTTCCAGCGGCTTCACATCGGCCACCAACTGGATCAGGTAGCCCGACACGAAACGCGCGGCGAAGCCCAGATGGCGCAGGGCCTGCACCAGCAGCCAGGACGTGTCGCGGCAGGAACCGCTGGCATTGCCGAGCGTCTGCTCGGCGGTCTGTACGCCGGGTTCCATGCGGATGAGATATTTGATCTCGTTGGCCAGGCGCTGGTTCAGCCCGACCAGAAAATCCACCGTGCGGATCGGCTTGGCCGGCTTGCGGTCTACGCTGGCCAGCCATTTGCGCAGCAGCGGGCCGGGATCGGACAGCTTGCGGAACGGCGCCAGTTCCTCGTCCAGCGTGGGATCGTAAGTGAAGGGGAAATGCTCTGCTTCGGGTTCGAGGAAGAAATCGAACGGGTTGATCACCGCCATGTCGGCGACCAGGTCCACCACCACCTCGAAATGATCGGTGCGTTCGGGGAAGACCAGCCGGGCCATGTAATTGCCCTGGGGATCCTGCTGCCAGTTGATGAAATGGTCGCCGGGCGAAATCTTGAGCGAATAGCTCAGGATCGGCGTGCGGCTATGGGGCGCCGGGCGCAGCCTCACCACCTGGGGCCCCAGGTTGATCAGGCGGTCATACCGGTAAGTGGTGCGATGGTGCAGCGCGACCTGGATGCTCATTGTTAACCGTTTACCGCCGTAATGGAACCTGACAGGTGAAATGCAATCGGTATGCCGGCCTCGATGCAAGCGAAATCCGCATGCAAATGGCGTCTGGGCTAGGCCGGTCGCATAATGGGGCGGCTTGGTGGCGCTTAATTAAGCAATTTTGTGCCGCTGATGCGCGGGCTGCTACGAATTGGGCAGAAGTTCCGGCGCGGCAATCCGTTTCAGCATATCCCGGAAACGCGGCGGCAGCGGCGCCTCCACCTGGATCGGCGGTGCGGCTTCCCGGTAGGGAATGGTCAGGCTGCGGGCATGCAGCAGCAGGCCGCCGCCATCCCCCGCCGCGATATTATGATCGCCTTGTGCGCCGCCATAGCGCGTGTCGCCCAACAGCGGGCAGCCAAGCTGGGCGGCATGCACGCGGATTTGATGGGTGCGGCCGGTGCGCGGGCGGAATTCCAGCCAGGACAGACCGGCTTTGCTGGCCAGCACGCGATACAGCGTCTCCGCCTTTTGGCCGGCGGAATCCACCGCCATATGCCAGCCGGCGGGCGAATTGCGCTTGATCAGCGGCGCATCGATCCGGCCTTCCTGTTCCTTCGGACAATGCAACACGATGGCCCAATACACTTTTTCGATCCGGCCCGCCGAAAACAGCCGGCCCAGCTTCTTGATCGCCTTGTCGTGCCGGCCGAGCAGCAGACAACCGCTGGTATCGTGATCCAGCCGATGCGCCGCACGCGGCGTTTGTCGCGTGCCGAAGCTGAGGTCGCCGAAGCCGTCTTCCAGCGCGGGGCCGCCGGCGGGGCCGGCATGCAGCTTCACGCCGACCGGCTTGTTCAGCACGATCAGACTGGAATCGCGATACAGAATTGCAGAAGCAAGTGAAACCGGTTGCATCACCCTGTGACCTAGCATGACCGTAAAATTTTAGCGATGGTGCCGGAAAGCCGCTCCACTTGGCATGGCTTTCGCTTGGAATTTCATCGGAGTGACACCAAGTCTGTCTTAGATCGTTTTACAGTTTGGAACCGATGCCGTGAGTGCGCCTGTCGAAACCCGCAAGATTCTGCTCGATCTCACCTTGGAGGATGCGCCGCGCCGCGCCGGTGGCCGCCCCACCTTGGCCGACGATCTGCGCCGCCGCCTGGCCGATGCGATCATGGGCGGCGAATTACCGCCCGGTAGCCGGCTGGACGAACATGACCTGGCCGACCGCTATGGCATGTCGCGCACGCCGGTGCGCGAGGCGCTGCGCCAATTGGCCGCCGTCGGCCTGGCGGAATACCGGCCGCATCGCGGCGTGATCGTGGCTTTCCCGGAACAGAATCGTATCGCCGAGATGTTCGAGGTGATGGCCGAGATGGAAGCGCTTTGCGCCCGCCTGGCCGCTCTGCGCATGGATGCCGCCGAGCGCCGCGAATTCGAGGCCCTGCATCGCCGCTCGCTGGAGCATGTGCGCGAGGGCCAGTTGGATGATTACGACGCCATCAATCTTTCCTTCCATTCGATGCTGTATCGCGGCACGCGCAACCGCTTCCTGGAAGAAACCACATTATCCGTGCGCCGCCGCGTGCAGCCCTTCCGGCGCAGTCAGTTCCGCGTATTGGGCCGTCTGGCGAATTCCTTCGCCGAGCATGACCGGATCGTTGAAGCCGTGCTGCGCGGCGATGCCCAGGCAGCGGAAGCCGCGATGCGCGACCATGTGGGCCGGGTCAGCGTGGCTTCGGCCAGCCTGATCGAGGGCCGCCGGCAATCCTCGGCAACCGATGCGGATCCGGTTGCCGATATGGGCCCCGCAGCCGATTAAGCCGAGACGGCCCGATAGGCGCGCCAATCGCCATAGGATGAGATATCCTCGGCAGAGGCCACGGCGGCGGCTTCGCACAGGAACCCCTTCACGCTGCTGCCATCGTTTAGCATAACCGTGCCGATGCCCAGCGGTGCCGGGATGCCGGCCACGAAACTGCCGAAGCCGGCCAGCGGCAGATCCCAGATTTCACCGCTGACCGCAACGCCATTGCCCGAAACCTGCACCAGGCCGGGCCGCGCGGTGCGGCCTTCGCCGATCCGATACAGGCGATAACGCGGCGCGGTGTGGCAGGGGCCGAGCAGGCGGCCGCCCAGCGCCAGCAGGTCTGGGTTCAGCGGCTGGCCGCTCATATGCGCACCGAATACGGCAACCGCCGCGCGCGGATAGGCCAGCGTAGTGTCTGCGACCCGTGCCGGCTGCGGTGTTTTGCCCGCACCCAGGGGCAGGCCGGTGGCGGCATGGAAGGCAGCACCGAAAGCGGCCAGCACAGGTTCGTGGAAGGCCGGTGCGATCAGGGTGATGCCGCTGGGCAGGCCGTCCTTGCGCATGGCATTTGGCACGGCCAGGGCAGCGAGATCGAAGTAATTCACGAAGTTGGTGTAATAGCCCAGATTGGCATTCAGCTTCAGCGGCTCGGCCAGGATATCGGCCACGCGATAGATCGTGCCGCTGGTGGGCACCAGCATGACATCCACCTGCTGCCAGAGCGGATCGGTCTGCTGTTTCAGCGCACGCAGCCGTTGCTGCATGCGATACAGCGCCACGGCATCGGCTTTCTGCCCGCTTTCCAGGATGCCGCGCGTGACTGGATGGATCGCATCGGGCTGTGCGGCCAGGAAATCGCTCAAAGCCGTTGTGCGCTCGGCTGCGCCGGGCGGCGAATACAGCATCGCCTGAGCTTCGGCGAATGGCGCGTAATCCACCTCCACCATCTCGCCGCCCATGGCTTGCAGGCGTTCGATGGCTATGGCGAAAACCCGCGCGGCTTCCGCATCGCCGAAGAATTCCAGCGGCTTCGGCACGGCAAAGCGGAATTGCGCGGGCAGGGCGGCCTGGCTTGCGCGATAGCCCAGCGGCGCGCTGCGCGAATAGGCATCGGCGGCATCCGGTCCGCGCGCGGCTTCCAGCACCGCCATGGCATCGGCCACCGTGAGGGCGAAAACCGAGATGCAATCCAGCGAGCGGCAGGCCGGCACCACGCCGCTGGCCGGCAGCAGGCCGATGCTGGGCTTGAGGCCGACGATATTGTTGAAGCCGGCCGGCACGCGGCCCGAACCGGCGGTATCGGTGCCGAGCGCGAAACTGACCAGACCGGCGCTGACCGCCACCGCCGAACCCGATGAAGAGCCGCCCGGCACATAATCCTTGTTGAAGGGATTCACCGCCACGCCATAAGGCGAGCGCACGCCCACCAGGCCGGTGGCGAATTGATCCAGATTGGTCTTGCCGATGGGGATGGCGCCGGCGGCGATCAGCCGCTCCACCGCCTTGGCCGAAACCGCAGGGCTATAGGCATACTCTGCGCAGGCCGCCGTGGTGGGCAGGCCGGCCAGGTCGATATTGTCCTTGATGGCGAAGGGTATGCCATAGAGCGGCAGGCCGGCGGGGCCATGCTTTTCCAGCGCCGCCGCCATTGCCAGGGCCTGCTCGCGGGGCACTAGGCTGATCCAGACGGCATCCTCCCCACGTGCGGCGATACGGTCGTAAATCGCCGCGATCACCGTGGTCGGGCTGGCGCTTCCGCTCTGGTATGCATCGCGCAGGAATTGGCAGTCGAGGCTGGCGATAGACATGGATTCAGGCTCCTGAAAGGCGCTCAAATGCGGTTGCTCTGCTTAGTGTATGCAATAGCCATACCGGCCGGAAAACGTGATATTTTGCTGAAAATCCAGTGAGTTTAAGTCTATTTATGGCGCTGTAATAATCAGAGTTGCTAATCACATTGCCTAAAAATGATACAATAATAGGAAAAATAAAAATGCCTAAAAAATATACATAATTACCCAGCGGAAGGAATTCTGAAAGCGAATTCATATCGATGCCTCTGGTGCCTGTTTGAGCAGCCTTAATGGCACACAGGTTGCAGTACGGGAAACGACGCACAGCAAGTGCCGCCGATACGCAAATCCAGAGGAGACCGCCATGCAACGCCGTGCTTTCCTGTTAGCGAGTTCGATTGTCACCGCAACCGGACTGCTGCTTGCCGCCGCCGCGCCCGCCGCCGCGCAATCGCGCCAGGAAACCCTGGTGGTGCTGGTGGAGAACGGCCCCAACAGCCTGGATATCCATGGCGTGGGCACCAGCTTCCGCTCCTATGTGGCGGCCTGGAACATGTATGACCGCCTGATCACCTTCGGCCGCAAGACCCTGCCCGATGGTACGCTGAGCTATGATTACAGCAAGATCGAGCCGGAACTGGCGGAAAGCTTCACTGCTGCGCCGGACGGTAAATCCTTCACCTTCAAGATTCGCCGCGATGCCAAGTTCCATGATGGCTCGCCGGTTACCGCGCATGACGTGAAATGGTCTTACGACCGCGCGGTCAGCGTGGGCGGCTTCCCGACTTTCCAGATGGCGGCCGGCAGCCTCACCAAGCCCGAGCAGTTCACCGCCGTGGATGATTACACCTTCCGCGTCGATCTGCCCAAGCCCGACAAGCTGGCGCTGCCCGATATGGCGGTGGTGGTGCCGGCCATCTTCAATTCCAAGCTGGCCAAGAAGAACGCCACCGAAAAAGACCCCTGGGCGATGGAATGGATGAAAACCAATTCCGCGGCCGGCGGCGCCTACAAGCTGGAGAAATGGGCGCCCGGCCAGGAAACCGTACTGGTGCGCAACGACGATTGGAAAAGCGGTCCGCTGCCCAAGATCAAGCGCGTGATCATGCGCGAGGTGCCGTCCGCCGGCAATCGCCGCGCGCTGATGGAGCGCGGCGATGCCGATATCTCGGTGGATATGCCGCAGAAGGATGCAGCCGAACTGCTTGCCGGCAAGGATGGCAAATACAAGGTGGTGGGCGTACCGATCGAGAATTCGCTGAAATATATCGGCATGGTCACCACCATGAAGCCGTTCGACGACGCCCGTGTGCGCCAGGCCATCGCCTATGCCACGCCGTTCGATCAGATATACAAGACCGCGATCTACGGTCGCGGCATTCCGATGTCGGATGGTCCGGCCGGCGCGCCCAAGGATGCCTCCTGGCCGCAGCCCTTCCCGGTCAGCACCGATCTGGAAAAGGCCAAGAAGCTGCTGGCCGAGGCCGGCTATCCCAATGGTTTCGAAACCACGATCTCCATCGATCTGGGCGATGCGACGGCCTCTGAGCCGGAAGCCGTGCTGCTGCAGCAATCGCTGGCGCAGATCGGCATCAAGACCACCATCGAGAAGATTCCGGGCGCCAATTTCCGCAGCGCCATGCTGCAGAAGAACCGCCCGCTGCATATCGCCTCGTTCGGCGGCTGGCTGAACTTCCCGGATTATTACTTCTTCTGGGGCTATCACGGCCAGAATGCGGTGTTCAACACCATGTCTTACAAAAACGAGAAGATGGATGCGCTGATCGATGCTTCGCGCTACGAGGCCGATCCGGCCAAGTACAAGGAGCAGGTGATGGGCTTCATCAAGATGTCGATCGACGAAATGCCCCGCGTGCCGCTGTATCAGCAGATTCTCGATGTGGGCATGCAGAAGAACATCAAGGGCTATACCTACTGGTTCCATCGCCAGCTTGATGTGCGCCAGATCGAGAAGCTGTAAACCGGCGTAACCGGGCAGGAGGGGCGGCGATGCTGCTGTTGATCGGCAAGAGATTGCTCAGTGCGATCCCCAGCGTGATCGGCGTGCTGGTCGTCACCTTCCTGCTCACCCGCGCCTTGCCCGGCGATCCGGCGGCCTATTTCGCCGGGCCGGCGGCCACGCCGCAGGCGATTGCCGAAATCCGCAAATCGCTTGGGCTGGATAAAAGCCTGCCCGAGCAATTCGTGGTGTATGTGAAGGATCTGGCGCGCGGCGATCTGGGCAATTCCATCGCCACCGGCCGTCCGGTGCTGGAGGAGGTGCGCAGCCGCCTGCCTGCCTCGCTGGAACTCACTTTGCTGGGCCTGGTGGTATCGGTGGGCATTGCCGTGCCGTTGGGCGTGCTGGCGGCGACGCGGCCGGGATCGTGGATCGACCATAGCTGCCGGGTGATCACCACGGCCGGGGTTTCGCTGCCGGCGTTTTTCACCGGCCTGCTGCTGATCTATGTGCTGTATTATCTGCTGGGCTGGGCGCCGGCGCCGCTGGGGCGGCTTGATATCTTCAATTCCGCGCCGCGCGATATCACCGGGCTGTATCTGGTCGATAGCCTGCTGGTGGGCGACCTTGAAACCTTCTGGGCCGCCTTGAAGCAATTGCTGCTGCCGGCTTTTACGCTTGCGGTGTTTACCCTGGCGCCGATCGCACGCATGACCCGGGCTTCCATGCTGGAGGTGTTGTCCAGCGATTTCATCCGCACCGCGCGGGCCAGCGGCCTCAGCCCCGGCAAGGTGGTGTATGCCTATGCCTTCCGCAATGCCATGCTGCCGGTGGTCACCACACTGGGCATGGTGTTTTCTTTCCTGCTCGGCGCCAATGTGCTGGTGGAGAAAGTATTCTCCTGGCCCGGCATCGGCACCTTTGCCATCGAGGCGCTGATCGCCTCGGATTATGCGCCGATCCAGGGTTTCGTGCTCACCATGGCGTTGATGTATGTGCTGCTCAATCTGGCCATCGACGTGCTCTATATCGTGATCGATCCGCGCGTGGGTTTCGAGGCATGAGCGAAACCTGGAAACATATCCGCTATGTGCTGACCGAAAACCCGGTCACGCTGTTTGCCTTCGGGCTGTTCGGCCTGCTGTTGATCTGCGCTTTGTTCGGGCCCTGGCTGGCGCCGCATGATCCGCTGTTCACCGATGCCGCGCGCGCCCTGAAGCCGCCTTCCGCGCAGCATTGGTTCGGCACCGATGCGCTGGGCCGCGATATTTTCAGCCGCGTGCTGGTGGCCACCCGGCTGGATCTCGGCATCGCTTTTTCGGCGGTGATCCTCACCTTCGGCATCGGCGCCATTGCCGGCATCGCGGCGGGCTATTTCGGCGGCTGGACCGACCGCGTGGTGGGCCGCATCGCCGATACCATCATGGCGTTTCCGCTTTTTGTGCTGGCCATGGGCATCGTGGCCGCGCTCGGCAACACAGTGGGCAATATCGTGATCGCCACGGCCATCATCAACATGCCGCTCTACGCTCGCGTGGCACGCGCCGAGGCCAATATCCGCCGCAATGCCGGCTTCGTTGAGGCGGCCAGATTATCGGGCAATTCGGAAGGGCGGATATTGTTCATGCATATCCTGCCCAACATCCTGCCGATCCTGATGGTGCAATGCTCGCTCACCATGGGCTATGCGATCCTGAATGCGGCGGGCCTCAGCTTCATCGGTTTAGGGATTGCGCCGCCCACGCCGGAATGGGGCATCCTGGTGGCCGAGGGCGCGCAATACATCATCTCAGGCGAATGGTGGGTGGCGCTGTTTCCCGGCCTGGCGCTGATGCTGGCGGTATTCTGCTTCAACCTGCTGGGCGATGGCTTGCGCGACATGGTGGACCCCCGGAGGCGCACATGACGTCGGTTCCGCTTCTCGACGTGAAAGACCTGAGCGTGGAATTCCGCACCCGTGGCGGCATCGTGAAGGCGCTGGACCGGGTGGATTTTTCGGTCGAGAAGGGCGAGATGATCGCCATCGTGGGCGAATCCGGTTCGGGCAAATCGGTTTCGGCCTACACCATCATGGGCATTCTCGATCCGGCCGGAAAGGCCACATCGGGCAGCGCGGTGTTCGGCGGGCAGGATCTGCTGCGCGCCAAGGAATCCGAATTGCGCGAATTGCGCGGGCGCGAAATGTCGATGATCTTCCAGAATCCGCGCGTGGCGCTCAATCCGATCCGCCGGGTGGGCGCGCAGATCGCCGATGTGCTGATCGAGCATGGCGGCGTCACCCGGGCCGAGGCGCCGGGCCGCGCAATCGACATGCTGAAGAAAGTGCGCATCCCCGATCCCGAGCGGCGCGCCAAGGCCTATCCGTTCGAGCTTTCCGGCGGCATGTGCCAGCGCATCATGATCGCCATCGCGCTGGCCTGTTCGCCCAAGTTGCTGATCGCCGATGAACCCACCACCGGTCTGGACGTGACCACTCAGGCGGTGATCATGGACCTGATCGCCGAACTGGGCGCGGCGCAGGGTATGTCTACCGTGCTGATCACCCACGATCTCGGCATGGCGGCGGAATATTGTAATCGCATCGTGGTGATGCATGCCGGCCATGTGGTGGAAACCGCGCCGACGGCGGAGTTGTTCAACAATCCGCGCCATCCCTATACCGCGCGACTGATCGCTGCCACGCCACGCCCCACGGCTTCGTTGCGCGGCCTGGCCTCGATCCCCGGTTCGCTACCCGATCTGCGCGCCACGCATATTCCGCCTTGCCGCTACAGCCTGCGCTGCGAGCGCAAGACCCCCGATTGCGACAAGCCGCTGCCGGTGCATCGGCAGAAGGACGGCGCCCTGGTGGCCTGCTGGAATCCGCTATGACAGACCAAACGCCCCCCAAAGAAACGCCGCTGCTGGATGTTACCGCGCTCTACAAGCTGTTTGCGGTGGGCAAGCCGGCGGCGCGCTTCAAGCGGCCGGTGAAGGAATGGCTGCAGGCAGCCGGGCCGTCGCCGAAGCTGCATGCCGTGGATAATGTGAATTTCACCATCGCACGCGGCGAGACGATGGGCCTGGTGGGCGAAAGCGGCTGCGGCAAATCCACGCTGGTGCGCCTGCTCACCCGTCTGCTCGATCCCACCGATGGCAGCATCCGCCTGAATGGCGAGGAGATCGGCCAGATGCCGGCCAAGGGCTTCGGTTCCAGCCCTTACCGGCCGCGTGTGCAGATGGTGTTCCAGGATGCCACCGACAGCCTGAATCCGCGCTACACGGCTTTCGATGCCATCGCCGATCCGATCAACCGGCTGAAGCCGATGCCCTCCGCCGATCTGGCCAAGCGCGTGGCGGAACTGGCCGATTTGTGCGGCCTGCCGCAGGCTTTGCTGTCGCGCTTTCCGCATCAATTGTCGGGCGGCCAGAAGGCCCGCGTGGGCATCGCACGCGCCATCGCCGTCGATCCCGAATTGCTGATCCTGGACGAACCCACGGCGGCTTTGGACGTGTCGGTGCAGGTGGTGATCCTGCAATTGCTCGACGATCTGAAGCAGCGCTTAGGCATGAGCTATCTGTTCGTCAGTCACGATCTCAATGTGGTTCGGCTGCTCTGCGACCGCGTGATGGTGATGTATCTGGGCAAGATCGTGGAGATCGGGCCGGCGGATTCGGTGTTTCGCAATCCGCGCCATCCCTACACGCAGGCCTTGCTGTCGGCGATTCCGCATTTCGAGCCCGGCGCGGCCAGCGCGCGTATCCGATTGGGCGGCGAGCCGCGCAGTCCGATCGATCCATCGCCCAATGTCTGCCGTTTCATGGGCCGTTGTCCGAAAAGCATCGCGCAATGCGAAACCGCGATGCCGCACTTGCGGCCGATGGCGCCGGGCCATGAGGCGTCATGCCATCTGGCGGAGCCCGATGCCGATCTGGTAAAGGTTATTGCATGACACAAAAGCCCTTCGATGCCGAAGCCTATGTCGAACAAGCCGCCGCGCTTGCCGGCTTGTCCATCCCTGCCGAATGCCGCGCGGGCGTGATCGACAACCTGCGCCGCGCCCATGGCATCGCCCAGGCCTTCCTGCATATTCCGCTGCCCGATGACACCGAGCCCGGCAGCGTTTTCACGCCCGGCATGGCGCCATGATCGATATTTCCAGCCATGGGCATGAAATCGCGGCTGCGATCCGCGATGGCAAGGTCAGTGCCATTCAGGTGTTGCAGCAATTCCTTGCCCGCATAGACGCAGTGAACGGTCAGTTGGGTGCCTTCACCGCCATCACCGCCGAACGTGCGCGCGCCAAGGCCGCTGCCATCGATACGGCGCGCGGGCGGGGCGGCGATCTCGGTGCGCTGGCGGGCGTGCCGTTTGCGGTGAAGAACCTGTTCGATATTGCCGGACTGGCCACGCTGGCCGGCTCCAAGATCAACCGCCAGGCCAAGCCGGCGCAGCAGGATGCCACGCTGATCCAGCGTCTGGAGGCGGCCGGTGCCATTCTGGTCGGCGGCCTCAACATGGGCGAATACGCCTATGATTTCACCGGCGAGAATGCGCATTACGGGCCGTCGCGCAATCCGCATGATCCCACGCGGATGAGCGGGGGTTCTTCGGGTGGCTCGGGTACGGCAGTGGCCGGGGGCATGGTGCCGCTCAGTTTGGGATCGGATACCAATGGTTCGATCCGCGTGCCGTCCTCGCTCTGCGGTCTGTTCGGCCTGAAGCCGACTTTCGGCCGGCTGTCGCGCCATGGCAGCTATCCGTTTGTATCCAGCCTGGATCATCTGGGCCCGCTGGCGCGCAGCACGCGCGACCTGGCACTGAGCTACGATGCCATGCAAGGCCCCGATCCGTTCGATCCGGTCTGCGCCCAGCGGCCCAAGGAAGCCACCATTCCGCATCTTGAGGCCGGCATCGCGGGCTTGCGCATCGCGGTGCTGGATGGCTATTTCGCCGAAGGCGCCGAACCTGAGGCGCTGGCTGCCGTGGCGGCATTTGCAAAAGCCCTGGGAACCGAACGCCGCGTGCAGATCGCGGAAGCCGCCGCCGGCCGCGCGGCAGCTTATGTGATCACCAATATCGAAGGCGCCAATCTGCATCGCCAGCGCCTGCGCGAAAGGCCGATGGATTTCGATCCCGATACGCGGGATCGCTTTCTGGCCGGCCTGCTTCTGCCCGGCGAATGGTATGCTCAGGCCCAGCGTTTCCGCCGCCATTACTGCGCTCAGCTGAACGAGTTGTTCCGGGACGTGGACATCCTGCTGGCGCCGGCCACGCCCTGCAGCGCGCCCAAGCTGGGCCAGAAGATGATGACGCTGGGCGGCGTGGAATTGCCGGTGCGCGCCAATCTCGGGCTTTACACCCAGCCGATCTCGTTCGCCGGCCTGCCGGTGGTGGCCGCGCCTTATACCGAGGGTGCGCTGCCGATCGGCGTGCAGATCATCGCCGCGCCCTGGCGCGAGGATTTGGCGCTGCGGGTGGGGCGTTATCTGGAACAGAGCGGCGTGGCCGCATCGAGGCTGCCGTGAGCTATGAAATCAACATCCCCGATGTGCTGGCCGAAGTGACCGCCGCTTTCCAGCGCTATGAAGCCGCGCTGGTGAGCAACGATGTGGCGGTGCTGGATGAATTGTTTTTCAAGCATCCGGTGACCCTGCGTTTCGGCGTGACCGAGAATCTGTATGGCTATGATGCCATCGCCGCTTTCCGCTCGGGCCGTTCGCCGGCAGGCCTCGCACGACGTATCTTCAACACCGTTATCACCACTTATGGGCGAGACTTCGGCACTGCAAACACCGAGTTTCAACGCGATGGCAGCGACAAGACAGGTCGCCAGAGCCATACATGGTTGCGCACGCCCGATGGCTGGCGCATTGTCGCAGCCCATGTCAGCCTGCTGGAGCAACCCAAGGGCTGATCCATTCAGCTCGTTCCTTGGTTTTGCTTCATGTCTCTCGATCTTACCCAGATTCTGTTTTTCGGTTTTCTGCTGTTGGCCGCCGGTGCGCTGGCTGGTATCACCGCCGGTCTGCTCGGCGTGGGCGGCGGCATCGTGATCGTGCCGGTGCTGTGGCACCTGTTCGCCAGCCTCGGTATCGACGAGGCCGTGCGTATGCATGTGGCGGTGGGCACCTCGCTGGCCACCATCATCGCCACTTCGGCCTCCAGCGTGCGCGCGCATCATCGGCGCGGTGCGGTGGATTTCGACCTGCTGAAAAGCTGGGGCCCCTGGATATTCATCGGCGTGCTGGTGGGCACGGCGGTTGCCGGCTATGTGAAAGGCCCGGTGCTGACAGCGGTGTTCGCCAGCGTGGCGGCTATCGTGTCGTTGCATATGGGCTTCGGCAAGCCGGAATGGCGGCTGGCCGAAAGCCTGCCCAAGGGCCCTGCCAAGGCCGGCCTGGCCGGCTTGATCGGCGCCATCTCCGCCATGATGGGCATCGGCGGCGGCACGCTCAGTGTGCCGATCCTCTCGCTGTTCGGCTATCCGATCCATCGCGCGGTGGGCACGGCGGCGGCGATCGGCTTCATCATCGGCATTCCCGGCGCCATCGGCTTTGTGCTGGCGGGTTGGAATGTGCCCGATCTGCCGCCGTTCTCGCTGGGGTATATCAGTCTGCTCGGCTTCGCGCTGATACTCCCCACCTCAACCCTGCTCGCTCCGGTGGGGGCAAGGCTGGCCCATGGCCTGAATACTCGCAACCTCAAGCGCGTATTCGCCGTTTTTCTAGGTTTCACGGCTTTGCGGATGTTCTACGATCTGCTCTCTTGATTCGTCGTTGTTTCAGTAGAGAGCCGTTTCGATGTTGAATACGCCGCGCGCCCGCCGAGGCATGGTCACCGCCCCGCATCATCTTGCGGCGCAGGCCGGGCTTTCGGTTTTGCGCGAGGGCGGCAATGCCATCGAGGCGGCGGTGGCGGTGGCGGCCGCGCTGTCGGTGGTCTATCCGCATATGACCGGCATCGGCGGCGACGGTTTCTGGCTGGTGGCCGAACCGGGGCAGGAGCCCCAGGCCATCGAGGGCTGCGGATCGGCGCTGATGGATGCCACCGATGCCGCCTATGCCGGCCGCGATGCGATTCCCTGGCGCGGCATTCTGGCGGCCAACACGATGGCGGGGGCGATTTCGGGCTGGGATGCGGCTTTGCAGGTTTCGGCGCGCTGGGGCGGCCGGCTGCCATTGTCGCGCCTGGTGGAAGAGGCCGTCTGGCATGCCGAGCAGGGTTTTGCCGTCACCCAGAGCCAGGCCGAACTGACCGCCGAGAAACTGCCTGAATTGCGCGATGCGCCGGGCTTCGCCGAAACCTTCCTGCTCGATGGCAAGCCGCCCAGAACCGGCGAGATCATGAAACTGCCGCGCCTGGGCGCCACCTTGCGTGCGCTGGCGCAGGATGGGCCGGACAGCTTCTATCGCGGCAAGCTGGCGGCTGCCATTGCCGCCGATCATGCCCGCATCGGCGCGCTGCTGAAGCCTGCCGATCTGGCCAATCATCAGGCCCGGCTGCCGGCGCCGCTGAGCGTGAAGCTGCGCAAGGCGCGGCTGTATAATTTCGCACCTCCCACCCAGGGCTTCGCCTCGCTGATGATCCTGGCGTTGTTCGAGCGTTATGTGCAGCGTATCGGTCTGCGCGAGGCCGATGGGTTCGGTTATCTGCATGGCTTGGTGGAAGCCACCAAGCAGGCCTTCCTGGTGCGCGACCGCATCCTGGGCGATCCGGAATCCATGGTGGTGCCGGCGGAGCGCTATCTCGATCCGGAAATGCTGGATCTGCTGGCCACCCGCATCCATCCTTCCCGTGCGTTGCCCTGGCCCTATACCGGTGCGCCGGGCGATACGATTTGGCTGGGCGTCACCGATGGCGCGGGGCGCCAGGTCAGCTATATCCAGAGCATCTATTTCGAATTCGGTTCGGGCTGCGTGCTGCCGGAAACCGGCATCAACTGGCAGAATCGCGGCAGCAGCTTTCTGCTGCAGGGCGAGGGCCCGCGCCGCCTGGCGCCGGGGCGCCGGCCTTTCCACACCCTCAATCCGGCCATGGCGCGGTTCGAGGATGGCCGCGCGATGGTGTATGGCACCATGGGCGGCGAAGGCCAGCCGCAAACCCAGGCCGCCTTGTTCAGCCGCTATGCGCTGTTCGGCCAGCAATTGCAGGCCGCGATCACTGCGCCGCGCTGGTTGCTGGGCAAGACCTGGGGCCAGACCAGCATGAGCTTGAAGCTGGAAGACCGTTTCGATGCCGCCGTGGTGGCAACCATGCGCGCTGCCGGCCATGCGGTGGACGTGCTGGAGGATTTCACCGCCACCATGGGCCATGCCGGCGCCATCGTGCGCCATCAGGATGGCCTGCTGGAAGGCGCCACCGATCCGCGCAGCGATGGCGTGGTGGCGGCTTATTGAAGGAACCATCTTGTTGAAGGAACCACGCAGTGCGCGCGATGCGGCCCATTGAAGAGATCGTGGCGCTGTCGCCGGTGATCCCGGTGGTGGTGCTGGATGCGCCGCAGGATGCCGTGCCGCTGGCGCAAGCCCTGCTGGCCGGCGGCATCGGCGTGATCGAGATTACGCTGCGCACGCCGCAAGCCCTGGCGGCGGCAGCGGCGATTGCACGATCGGGCCTGGATATCGCGTTGGGCATCGGCTCGGTGCTGGATGATCGGCAATTAGCGGCGGCCCGCGATGCCGGGGCGGATTTCGTGGTAACCCCGGGCACGCCGCCCATGCTGGCCCAGGCCCTGGCCCAGGCACGCAAGGCCGATGGCCTGCCAGCCCTGCCCGGCGCCGCCACGGCCAGCGAGATGCTGGCCCTGCGCAGCCTGGGTTTCAGTCATCTGAAATTCTTTCCTGCCGAACCGGCCGGCGGCGCAGCCTATCTCAAGGCCATGGCCGGGCCGCTGCCCGATCTGCGTTTCTGCCCCACCGGCGGCATCGATCTGGCCAAAGCC
>NZ_JAHBYG010000060.1 GCF_019636075.1 Ferrovibrio sp.
TGGCGGCCGGCCTGCTGGTGGCTCTGTTGGCCACGATCCGTAGCCGCGCCAGCCATGGCGGGGCCGCACGGCGCGCTTCTGCTCAGGCCCGGACAGCCTGAGGAATATTGCACCCTCATTAATTGTATTCACCGGTTCGGATTGTGAGATGGCGCGGCTGCGGTTATCATCCCGTAAGAATTCGTGGGAATTGCGGATTGGTGCATGCAACTTTACGATTTAGGCTCCGTCAGCACTCTGGTCGTGGACGATAATCGTTTCATGCGTAGCGTGGTGGTGAATGCCCTGACCGGCCTCGGGGTGCGCAACACCTATCAGGCCGATGGGGTGGATGCTGCCCTGGAAATGCTGGCAACCAATGCGGTGGACCTGATCATCAGCGACTGGGACATGGGCGAAAAAAGCGGCATTGATCTGATCCGTCGGGTGCGGGCCCACAAGCCCACCCGCCTGGTGCCTATCGTCATGCTGACCGCGAATTCCACCCGCCGTAACCTGTTTGCCGCGCGCGATGCGGGGGTGACGGAATTCCTTTCCAAACCGGTTTCGGCGCAATCGTTATATGCCCGTATTCTCGAGGTGATAGAGCGGCCCCGGCAATTCATCAAAACCAAGGATTATTTCGGGCCGGATCGCCGCCGCCGCCGGCGCGCCGATTATACCGGCGAGAAGCGACGCAAGGGTGAGCGTGAATGAGTGATTCGAACAGCGATGATGTGGAAATCATCGCCAATCCCAATCCGATTGCCTACAAGGCCAAGCCGCTCGGCAAAACCGCCGACGACATGCTGAAGGCCGCCGATCAGCGCGTCGGTAATCTGAAGAACGAATTCGGCAGTATCCTGCGCCGCGATGCCGATGCCATCGTGGAATGTTTCCGCAAGGCGCAGGCCGAACCCGCAAAGCGCGACGTGCATATGCAGGACGGCCGCAAGCTGGCCCACGAACTGCGCGGTCAGGGCACCACTTTCGGCTATCCGCTGATCACTGAGATATGCGATTCCTACTGCAAATTCCTCGACCTGGTGAAAACCGTCGACGACAGCCGGATGCCGCTGATGAAAAGCCACATCGATGCCCTGCGCGCCGTTGTGGGCGCCGATATCAAGGGCGATGGCGGTGCTGTGGGCCGCGAGCTGACCCAGACCCTGCGTCAGATCCGCGAAAAGCTGGCCGCCGAAACCGGCGAGGAATTGTAAGCCTCAACTCACCACGATACGCGGGCCACGGGCGGTGGATTTATCCAACTTGGCCAGGATCTGTTCGGCAATCGGCAGATAGGCCTTGGCCTGATCGCTATCGGGCCGGCTGGCCACGATCGGCTGGCCGCTATCGGAGGTTTCGCGGATCGCCATTTCCAGCGGCAATTCCCCAAGGAAATCGCAGCCCAGTTCTTCTGCCGTGCGGCGTGCGCCGCCATGCGCGAAAATATCGCTGCGATGGCCGCAATTGGGGCAGCAGAAATAGCTCATATTCTCCACGATGCCGAGCACCGGCACATCCACGCGGCGGAACATGTTCAGGCCCTTGCGGGCATCCAGCAGCGCGATGTCCTGCGGCGTGGAAACGATAACGGCGCCGGCCAGCGGCACGCGCTGCGCCATGGTCAGCTGGGCATCGCCGGTGCCGGGCGGCATGTCCACCACCAGCACGTCCAGCTCGCCCCAATCCACATCGCGCAGCATCTGCTCCAGCGCGCTCATCACCATCGGGCCGCGCCAGATCATCGGCGTGTCTTCGGCCACCAGATAGCCCATCGACATGGTGGGCATACCCCAGCCGACCATCGGCTTCAGGCGCTTGCCATCGGGGGATTGCGGTTTGCCGGAAACCCCCAGCAGGCGGGGCACCGAGGGGCCGTAAACATCGGCATCCAGCAGCCCCACCTTGCGGCCCAGCCGCTGCATAGCCAGGGCCAGGTTTACAGCGGTGGTGGATTTGCCCACGCCGCCTTTGCCCGAGGCCACGGCGATCACATTTCTGATACCAGGCAGATTCAGTTTTTCACCCACCGCAGGCTTGGCGGCCGTTGCCGGGGCGCCATGGCTGTGGCTGTGGGGTGCTTGAGTACCGCGATGGGCGGGTTGAGGCTTCCCTGGTCCGGCGCCCTGGCTTTGTGCCGTCAGCACCACCGTGGCCGATGTAACCCCTGGCAGCGCCAATACAGCCTGTTCGCAGGCTTTGCGCAGCGGCTCCTTGGCGGCGCCCTGGGCGGCGGGCACTTCCAGCACGAAGCCGACATTGCCGCTCTTGACCACCAGGCCGGAAATCATGCCCAGATCGATCACATTCTTGCCATGATCGGTGTCCACAACACCGCGCAGTGCTTCGAGAATCCGCGCTTCATCAACCCCGGTCATGCTTGAAATCCCCGTAATCGTTCCAATATTCTCGCTTGCCTGTCTGTTGGCCGCGAAACTGCCGACGGAGAGGTGATATATCGCGTCGTCGGGGCCTGGGCAAACAGCCATCTGGCAAATGCCGGATTTGGTGGAAACCGGTCGGTCCTGCCGGGGGGCGATGCCAAAAAGGCGGGCTGCGGCAAACTTTGGGCGGCGCAGGCCTGATAGCGAAGGAAAATGCGGGCCAGACGAGGCCCGCCAGCGGAAGGATTTAAGATGCCCTGGAGCAATCAAGGCGGCGGTGGCGGTTGGCAAGGCGGCGGCGGTGGGCGCGGTCCCTGGGGCCAGGGCCCACGCGGCAATGGCCCCTCGGGTGGCGGTGGCGGCGGTGGCGGTTTCGGCGGCCCCACGCCCCCCAATCTGGAGGACTTGCTGCGCAAGGGGCAAGACCGTATGCGCAACCTGATGCCCGGCGGCGATATTTCGGGCCGTGGCATCATCCTGCTGATCGTGGCCGCCATTGCCGTATGGATGGCCAGCGGCATCTACCGTGTTGATACCAACGAGGCCGGCGTTGTGCTGCGCTTCGGCCGTTTTGCCTATATCACGCAGCCCGGCCTGCGCTGGCATTGGCCCTGGCCGGTTGAAAGTGTGCTGACCCCGCGGGTCACCACCGTGAACCGCGAGGAAATCGGCTTCCGCACCATCGGCGACATTTCCGGCCGTTCGGGCCAGCAGCGCGATGTGCCGGAAGAGAGCCTGATGCTGACCGGCGACGAAAATATCGTCGATATCGATTTCACCGTGCTGTGGCAGGTGAAGGATCCGCAGCAATTCCTGTTCAACGTTTCCGATCCGGCCCGCACCATCAAGCAGGTGGCGGAAAGCGCCATGCGCGAAGTGGTGGGCAAGAACCAGATTCAGTTCATCCTCACCGATGGCCGCACCAAGGTGGCCGACGATACCCGGCAATTGCTGCAAAAGGTGCTGGACGATTACGGCGCCGGCATCAGCATCAACCAGATTGCCTTGCAGCGCACCGAACCGCCGCAATCGGTGATCGATGCTTTCCGCGACGTGCAGGCCGCCCAGGCGGACCGCGAGCGTGCGCAGAACGAGGCCGAGGCCTATCGTAACGACATCCTGCCGCGTGCCCGTGGCGAGGCGCAGCGTCTCTTGCAGCAGGCCGAGGCCTACAAGCAGGAAACCATCGCCAATGCCCAGGGTGAGGCGGCGCGTTTCATCTCGGTTTACAATGAATACAAGGTGGCCAAGGACGTGACCGCCAAGCGCATGTACATCGAGACCATGGAACAGATCCTGCGCGGCACCAACAAGGTGCTGCTGGATAACCAGTCGGGAGCCGGCCAGGGCGTTGTACCCTATCTGCCGCTGCCCGAACTGCAGAAAAAGAAGTGAGGTCCGCCATGAACCGTATTTTCATTCTCGGCGGCGCGCTGGTTGTCATCGCCTTCGGTCTGTTCCTGTCGCTGTTCACCGTGCATCAGGCGCAAACCGCGCTTGTCGTGCAGTTCGGCGATCCGCGTCGGGTGATCACCGAGCCGGGCCTGCATTTCAAGATTCCGCTGGTGCAGGACGTGATCTATTTCGATAAGCGCATTCTCGGGCTGGATGCCCAGCCGGAGGAAATCCTCACCACCGACCGCCGCCGCCTGGTGGTGGATAGCTTCGTGCGCTACCGCATCGTCGATCCGCTGCTCTATTACCAGACCGTGCGGACCGAGGCGCAGTTGCGCAACAACCTGTCGCCTTCGGTGGCCAACGCATTGCGCGGCGCCTTCGGCAAGCTGGATGCCACCGCTATCGTTTCCGGCGACCGCCCGGCTGCCATGCAGGCGGTGAGCGTGGTGCTGGAAGAGAATGCCAAGCGCCTTGGCATCGATATCGTGGATGTGCGCATCAAGCGCGCCGATTTCCCCGAAGCGATCGGTCAGGCGATCTTCCGCCGGATGCAGACCGAGCGTGAGCGCGAGGCCAAGGAACAGCGTGCAACCGGCGCCGAGCTGGGTGAGCGCATCCGTGCCGATGCCGAACGCCAGCGCACCATCCTGCTGGCCGATGCCCGCAGGCAGTCGGAAATCCTGCGCGGTGAAGGCGATGCCAGCCGTACCAAGATTTTCGCCGAGGCGGCAAATCAGGATCCGGAATTCTACGCCTTCTATCGTTCGTTGCAGGCTTATGGTAAGGCTTTGCAGCAGAGCGATACGACCATGGTGTTGTCGCCCGATTCAGAGTTTTTCCGCTACTTCAACGAAAGCCCCGGTGGTTCTCGCGCACCGCGCAAGTAACCCTGGGTAGGTCGTTGAGCCGAGTTATCTAGCCAGGAGGCTACCATGAGTCTGTTCGAGCCGGGTTTGCGGGGTCGGTTCTTCGCCGCGGTGTTGGCCGCCGGCATGGCGGCAGGTTGGATCCTGCCGGCAGCCGGGCCGGCCGAGGCCAGGGCGCCGGACGGCGATTTCGCCGATCTGTCCGAACAGTTGCTGCCTAGCGTGGTGAATATCTCCACCACGCAGACGGTGAAGGGCCGCAGCGGCGGCGCATTGCCTGAGGGCATGCCGCAATTCCCGCCGGGCTCGCCGTTCGAGGAATTCTTCAAGGATTTCTTCGACCGCCAGCAGCGTGGCCAGGGCGGCGGCAATCGCGCGCCCCGGCAGGTCTCCTCGCTGGGCTCGGGCTTCATCATCGATGCGCGCGGTTATATCGTCACCAACAACCACGTGATCGCCGAGGCCGATGAAGTGCGGGTGATTCTGCACGACAATACCGAACTGCCTGCCAAGATCGTCGGCCGCGACCCGGAAACCGACATGGCCGTGCTGAAGGTGGAATCCAAACAGCCGCTGAAGCCGATTGCCTGGGGCGATTCAGGCAAGTTGCGGGTGGGCGAATGGGTGCTGGCAATCGGTAATCCGCTCGGCTTGGGCGGCACGGTTACGGCCGGCATCGTGTCGGCGCGCGGCCGCGATATCGGGGCCGGCCGTTACGACGATTTCATTCAGACCGACGCCTCGATCAACAAGGGCAATTCCGGCGGCCCGCTGTTCAATCGCAATGGCGAGGTGATCGGCATCAACACCGCAATCTTCTCGCAATCCGGCGGCTCAATCGGCATCGGCTTTGCCGTACCGTCCAACATGGCGCGTCCCGTGGTGCAGCAATTGATCGAGTTCGGCCGCACCAAGCGCGGCTGGCTCGGTGTGCAGATCCAATCGGTCACCGACGAGATGGTGGAAGATCTGGGGCTCGACAAGGCGCGCGGCGCGCTGGTGGCCAAGGTGCTGCCGGGCGGCCCGGCCGAGAAGGCCGGCATCCAGTCGGGCGACGTGATCGTGTCGCTGGATGGCAAACCGGTGGCATCGCCCAACGCACTCACCCGCGCAGTGGCCGAAACCACGGTCGGCAAGGCCGTGTCGGTGGAGGTGATGCGCAAGGGCAAGAAGGTTACCGTGCGCGCCACCCTTGGCGAACTGGAAGCCGCCATGGCCTCGGCCGAAGCGGCACCGGCCAAATCCAACGACGCCAAGCCGCGTGCGGCGCGGGGCGAAACCGCCCTGGCCGACCTGGGCGTGCGCGTGGCGCCGCTGAATGCCGAGACCCGCAAGCGTTTCGACATCAAGGATGACGTGCGCGGTGTGGTGATCGTGGATGTGGAGCAGGATGGCCCTGCGGCCAAACGCGATGTGCGTGCCGGCGACGTGATCGTGGAAGTGGCACAGGTCGAGGTGCGCAGCCCCGACGAAGTCAGCGAGATGCTGAAATCCCTACGCGATGCCAAGCGCAAGATTGCTTTGTTGCAGATTCTGCGCAACGGCGAACCGCGCTTCGTGCCGGTTCCGATGAAATCATAGGCTCTTTCGTCATGCCCGCACTCGTTGCGGGCATCCATCCTTCAGCGGCTTTGCTCTGTCAGGCATGGACCGCCGCACCACGTGCGGTGGTGACGCTATGAGTGGCCAGAAATAAGCGGCCAGAAATAAGTGGCCAGAAATAAGTGGCCAGAAATAAGTGGCCAGAAATAAGTGGCCAGAAATAAGCGGCTAGAGAGCAACCCGCGCGCTGGCCGTTCAGGCCTGCCCAACTGCTCAGACCCGCACCACCTTGCCGGGATTCAGGATATTGTTGGGGTCGAAATCCCGCTTGATACGCTGCATCAGCTCGATTTCCAGCGCCGATTTGTAGTGGGTGATTTCGTCCACCTTCATGCGGCCCAGGCCATGCTCGGCGCTGATCGAGCCGTTAAAGCCGTGGGCGATATCGTGGATGATGGTGCTCACTTCATCCCAACGGGCCAGGAAATCCTCGCGTTTCCAATCCACCGGTTGGGATGGGTTGAAATGCACATTGCCGTCGCCGATATGGCCGAAGGCCACGATGCGCACGCCGGGGATCACGGCTTCCACCGCTTTGGTGGCCTTTTCGATAAAGGCCGGCATGCTGGAAACCGGCACCGAGATATCGCATTTGATCGAGCCGCCTTCGGGCTTTTGCGCGCCAGACATCGCCTCGCGGATTTTCCAGAAGGCCGCGCGTTGGGCTTCCGATTGCGCAATCGCCGCATCCAGCACCAGGCCGCGCTCCAGCCCTTGTTCCAGCAGGCTTTCCAGCACGGCATCAATGCTGCCATCGTCGCGCTGGGCGCTCAACTCCATCAGCACATACCAGGGATGCCGGTCGGCGATGGGATCCTGGCAGCTCGGCGTATGCTTCACCACGAAATCCAGGCCGATGCGCGGCAGCAATTCAAAGCCGGTCACGGCGCCGCCGCTCAGGTCTTTTGCCAGGCTGAGCAATTCAATGGCCGCTTGCGGGCTGGGCACGGCGGTGAAGGCGGTGCCATAGGCCTTGGGCAGCGGATATAGTTTCAGCACCGCGCCGGTGATGATGCCCAGGGTGCCTTCGGCGCCGATGAAGAGGTCTTTCAGATCGTAGCCGGTATTGTCCTTGCGCAGGCCGCGCAGGCCGTTCCAGATGCGGCCATCGGCCAGCACCACTTCCAGGCCCAGAACCAGGTCGCGGCTGTTGCCGTAGCGCAGCACGGCATTGCCGCCGGCATTGGTGGAGAGATTGCCGCCGATGGTGCAACTGCCTTCCGAGCCGATCGACATCGGATAGAGCCGGCCGGCCTCACGCGCGGCATTTTGCACTTGCTGCAGCACGCAGCCGGCATCCAAGGTGATTGTATCGTTCAGCACATCGATGGCGCGCACGCGGTTCATGCGGGTGAGCGAGACAATGATTTCATCATTCGTGTCGAATGGGATGCCGCCGCCCACCAGGCTGGTATTGCCGCCCTGCGGCACCAGCTTGGTGCCGGTTTCGCTGGCAAGCTTCACGATGGCAGCCACTTCCTCGGTGCTGGCGGGCTTCAGCAGCAGCGGGGTGGCGCCCTGATAGAGATCGCGCCATTCAACCAGATGCGGTGCAAGATCGGCCGGATCGGAGGTCCAGCCCTTGGGGCCTACAATGGCGCGGAAACGGTCGAGTAGATCGGGTGCAAGATGTGTCATGCCCGGCATCTAAAGCCATGCGGCCGCCTACCGCAACCGCCAGCCGGCCAGCACGTGTCGTCTGCTGCCCCGTGCGGCCTATCGTCCCCTTGCGGCCCGGCGCAGCCGGTCGTTGATCGCCGCGCCCAGTCCGGCTTCCGGGATCGGCGCCACGGCGATGCCCTGCAGATCCGTCCGGTCCAGGGCATGCAGCCCGGCATAGAGATTGGCGGCGGCCTCAGCCGCGTCGCCACTTGCGCTCAGGCTATATTGTGCCGCGAAGCCTGCCGGCACGGGGCCGAAACTGAGCAGGCCCTCGCGCAGGCCAGGCAGCGGGGCCGTGGCGTCCAGCCGCAAAGGCAGTGCAGGCGCATAATGCTTCAGCAGCATGCCGGGGCTTTGCAGCTTGGCATCCTGTGGATGGCCCAGCCGTTCGCCCAGCACGGCCTCGATGGTTTCGACTGCGATGCCGCCTGGGCGCAGCAGCAGGGGCTGCGGCCCGGTCAGGCCCACTACGGTGGATTCCAGTCCCACCTGGCAGGGCCCGCCATCCAGCACCGGCATATCCGGGCCCAGCGAGGCCAGCACATGCTCGGGCGTTGTCGGCGATACATGGCCCGAACGGTTGGCCGAGGGGGCTGCCACCGGGCGGCCCACCATGGCCAGCAACTCGCGCGCCAGGGGATGAGACGGTATCCGAACCGCCAGGCTATCCAGCCCGGCCGATACGGCCGCCACCACCGGGCAGTTCGGGGCGCGGGACAACACCAGGGTGAGCGGGCCGGGCCAGAACGCCGCCGCCAGCCTGTCGGCGCGTGAATCAGGCAAGGTCAGGCCGGCCAGTTGGGTGGGGTCGGCGATATGGCTTATCAGCGGATTGAAATCCGGCCGCCCCTTGGCCGCGTAAATACGCGCAACCGCTGCGGCATTGGTGGCATCCGCCGCCAGGCCGTAAACGGTTTCCGTAGGGATAGCCACCACGTCTCCGGCCAGAAGGCGGCGGGCGGCTTCATCTCGTGTCACATAGCCCATGCGGCCGATTGTCTACCGTGCTGCGCATTGGCTTACCAGCCGCGCCGGGCCATATTATACGCCGATTTCGCTTAAGTTAGGGAGAATGCGCCATGGAATACCAAGCTCCGGTCAAGGATATGAGTTTCGTGCTGCGCCATGTGGCCGATCTCGATGGCCTCAGCCAGTTGCCGGGTCTTGCCAATGCCGATCCGGAAACCGCAACGGCGGTGCTGGATGAGGCGGCGAAATTCTCCGCAGGCGTGCTGTCGCCGTTGAACCGCAATGGCGACAAGCAGGGCGCCCGTATCGAAAATGGCACGGTGCGCACCGCCGATGGGTTCGCCGATGCCTACAAGCAATTCGTTGCCGCTGGCTGGAATGGCATGCCATTCGCCGAGGAGATCGGCGGCGGCGGCATGCCCTGGGCTACCACCATGGCGGTGCAGGAGATGATCCAGGCCGCCAACCTGTCGTTTTCGCTCTGCCCGTTGCTCACCCAGGGCGCCATCGATGCCATCATCGCCCATGGCACGCCCGAGCAGAAGGCGCTGTATCTGCCCAAGATGGTATCGGGCCAGTGGAGCGGCAGCATGAATCTCACCGAGCCGCAGGCGGGTTCGGATGTGGGGGCGCTGAAAAGCAAGGCGGTGCCCAATGGCGATGGCACCTACCGCATCAGCGGCATGAAGATTTTCATCACCTATGGCGAACACGATATGGCCGAGAATATCGTGCATCTGGTGCTTGCCCGGTTGCCCGATGCACCGGCCGGCACCAAGGGCATCTCGCTGTTCATCGTGCCGAAATTCCTGCCCGATGCCGATGGCAATCCCGGCAAGCGCAACGATCTGCGCGTGGTGTCGCTGGAACACAAGCTGGGCATCCATGCCAGCCCCACCTGCGTGATGAGCTATGGCGATAACGGCGAATGCATCGGCTGGCTGCTGGGCGGCGAGAACCAGGGCATGCGCTGCATGTTCACGATGATGAACAACGCCCGCCTCAGCGTGGGTTGCCAGGGCCTGGCGATTGCCGAGCGTGCCTATCAGCAGGCGCTGGATTATGCCGAAAACCGCAAACAGGGCCGTTTGCCGGGCATGAATGCCGAGCAGCATGTCTCGATCATCGAGCATCCCGATGTACGCCGCAATCTGCTGCTGATGAAAAGCCAGACCGAGGCCCTGCGTGCATTGATCTATCTGAACGGCGCGGCAATCGATCGCGCGCATCATGAAACCGACAAGGCCGCAGCCGGCGATTGGAAGGCGCTGGTGGAATTGCTCACGCCGCTGAGCAAGGCATGGTCCACCGATGTGGGCGTGGAAGTGGCTTCCATCGGCGTGCAGATCCATGGCGGTATGGGTTTCATCGAGGAGACCGGCGCCGCGCAGCATTACCGCGATGCCCGCATTCTGCCGATCTATGAAGGCACCAATGGCATCCAGGCCATAGACCTGGTGGGTCGCAAGCTCGGCCTGCAGGGCGGCGAAACCGTACAGCGCCTGTTTGCCGCTATCGACGGCATCTTGCAAAAGCTCGATGCCGCCGGCCCCGAGCTGGCCGCGATGCGTGCCGAACTTGGCAACGCGGTTGCCGCCCTGCGTGGCACCACAGAATGGATCGTGGGTGCGTTGGGCAAGGATGCGAATGTGGCGCTTGCCGGCGCCACGCCGTTCCACCGCGCGTTTTCCGAAACCGTGGGCGGGTGGCTGCTGGCCCGCCTGGCGCTCGCTGCCAAGGCGGAAATCGCGGCCGGTTCCACCGATCCGTATTTCCAGTCCAAGCTGCTCTCCGCGCGTTTCTATGCCGAGCAGGTGCTCAGCGCCGTGCCCGGCCGCTGCGCCAGCGCCCGCTCCAGCGCCGCCGATATCCAGGCCGCCAACGCCGATCTGCTGCGGGCGTAACCGCTTGATAACCCCAGGTCTTTTCTGGCCTGGGGGAATTTTTGGCAGTTTCTGTTTCACGTGAAACACCTGGTTCCCTAGCGTCAAACCTGCCTTCAGCCGGATTGACGCTTACGTAAAGCGCCCCATACACTAGGGGCCTAGATAAAAAATTGCCCCCCATCGCAAGGACGTGTTCCCGTGTCTGAACGCCATGAAGGCGAGATTGGCCTGATATACCCCTTTGCCGAGCATCCGGCTGGCCCGCGCCCGCAGGAGGGCGAGGCGCTGGAAGTGCGGCCGGGCGTGTTCTGGCTGCGTATGCCGATTCCGATTCCGGGCCTGAATTTCATCAATCTCTGGCTGCTGCGCGACAATGATGGCTGGGCCCTGGTGGATACCGGCTTGCTGACCCCGAAGATCCAGCAGATCTGGGAGGGCATTTTCGATAAATATCTGCAGGGTCGGCCGATCACGCGGCTGATCTGCACCCATTTCCACCCCGATCATCTGGGGCTGGCCGGCTGGCTGCAGCAGCGCTGGGATGCGCCGCTTTGGATGACGTTGGGCGAATGGAGTTTCGGCCGCATGCTGGAACTGGAGGCTTTGCCGGAAGTGCCGGAAGCCGATATCCAGTTCTATCGCCGTGCCGGCTTCAGCGAAGCGGCGATCGACGAGATGCGCAGCCGGGGCTTCGGCAATTTCAAACGCCATGTCAGCCCGATTCCGCGCAGCTATACCCGTATCGTGGAAGGCGACCATATCCGCATCAACGATACCGATTGGCAGGTGATCGTGGGGCGCGGCCATTCGCCGGAGCATGCCTGCCTTTATAGCCCGTCGCTGAATATCCTGATCTCGGGCGACCAGGTGCTGCCGCGCATCTCGCCGCATATCGGCGTTTATCCCGGCGAGCCCGATGCCCGTTCGCTTACGCTGTATCTGCGTTCGCTCGACAAGTTCGTGGATCTGCCCGCCGATGTGCTGGTGCTGCCGGCCCATGGCGATGCCTTCACCGGCCTGCCGGCACGTATCGCTTATCTAAAGCGGCACCACCGCGAACGGCTGGATGCGCTGATGCTTGCGCTGGAAAAGCCCCATACCGTGATGGATACGCTGCCGCTGCTGTTCAAGCGCGATATCAGCGGCCATCTGCAACTGGCCACCGGCGAGGCGCTGGCGCATCTGCATCATCTGATCGGCGAGGGCCTGATCGAGCGCCGGCTGAATGCGGCGGGCGTGTATGAGTATCAGCGTGCGGATATCGCCATGGCGGCGCAATAGGCTTTCCATAAAAAACCAAGGGGAGGGGCGTATGGCCGATCTGAAGGGCAAGACCCTGTTCATCACCGGCGCCAGCCGCGGCATCGGCCTGGCGATTGCCAAACGGGCGGCGCGCGATGGCGCCAATATCGTTGTGGCGGCCAAAACCACCGAACCGCACCCCAAGCTGCCCGGCACTATCTATACCGCCGCCGAGGCCATCGAGGCCGCCGGCGGCAAGGCGCTGCCGCTGGCCGTGGATGTGCGCGATGAAGCGGCGGTGGAGGCCGCGATGGCGAAAGCAGCGGAAACATTCGGCGGCATCGACATCCTGATCAACAACGCATCCGCCATCAGCCTCACCGGCACCCTGCAAACCCCGATGAAGCGCTATGATCTGATGCATCAGATCAATACGCGCGGCACCTATCTGTGTTCGCAGAAGGCTTTGCCCTATCTGCTCAAGGCGGCCAATCCGCATATTCTCAATCTATCGCCGCCGCTGAATATGGAGGAGCGCTGGTTCTCGCCCCATGTGGCCTACACGATGGCCAAATTCGGCATGAGCATGTGCGTGCTGGGCATGGCCGGCGAATTCCGCAAGAAGGGCGTGGCGGTGAATGCGCTTTGGCCGCGCACCGCGGTGGATACCGATGCGATGAATGTGATCACGGGGCCGGATTTCCGCCTGCGCTGCCGCAAGCCAGACATCATGGCCGATGCCGCGCATCTGATCCTCACCAAGCCCAGCCGCGATTGCAGCGGCAATTTCTTCATCGACGACGACGTGCTGCGCGAGGCCGGCATCACCGATCTTTCCGTTTATCGCCATGATGGCGTAGCGGAGACCGAACTGATTCCGGATTTTTTCGTCTAATCCTGTTTCGCCAGATCGTGCCAGAGCACGTCGCGTTCCCATAGTACGCGCATGCCCTGTTCCTGGAAGCCCAGCTTGCGCAGCACATTGCGCGAGCCGGCATTCTGCGGCGAGGTGACCGCGAACAGAGCCGGCAGGGCGGTGGCGTTGAAGGCATGGCGCACGGCCGCATTGGCCGCCTCCGATGCCAGCCCCTTGCCCCAATGGGTCTTGTTGAGCAGATAGAGCAATTCCACCGCGCCTTTGCCGTCATAGGCTTCGGGCACGAAGCGCAGGCCGCATTGGCCGATCAGATGGCCGCTTTCGCGGCTGGCCACGGCCCAGACGCCATAGCCGCGTTCACGCCAGGATTCGTTGAAATTGTGGATGTTGCTCTTGGCGCGCTGCTCTGCATCCTTGGGCGTCAGGCCGCGCCCGGGCAGCATGTGGCGCATCACCGAATCATCGCTGTAAAAACGCGCCAGCACGCGCCAATCCTCGGGGCGGAAACCCCGCAGCATAAGCCGCTCGGTCGGCATTTCAGGGGCGCTCATCGCTTCACCGCGGCAATGCGCTGGCGACAGCTTGGCTTAGGCTCGGTTTCCTCGCCCTGCTCGAAAGCCAGGATATGGAAGCTGTCCTTTAGCCGTTCGAATAATTCATTCTCGGCCAGCAGGAAATCCGGGTTGGTCGGGCGACCATGGTTTTCCTGGCCACGCAGGAAGGTTTCATACAGCAGCAGGCCGCCTGGCGCAGTGGCGCGGATCACGTGCGGAAACAGCGGTCGCCAGAGATAGTTGGTGGCCACTACCACGCCGAATTGGCGGTTTCCCAGCGGCCATGGGCTGCCGTTTTCCAGATCGGCCGCCAGCAGCTCCACGCCCGGTTGCCCTTGCAGATCGGTCAGGCCGGAAAGGTCGATATCCAGGAACAGCACGGGATGGCCCAGGGCAAGGAAATGCCGGCCATTGCGGCCCGAACCGCAGGCCAGATCCAGCATGTCCGCACCGGTTTGCACATGCCGCGCCCAGCGCCGAATCCAGGCCGAGGCCTGGCTCGCGCCTGCTTCCCCCTTGCTATCCACGCCCATCTACCCCATGTATTATCCCCGTGATTATGAATACTTGCCGCTCCCCGGCGAAAGCAAGCAACAGGGCATGATCAAGTACGAACTCAAATGCGATTCCGGGCATGTCTTCGAGGCCTGGTTTCAGGATAGCAGCACCTACGACCGTCAGCGCGGCCGCAAGCAGGTGCATTGTCCGGTCTGCAACAGCCACAAGATCAGCAAGGCGCCGATGGCGCCGCGTCTGGCCCGCTCCAGCGAGGCCCGTGCCGCCGACGAAGCCAAGCAGGCCCAGGCGGCGCGCCAGGCCTTGTTGCAGTTGCGCGAGCATGTGGAACGCAATGCCGATTACGTGGGCAGTGAATTTCCCGAAGAAGCCCGCAAGATGCATTACGGCGATGCCGAGCACCGCAACATCTATGGCGAGGCCAGCCCTGAGGAAGCCAAGGAATTGTCCGACGAGGGCATCGAGGTCACGTCGATTCCCTGGATTCCGCGCGGCGACGCTTAAAGCTTTTTCCTGAGAAATGTGAGCCGGGCGGGGCCCTGCTGGCGGTCCTCCAGCAGATCGAAGCCATCTGGCGCATCAAAGCTGCCTTTGGCATCGGTTTCCACGATGGCCAGGGCATCGGGCTTGAGCCAGCCAGCCTGATCGAGTTGCAACAGCACCGGCCCGCCCAGGCCGGAGCGATAAGGCGGATCGAGAAACACCATGTCGGCAGGCGGCATCGCCTTGCCGGGCTGGCGCGCATCGGTGGCCCGCAGGGTGATGCGGTCGGCCAGCTTTAGGTTCTCGGCATTGCGCTGGATGATGCGCCGGGCCTGCGGGTCGATCTCGAACAGATAGGCGTGCCGTGCGCCGCGCGACAGCGCCTCGAAGCCCAGCGCGCCGCTGCCGGCAAAGGCATCGATCACGATGGCATCCTGCAGCCGGCTGCGGCCGGCTTCGGAAAACAGCGATGGGGCATGCAGCAGGATATTGAATAGCGCTTCGCGCACGCGGTCTGTGGTGGGCCGGGTGGTCTGCTCCGGCGGCGCCAGCAGCGGGCGCCCGCGATGGCTGCCGCCCACGATGCGCATGGCTCAGGCCTTTTTCGCGCGGGCGGGCTTGGAGCCGGCGGGGCGGGCGGGCTTTTCGCCAAGCTGTTCGGCCAGCACCTTGCCGGGAATTTCCTTCACCTCGCCCTGTTCCAGCGAACCGAGCTGGAAAGGACCATAAGAGACGCGGATCAGCCGGCTCACCGGATAGCCGAGATACTCCATCACTTTGCGGATTTCGCGGTTCTTGCCTTCGCGCAGGCCAAGCAGCAGCCAGGCATTGTCGCCTTGCTGGCGCTCCAGCGAGGTTGCGATGCTGCCATAGGATACGCCATCGATGGTCACGCCGTTATTCAGCCTTTGCAGATGCGCTTCCACCACCTGGCCATGCACGCGCACACGATAGCGCCGCAGCCAGCCATTGCTGGGATGTTCCAGCTTGCGCGCCAGGGTGCCGTCGTTGGTCAGCAGCAACAGGCCTTCCGAATTGAAATCCAGCCGCCCGACCGAGATCACGCGCGGCATGCCGGCAGGCAGCGAACCGAATACGGTGGGGCGGCCTTCCGGGTCGCGGTGGGTGGTCATCAGTCCGCGCGGCTTATGATACATCCACAAACGCGTGCGCTCGGGCGCCGAAAGCGGTTTGCCATCCACCACGATATGGTCGGTTTCCGAAACATTGAGGGCGGGGCTGTCCAGCACCTTGCCATTCACCACCACGCGGCCTTCGGCGATCCAGCGTTCGGCATCGCGGCGCGAGCACAGGCCGGCCCGGGCCAGCCGCTTGGCGATGCGCTCCCCGGTCTTTTCTGATGTATCGCTCATGATTTTGCTGCCTCGATGAAGGCGGCATACAGCGCGCGATCGCCTTCTGAAATGAAGAATTCCGGATGCCATTGCACGCCGATGCAGAAGCGGTAATCCGGGTGTTCGATCCCTTCGATCACGCCATCGGGCGCTACCGCATCCACGATGCAGCCTGGCGCCGGCTTGTCCACCGCCTGGTGATGCGCCGAATTCACCGGCAATTCATCGCGGCCCACGATGGCATGCAGCCGGCTGCCGGCGGCGATGCGCACGCTATGGCCGGCTTGATCGCGTGGATTGGGTTGCTCATGGGCCAGGGCATTGGGTACCGCATCGGGGATATGCTGGATCAGCGTGCCGCCCAGCACCACGTTCAGCAATTGTTGGCCGCCGCAGATGCCCAGCACCGGCTTGTTGCGTGCCAGCATGCCCTTGGTGATCGCCCATTCAAACTGCGTGCGGTTGGCCTTGGTGGTCACGCTTTCATGCTTGGCATCGGCGCCGAACAAGGCCGGATCCACATCGAAGGCGCCGCCGGTCACGATCAGGCCATCCAGCAGATCAATATAGCGCTCAACCGCGGCGGGTTCATGGGGCAATACCAGCGGCACGCCGCCGGCTTCGCTCACCGACGAACAGTAATTCTGCCGCAGGGCATACCAGGGGAATTTCGAATAGCCGCCGGCTTCCTCGGAATCCAGGGTCAGGCCGATCAGCGGGGCGGGAGATTTGCTCATGGCGGGGTTATAGGCCGGGCCAGACGCGAGGGCAACTCCGGTTTGGGGCAACTATACTTGACGGGAGGATTTGGCTGCCCCAGGGTCTGCAGCCATGAACAGTTACATGCAACAGGCCCTGGAGCAGGCCCGTCTGGCGGCCGCGCGGGGCGAGGTGCCAGTGGGGGCGGTGATCGTTGAAGGCGCCAGCGGCCGGGTGCTGGCCATGGCCGGCAACGAAACCCGGGCGCTGAACGATCCCACTGCCCATGCCGAGCTGCTGGCGATCCGGCGTGCCTGCGATGCTCAGCAATCGGAGCGCCTGGAGGGCTGTGATCTTTACGTGACGCTGGAACCCTGCCCGATGTGCGCCGGTGCGATCTCGTTTGCGCGGCTGCGGCGGGTGTATTTCGGCGCGGAAGATCCCAAGGGCGGCGGCGTGCTGCATGGCCCGCGCGTCTTCGCACATGCCACATGCCATCACGCACCCGAGGTCTATCCCGGTATTGCCGCAACGGAAAGCGTAACGCTGCTGCGTGCTTTTTTCGGCAGTCGCAGATAAAGTCGGCTCAGCAAACAATCGAGCCTGAATATCTAGCCGGGACGGAAACCATGGATTTCAATCACTCCGAACGCGTGAAGCAATTGCAGGAGCAGGTCTCCGGCTTCATGGAAGAGCATGTCTATCCCAACGAAGATCGTTTCTTCGCCGAGATCGCCGAAGGCGATCGCTGGGAGCCCACCAAGGTGGTGGAAGAGCTGAAGGCCAAGGCCAAGGCGAAGGGCTTGTGGAATCTGTTCCTGCCCGATTCCCATCGCGGCGCCGGCCTGAAGAATGCGGAATACGCCACGCTGTGCGAGATCATGGGCCGCTCCTTCCTGGCGCCGGAAGTGTTCAACTGTTCGGCACCCGATACCGGCAACATGGAAACCATCGAGCGCTACGGCACCGAAACGCATAAGAAGCAATGGCTGGAGCCGCTGCTGGAAGGCAAGATTCGCTCCGCCTTCGCCATGACAGAGCCGGCAGTGGCGTCGTCGGACGCCACCAATATCGAAAGCTCGATCACCCGCGATGGCGATCATTACGTGATCAACGGCCGCAAATGGTGGACCTCCGGCATCGGCGATCCGCGCTGCAAGATCATCATCTTCATGGGCAAGACCGACGCCAACAATCCCAACAAGTATCTGCAGCAATCCATGATCCTGGTGCCGCGCGACACGCCCGGCGTGAAGGTGAAGCGCATGTTGCCGGTGTTCGGCTATGACGATGCGCCGCATGGCCATGGCGAGGTATTGTTCGAGAATGTGCGGGTGCCGGCCAGCAATATCCTGCTGGGCGAGGGCCGGGGCTTCGAGATCGCGCAGGGTCGCCTGGGTCCGGGCCGCATCCACCATTGCATGCGACTGATCGGCCTGGCCGAGCGCAGCCTGGAAAAGATGTGCAAGCGCGCCAAGAGCCGCGTGGCTTTCGGCAAGCCGATCGCCGAGCAGACCGTGACCCTGGAGCGTATCGCCGAGTCCCGTATCCTGATCGACCAGGCCCGTTTCCTCACCCTGCATGCCGCCTGGAAGATGGATACCGTGGGCAACAAAGCCGCCCGCAAGGAAATCGCCATGATCAAGGTGGCGGCGCCCACCATGGCCTGCCAGGTGATCGACTGGGCCATGCAGGTGCATGGCGCTTCGGGTGTTTCCGACGACCAGCTCTTGGCCTATTCTTACGCCCAGGCCCGGACCCTGCGCTTTGCGGATGGCCCGGACGAAGTTCATCGCAACCAGATCGGCCGGCTGGAGTTGCAGCGCTGGAACTGATCCTGGTTGTTCATCAGCCAGGAGAAGTCGCATCATGACAGTCGCCAGTTACTTCTCCGGCAGCTATGGCGAGGCGCGGGCCAAATTCCGCGCCGCCGCCACCGCTGCCGGTGCCAGGCTTGTCGCCTATGAAAACTCCAACGTACTGGCGCCCAATGGCGACACGCTGACCACCGATGTGGCGGTGCTGGGCCCGGAAAAGGCCGAGCGGGTGTATTTCACCACCTCGGCCACCCATGGCGTGGAAGGTTTCTGCGGCTCTGGCTGCCAGATCGGCTTTTTCGTCGATGGCATTTTCGAGGCCGCGCCGCCCAACACCAAGATCATCATGGTGCATGCCATCAATCCCCATGGCTTTGCCTGGGTGCGGCGGGTGAACGAGGATAATGTAGACCTCAACCGCAATTTCCAGGATTTTTCCAAGCCGCTGCCGAAGAATGAGCAGTACGGGGAATTGCATCCCTGGTTGATTCCGGCCGATTGGACCGGCCTGGCCAAGATCGAAGCCGACAAGCAGATTCTCGCCTATCAGCAGAAGAACGGCATGATGGCTTTCCAGTCCGCCGTGTCGGGCGGGCAATACACCCATCCCGATGGCTTGTTCCATGGCGGCACCAAGCCCACCTGGTCCAACACCACGCTGCGCCGTATCCTGAAGGAGCATGTGCCCGCCGGCACGCGCAAATTCGCCGGCATGGATTACCATACAGGCCTCGGGCCGATGGGCTATGGCGAGCCGATTTTCGTGAATGCCGAAGGTGCCGTGGCCTATCCGCGTGCCAAGGCCTGGTATGGTCCGTCGGTGACCAATCCGCAGGATGGTTCATCTACCTCGGCCGTCGTCACCGGCACGCTGCCGGAAGCTTTCAGCGATCTCGGCCCCAATGTGGAAGTGACCGCCGTGGCGCTGGAATACGGCACCCAAACCGTACCTGAAGTGATGAACGCCCTGCGCGGCGATCATTGGCTGCATGCGCGCGGCGAGGTGGATTCACCGCTTGGCCGGGCGCTGAAGCGCATCATGCGCGATGCCTTCTACACCGATACCAATCCGTGGAAGGCTGCCGTTTATGGCCGCGCGGCCGATTTCGCCCTGCGCAGTTTCCGCGGCCTGGCATCCTGAGTCGGCCTGACGATGGCGGCGATCAATCGTCGCCGCCATCCACCAGGTTCCAGGCCTGGTTGGCCACCGAGCGCACCAATGCGCCATAGGCTTTTATGGCCGGCGCCGGCGCCTGTCCTGGCGGGGTTTTATCGCTGCCGCGCTTGAAGATGCCCTGGGCCATCACCGCCACGCGAAACAGCGCGAAGGCCAGGAAGAAGTTCCAATGCTGGATGCCGTCGCGGCCGGCGGCCTGGCAATAGGCGGCGATATAATCGGGTTCGCCGGGAATGCCGCTATCGATGAAATCCACGCCCTGCAGGCTGCCCATGCCAGGTATGGTCACGCGCCAGGGCATGCAGTTGATGGCCAGATCGGCCAGCGGATGCCCGATGCTGGCAAGATCCCAATCCAGCAGCGCCACCACCCGGGGTTCGGAAGGGTGGAAGATCAGGTTGTCCAATCGGAAATTGCCATGCATCAGGCTGGGCTTGGCGGCCTGCGGCACATTGGCCGGCAGCCAATCCAGCAGCCGGTCCATGGCGGCGATGTCTTCCGTGCGGTTGGCGGCATACTGCTGCAGCAGGGCGGCAATCTGCCGGCGCAGATAGTCGCTGCCATCGCCATTCTGCGGTAATCGGGTGCTGGCGGTATCGATGGCATGCACGGCGGCCATCGCCTCGGCCATGGCGAGATAGATTGCCTGGCGTTGCTTGGCATCCATGCCGGGCAGGGTGGGGTCGCGGAAATTGCGGCCGGCCACGAAGTCGAGCAGGTAGAATGGCGCGCCGATCACGCTGTCATCGGTGCAGACCAGTTTAGGGCTACCCATCGGCAGGCCGGACTGATGCAGCGCGCCCAGCAATTGGAAATCGCGCTCGATGCTTTCCGCCAGGCTGCTGCCCTTCTTGGCCACCTGGCGCTTGCGCAGCACGGTGTTCATGCCTG